>NZ_JAMZNK010000079.1 GCF_027980145.1 Flavobacterium azizsancarii | reverse complement strand
GGCTTAAAAACTGGCTGCATAATCATTGATTTTAGTACTTAAATATAAGAAAAATCAATGTGTAAAACAAAAAAAAACTGCCCGAAATTACTTTTCGGACAGCCTCTTTTTGTATGTAGAAAAAAGAGTTTTTCTATAAAAATTTATATCCCAGTGAGATATTAGAAGCGGCCGTTTTTACTTTTCTGTTTGATGGATCAATATCTGTAACACCGGCAAGATATCGGTAGTCTAAAGTCAATCTCCATAAATCTACACCAACTCCGCCAAGGATACTGCTGTTGTTTTTTTCAATATCAATAGGATTCAGGCTATTATTTGCTTTAATATCCGAATAATTTTTCCAGTTGTATCCCGCAAATATCCGAACATTTCCTAGTTTTCCCAGAGGAACAACTTTAAAACCAATAAGTAGCGTAGCATCAGTTCCTGATAATTGATATTCAGTTTCTCCAATTCCGGTTTGAGCAACGTTGAATTTTGATTTCGCATATCCAAATTCACCCTGACCGTAAAAAAGTAATAAGTTCACTCTCACAAATCCTGCAGCTCCTATGCCGGTTCCTGAGCTTTTTGAACTAAAATCATTGGTTAGGGGAGACGTTATATTATAAGAAAATTGAGGTCCGAATTGTATTAATTGTGCAAAACCATTTACACTAATACACAATACTACTGCTAAAATGAATTTTTTCATAATTGGATTTGTTTTTTTAGATCGTATAAAAATAAATATTATTAATTTAAAAAGAATGATTTATCTTATTTATTTCGTGTATGTTTTTGATAATGAGTAAAATGTATTTGTGGTAGTCGCATTTGATATAATTATAAAATGTCTTAAATTTGAAACATTAAAGAAAAAATGATATAATGGTAATTAAAGCAATCGAAGCCTCTCAAACCTGGCAAATCAGGCATGAAATTATGTGGCCGGATCAGCCTTTTGAGTTTGTTCAGTTACAAGAAGATAATTCAGGATTGCATTTTGGCGTGTTTGTTCATGATCAATTAGTTTCGATAGTTTCTTGTTTTATTAAGAACACTGAAATGCAGTTTCGGAAATTAGCAACCCTCGAAGAATATCAGGGAAAAGGGATCGCATCTGAACTTTTGAACCATATTTTTAAAGTCGCAAAAGAAAAAGACTTAAAAAAAGTCTGGTGCAATGCCAGAACCAACAAAAAATCTTTTTATGAGAAATTAGGAATGGTCGATACGCATCAAACTTTTATTAAGGAAGGAAAGGAATTTACAATAATGGAAACTTTGTGGTAAACGTATATCCACTAATTAGTTTGTTTCATCAATCATAAAGAGGTTTTAAAATAAAACATATGAAACATTAATAAAAAAATTTCTTCCTTGTCTCGGGATTTTATTCCAGTCAGAGAATGTAGTGTAATATTTATCAAAAATGTTTTCGACGCCAGCCTGAACGTTTAGTTTCTTTTCATTCCAAGGAAAAGTATAACCGGAATTGAAATTAAAGATTACATAACCTGATGTTTTAGTTTCGCCGTAAGCTGCTGCAAATTTTACCTGAGTTAGATTTCCGGATGCTCCAAATCCTAAATTGAAATTTTCTTTTTTAAATTGTAAGTTCCCGGAATAGCGCAACGGACTTATGAAAGGCAAATTATTATGATCGTCATCTTTGCCGCAGCTATAAGCCAGAAGTGTTTTAAAATACCAGTTTTGGGCTATTTTATATTCCAAATTCAAATCTGTATTAAAAATTGTAGCATAATTCAAAGCATTATAGACTTTTACTCCTGAGCCTCCAATAGTCATAGGCTGTATGTTAGGATCAATTTTCCCGATGATATAATCCTGAATATGAAAAAACGATGAAGTTAGGTTCGCCGTAAATGTTTCGGTTTTAAATCCAAAAGAGAGATTCGCTTCAAATGATTTCTCGTTTTGTAAATTGGGATTTCCTATATAATCATAAAAATCATTACTGTTGTACAGATAATAACCATAACCTTCTGAAACTGATGGAGCTCTTTCTCCGTAAGCCAAACCAAAACCGTATTCGAATTTATTATGATGCAAAATATAATTTCCCGCAAGACTTTTTAAAACACGATTTTTAGTTGCATTCATATCAGGATAAAAAATCTCAAGACTTTGCAAACCAAATTCATCTGCAACCTTATTAGAATGAATTCCAATATTTGTAGAAACTTTGATATTAGCATTTGGAGAAATTTGCATTCCGTCTTCAAGATATAAACCATTATAAAAAGTTCGAACATCAGGCCAAGTATACATAAACATGGGATTCTCTTTAGGATTACTTGGATACATCGTCATTTCGGCAATCGATTTGTTATAAAAACTATTCAGGTTTGCCATGAAGTGATGGTTTTCATACCTCCCTTTTAGTTTAGAATAATATCCATAAGTGTCAGACCATCCGGGCATATCCATATGAATGGGGACGTTTGGTCTTTTAGTATCATCCATTTTATGTGTAATAGTGTTATAGTATACTTTAGTTTCCCAATTGGTAAAATAAGAAGAAACAGGAGTATAGCTATAGCGCAAAGAAGTTATGGTGGCTTTTGCCAAAGAAACATCCATAGGCAGAGCAGGATAACCCACATCTGTAGCTTTATCATAAATTACAGCACCTTCGATCAAACCTTTTTTGCCTAAATAAAAACCGGCTGTAGCCGAGAGATTGTATTTTGTAAACTGCGAAAAATCTATTTCTTCATGATTCCCTGCTTTATAATTTTGGGCATCGCGATAAGTAAAATCGGTATTAACGTAAAAGGACTTATCGTTGAATCCTATAGATGTTCCCAGAATTTTATGTTGATTATTGGTTTCGTAACCAGTTTTAGCAGCACCATTCCATCCTAATTCTTTTTGATTAAGATTGGCTCGCTTCAAATCGATCGATCCGCCAATTGTTGGTCCATGACAGCTTCCTTGTTGGCCCGAAGCAATATTAGCTTCAGAAAGATTCGATACCTCAACATAAGAAGTAACAGGATCCATTTTGTCCGTACAAGCACCAAAAATGCGCATACCATCAATTGTAATAACAGTTCTTTCAGTCGCCATATTATTGATAATTGGTTCCAGTGCGTATCCGCCCCTTCGTACCATATTAACTTTTGATGATTGCTGCAAGTATTCCTCAACTGTTGCAAGAGATTTTGGCTGTTTAAGGCGAGCAGGCGTTTTTTTGCTGATAACAATAATTTCATTCAGATCAACTGGCGAAATACTGTCTTTTTCTTGTTTCTGCGCAAAACAAATAGTAGAAAATGCTGCTAACAGAATTGTGGCTGTAATTTTCATAATATCATAAATAGGCAGGCTAAGTGTGATCACTTAGCCCTTTCTTGTTAGTAATAAAATGATTAAAATTCCGCCTCAAAAAAGAGGCTGCTTTGCAGATTTTCAGTTGCAAAATCTTCCCCTTTCAATACTTCTCCGGTAGCATTCAGGAGCTGCAGGTTTATTTTCCAATAACCGGTCATAGTCAGCGAAAGTTTTCCATTATAAGTTCCTCCGGATAATGATTGCAGTAAATCAGTATTGTTAGGCGAACTATGATTACCCATACTTGGCATTCGCGGATCTATTTTTATTTTAAAATTATCAACTACATTGAATGTAATCAGATCATCCTGCATTTTATAAAGACCAACTGTCATGTTGTTTAAGGCAACTTTTGGTGTTTTCGGACTGATGTAAGCCAGAATATATCTTACTCCGTCAGTTCCGGTAAAAGAGTTTACCGTACGTTTTTGAGAAGCAATTACAGCTATAGCAGATGTTGCATTAGACTTAATATCATCAATCGTATAATCTATTTGCAAATGCCAGGCATCTGTATCATTTTGAGCCATTTGAAAAATAATATCGCCGCGATATAGAGTTTGCTTGCCTGAAATTTTTTCGATGCCAGATCTCGGACAAGAATGTTGCATTGCAGCCATTTTCATTATTGGTATCCAGTTAAACGAAGCGTTTGTAATGTATTTATTGGTGGTTTTGTCTTTTATTCTTAACGAGATTTGATTGTACCCCTGTGTTAGTACTCCAGTTTCGGAATAAAGTTCAATAACATGATTTTCATTGGATAGTTTCTGAATTTTTACAAGTCCCAAGGTTTCGTCAACTGCAGTTTCCGGTGTAGAATCACTATTAGATGTACAAGAAAAAAATGTAATTGCCAAGAAAAGAAAAGATAAATATTTGAAATTTTTCATAAGTATTAAATTAAAAAACAGATAATAAATAGCGTATCGGTAATAGCACCGATAAGAAAATTAATAAAGATTCTGGAAATTAATACTGAAAAGCAGGTGGATGAAATATCAAAACGATATTAAAATAAGAATACAAATTATGTCGCAAAATATCATTTGTCAAAATTGATTTAACAGCAAAATTGAAATTAAAAGCGTGAATATTTTCAATAAATAATAAGTCAATTCCTGAGGAAACGTTTTTTTTCTCTGACGAGGGAGAGTCATTTTCTGTGGTTTTTGCCAATTCTTTTTTAAGATGACATTTCCCATTACAACCCAATTGAGGTTGTTTTTTGTTTTCACAAAGTTCCTTAGCTATATAGTCATAGTTAACAATATAATTTAAAACAGGAAAAGCCGGTCTTAAAATTATCGCTATTAAAAATAGATACGCTAGAATTTTCATTGTGATTTATAAAGACACAAATTTATGTACAACTTATTTTACAAAATATGATTGTTGTCATATAAATAAAAATGTAAGAAGTAGGACTTTGGTGTTCGAATAATAACGGCTTAAATCGTAATTTTTTTAAAAAAGAAAAAGAATAATTTTCAATAGCCTAAATTTTATTATAGAAAAGACTGCTTAAATTATAGAATAAAAGATATAAAGTCAAATCATTGCGATTTTGATTGTTTTGTATAAGTTTAAGATTATGTATTAGAATAATTCTAAGAGGAGGTTGTTTTTTTATGATATTTTCGCATAAAGTAATAATATTTTGTTGTAATTCATACTTAGTAAAACAATGAAAACGTTTTCGTTTTTACTAAATGTTAAAGCTTATAAAAAAATCTTTTTTTGTTTCGATACTTTCCTTACTTTCGCACCCAAATGAGAAAGTTAATAGTATTTTTAGTATTCATGAATTTGCTTCTGCTTGGCGGAGGGCAATATCTTAATGCTGGTACTCCACAAAACTTTCGTCAGCATACTCTTGAGAAAAAGCACCGAGTAAAATTCACCAATCAGGATCAGGGCAGTTCAATAATTGAAGATGCAGATATAGATCTTGAAGAAGAA
The DNA here is from genome assembly GCF_027980145.1 of Flavobacterium azizsancarii. Taxonomy (GTDB): domain Bacteria; phylum Bacteroidota; class Bacteroidia; order Flavobacteriales; family Flavobacteriaceae; genus Flavobacterium; species Flavobacterium azizsancarii. The sequence goes on along the minus strand of NZ_JAMZNK010000079.1, from coordinate 7,926 downwards.
TATCTTGGAAGTGATGATCTTACAGATGGACTTTCAAATAAGTTTTTTGCAACAAACTACAGTTTACTTGACAATTGGTACCTTTCCTTTTCAAGTCAGACTATTGTAAATGATTACAATCGTTTTAAAATCTTCGTGCCATTTTGTGGCAACTCAAATCCTATCTACATTACCCAACAGGTTCTAAGAATTTGATTCAACAGTATACATCGGTTACCTAAGTTGTGATCTGCATATCTTGTTGATGTATTTTTTTTCTACCTCATCTTATATGAAAGTTAAGTTCTGACTAAGGGTGCCTGATGCATTTTTTCATCTAAAGGAATCTCTGTATTCCAAGCATTCAATCGCTTAATTTCCAAATAAAATCATGAAAAGAATTATCTTGTTCACAGGCTTAATTGCTCTGGTGTGCCTAACTAGTTGTACAGCTAAAAAAGAAGAAAAAGAAGAAGCGGAAAAATTTACCGTAACTAATCCGGTAAGAATTGATACTTCATTTACTAAAGAATATGTTTCGCAGATTAAATCTGTGCGCAATATTGAACTTCGTGCCCAGGAAAAAGGGTTTTTACAAAACATTTATGTTGACGAAGGACAGTTTGTGAAAAAAGGACAGCTGTTGTTTAAAATTATGCCAAACATGTATCAGGCAGAATTACTTAAAGCACAAGCTGAACAAAAATCTGTAGAAATTGAATTGCAAAATTCAAAATTACTGGCAGATAAAAATATCGTTTCTAAAAACGAATTAAGTGTAGCGCAGGCAAAACTGCAGTCGGCAAAAGCTGAAGTATCACTGGCAAAACTTCATTTATCATTTACTGAAATCAGAGCTCCTTTTGACGGAACGATTGACCGTATCCCGTTAAAACTTGGAAGTCTTATCGACGAAGGCGAATTGTTAACAAGCCTTTCAGACAACAGTCAGATGTTTGCTTACTTCAACGTATCAGAACCTGAATATCTACAATATCAGACAGACGTAAAAGATCGTGCTGATAGTAAAGTAAGTTTGGTTTTGGCCAATGGAGAAATATTTAAAGAAAAAGGAAACGTAGAAGTTATCGAAAGTGAATTTAATAGTGAAACCGGAAATATTGCTTTTAGAGCAAGATTCCCTAATTCAGGAAAATTACTTAGAAACGGAGAAACCGGACAAGTTAAAATGTTGGTACCGCTTAAAAATGCGATAATAATTCCGCAAAAAGCAACTTACGAAATTCAGGATAAAAAGTATGTTTTTGTTGTTGATAAAAACAATAAAGTAACTTCAAGAGAAATTACTATTACAGGCGAAATCCCTGATTTGTACGTGATCAAAACAGGTCTTACAGAAAATGATAAAATTTTACTTGAAGGAGTTCAGAAAGTAAAAGAGAATGACAAAATTAAATATGAATTCCAGTCTCCTAAGGAGGTAATGAATCATTTGCGCGTAAAAGCAGAGTAATTTTTTGTTTCAGGTTTCACGTTCAGTGCTAAACTTGAAACTCAAAACTTTGAACAATCGCAGATTTGCTTTGGTTTTAATCATTAAAAAAAATATAAAATGTTTAATAAATTTATTCAAAGACCTGTTCTGTCGATAGTAATATCGTTGATAATTGTCTTTTTAGGGGTATTGTCGGTATTGAATTTACCTATTACACAATTCCCTACAATTTCACCACCAATGGTGAATGTTACCGCAGATTATCCGGGATCTAACGGTGAATTGATGATCAAAGCCGTTGTAATTCCTCTGGAAAGAGCCTTAAATGGAGTTCCCGGAATGAAATATATGGCTTCTGATGCAGGAAATGACGGTGAAGCGACCATAAAATTGGTGTTTAACTTAGGAACAGATCCTAATCAGGCTGCGATCAACGTTCAGAACCGTGTGGCTTCGGTTACTAATAAATTACCTCCATTAGTAATTAGAGAAGGTATTAAAATTACACGAGAAGTGCCAAGTATGTTGATGTACGTGAATCTTTATAGTACAGATAAAAATACTGACATGAAGTTCTTGTATAACTATGCTGATATCAACGTACTTTCAGAATTAAAAAGGGTAAATGGTATTGGTTCAGGAGATATCTTGGGAACACGTGAATATGCAATGCGTATTTGGTTAAAACCAGATCGTATGTTGGCTTATAAAATTTCTGCCGATGAGGTAATGGATGCCTTATCTAGTCAGAGTTTAGAAGCTTCACCTGGTAAAACGGGAGAAAGTTCAGGTAAACGTTCTCAGGCATTTGAATATGTATTAAAATATTCCGGACGTTTTACGACCAAAGAGCAATATGAGAATATTGTTGTAAAATCAAACGCTAACGGAGAACTTTTACGTTTGAAAGACGTTGCTAAAGTAGAATTTGGTAGTTCGATGTACGATATTTATTCGAACTTAAACGGAAGACCATCTGCGGCAATTGTACTAAAACAGTCATTTGGTAGTAATGCCAATCAGGTTATTGAAGAGGTAAAGGCTAAATTAGAAAAAATCAAGAAAAGATTCCCTAAAGGAATGGATTATGAGATTTCGTATGACGTTTCTAAATTCCTTGATGCTTCTATCGAAAAAGTTATTCATACCCTTGTTGAAGCTTTTATTCTGGTAGGTATAGTAGTATTCCTGTTCTTAGGAGACTGGCGTTCTACGGTTATTCCCGCAATTGCGGTTCCTGTATCATTGATTGGAACGTTTGTGTTCATGACCTTCTTTGATATTTCATTAAACTTAATCACCTTATTTGCTTTAGTTCTGGCTATTGGAGTCGTCGTCGATGATGCGATTGTAGTAATCGAAGCTGTTCACGCCAAGATGGAGGAAGAGCATCTCTCGCCACTTAAAGCCACTAAAAAAGCGATGCATGAGATTGCAGGAGCAATTATTGCCATTACATTCTTAATGGCGGCAGTATTTATTCCCGTAGCATTTATGTCTGGACCGGTTGGAGTATTTTACAGACAGTTCTCTGTAACTATGGCAACAGCTATTATCCTTTCTGGTATTGTGGCTTTGACATTGACTCCTGCGCTTTGTGCAATGATGTTAAGAAATGAGCATGGTAAACCTAAAAAGAAAACGCCTGTAAATATATTTATAGACGGATTTAATAATAAGTTCAATTTAGCGCAAGGAAAATACCAAAATTTATTAGCTAAAATTGTAAACAGAAGAGCCGTTACTATTATTGCGCTTCTTGTATTTTGCGCCGGAACATGGTTGATTAGCAGTACTGTTCCTTCCGGATTTATCCCGAATGAGGATCAGGGTATGTTTTATGCTGTTATTCAAACACCACCGGGTTCATCATTAGAAAGAACAAATAATATTGCTGAAAAACTACAGAAAATTGCTGAAAAAATAGACGGAGTAAAATCAGTTTCTTCATTAGCAGGTTATGAAATTTTGTCTGAAGGTACAGGTTCAAATTCAGGAACTTGTTTAGTTAACCTTAAAGACTGGAGCGACAGAAAACACTCTGTTCTTGAGATTATGGCTGAATTGGAAGAAAAATCTAAAGATATTGCAGGTGCAAATATTGAGTTTTTTCAACCACCTGCTGTACCGGGATATGGTGCTGCCGGAGGATTTGAGCTGCGTTTGTTAGATAAAACTGGTTCTAATGATTACAAAAAAATGGAGCAGGTAAATAACGATTTTGTTAAAGAGTTAAATACCCATCCGGAATTATCTAACGTGTTTAGTTTTTATAGTTCTAGTTTCCCGCAATACATGATGAAAGTCGACAATGATTTGGCTCAGCAAAAAGGGGTTTCTATCGAAAATGCCATGAACACTTTGTCAACTCTTGTGGGTAGTAACTATGAAATTAGTTTTATTAAATACGGAATTAACTATAAAGTAATTGTTCAGGCTTCTCCGGAATATCGTGCTCAGCCGGATGATATTTTAAAGTTGTATGTAAAAAACAATCGTGATGAAATGGTACCTTTTTCTGCTTTCATGAAGTTAGAAAAAGTATATGGACTTTCTGAGATTACGAGACATAACATGTATACTTCCACGCAAATTAGTGGTTCTGCTGCGCCAGGCTATAGTTCAGGTACAGCGATTAAAGTAATTCAGGAAGTTGCGGCCGCAAAATTACCCAGAGGATACGATATTGACTGGGCAGGTATTTCTGCAGATGAGGTTGCCCAGGGTAATCAGGCAATTTGGGTATTCATGATTTGTTTAGGATTTGTATACCTGGTATTAGCCGCTCAATACGAAAGTTTTATTTTACCATTATCTGTAATCCTTTCTTTACCGGCAGGTATTTTTGGAGCTTTCTTATTGTTGAAGTTAACAGGATTAGAGAACAACATTTATGCTCAGGTAGCGATGGTAATGCTTATTGGTTTACTGGGTAAAAATGCCGTACTGATTGTAGAGTTTGCGATACAGCGACATGCCGCAGGAAGATCAGTACTTGAAGCCGCAATGGAGGGAGCGAAAGCGAGGTTCCGTCCAATTTTGATGACTTCATTTGCTTTTATTGCGGGATTATTACCGCTTGCATTTGCTAGTGGTCCGGGTAAAATTGGTAACAGAACTATTGGTACAGCAGCTGCCGGTGGTATGCTTATAGGTACTATTTGTGGGGTATTTGTAATTCCGGGCTTGTATTACATTTTTGCCAGAATTGCAGAAAAACATAAACTGGTAAAACATGAAGAAGAGAATCCATTAACAGAAGAAATTGATAACAATCATGTATAAATTCAAATCATATCAATATGGTATTGCATTAGGTATATGTCTTACGGTTGCAGGGTGTAAAGCCCCTGCGCCTGAGGCAGCACCTACTACAAGTATGCCAGTTCCTGAGTCGTTTGGTGTAACAGCTCAATCTCAGGATGCAAACAACACCTCAGCTTTACAATGGAAAGATTACTTTAAGGATCAAAACCTTGTAGACTTGATTGATGTTGCCTTAAAAAATAATCAGGAATTAAATATTACTTTACAGGAAATTGAAATCGCAAAGAATGATATTCGTGTAAAAAAAGGACTTTTGTTGCCAACAGTTGGTGTTCGCGCCGGAGCTGGAGTAGAAAAAGTAGGTAGATACACAAGTCAGGGTGCTGGTGATGCTACGACAGAAATTAAACCAGGTAAGGAAACACCGGATCCATTAGGAGATTTTACCATCTCTGCTTATGCGAATTGGGAAGTAGATATCTGGAAAAAACTGCGTAATTCTAAAAAAGCAGCATTAAACAGATATTTAGCGACTGTAGAAGGTAAAAACTTTGTAATTACCAATCTTATTGCTGAAGTGGCTGATTCATATTATGAATTATTGGCTTTGGATACACAGTTGGATATTGTGAACCAAACGATCAAATTGCAAAGTAATGCTTTAGAAATTGTAAAAATTCAAAAGCAAGCTGCAAGAGCAACAGAACTGGGAGTTAAAAAGTTTGAGGCTGAAGTTCTGACTTCAAAAAGTATGGAGTTTGACATTCGTCAGCAAATTAAAGAGGCAGAGAATAAAATCAACTTTTTGTTAGCGAGATACCCACAGGAAATCAAGAGAACAAACAGTACTAACTTTTTAAGTTTGTTACCGGCTGCTGTAAGTTCAGGAATTCCGTCTCAATTATTGACAAATCGTCCTGATGTAAAACAAGCAGAACTAGAATTGGTAGCTTCAAAATTAGATGTAAAAGTTGCCCGTGCTGAGTTCTATCCTTCATTAGATATATCAGCTGCAGTAGGTATAGATGCTTTCAAACCATCTTATTTATTTACTTTCCCAGAATCTATTTTATATTCATTAGCAGGAGATCTTGCTGCGCCATTGATTAACAGAAATGCGATCAAGGCCGAGTTTGCAAGTGCAAACGCAAGACAACTTCAGGCGTTGTATAATTACGACCGTACGGTTTTGAACGCTTATTTAGAAGTGTCAAACCAACTTTCTAAGATTGAGAATCTTCAAAAAGGATATGATCTTAAATCGAAACAAGTTGATGCTTTAAATACATCTATTGATATTTCTAATGATTTGTTTAAATCAGCGAGAGTTGATTATTTCGAAGTGTTAATGACACAACGTGATGCGTTAGAAGCAAAATTAGAATTGGTTGATACTAAAAAAGAACAGCTAAATGCTGCCGTCCATGTTTATAGAGACTTAGGAGGCGGATGGAAATAATATTGCCCGTTAATTTGTAGATAAAAAGCCTTTCAAGATTTATACCTTGAAAGGCTTTTTTATTTTTTGAAAATCTAAATTTCGATAAATTTTCTTTTGAAATTGAGTGTCCTGGCCCAGATAGGAGCGGTATCCTTTTGTTGCCTTCTTTAGGCAGGAAAAGATATAACGGATAGCTGGAAATAGCTCCTTATCAGTATCATCTAAATTCATGAGGGAACTAAACAATTGTCAAGCCAGCTTCTTTGTAAACTTTTAATGTTTCATCTTCTGGGGCAATGTTTGTTACCAATACATTAATGGCTTTGATAGGAGAGACAAAATACGATTCGGCGGTTCCTACTTTTTCAATAGAACTTAAGGCGATTATAAAATTGGCGTTCTGAATCATGTTCTTTTTGATTTGCGAATCGTCATACAAAGCAGCGGTAACTCCACGTTCGTCATGAATGCTGCAAATTCCTAAAATACATATATCAGCCCTAAAATTTCTAAAAAAATCAATAGTTTCAATACTTGCGGTCGTAAAAGATGTTTTGCACATTTTTCCGCCTGCAAAAATCAAGTCGATATTAGGTAAATCTTCGATTAATGCTGCAACCGGAAAACTATTGGTTATAACAGTAATTTTTAAATCATAAGGAAAACTTGCAACTAAAGCCAAAGAAGTTGTTCCGCCATCGATAAAAACGACTTGTCCGTCTTTTAAAAATGAAATTGCTTTTTCGGCAATAATTTTTTTGTTTTCAAGATCGTGTTTTTCTCTATTTCTATAATGCAGCGGAATAGGAGAAGGAGCTACCGCACCACCCCGAACGGCCTTTAGTAATCCCTGATCTGATAGTTCTTTTACATCACGTCTAATGGTGTCTTCAGAGACGTTCAGGTATTCACTAAGTTCCAGTAAAGTTACACGATGCTCTTTTGATAAGTACTCTAAAATTACTTTTTGACGTTCTTCTTTTTTCATGTGTTGCAAAATTATATTGCAAAAATAAGTTAAAATTGCAATACTTTGCAATATTTGCGTAAATTTGTTGCAAAATTATTTATAATGAAAAAGAAAACAATTGCTATCGATATGGATGGTGTACTTGCGGATATCGAGGCACAATTAATTGAACATTACAATAAAGCAAACGGAACTATAGTATCAAGAGAAAGTATTCAGGGATTAGCAGAAGAAGAGGCTTTTAGTGATAGAACTCTTTTACGAGGCGTCCTTAATACAGATAATTTTTTTAGAACATTACCGGTAATGCCGGATGCGGTTGAAAGTTTGCAAAGATTGCAAGAGAATTTTGAAATTTTTATTGTTTCTGCTGCGACAGAATTTCCTGTTTCACTTGCAGAAAAAGTGGCATGGCTTGGGGAATATTTTCCTTTTATTAAATGGGAGAATATCATTTTATGCGGAAGCAAAAGAATTATAAATACAGATTATATGATCGATGATCACTGCAAAAATCTGGATTATTGTATGGGTAAACCAATTATGTTTACCGCATTTCATAACGTGAATCAAACGCATCATTTGCGTGTGAACAACTGGAAAGAAGCAGTTGCTTACTTAGAGGAAACATTATAACGCAACGAGGTTATAATATTATTGTTTTTTGAAGAGAAAAGCCTTTCTGGAGTAATCCTGAAAGGCTTTTTGTTGTGTGCCCAGCATGGGCGATAACTCTAGGGTGTAAGTCCCGAACACGCCTTTACAGTGGGAAGTGTTAGCTGAATGCAAGGGTGTCCATCGCGAGGTGGAATC
>NZ_JAMZNK010000078.1 GCF_027980145.1 Flavobacterium azizsancarii | reverse complement strand
AAAAGTTTATAGAAGACCATTTTAGCCCAAATTTACATTTTTCAAGAAACACTCTGTAAATCTACTAGTATAATAAAAGAAAGAGGTCGTCTTTTCAGACAACCTCTTTTTCTATGTACAGGAAAAGTTGATTAAACTTTTGATTTGTCTAATTCACCAATGAAAGGAATTGATTCGAGAATCTCAGCTCTAATTATGGTTTGCAAATACACTTCTAACTGAAGAAATTTAGCTGCATTTATTGCCCCAACTGCTTTTTTAGCCTGATTATAAGTTTTAGAGTATAATTTTTCATATCCTAAATGATTTTTCAAAGTTCCTTTTGCTAATTCATCTGCTTTTGTATCGGTCAGAGTAGCATAATTGACTGCATAATCATTAATAAGTTGAAATTTTGTTTGTCCAAGCGCTTTACGCTCGACTTCATAATTATCATAAACTTTAGTAAAAGCTGCAGATTGCGTGTCAGACAAATTCATGTACTGTTTTACAAGATCACTTTTCGACTTACCATAAATACTTTGCAGAACATCTATATCTTCCTTAAACGAAGATTGAGCATAAGATGAAAACGAGGCAATTGCCATAATAAGAATAAGACTTAATTTTTTCATAGTTTTAAATTTTAATTTGTTACTAATTAAAGGATTCATGCATTATCAAATATACTAATTTTTCTGACAAAATATTTCAAGCTAAAAAACGAATATTTATAAAGAGACTGAATAAAACCATTAATTAGGGAATTCGCCCTTAAATAAAAATTTTATTTTTTAGTTTCTGCAGCTTTAGGAGCTCTAATTTCTCCATCATACGAGATTGATGCCCGGTTATTGCTATTGACAGAAAGTGTTGCTCCACCATCAAAAAAGATAGAAAATATCAAATCATAAACATCATCTTTTCCTTTCACTGTTGCTCTCAAAGTATAATTTTTCTTCTTTTTCTCGACTTTTATATTTTCCGGAACACCTTCAAATTTTATTCCCCCGTCTCCACCATAAGGAACATTAAATGCACGTCCGAAAAATGGCAAATCACAAGTTGTTTTCTCTGTATTAAAATTTAAGAAGTAGCTGTTATTATTGAGAATAATTAATCTGCCGCCTTGCGGATTAACTTTTTGCGCTTCGAAAACAAAGTTTTTAGCATCAATCAAAGCTTCAATTTCGCTTTGCTTCTTAAGGTCACTTTCTGCCTTTAATTCTTTCTTCGTTTTTTGCTGTGCATAAACAGGAGCAGCTAAAAGGCATACTAACACTAATAAAAGCGATAATTTAGTTTTCATAAATATATTTTTATAGAATAAAAAAAGAAAATATTATTTTTTTGTAAATCGCATCATAGCAATATCTCCGGAAATAAAGTTTAAAGTCTTTCCGTCATCTGTAACATCATACGAAGTTATTTTTTGCAGCGTACTCATAAAAACCTGCTCTCCTTGCTGCGCATCCATACACATCATTTTGGTCATAGCCATTGGCTGCGTAAAATCAATTTTATTGCCGGTTACAACAAGTTTTCCTGTAAAAGAGTTACAACTACTATTTCCTGAAACCTGATTTTCTTTTACATTAAAATTTATCGTTGGTTTTTTGTTTGGATATAAACCATCAAAAGCAATTCTTGGACCGCTTATATAATTGAGCTCCCACATTCCGTCGAGTTTAGAAACGGAATCATTTTTTTGAGTTTTAGTAGCATTACATGAAATTAAGGCAACTCCTAAAAAAAGCAAAACTAAAATATTCTTCCTCATAATTTTATATATTAAATTAAAAAATAATAAACATTTATTTATAGAATTTTGAATTTGAGGTTATACGAAATTACGCAATAATTTCTGGTTGTTTACTTAAAGAGGTATTAAATTACAACCAATAGTTTTGGATTTTTTTAACGATTAGTGTTAATCAATGTCGGAATTTTATGTTAAATTTACTTAATCTTTAATTTAAAAGCCTCACACATGAAAAAAATAATTGTTTCTTTCGCTATAATTACGGCCTTAATAGTTGGTTGTAAGACTAGTACAAAATCAAGTGACAGCAAAACGCTGACTGTCGCCCTGGAACCAAAAAGCAACAGTACTGTTGCAGGAACAGCTACTTTTACGGAGAAAAATGGTAAAGTAACATTTGTTGCAAAAATGTCTGGATTACAACCCGGAGTTCACGCTATACACATTCACGAAAAAGCAGATTGTAGTTCTGCGGACGGAAGTTCTGCTGGCGGACACTGGAATCCAACTTTCAAAAAACACGGAAAATGGGGTGTTGCAGAATATCACAAAGGTGATATTGGAAACTTTACCGCTGATGCAAAAGGTAATGGATCTATAACATTAACTACTGACGAATGGTGCATTGGTTGTGGTGATGAGACTAAAGACATTCTTGGAAAAGGTTTAATTGTACATCAGGGAACTGATGATTTTACAACTCAGCCTACCGGAAATGCCGGCGGAAGAGTAGCTTGTGCAGGAATCATCAAGTAAAAAAACAAATAACCACTATTTTTCACAAAAATCTAGTGGTTATTTCATTTAAAATATATCCTAAAACGAGAAAAAGATATAGCTTTGCAGCTATAAATAAAAGTTAATGATTAACCCATCAGCATCAGGTTGGATAGACAAGTTTTTTAGCGAACAAAAGTTCTCAGAAGCAATTCCTTTTGAAACTACGGATTCGTTTTACTATAAAGTCAGAGAAACCGGTTTTATTTATGGACATATCATTACTATTGATTCCCGAATTCCAATTCCTATAAAAGGCTGGTTTAAAACCGAAATTTCTAAAGTTGCCCTATTAAACACTTTATACGGCGTTTTTTGTTTAGAAAAAAGAACATTTGAACCTACTGTTTTTATTACGGCAGTTTTAAAATTCTACAACGAAATGAATCCGGAAGGATTTAATCTGTTCAAAATTTTACTTCCAAAAGACACTCCTTCCCTATCTTTAGAAAACATAATCGATCAAAGGGTTCAGACTAATGATAGTATTATCAGTAAAAACTTTTCGCACTTAGTAACCAATGCGCTTTTGTTTATTGATGTCCTGGCTTTCAGACAATATCTGGAACATGGCGCAATTCCTGAAAAGTATCTAAAACGAATCGAAGAAACTGTTCTTGGTATTGTTGCTTTGGCTTTAAAAACCAAAACGATCAAATCGCAACACGATGATTTACTGATTAAACTTTTTGAAGCTTCGATACGCTATTCAAAATTTTCAAAAGTTACTGTTGATACCCTCGAAACATTACAGCTTGATTATTTTAGTAATAAACTCGAACAATATTATTTAATCGATATGGCCGGAATGGCTTTATGGAGCGATGGTGTTGTAGAAAATGAAGAGTCTTACTTTTTATATTCATTGGGATCAATGATGAACGTTTCTGATGATTTTGTAACCAAAAGTATTGATACAACCAATAGCTTTATTACCACTCATAAAAAGAAAATTCCATATTTTAATTATTCTAATCCGGTAAAACACTTTTACGATCAAATGACGCATAGCGTTGTAAAATTGATTGTAAGAAACAAAAACAGGCTGGTTAAGGAAATTATACAGAGTAAGGAATTAATGATCCTGCTGGCTTACTCTACAACAAGAGATCTGGATGCCAAGGAAAAAAAGAAAGTAAAAAAACAACTTTTAGATATTTGCAAAACGATTCCGTCACTGACCATATTCTTACTTCCGGGCGGAAGTTTATTATTACCGATACTGATCAAGTTTATTCCAACTTTATTACCATCGGCCTTTAATGAAAATCTAGACGAAAACGAATAAAAAAAAAATCGCCCTTTTGAGGCGATTTTTTTTATGAAATACTATTTTTAAATCTACTACTACTCATATCCATTCTTCAAAAACACCTAATTTTATTACTTTATTATCTTTTAGTGGCTATTAATTGTATTTAAGTAAAATATATTTACCTAAAAAGTAAATTACTTACAACTAAAAAATTATATACAAAAGCTAATAAATTATGAGACCATCAATTGTTCTTGGCGATTATGAGCCAGAAACCATACCTGAACCTTGGCAAGAATACCAATATAGAGATCTATACAGATCTTACTACACCCAGAGCATTTCAATGAAAATAAATGGATTATTTCATTGTATTACCGCTTTAACATCTTTAGAATTGAATAAATGTTATACTGATCCTGTTGAAAAATGGGAAAACGAATCAACAACCCCAAGAAATTGTTATTTGAGTGCATTAACAATCTATATAGACAATAAAGGACGAATAATAAAAGGAGAAAAAGTCAATACAACATTCAGATTAAAGTACGCAAATGGAGAACATATTTTAGATTCATCAACCAAAATACGAAAAGAACTAGAGCAATGTGTTGACAAAAAGGAACTCCATAATCTGGTAATAAAAAACAAGCAGATTACATTCAAAAATGGAAAAATATATTTACTTAAAAAATTCCATGAATACATTATACAAGCTTCTATTTGTAACAGAAGAACCTATGTAAATTATACCTATTTAAAAGTTTCTGAAAACCGAAATGAATTAAACAACAAGTTAAGCCTTTTGGGAATTACGACAGCAGCTGTTGGTTTTCTACCCGGAAAAGCTCCTGTGATTGCAGATTATGCAATAAAAATTTTAGGATTTGCAATAAGTGCTGAACCAAGATTTAGCCTTGCAGAATATACGTATCCTGTAAACGGACCTGTTTATCTTGATGAACAAACTTTATATCAACATTACAAAAGAGATAATACAGGTGGATATGTTTCCCCTCAAAGAGCAGAGGGCAAGCCAATGAACAAAGTGAGAGATATATTGAAAGAACTAGAGGATTATGGATTAAAAACAGCAATAAAATGAAAATAATAGCATCACTATCAATTGTCTTATTGCTTTTTTCCTGCAATAAAAAAGATACAATCAATCATTATTTACCGAAACCAGTAACACAAAAAGAGTTAATTGATAATGGTTTTTATAAATACTCATCTATAGATACAATTAGGAGCGGGAATGAGTATGAGGATAACATTGATAACACCATAAAGTCTATCATTAAATATAATATGTACTCCAATGTAAAACCTGAAAAAAATGATAAAAAGCAATTACGTCCAACTCAGTTATGGCATTTTTTTCACGAAGATTCAATCAAAGAAAAAATAAATCTTGACTATCTTAAAAATAAATTAAATGATAGAATAATAACCTATCTTTTTAGAAATGACACCTTAATGTACAAACATATAATTGTATTTTCTTTAGATAAGTCCCGAAAAGAAATAGCCAATTTTACAAGTATGGCTGAAATTATTAAGTACTATGACAGTCATAAAATTTCAATTAAGCCACTACAAATTAAAAACAAAAAAACAGGGAAACTATATTCTAATCGATTTATGCTAGATAATTATGAAACTCAATTTTATGTAGGAAATAGTTTTGATATAAAAAAAAATTCTTATTCCATTTTTATAAATTACAAAGAGCGTAATTATCATGATGTTTTAGAAAATTTATATGGAAACTACTTCTACTGCTATTAGGCTGTAATTAAAGTGGGTAGTGATTAGAAAAGCGGAAAAATTATGGATTAAAAGCAGTAATAAAATGAAAATAGTAGCATCACTATCAATTGCCTTATTGCTTTTTTCCTGCAATAAGAAAGACACGATAAATCATTTCTTAACTAAACCTATAACTCAGCAAGATTTAATAAAAAATGGCTTTTACAAATATTCATATATAGCAACATCAGATGACCATGACAATATTGACGATACTATCAAATCTGTTGCAAAATATGACATGTATTCAAACGTAAAACCAGAAGTAAATAAAGAAGGAAAAGTGTGTCCAACACAACTATGGAATTTCGACAATGAAGATTCTATAAAAAAAAGAAAAAATTTGGATTATTTTAAAAATGAGTTAGAAAGCAAAATGATTACATATTTATTTAGAAATAACACTTTATTTTATAAAGAGATAGATGTTGAATTTTTTGATAAATCTCACAATCAAATACCTGGTTTTGAAAGCTGGAAAAAGATTATCAACTATTACAACAGTCTAAAAATCCCAATAGAGCCTGTAGTAAAAAATATTAATACAGGAGAGTTATACACAGGACTATTTATGGTTGACAATTACAGAACCCGATTTTTTTTCTCAGAAGAAGAAAAATATTATGGAATGTTTACTAATTATTTAAATAATTCGACTTACTGTAATATTCTCGAGTACTGGTATTCTGGCTATGTATTAGAGATGTATTAGAGATGTATTATTTTGATTAAAACGAATAAAAAAAAATCGCCCTTTTGAGGCGATTTTTTAATTTTATAGATTACTTAGTTGATAAACATCATCTAATTCATCATTCGAAGCGATATTTACATTCAAATCGGTTACAAAACCTGAATTTAAACCGTAAACCCAACCGTGAAGCATTAATTCCTGGCCATTTTTCCAGGCACTTTGTACAATTGATGTTTTAGCTAAGTTATATACTTGCTCTTTAGCATTGATTTCAACAAAAGCATTAAAACGTTCTGTTTCATCTTCAATCGAATTTAGGTATTTGTCATGCAAACGATATTCATCTTTAATATGGCGAATCCAGTTGTCGATAATTCCAACAGACATATTACCCATTGCAGCTTTTACACCACCACAACCGTAATGTCCGCAAACAATAACATGTTTTACTTTTAGAACATTTACAGCATAATCCAGAACACTCAACATATTCATATCAGAGTGTACGACCATATTGGCAATATTTCTGTGTACAAAAACTTCTCCTGGTTTAGCACCAATAATTTCATTTGCAGGAACACGACTATCAGAACATCCAATCCATAATAATGGTGGAGTTTGTCCTTTCGCCAAATCCGCAAAATAATTAGGATCTAATGCTAATGATTTTTCAACCCACTCCTTATTGTTTTCTAATAATTGCTTATAAAACTCTTTCATTTTTTTGTTTTTTGAATGGTATTTCTAAATGCTTAAACATATTAAAAATAACTTTACTGTAAAGTTATCTAATTTTTAATACTTCTCACACTTGAGAAATACCTTAATTAATATAATTTATTTAAAATCTTCTTTTACGGTTTCTTTTTGGACTAATGCTCTTTTGGCAACATCATAATAGTGCTCAATCGAGACGTGATTGCTAAGATCCGGAGAGTTCTCAAGCTCATAAGCTTCTTTAAACCCTTTTAGCTTCACTTTTATGTTTGCATCAATCGCTCGTGTTTCTTTAAATTCACGAATCAAATCCAGAACATCATGTGCAATGTACTCTGTATCCTGAGCATTAATTACTACTTTAGAATTTTCAGGAATCTCATTTAATGTCAATTTTATAGCAGCTTTGTTCAAAAACGAAACTTCTTGTGCTAAATCGATATGGATAACATCTCCATCTTCGTACTCTTCTTTCTTGAAGCTATACGCTCTTTTTAAGTTTCCTCTCAATACAAAAATGACACTAATTACAATTCCTAAAGCAACTCCTTTAAGTAAATCTGTTGCTACTACAAATACTAGTGTAGCAACGAAAGGGATGAATTGGTATTTACCTTTTTCCCAGAAATGTTTGAATGTTGCAGGTTTTGCTAATTTATATCCAACCAAAATTAAAACGGTTGCTAAAGTTGCCAATGGAATTTTGTTTAAAAGTGTCGGAATAGCCAAAACACTTAACAATAAAAGCACTCCGTGAATAATAGCTGACATTTTAGATTTTGCTCCTGCATTATTATTTGCAGATGATCTAACTACAACTGATGTCATTGGTAAACCTCCTAAAAGTGAACTTAACATATTACCAATACCTTGTGCCCTAAGCTCAACATTTGTATTCGTATAACGTTTTTGAACATCCATTCTGTCAGCAGCTTCAATACAAAGTAATGTTTCAATAGAAGCAACAATGGCAATTGTTATAGCAACTACCCAAACTTGCGGATTTGTAACAGCAGCAAAGTTTGGTGTAATCAGAATAGATTTAAATTCATCAAAAGATTTTGGAACTGGCAATGAAACCAAATGTTCTTTTGCAATTGCCAATGAGCTTCCTGTAGCAAGAAAAAATTCGTTTAAAGCTATACCAAGGATAACAGCAACAAGTGCTCCCGGAATTAATTTTAATTTCTTTAAAAAAGAAACCTTATCCCAGGAAATTAATATAATAAGCGAAACAAGCGAAATTACTACCGCTCCTAAGTGAATGTGTTTTAAAACATCAAATAAAAACGAAAATGAGTTACTTCCGTCGCTTTGTACAAAAGCCTGATCGCCTTCAAAATCTGCATCATAACCAAAAGCGTGAGGCAATTGTTTGAGGATAATAATGATCCCGATCCCCGCTAACATACCTTCGATAACATTTGTTGGAAAATAATTTGAGATACTTCCGGCCTTTAAAAATCCTAATGCTAATTGAATTAATCCAGCAATAAAAACAGACATTAAAAACACATCAAAAGCACCAAAATCAGTAATAGCGGTCAAAATAATAGCTGTTAACCCAGCTGCTGGTCCCGATACACTAATGTGTGACTGGCTTAAATAACCTACCACAATACCACCAATGACACCCGAGATAATTCCAGAAAATAAAGGTGCTCCAGACGCCATTGCGATACCTAAACACAAAGGCAGAGCCACCAAGAAAACCACTAAACCTGAAGCAAAATCAGATTTAAGGTTGGCAAAAAGATTGATTTTTTTTGTCATAATACAATACTAAAAAAATTATTCATTAAAGATTTACCGCATTTAATCAAAAATGCAGTGAGTTCAAAATAATCGGAAGTATTATACTAAGTTGGGAGGTGGAGCAAAAATGCTCGGAGAAATATTGTCAAGTTTTACAATATTTTCAGATACTATAGTCTTTTTTTCAATATAGACAGGCATCATAACTTCATGGTGAAGTATTGCCGGATAAACGGCAGCCTTAAGTTCTTTGTGTGAATGCTCCTCTTCAGCAAAACTGAAAAACATAGACCTATCATTGCTTTCCTTTATCACCGTTACAATAGTTGGGGTAGATAAGAAAGCAATAAATATGAATAATAATATGCGAGCAACTAATTTCATTGGAGCAAAAATAGTGTTAAACAAATAAAATCAAAGCTTCAGGGCTAAAATTTTATACAAATTTAACAATCATAAAAAAACAGAATGACACTTAAGCATCATTCTGTTTATATTTGACTCAAAAGCAACCTATTACAATTCCTCTTCTAACCAGGCTCTCATCATCCAGATTGTTTTTTCCTGTTCAGCGATAAAGTCACTCATCATAGAATTAGTACCTTCATCACTTATTTCATCTGATTGTTTCAGAATTTCTCTTTCTATTTTTAATAAATCAGATAATGAATTTACAATTAAATGAACTGCTTTTTCATCATTTGAAATATTCTTTCCAACAGTTAATTTATTATTTTGAATATAATCTTCAAATGTATGTAAAGGAGTTCCTCCAATTGTCAGGACTCTCTCTGCGATCATATCAATTTTTAATTGGGCATCTGTATACAATTCTTCAAATTTTACATGTAAATCAAAGAAACGTTTACCACGAATATTCCAATGTATTCCTCTTAAATTTTGATAATACACCTGGAAATTTGATAACAGAATATTTAATTCCTTTACTAACAGTTCAGACTCTTTTACAGGTAAACCTAAAATATTTGTTTTCATAGTTTTTCGTTTTATAATATGTTTACTACAAATTTAAGATAAGTTCTTTAAAAATGACATAAAAAAAAATTATATTTTCTTATTTTTGCATCACAAAATACTATCAAAATGACAATTACTCAATTACAATATGTGTTAGCTGTTGCCGAGCACAAAAATTTTACTCTTGCTGCCGAAAAATGTTTTGTTACACAACCTACATTAAGTATGCAAATTCAAAAAATTGAAGAAGAACTTAATATTTTAATTTTCGACAGAAGCAAAAAACCAATCCAACTTACAGATATCGGTCAAAAAATTGTCAATCAGGCGAAGAATATTGTAAATGAAGCTGACAGAATTAAAGATATAGTAGAGCAGCAAAAAGGTTTTATTGGAGGAGAATTCCGTCTAGGAATTATCCCGACCATCATGCCAACTCTTTTGCCGATGTTTTTAAATAATTTCATTAAGAAATATCCAAAAGTAAAACTCCTTATTGAAGAGCTGAATACTGATGAAATTATTCTGAAATTAAAAAACGGTCATTTAGATGCTGCAATTGCTGCAACGCCGCTTGAAGATGAAAAAATAAAAGAAATTGTTTTATATTTTGAGCCATTTGTCGCCTATATCCCGGAACATCACGCAAGTTTTCAAAAAGAAGAAATAGAAGTTTCTGATTTAAATCTAAATGAAATTTTGCTTTTGCAGGACGGACATTGTTTTAGGGATGGTATTTTGAATTTATGCAAAAATGGCTCTGATACCGACCAGAATAATTTCCAGATACAAAGCGGAAGCTTTGAAACCCTGATAAAATTAGCCGATGAAGGTTTAGGCACAACGCTATTGCCGTACCTGCATACCTTAGACTTAAAAGATTCCGACAAACTGAAACTACGAAACTTTAAGGAACCAAAACCTGCCCGTGAGGTAAGTTTAATTTACCCAAAGAGCGAATTAAAAATGCAAATCATTGATGCTTTAAGATCTACAATCGCCGGAGTTGTAAAAGGAGCCATCGTTTTCCAGAACGTTCAAATAATTAGTCCGCTACAACAGAAACAAAAATAGAAAAAGGAGCCAATTGGCTCCTTTTTGTTATACTTTGATTAGTAGTAAACTTTGTTTTAATTCCGGTTTCTCAATAATAAAATTCATCAACCATTCTTGCAATTGTTCCATCTCGTATGGTAACAGTGTTTTGATAGCTTTTTCTAATTCTTTGCAGAAAAGTATCGGATCGAAACTTACTCTCTCAAGTATTGATTTCGTGTAATCAAACATTAATTTTGACATAATAAAATAAGATTTTCGGGGGTTATCATTATTTTTAAACTCGCACAAATTTAATCAAATATCATTCATAAGCACTTCTTTTAACTTATTTTTTTAAAAACTTTGGCAACGAATACGTTTTCTTAATATACATAAATCAATATAGAACGATTCTAAACAACTCATTTAAACCTTTTTAAAGCCTCGAAACATTTCACGTTTCCCCGGAGGACCTGCCAATTTTTCTACCGTAAATCCAACTTCGATCATACTTCTTTTAACAACTCCCCGGGCTGCATAAGTTACAAGAACTCCGTTTGGTTTTAAACTATTGTACATTTTCTGAAAAATTTCCGTACTCCACAACTCAGGCTGCACACGATATCCGAAAGCATCAAAGTAAATCAAATCAAAAATTTCGAAATCGTCTATTTCATCAAAAAATTGTTTTCTTTTAGTTAACGAAAAATCGCTGCTAATTTCTATTTTCTGATTCCACTCGCTTTCGTGCATTTTTTCAAACACACCTTTATATTGATCCGCTTCTAATTCTGAGACATAATTCATTTCCAGAACTTCCTTTGCTTCTACCGGGTATGCCTCTACCCCAACATAATCGATTGGCTGTTTTTTGTAAACAGATTCTAAAAAAGTAATAAAAGCATTTAGACCTGTTCCAAAACCAATTTCGAGGATACTAACCGGATTATTGTCAAATAATGAAAGTCCGTTTTTTATAAATACATGCTTTGCTTCCTGAATTGCACCATGTTTTGAATGATAACACTCATCCCATTCCTGCAAATGAATTGTCGTTGAGCCATCTAGCGTTTTTATTATTTCTCTTTTCACTTTTCTACGAATTTACAATCTGATTTTGGTGGTATTCACAGTATTTTGCGAGCCAAAATTAGTCAAAACAAATACGTAAAGCCTTAAAAAACGGTTGTTTTTTCATAAATTCTTTATAAAACTGTCTTAATTTTTTCACTTTATTATAAGATAAATAAATCTCAGTTAAAAGGCATAAATAATGCAGTTTTACTAAGTAAATTACATATTTTTACTTAATTTTGCATTCAACAAATTCTATTTCACACCAAATCATTACTTTAGAATCTTTCTATTGCAATGAGAATTACATAAAAAACTTTACATAATTATGAGTACAACTCAAACAAGCAAAATTGAAATCAGAAAAGCAACTTCGTCAAAAATAAGCGGAGTAGACTTTCAAAACTTAAGCTTTGGTGCTGTTTTTACAGACCATTTATTCGAATGTGATTTTAAAAACGGAGAGTGGCAAAATCCTGTCATTAAGCCTTACGCTCCAATTTTAATGGATCCTTCTTCGAAAGTCTTTCATTACGGGCAAGCTATTTTTGAAGGTATGAAAGCTTACAAAGATGACAATAATGACGTTTGGTTGTTCAGACCTGACGAGAACTTCAAACGTTTTAATAATTCTGCAATTCGTATGGCAATGCCAGAAGTTCCAGAAGCAATTTTCATGGATGGTTTGAATGAATTATTGAAAATTGATCAGGAATGGGTTCAAAAAGGAAACGGAAGCAGTATGTACATTCGTCCTTTTATGATTGCTACGGGCGCTGGTGTTGTTGCAAATCCTTCTGACGAATATAAATTCATGATTTTACTTTCTCCTGCACAATCTTATTATGCCGGCGAAGTAAAAGTAATTATTGCTGAACATTACAGTAGAGCTGCAAACGGTGGAATTGGAGCTGCAAAAGCTGCAGGAAACTATGCTGCACAGTTTTACCCAACTAACTTAGCAAACAAAGATGGTTTTCAACAAATTATCTGGACAGATGATGCAACACATACAAAATTAGAGGAAGCGGGAACAATGAACGTTTTCTTTAGAATTAACGATACTTTATTGACTGCTCCAACAAGCGAAAGAATCCTTGATGGTATTACCAGAAAAAGTTTGCTTACTATGGCAGAAAAAGAAGGTCTTAAAGTAGAAGTTCGTCCTGTTATCGTTTCAGAATTAGTAGAAGCTGCTAAAAACGGATCTCTAAAAGAAATCTTCGGAGCTGGAACTGCTGCAGTTATCAGTGTTATCAAAGGTTTCTCTTACCAGGATGTTTATTATGAAATGACTCCGATTGAGAATTCATATGCTTCTCTTTTAAAAGAAAAACTAACAAGCCTTCAAAATAAACTTTCTGAAGATACTTTTGGCTGGACTGTAAAAGTGCAATAAATAGTCATAAATAAGCAAAAACAGAAAGAGGCTGTCCGAAAAGTAATTTCGGGCAGTTTTTTTTTGTTTTACACATTGATTTTTCTTATATTTAAGTACTAAAATCAATGATTATGCAGCCAGTTTTTAAGCCTC
>NZ_JAMZNK010000077.1 GCF_027980145.1 Flavobacterium azizsancarii | reverse complement strand
CAGATTCCACTAACGCAATGGACACCCTTGCATTCAGCTAACACTTCCCACTGTAAAGGCGTGTTCGGGACTTACACCCTAGAGTTACCGCCCATGCTGGGCACACAACAAAAAACCCGACAAATTCAAAATCTGTCGGGTTTTATTTTATATTGAAATAATTAAATTATTTATATTGATCCGGCGTTATCGTAATCTCAAACAAATAATCTTCTTTTTTATCATCATAATTATAAATCAAAGTAAAATTATTATCACGAAATGCTTTAAGTCCGGAATTTACTTTAACCGTACTCAGAAGACTTTCTTCAATATTTTGTTTTATTACCTCAATTTCTGCAGTTGCTTTCTCAACATTTAACAACGTCAAATTATACTGAACTACTTTATCTTTTGGCAAAGTCACGTTATCTAAACGAATTCCTTGCTGAATTACCAAAGGACAATTATCATTGTACTTCGCCACTAATTCAATCATTTCTTTATCTGCAGCAGGTTCTTTAAAAGAAAAATAAAGAATTAGAGCCAATGAAAATGCTACAATTGCACTTACTATTAAAACAGTTGATTTTTTACTCTTAGCGGTTTGCTGCATCTTTATAGTTTGTTTTGATGAAAATCTTATTTATCCTGAATCTTTTTCATTGCGTTATAATAAGCCGCACGACTTAGTGGTTCGTATTCTTCTGTTTCACCAAGCATTACCAATTTGTCATTATCAGTTTTACGGAAACTGTAGTTGGCAAGATTTCCTGTTCGGGTACAAACAGCGTGAACTTTAGTCACATATTCAGCTGTTGCCATAAGTGCCGGCATCGGACCGAAAGGATTTCCTTTAAAATCCATATCAAGTCCTGCAACTATCACACGAATTCCCTGATTGGCAAGATCATTACAAACTGTAACAATCTCATCATCAAAAAACTGCGCCTCATCAATACCAATAACATCGCAGCCTTGTGCTAAAATAGCAATGTTTGCAGCAGCGGGAACCGGTGTTGATCTAATTTCGTTGGCATCATGAGATACGACCATTTCATCATGATAACGGGTATCAATGGCAGGTTTAAAGATTTCGACTTTTTGTTTGGCAAATTGAGCGCGTTTTAGTCTGCGGATTAACTCCTCGGTTTTACCCGAAAACATTGATCCACAAATAACTTCAATCCAACCAAATTGTTCTTTGTGATTTACTGTATTTTCGAGAAACATTTTGTATTTTTCTACCTTTAAAAATGAATAGTTTTTATTACTTTGTACTGGTAATAAATCGACGTGAAAAATTGCTGATTTTTCACTTTTTCAAAAGTAGAAAATTTTTATCAAATCGAAGATTCGCAAGCTCGTATTAACAGAAATAAAAAAAAATCTTTCAGATTTCTACCAGGAATAAAGACATTCAAATACAAAATATACTAAAATACCCTATTCACTATAATTTCAACAGTTATGAAAAAAAAATTGGAAGCCGATTTAATCAGCATTGCACATCGAATTTTAAAGCTTAAAAACAAATCCGATATCAATCAGTTGTATCTTGAGACGCAGAAATTATATGAGAAACTAGCGGTTTTAAAGTTTGTAGACGAGAATTTTGATACTTTGAAACCAACAATTGGTCACAGCGAAATTACTTCTGAGATTGAATCTATTTTTGATAAAGAAAAAACAATTTCGGCAGAAGCAGAAATTGAAACCCCAGTTTTAGCAGAAGAAACTCCTATTGAAACAATCGACGAACCAGAAACTTTAGAAGAAATTAAATCTGAAGAAATTCCTGAAGAAATTCCTGAAGAAATCGTTGCAGAAGAAATCGTTGCAGAAATCGTCGTTGAAGAAATCGTCGTTGAAGAAATTGTTACTGAAGAAATCGTTGCAGAAATAAGGGAGGAAATAATTCCGGAACCAGTTGCTGAAGTTGTTGAAGAACCAATTATTAAAACAATAGAACAACTGATTATTGAAACTAAAGAAGATATCAATAACATTGAAGAACTTTCGTTTACCACAATCAGCGATTTAAAACCTATCCCCGACTTTGTTCCTCTTTTTGAATTAGAAGAAGAAGAAAAGGAAGAACCAATAATCGAAATTCCGGTAAAAAACTCTCCTATTACGATCTCTTTTGAGGATTTTGGAGTTAATTATGCCGATGCTCAATTTGTAAAAGTAGATAGTTATGAAAACGTTACTTCTACTCCAACTCCGGTTATAAACGAAGTTAAAGAGAAAAAAGAAACAGCTGAAACTGTTGTTATAGAAAAACCAGCTGAAACAAAAGCAGCCACTTTAAACGAAAAACTGGCTAAAGGTTTTCATATCGATCTAAACGACAGAATAGCTTTTACCAAAAACCTTTTCGGAAACAGTTCAGAAGATTACAGCCGTGTTTTAAATCAGCTGCTGACTTTTGACAATTATAGCGAAGCTCAGGAATTTATAGAAAATATGGTAAAACCGGATTATAACAACTGGGAAGGGAAAGACGATTATGCAGAACGTTTTCTTGGAATTGTAGAGAAGAAATTCTCATAAAGATTAAATACAAATTACACGAATTAACACGAATCTTTTCTCTGTAAATTTTTTAAAGACACTTATAATTAGTGTCACTTTGTAAAATTCGCGTTATAATTAAAATAGAATTCAGAAAAATTATGTCTAAATTATATATCGTTCCAACGCCAATTGGCAATCTCGAAGACATGACTTTTCGTGCCATCAGGATTCTGAAAGAAGTCGATTTGATCTTGGCAGAAGACACCAGAACAAGTGGCAAGTTGTTGAAGCATTTTGAAATTGGCACACACATGCACAGCCATCATATGCACAACGAGCACAAAACTACTGAGAATTTAATTGCGCGTTTGAAAGCCGGCGAAACTATCGCTTTGATTTCTGATGCTGGAACTCCGGCAATTTCAGACCCTGGTTTTTTATTGACACGCGCTTGTGTCGAAAATAAAATCGAAGTTGAATGTTTACCTGGCGCAACGGCTTTTGTCCCTGCTTTAGTAAACAGCGGATTACCAAATGATAAATTTGTTTTTGAAGGTTTCCTACCTGATAAAAAAGGACGTCAGACTCGTTTTTTGGCTTTAGCCAAAG
This sequence comes from Flavobacterium azizsancarii, assembly GCF_027980145.1. Taxonomy (GTDB): domain Bacteria; phylum Bacteroidota; class Bacteroidia; order Flavobacteriales; family Flavobacteriaceae; genus Flavobacterium; species Flavobacterium azizsancarii. The sequence continues at coordinate 10,369 of NZ_JAMZNK010000077.1, read as the reverse complement.
AAACAAGAACGATGATTTTATACGTTTCGCCACACAAACTCGTTAAGACTTTAGCAGAATTTATTCAGTATTTTGGAGAAGACAGACAAGTTTGCGTTTCACGTGAATTATCAAAACTGCACGAAGAAAATGTTCGCGGAACTGCAAGGGAAGTATTAACCCACTTCGAAAAAACTGCGCCACGCGGCGAAATTGTTGTTGTTGTTGCAGGAAAAACAATAATAAAAGAACCTAAGAAAAGTAAATTTTCTAAGGATGAAACAGAAGAAGACGAAGAAGATTAAAAAATATTTATGCCACAGATTAAAATGATTTCTCACAGATTAATAAAAAGTTTCATCACAAATTACACCAGTTATCACGAATCTAATTAGTGGCAATTTGTGTAATTCGTGGCAAAAAAAACATACTAGAAAAATCTTTTAATCATTTTATCGCGATAGCTACCGGGAGTGGCAAGAAACTTAAAAAATATAATTAATGAGCATTCAAACCTTTTTAGAAAAAGTAAAACAAACTCCGAACGAAATAACATTCCCCGAAACTATTGCAGTAATTGAGGAAAACTACAATTTTACTCCAACCACTTTCCAAAACGGAACACAACATAATGCAGCCGGAGAGAATTCTGGTTCCTGCAAATTGTTTTCTTTTGCAAAATTGCAAAACTTAAGCAAAGATGAAACTTTAGCTTGCTTTGGAGCTTTTTATTTCGACGACGTTCTAGGAGATCCAAACGGAACGAATCACCAGAACATTAGAAATTTCATCAACTTAGGTTGGGATGGAATTAAGTTTGAAGGAAACACTTTGGAGCTAAAATAAATTATTGATTGTCAGGCTGAGGCTGAGCGAAGTCGAAGCCACCGCAAAGAATCTCGACTCCGCTCGATTTGACAAAGTTAAAACAAAATATTTCTGCCAAGATTAAAAGGATTAACACACATTAAAAAATCCTTTTAAATAATTTATCCCGATAGCTATCGGGAGTGGCAATAAAAAAATACATTTCTGATTAAACGATTTTCGATTTCTTAAATCTAAAATTAACACTTTAAAATCTAAAATCAACAATGCGTTGGACATTAAAACAAAAACCTTCTCAAGATAAAGTCAGTCATTTGGCGCAAGCCTTAAATGTAGAAGATTTTGTAGCAACACTTTTGATTCAGCGTGGTATCGAAACTTTTGAAGATGCCAAAAATTTCTTTCGCCCTAAGTTAGAACATCTTCACGATCCTTTCTTAATGAAAGATATGGACAAAGCGGTTTCCCGAATAGAACTCGCGATCAAAAATCAGGAAAATATCCTGGTTTTTGGTGATTATGATGTTGACGGAACAACGGCTGTTTCTTTGGTTTCGGCGTATTTAAAATCACATTTTCCAAATATTGCCACTTATATTCCGGATCGTTACGCGGAGGGTTACGGAATTTCTTTTAAAGGAATTGATTTTGCTGATGATAACGGATTCTCACTAATTATTGCACTCGACTGCGGAATCAAGTCTATTGAGCACATCGCATACGCCAAGGAAAAAAACATCGATTTTATTATTTGCGATCACCACAGACCCGGAGAATTTCTTCCGGATGCGGTTGCAGTTCTCGATCCTAAAAGAGATGATTGTTTTTATCCGTATGATGAATTGTGCGGTTGCGGAGTTGGTTTTAAACTGATTCAGGCTTTAGGTACAAATCGAGGAGAGACTATCGACGATTTGGTGCAATATCTGGATTTGGTAGCTACAGCAATTGCGGCAGACATTGTACCGATAACGGGAGAAAACAGGGTTTTGGCTTATTTTGGATTACAGGTAATCAATTCAGATCCGAGACCTGGAATTAAAGCTTTAGTACATCAGGTAAAAAAGAAAACACTGGATATTACCGATGTAGTTTTTATCGTTGCACCGCGAATAAATGCTGCCGGAAGGATCAAACACGGAAATCATGCGGTTGAATTGCTAACAGAATTCAACTTTGAACAAGCACAACAATTTGCATCTGAAATTGAGCAATACAATTCAGACAGAAAAGATCTGGACAAACAAATTACCAAAGAAGCTTTTCAGCAAATCCTGACAAATAACGAACAAGATCGATTCTCGACTGTTGTTTTTCAGGAGGACTGGCACAAAGGCGTAATCGGGATTGTAGCTTCAAGATTAATCGAAACTTATTACCGCCCTACTTTAGTTTTTACCAAAAGTGGCGATAAATATGCAGCATCTGCAAGATCTGTAAAAGGGTTTGATGTTTACAACGCCCTGGATGCTTGCTCGCAACACTTAGAGCAATTTGGAGGGCATATGTATGCTGCAGGAATGACATTGAAAGCAGAGAATTATAAAACGTTCAAACAAGCTTTTGAAAAACAAGTCGAGGAAACCATTTTACCTGAAATGAGAACTCCCGAAATCGAAGTTGATGCCGAAATTAATTTCAGCGATATTACTCCAAAACTAATCCGGATCTTAAAGCAATTTGAACCTTTTGGACCTTTGAATATGACACCCGTTTTTATGACGAAAGACGCAAAAGATACGGGTTACGCTAAAACTCTGGGAGCAGAAGAAGAACATTTGAGACTTTTTGTAAAACAGAATAACTCAGAAGGAATTGCAGCAATAGGTTTTGGTCTTGGTAAAAAAATAGACATTGTAAAAAATCAAAAACCTTTTCAGCTCGCCTATTCATTAGCTGAAAACGAGTGGAACGGGACTGTATCTACTCAACTTATGCTTAAAGACATTAGAACAAATGAAAACTAAAACAAACAAGCAAGATCCTTATCAAGCACTGCGTTACAGAGAATTTAATGTATTTTTAATATTGCGTTTTGCTATGGTTTTTGCCTGGTCAATGCAATTTATTGTTATTGAATGGGAAGTTTATAGTTTAACCAAAAATCCGCTTTCGTTAGGGTTAATTGGTTTAATGGAAGTAATTCCTGCTGTTTCAATGGCATTATTCGCCGGACACATGGTTGATCAGCGTGAGAAAAAAGGATTATTAGTTAAATGTATTCTGGGATTTTCGGTAATCAGTTTTGGATTATTTTTATTAACCTGGCCAAAAATAGTTGGTGGCTGGTCTACTGATGCTATTTTATATTCTATTTACTTTTTAGTTTTTCTTGGCGGATTGGTGCGTGCATTTCTTGGCCCGACTATTTTCTCGCTTTTATCTTTGATCGTGCCTAAAAAAGTATACCCGAATGCAGCAACCTGGAGCAGTTCGGTTTGGCAAATCGGAGCAGTTTTAGGACCTGCAATTGCAGGTTTTTCTATTAACTTTATTGGTGTTCACTGGTCAATGTGTTCTGTTTTTGCGTGTTCTCTTTTTGCATTAATTGCTTTATCTCAAATTAGTAAAAAACCAATATTAAATCCTAAAATTGGTGAACCTATAATGGAAAGCCTTAAAGAAGGAATAAAATTTGTTTTCAATAATAAAACTATTTTAGGAGTACTTTCTCTTGATATGGTTGCCGTTCTTTTTGGTGGAGCGGTTGCTTTATTACCTATTTTTGCTCAGGATATTTTAAAGGTAGGACCTGAAGGTTTTGGAGTTTTAAGAGCTGCTCCGGCAGTTGGCGCATTTATAACTATGATGATATCTGCTTATGTTCCTTTATACAAAAAAGCGGGAATGAAGCTTTTAGGTGCCATTTTTGTTTTTGGATTATCCATAATCCTATTTGGTGTTTCGACTATTTTTTGGGTTTCTGTGGTAGCTTTATTTTTAAGTGGTCTCGCAGATGGGATTTCTGTTGTTATTCGACAAACGATTTTGCAACTTAAAACTCCTGATCATATGCGTGGCCGTGTTGCTGCTGTGAACTCTATGTTTGTAGGATCTTCAAACGAATTAGGGGCTTTTGAAAGCGGCTTAACAGCAAAACTAATGACGCCTGTTATTTCTGTTGTCTTCGGAGGAAGCATGACTCTTTTAACGGTTTTGGGCTTTGGTTTAAAATCACCAACATTTAGAAACTTAGATCTCCGTAAAGACATGGAAGATCATCAGAACATGGAATAACTACATGAAAAATATATTTTTATTATTACTTCTTTCCCTAACATTCTTCGTTAACGGACAAAAACTTTATATAAAAACTTACGGAAACAAAAATGACAAACCCATTATTTTTGTTCATGGCGGCCCAAGCGGTAATGCAACACTTTTTGAAGGCACTCATACTGCCGAAGAACTTTCGAAAAAGGGCTTTTTTGTAATTGCTTATGACCGACGAGGCGAAGGAAGATCTGCAGACCCTAGTGCAACATTTACTTATCATGAAGCTTTTCAGGATTTAAATACTATTTATAAAACTTATAATCTAAAAAAAGCAACAATACTTGCTCATAGTTTTGGCGGATTAGTTGCTACGCTTTACTCTGAGAAATATCCTCAAAATGTCAGCGCGCTTGTATTGGCAGGAGCTTTGTTTTCGCAACAGGAAACATACAACCATATACTGGATTCCGTGAAAAAGATATACACTAAAAAAAATGATTCTGTTATGCTCGCCAAAGTAGCGAATGTAGAAAATCTTAATAAAAACTCTGCCGAATACAGAAAGGGATGTTTCGAACTTGCCAGTGAAAATAATTTCTTTAAGATTCCAAATCCTACTGAAGAATCTAAAAAACTATATGTCGATTACGACGCAAGTGAATTTTTCAAAACCAATATCCGAAATAAAAATGCGCCTTTACTTTTCTATAAAAATGAAAAACAAAATAACATTGACAGCAGGCCTATTTTAAATAAAATAAAAAGTAAAGGCATTCCTATTTATGCAATTTATGGTAAACAAGATGGCATTTTTTCTACTAAACAAATCAATTCGATCAAAAATTTAGTCGGAGAGAATCACTTTTCCTTACTTGATAATTGCTCCCATTATCTGTTTGTAGACCAACAAAATGAATTTCTGTTCCAGATTAAAAAATGGCTTAAATAAAACTCTTAAATCATATAAATGTGAGAAATTTAAGATACGCTTTTTAAAATGAACTTACATTACTTGTATGGTGAACAAATTCTCAAAATTTATGAGTTTTTTATTTAGAATTAATATAAATAATATTTATATTTGTTGGAATAAAAGATTTTGCAATGAGAGAAATAGAACAATTATACCATAATAATTTCGGAATTGCCTTTTACTGGAAAAAGGAAAACGAAACTATCACTGATAAAATACAATTAGTTTTTAAGGAAACCGGTTTTTATTTTACGGTTCAGGAATTGAATTATTTTTGCGATTTAATCGAAGACAGTATGATCGAAAATGCTTGTTGCGAAGCTTGCGAATTAAAAAACTCATGTCACAAATTCTTACTTAAAACTCCATGTGCAGCAATAGATTTAGCTGTTTCTGTAAAAGAGCTTAAATCAATCAAGGATTTAGTCGAAGGTTCTTTGTTCAGAATCGAACTTGACGAATATGTTTATGGAGTTGGCTTAAACTAAGAAGCATTCTAAATATTTTAACATCATCTTTTCATTATTGAAATATATTTTAATTTTCTTCAAAAAAAAGTATATTTACAGCAATGAAAAAAAACTGTATTCTTTTTGCTGTTGTTATTTTGTTGGCTTTTTTAACGAGCTGCAAAAACGAATCTGATAATTATATTGACCCTCGAGGAACCGATTATGCAGGTTCTGAAAGCTGTATTCAATGTCATAAGACACAATATGAAACGGCTTTTCATAGTTCGCATTTCAAAGCTACATCTCCCGCTACCAAAGAAAATATTTTAGGTCATTTTACTAATGGTCACAATACTTTTGTTTATGATAAAGACACAAAACTGGTTATGGAAGAGCGCAATGACACTTTTTATCAGATTCTTTATAAAAAGGGTAAAGAAGTTGAAGCTCATTCATTTGATGTTCTTTTTGGCACTAAACACGCTCAAACAAGTGCTTTCTGGAAAGATCATTATACCTATGAACTTCCTGTATCCTATTATAAATCCCTGAACAGCTGGGCAACGAGTCCAGGATATTCACCTACAGTTGCAAATTTCGGAAGAAAAATAGGAAAAGAATGTTATGCTTGCCATAGTTCGAATATTGCCAGCAGATACATTACCACAAGCTCAGACAGTATTAACTTTACGAATATGGAAGTTGAGGATTTTATGGATCCTAATACTATCGTTTACGGTATTGATTGTGAACGTTGCCACGGACCGGCCAAACAACATGTCCGAAAACATCTGAAATTTCCCGATCTTAAGGTTGCTCAAGACATAACTTCGTTTAAAAACCTCAACCGTCAACAAAAAATTGATGCATGTGCAATTTGTCATTCCGGAAATGATAAACTAAAAGTAAAATCACGTTTTCAATTCAAACCCGGTGATGATTTATTAGATTATTTTAGAGGAGTACCGGGATCAGAAGAAAATGCTCATTTTGATGTACACGGAAATCAGTTAGGATTGTTGGCGCAAAGTAAATGTTTCAAAAAAAGCGAAACCATGGATTGTATGACTTGCCATAATCCGCACGCGAATGCTTCAGAAAATCTGGCAAGCTATTCTAAAATTTGCATGAGTTGCCATCAGGGAATTCAGCATAATGCGGCAACATCAAAAACGACCTCAGCAAGTGTACTTGCCAACAATTGTGTCGAATGTCATATGCCAAAGACAATGTCGAATGCTATTAAATTTCAAGCTTCAAACAATAAAGAAATGTCTAATTATATTTTGAGAACGCACAAAATTGGAATTTATTCAGCGAACAAATAATAATTATTGTTCGAATTTTTGAAGTTCAAAAGTTACTCCGTCAAAAACACCGTACGTAAAATAACCAATCCAGTCGCCCAGATTTACATATTTGGCATCTTGCCCAACCTCTATAATCATAGGTAAATGCCGATGACCAAAAATAAAGTAATTGTAATGTTTGGTTTCCAGTTTACGTTTTGCGTATAAAACCAGCCATTCATTTTCTTCTCCTAAAAATTTTACATCTTCATCTCCTGAAATCAATTTGTTTTTAACAGATAGATATTGTGCTAAACTTACCCCAACATCAGGATGCAGCCAACGGAAAAGCCATTTAGAAAACGGATTTGTAAATACCTTTTTCATTCGCTTATATCCTTTATCACCAGGACCTTTTCCGTCACCGTGACCAATTAAGAAAGTTTTTCCGTTAAAAGTAAATTCCTTATTATCATGATAAACAGGAATGTTCAATTCGGTTTCAAAATAATCATTCATCCATAAATCGTGGTTTCCTACGAAAAAATAAATCGGAATTCCACTATCGCGAATTTCAGCTAATTTCCCTAAAACACGCACAAATCCTTTAGGCACAACCGTTTTATATTCGAACCAAAAATCGAACAAATCTCCCAGTAAAAAGATAGCTTCGGCATCTTGTTTTACAACATCCAGCCACGCTACAAATTTTTGTTCGCGCGGTAAACTCAACTCAGGAGTTGGAGCCCCAAAATGCTGATCAGAAGCGAAATATACTTTTTTCATTCGATTATTTAGATTGTTAGACTACTTAGATTATTAGACTTTATTCTACTGTCATTATAAGTCAAGTCGAAGAATTGGAATTTGGAATTTAAAAAATTGGAATTTCTCTAGATATTATCAGATGCGTACCATTCTGCAAACGAAGATTCTGTTTCCTGAAGTTTAAGCGAGAAAAGAGAAATATCTTTAGGTAAACGTGCAATAATTCTATCTGCAAAATCAACGACCATATTTTCGCTTGTTGGCTGATAATCTACCAAAATTACGTGATGACCACGATTTTTAAGTTCATTTGCCAATTCGATATGTGGAGTCGTTTCGTTAAAAACTGTCGCATGATCAAACTGATCAACGATTTCTTCTTTTACAATTTTCTTTAGATCAGAAAAATCGATCACCATTCCGAATTTCACATTCGATCGGTCTGTGATTGGCGAACCAATAACCGTTACCGATAATTTATAACTGTGCCCGTGAACGTTTTTACATTTTCCGTCGTAACCGTACAAAGCATGTCCGGTTTCGAAACTAAATTGTTTTGTAATTCTGATATTACTCATCGATTTGATTTTTAGGTTGCAAATTTACAAATTAATAACCGTTTTTATCTCTTTTTTTAGCGCTGTTATACATCCAGTATGCAAGTACTATTAAAACCACAAAAGGAATAAACGATCCAATAACAACTCCCATCTGATAACTGCTATCAGGAGCCGTTTTAATTTTCTCCGCAACATCTACTTTCTGAAACAATGAAATGATATACATATTATATAATTTTACTTTAACACTTAGGCAAACAATCATTTACCACATCCTAAACTTTGTCAAAGTTTAAAACTTTTACAAAGTTATCGCAACGGAACTGTGACTAAAAACTTTATTTTTTAAACTGTGTCAATGCCTTTCTCGAAAAATCAGACAGAACCAATTTTCCTGTAATAGCTGCACGCTCAATCAGCAACGATTCCCAATGTTCAGTTCCTTCCCATATAATTTTTTTCATTTCCAGTAATGCTTCGGGATTGTATGCGCTTAATTTTTGAGCAAAATTTATTACAGCATTATCCAGATTTTCCGCATTATGAATCTCAGAGAACAATTTATTCTCCAAAGCCCACTGTGCCGACTTCCATTCATGTGCTGCCAAAGTCATTTCGGTCATTGCGGTTTTTCCTATTTTACGAGAAACGGCAGGTTCAATCACAAACGGACCAATACCAATCGCTAACTCAGATAATTTTACAGCACTTTCAGGAGTTGCCAGAACATAATCGCAAGCCGAAATAATACCAACACCTCCGCCAACAGCTTTTCCTTGTACGCGGCCTATAATTAGCTTAGCGCAATTTCGCATTGCGTTTAGTAAATGTGCAAAACCAGAGAAAAATTCTGTTCCTTGTTGCTCATTTTCAACCTGCAAAAGCTCATCAAACGAGGCACCAGAACAAAAAGTCTTCACTCCCTCACTTTGCAGCACAATTACCGAAACGTCATCATTATAACTTAAAGAATTAATTTCAGCCGTTAAGCGATCTAATAATTGACGTGGAAAAGAATTACTTGCCGGATGGCCAAATTGTACCGTAACGACTGCATTAGTAAAAGTAGTTTGTAAAGAACCGTTTTGATTTTCTGAACTCATAAAAATATATTTGATCGTAAAGTTACGGTTTTGAAAAATAATTTTGCCCGAACGCGATTTGAAATTTGTTTTTTGAAAATTAATTGACTTTATTTGCTATCGCATTTGGGGGATTAGCTCATTTGGCTAGAGTGCTTGCCTGGCAGGCAAGAGGTGACCGGTTCGAATCCGGTATTCTCCACAAAAAACCGTATTACTTAATTGGAATACGGTTTTTTTTAATTAAAATTCCCTAACCAAAAACACTAAATACCAATTAATCAAATGAAAAACATTTTTTTCTCAGTTTTACTGGTTCTTGTAAGCATTACCACTTTTGCACAAGAATTTAAAATTAAAAAAGGAGAAGTCCTTTTAGACGGCAAGCCAATTGCCAAAATGTCGACCAAAGTACTTAGAGAATACAAAATCTCTAATCTGGACGGCACAAATACCATTACAGCCTACATGAGAGTTTGTACTGCTACAACTCCGGGAAAAAGTTACATTGAAGTTTATAATGAAACTGACAAAACATCTAATGATCTTGATTTTGCAAAATATTCGCCTTTCAATATCGACAGAAGTATTATCCAGACTTTGTTTGCAAAAGAAATGATTACTGAAAATGGCGTTCAATTAGAAAAAGTAAATGCTTTTTTAAATGATACTCCAACTGGTTTAGGAGAAAAATATGGCTGTAAACAACAAAGCGCTGAAAAAGAAATTACAGATGCATTAGCTTTGACAATAGATGACAGCGGAAATATCCTTAGCAAAAACCAAAAAATTGGTTATATCTCAATGATCACAAGCACAGGAAATGCTTCAGGAGCGGTTGAAAAATATGAAGTAACAAATTTAGATCATAAACTAATTGGTACCTGGTATGCAAAATTCGGGATGGTTAAAGGATATGACAAACCATTAAACCAGGAGATTTTTACTGTTGACCAAAAAGTTTTTAAAGTAGAATTTAATAATGGAGGAAATTTTATTGGTTATAAAATGAGCCAGGATGTTACCGCAATTAATATTGTAAAAAAATTAGTTGGAAACGGATATTCTTTAGGTCATCAATAAACTCACCTAAAACAAGGTTCCAAAAAAGGAGGCTGTCCGAAAAGTAATTTCGGGCAGTTTTTTTTTGTTTTACACATTGATTTTTCTTATATTTAAGTACTAAAATCAATGATTATGCAGCCAGTTTTTAAGCCTCATT
>NZ_JAMZNK010000076.1 GCF_027980145.1 Flavobacterium azizsancarii | reverse complement strand
TGAGGCTTAAAAACTGGCTGCATAATCATTGATTTTAGTACTTAAATATAAGAAAAATCAATGTGTAAAACAAAAAAAAACTGCCCGAAATTACTTTTCGGACAGCCTCTTGTGTTTTTAGTGAAATTGATCCTCTTCAATTTCAAATTCGGCATCTTTTTCCCAAATTTCCATTTCGCAGGGCTTGCAGTTGAATTTTAGTTTGTATTCAAGCTCGCCTTGTTTTAAGACCAATGGTTCTTTTACTTTAACACCCATTATATCTTTTTGGTGTATTGGGCATTTTTTTAATTCGTATTTGATGCAATATTTGGTTGTCATCACGCGTGATTTTCCTGGGTCCCATTGCAGTTCAAAAGCTTTTTCGATTTCGGTTACACCATGACGTTCGTAGAATTTACGGGCCGTTTTGTTCGAAACGTTGTACATAAAATCTAGTTTTGTTTCTGGATAAGGATGAGAAGTTTTTACCAATTGGTGTTCTTCGCGTTTGTAATTTGCCAAACGTATTTCTGTCAATTGATCGTAAACTGTTCTTCGCATTTCGTTGATTTTTGAAATAGGGAGGAACCAGTTTTGAGTAAATATTACATTGATTTCATCAGCAGTATAAGGTGTAAAACCTGTTTTTGCCAATTGTGTTTTGATGTTTTCTTCTATCGATTCACCGGTTTTAGTCTGTTCTTTTGAATGTTCTAAAGTAACAGTACTTACATTTCCATCTTCGTCGGTTGCGATAAGTTCGAAACCTTTTTCGTTTTCGGTAAGTAATAATGTAGTACTTAATTTTCGAACAGCACTATCTTCTCTTTCTACAATTTTAATAAAAGCGGCATCGTTATTACGGTAGATAAAAGTTCCGTCTTTTACTTCTTTTAAAACGTTTGGATATATTTTACCGTTTTCGGCTTTGTTTACGTAGATTCCGTCTGCTTCGTTATTTTCGTTAATGAAACAAAGTCCGTCGCCATTGTTTAGTAATTCGCCATTTTCGATTTCGTAAGCGTTTCCAATAGTTCGGATCAATTTACCAATATATTGTCCCTTTGATTTTGGGCTTTCCCAGGAACCAATACTATTGTGTCTGTCGTTTACAAAATAATCAGTATAACCGCGGTTGAAAGTTCTGTTTAGAGAAGAATCAAAAGTATAAGTACATTTTCCGGAAGAAGCTTTGGTGTATTTTTCGCTTCCTTCTGCTTCTAAGAAGCTATCTAATTTTTGACGTAAATAAGAAACGTTATTTTTTACATAAACAACATCTTTAAGTCGTCCTTCGATTTTAAAAGAGACAATTCCGGCTTCAATAAGATTTGGGATTTGGTCTGAAATATCTAAATCCTTAATCGAAAGCAAGTGACTGTTTTTGATTAAAGTTTCTCCGTTTCCGTCGATTAGGTTATATGGTAAACGACAGTTTTGAGCACAAGAACCACGATTCGCGCTTCGTTCTCCGTTAGCAACACTCATATAACAGTTTCCACTAAAAGATACGCATAAAGCTCCGGTTACGAAAAATTCTAGTTCAACATCAGCTTCGTCGTAAATCGTTTTAATTTGATGCAGGTTCAATTCACGCGCTAAAACTACACGTTTGATTCCGGCATCTTTAAGGAATTTAATTTTATCAGCATCACGATTATTGGCTTGTGTGCTGGCGTGAAGTACGATAGGAGGAAGCTCCATTTCCATGATTGCCATATCCTGAATGATAAGGGCATCAACACCAATATCGTATAATTCATAGATCATCTGGCGACAGGTTTCAAGTTCGTTGTCGTACAAAATGGTATTCATAACCACAAAAACCTGCGCATTAAATAAATGTGCATATTTTACTAATGCGGCTACATCTTCGATTGAATTGTTAGCATTAGAACGCGCACCAAATTGCGGTGCACCAATATAAACAGCATCGGCACCACTATTTATGGCAGCCATTCCTCCAATTAAATCTTTTGCTGGAGCTAATATTTCTATCTTTTTCTTCATCCAGTTGATGATAAATTATTTATTTCTAAAACTTTATACTTTTGAGTTTTCGCCCAAAAAAGTTTGCAAAGTTCTTATAAATAATTCGAGTTTACTAATGCTAAAGTGACTTTTTTTTAAATAGTTAGTTAATATAGAATGATGATATTTAAATTTTGAATTTACTTATTTGGTTCGTAGATAAGTTGCACAACTCCTGATTTGAAAACATTGGTTTTAAGTAGTTTTAATTCTATTCGTTCTTGTAAGTCCTCAAACAATGGTTTGCCATTTCCTAACGCAATAGGATGAACTGATATTCTGTAGGTATCAATAAGCTTCAATTGAATAAATGTCTTAATAAGGCTCGCTCCGCCATACAACCATATATCTTTTCCTGATTGTTGTTTGATCTCATTAACTTTATTTGAGATTTCAGAATTTATAAAAGTGGCATTATCATCTTTTCTGTTTTGATTCGAAAAAACAAATTTCTCTTTAGCATGTACTGTTTTCCAAAGTGATTTTTCATCTTGATTTGCATTTTCATCCGGTTGATAATTCCCCCACATATCATAACTTACTCTGCCATAAAAGATAGTGTCTACGCTTGATAAAAATCCATCAAAATCCATATCGTCGTCCATTATGCACCAATCAGTTTCTCCGTTAGGGCCTTCAATAAAACCATCTAGTGTTACAGCTAAATCTAAAATTACTTTTTTCATTTAATATTGTTTTTGTTTTTATTAGGTATAAAAATATAATATTTCATATCTAATAAAAGCAAAAAACTACTTAGTTTATTAACCAAGTAGTTTTTTTATTCTCAAAATACCTTATAAGTATTATGACAATTTTTTCGCTTTAATTTTTGCCAAAGTATTCTCGATACTGTTTAATTGTTTTGAAACAATAGCAATTTGACTTCCATCAAGATGGTTGTCTTCAAGAGCCATTTTGTATTTTTCGATTGCGGCTTCTTCTCCGGAAATACAGGCATTGATGATAGCTTCTGTATCGCCACTTGTAAAAGAGGATTTGATATCGATCCAGGCACGGTGTATTGCTCCCAATGGACCTCCGCCTGCTGTATCTGTTGATTTTCCCAGTTGATTGATTTGGTCTTGTATTTCTACAATAAAAAGAGCACGCTCACGGGCATAATCTAAAAAGTCTGTTTTGATCGCCGGGCTGCTTACGTGTTCAGCGGCATTTGTATATCCTAATTTTCCGTCTTCCAGAATCGAAATTAATCCGTTTAATGTACTAACTGCTTTTTCTGTGGTTTCATCTGTATGTATCATGATCTAATTTTTTAATTAATTTATAATACAAAGATGGGGACTAATAGATGGTTGTACCTTACAGGATTATACTTGTGTTTTACAATATTGTAGAATGGGAATTTTGAAAATGTTTTTTTTAGCTACGAATTTCACGAATTTCCACAAATTATTGTATTGTCTAATTTTCTCACTTTTTGGATGATTTTGAAAATGAAAATTTCTTGTTATCGATCCGCGGCGGCGGAAATCCCAAAATAATCGCATAAAAAAACAGCTCAAAATATAAAGTGATGAAACTTTAAATCTTAAGCCGTTTTAGTAAAATTATTTATGTTTTTTATACAGCCAAAGCTTCTTTGATTCTGCGTAAAGCTTCTTTTAGGATATCGTCACTTGTTGCGTAAGAGAAACGAATACAATTTGGGTTTCCAAAAGCATCTCCGGTTACGGTTGCAACGTTTGCTTCGCCTAAAAGATACATTGACAAGTCGTTTGCATCTTTAATTTCGGTTCCTTTTAATGTTTTTCCGAAGAAAGAAGAAACGTCGGGGAAAACATAAAATGCTCCTTCGGGAACGTTGATTTTTACACCTGGAATTTCTTTTAGCAATCCAACTACTAAATCTCTACGAGAGTGGAAAGCCTGAACCATGTGGTTCAATACGCTTGGATCAGCTTCTACAGCAGTAATTGTAGCACGTTGCGCTACTGAATTTGCTCCTGAAGTTACTTGTCCCTGAATTTTTGTACACGCTTTTGCGATAAATTCCGGTGCTCCAATATATCCAATTCTGTATCCTGTCATAGCAAATGCTTTTGCAACTCCGTTTACAGTAATTGTTTTTTCTAACATTCCCGGTATTGAACCAATGCTGCAAAAAGTTCCTGAGAAATTGATGTGCTCGTAGATTTCATCAGCAACTACGTATATATTTGGGTGTTTTTCTAAAACTTTTGCAAGAGCTGTTAACTCTTCTCTGCTATAAACTGATCCAGATGGGTTGCAAGGAGAACTGAACCACATCATTTTTGTTTTTGGTGTGATGGCAGCTTCTAATTGTGCAGGAGTAATTTTAAAATCAGTATCTACAGATGTTGGAACTTCAACAGGAATTCCTCCTGAAAGTTTAACGATTTCGAAATAAGAAACCCAGTATGGTGCAGGCAAAATAACCTCATCACCATCGTTTAACATTACTTGTGCAATGTTGTATAAAGATTGTTTTGCTCCTGTAGAAACTACAATTTGAGAAGGTTTGTATTCTAAATTATTATCTCTTTTGAATTTTTTGCAAATTGCTTCTCTCAATTCTAAATAACCTTCAACCGGAGAATAGGTGCTGTAATTTTCATCGACTGCTTTTTTTACAGCTTCTTTTATAAAATCGGGTGTATTAAAGTCAGGCTCACCTAAACTTAAACTGATTATGTCTTTTCCTTGTGCTTTCAATTCACGTGCTAAAGCAGCCATTGCCAAGGTTTGTGATGTTGCTAAGTTGTTAATTCTGTCTGAAAGAATGTGATTCATTATAAAAAATTTGAATGTCCCTAATTTCAACTTCAATTAAGGAAGGTTAATTATTAATAGATTTTTTTAATTTTATGCAAGTTCCGGTTTCATTCCCAGATCTTTCAAGTGCTTATAATGTGCGATAACGGCACCTCTCATAGTCCGGAATTCATGATAAGGCAAGTTGCATTCGATTGCAGTTTGTTTTACAATCTCAGCAATTTTTCCGTAATGGATATGACTGATATTTGGAAAAATATGGTGTTCGATCTGGTGATTTAATCCTCCTGTAAACCAGTTTACAACTTTGTTTTTTGGAGCAAAATTCGCTGTCGTGTATAATTGGTGAATCGCCCAGGTGTTTTCCATTTCTCCATCTTCGTTAGGAACCGGGTTTGAAGTTTCTTCTACTACGTGTGCCAATTGAAAAACAACGCTCAGGATTAATCCCGCTGTGTAGTGCATTACGAAAAATCCAATAACAACTCTCCACCATTCTACGCCTAAAATCATTGGCAAAGCCATCCAGATTAAAACGTAGATTATTTTTGTGATGACTAAAACAGTCCAAAGTTTAGTTGGGCTTTGAGGTGCTCCGTAAGATAATTTTCTTTTCAGGTAGTTTTTCATTTGCTTGAAATCGGTTGTTAAAGCCCAATTAAAAGTCAATAGTCCGTATAAAAAGAAAGAATAATAATGTTGAAATTTATGAAAACGATGCCATTCAGCATTTTGCGTAAAGCGAATGATTCTTCCGGCATCAAGATCTTCATCATGACCGTGAATATTAGTATAAGTATGGTGGAGTACATTGTGTTGTACTTGCCAGTTGTGTACGTTTCCGGCTAAAACATAAATGCTTCCGCCCATAATTTTATTAATCCATGATTTAGAAGAATAAGATCCGTGATTTCCGTCGTGCATCACGTTCATTCCAATTCCGGCCATTCCAACTCCCATAAGTATGTTGAGTAGCAATTGTGCCCAAAATGGCATCTCAAGAGTTAGTATTAAAAAGTAAGGCGTTAGGAAAACGGCAAAAAGAATAACGGCTTTTAAGTGCAGCTTCCAGTTTCCGGTTTTCTGAATGTTATTCTCTTTGAAGTAATTGTTTACTCGAGAGTTAAGAGTTCTGAAGAACTTCAGATTATCTTGCTTAGCAAATGTAGGCGCGGTGTTATTCATAATTAATTTAGATAGTTTTCAAAGGTAATTATTATAAATTTTCAATTTGCAAAATTGAGTTAAATATTTCAATCGTAAAGTAGTACTTTTGTTAAAAAATTAAAGCAATGGATGAGATATTGAAATATTTTCCTGATTTGACTGACATTCAAATCGAACAATTTCAAAAATTAGACTTTTTATACCACGATTGGAATGAAAAAATCAATGTTATTTCCCGTAAAGACATTGATGCATTATATACAAAACATGTTTTACATTCGTTAGGAATTGCAAAAATCATGAAGTTCGAACCCGGAACAACTGTTCTTGATGTTGGAACCGGAGGAGGATTTCCCGGGATTCCGTTAGCAATTCTTTTTCCTGAAACACGTTTTTATCTGATTGACGTTATTGCAAAAAAAATAAAAGTGGTTCAGGGTGTCGTTGATGCATTAGAATTAAAGAACGTAAAAGCGGAACAATTGCGTGCCGAAAATGTAAAAGGCGATTTTGATTTTATCGTGAGTCGCGCCGTTACAAACATGCCGGATTTTGTATCCTGGATTAAAAGTAAAATCAAAAAACAGCATAAACACACATTAAAAAACGGAATTCTATACCTAAAAGGTGGTGATTTGACCGAGGAACTAAAGGATTTTCCAAAAGCAACTTTATATGATTTGTCTACCATTTTTGATGACGAATTTTTCGAAACTAAAAAAGTAGTGCATTTGCCTTTGAAGTTTACAGTTTAATAAATCTCATACTACTAAACGACCCGATAGTAATCACTTTTGTGAATTATTGTCGGGTTTTTACTTTTTTTCTTCATTTTTTAGTACTGTTATTTAATGTTGGTTTTAATTGTTATTGTTTTCAATTTTAGAACAGTATAAATTTAGGGTGACTTATTTTCTATAAGTATTACGATAAGCCTTAAAAATGATAAAATAAGATATTTTTTAAGTATTCATATTAGTGACAATCAGTTTTTTTCTTCTTAATTCTACCGCTTGTATTCTATCTAAGGCGAATCAATTATCATAACACAATGATAATTTTGTGGTTAGATGTATTTCTTTATCTTTGAAAATACTAATTAAAAGTAATAATGGATAGAAGGAAGTTCTTTAAAAATGGCTCTTTATTTACAATTGGAGCTGCAGTTATGAATCCGTTTCAGAGTTCTGCAAATATTTTAGATTTAGAATCAGTAAATAAAAATAAAAAGGCCAAAAATATTATTCTGTTAGTTAGTGACGGAATGAGTACCGGAACGCTAAATATGGCTGATTTGTTCCTGAACAGAAAAACAGGAAAAGGCTCAAATTGGATACAGTTATATAAAGACAACAGGGTTTCGAGAGCCTTAATGGATACCGCTTCTGCGAATTCTATTGTTACAGATTCTTCGGCTGCGAGTTCTTCATGGGGCGGAGGTTTTCGTGTCAATAATGGCGTGCTGAATGTGAGTCCGCAAGGAGAGCCACATTTGCCTATTTGGCAAAAATTCAAGAAGGCCGGTAAAATGGCAGGTTGTGTAACGACCGTTCCAATTACGCATGCAACTCCTGCTGGTTTTTGTGTAAGCAGTAAAAGCAGAAATGCTCAGGATGATATTGCTGAACAATATTTGGATCTTGGTTTTGATGTTATGATGGGAGGAGGTTCAAATTATTTTAATCCGGAAGTAAGAAAAGATAAAAAGGATATGTTTGCCGCTTTTAAAGCAAAAGGATATCAGGTCGTAAAAACGCGTTCTGATATGGATGCAGCTTCAAATTCTCAACCTATTTTAGGTGTGTTTGCAGAAGATGGTGTTCCTTATTATGTAGATAGAAATAATGATGAAAACCTGAAAAAAACTATTCCAAGTCTGGCAGAAATGGCCCAGAAGGCTATTGACAGAATGAAAAATCATAAAAATGGTTTTGTTTTGCAAATTGAAAGTGGAAAAGTTGATTGGGCTGCACACGGAAATGATATTGCAGGCTTGATTAATGATCAGATTGAATTTGATGAAGCGGTAAAAATTGCAATTGATTTTGCCGAAAAAGACAAAGAAACATTAGTAATTATAACCACAGATCATGGAAATGCCAATCCGGGAATTATTTATGGCAAAAATGCGAATGATAATTTTGACAGTATCCAAAAATATACGCAGACTAATGAATGGATTCTGAATCAGATAAAACCTGAATCTTCAGTTTCGCAAGTAAAAGAAATTATTGAAAAGGCAAATGGACATTCGGTTTCAGATGAAGATGCAAAAATGGTACTGAGTTATTATGATGGTTTGCACAAAGAAGATGGATTGTACAATTATAAAAAATTACCATACAAAGCTTTTGCTGAAATGCAGGGAAAAATAAATTCTGTTGGCTGGATTAGTATGGACCATTCTGCAGATTATGTTGAACTGGCAATGTTTGGTCCCGGAAGTGAATTATTAAAACCTTTCGT
This sequence comes from Flavobacterium azizsancarii, assembly GCF_027980145.1. Taxonomy (GTDB): domain Bacteria; phylum Bacteroidota; class Bacteroidia; order Flavobacteriales; family Flavobacteriaceae; genus Flavobacterium; species Flavobacterium azizsancarii. The sequence goes on along the minus strand of NZ_JAMZNK010000076.1, from coordinate 5,082 downwards.
AAAAAACACTGACTTGCATTATCTAATGCTGCAGGCGGCAGAAGTAGAGAATAAATTTTAATTTATGAGATGAAATAATAAACCCCACAAACTTCAAAAATAGTTGAAGTTTGTGGGGTTATTTTTTTTTTAAAGTTATTTGGTTATAACGCCTTTCTGGATAAGCCTAAAAAAGGATTAGTCTTATAATCTATATTTTCAACAAAATCTTCAAGAGCATTTTCTGATGCTTCTTTAGTATATTCGAATTCAGGATTAAAGAAAAAATCGCGACATATTACAGGTTCGTTTGATGAATCATATATTGCTTCATCAGTTACATCAATATTATCTTTCGTATACTGAGATGGATATTCTTGTTGTAGCGCTGTTATTTTTCTACTGAACCACTTGTCAAAAGTACTTTTTTTAGGAGTGATATTACGTGCTAATAACACCAAGCCAATTAATTCGCCTTGTAGTAAATAAGATCCTTTTCTATACATAACATCAATCATTCTTACATTCATAAGCGCTATCCATAAACGTCCGCTTACATGTCCTGACGCAGATATATCGAAACCGGCATCAAAAAGCAACGGTTTTGTGTTTTCTCTATTATCTACTGAAAACCAAAGTGCTTCGATACGTTTTTGTATATCACTATTCATTTTTGTATATCCTGTGTAACGCCAATAAACCCATTCAAGCAAGGCAGCTGTAAGACCTACTGACGCTTTGTGATTAATTTGAAGTAACGCATTCTCAAGATCTTCATTTTCTTCAGATGGATCTAAAAATTGATCAATCTTTTTTTTATTCCACTTATAATTAATCGGATGTCCAATACTTTTTGATTGTACGATTATTGGAGGTGTGTTTTGTAAATTTTTCATGTTCTTTTCTTTTGGGTAATAGCTCCAGTTTTTTTTTAAATGACAGGTTTTTAGCCTTGTATTAAATATTCTTTTATATAATAAATCAGAATGCAAATGTAAGAGGACATGAGATTTTAGAATGGTACAATAAGTTTTTAAAGTAACAGAATAGGATTTTTTAATATGTATAGCGTTGATAATCAATATAGTAAGAAAAGTATTGCAAAACTATAAATACATGAAAATGAGATGTCATAACAAACAAGTTGTGTTCTTATTGTATGAGATGTAAATATCTGTTTGTGAGTGTTTTGTTTCGAATTATGATTAAAAACAATAGAAAAAAATCCGCGCCTGAAATATTCAAAAATTAAGATTTAGTGAATAAGCTTTTCATTCGTCCCCTATTATTTTGCGCTCATCTACTTTTATTTGCTTAATCTGCATTAGAGGAATATCTTTACTAATGCATTAACAAATTTTAATTTGAAATCAGTAATAAAAATAACAACATATTGGAAAATTCAACTGATAGGATGGATTATCACTTCTTTATATTGGGGGTTTTCGGCTTTTATATCTGGAAACTTTATCTGGAAAATTGGCATTTTCGATTTAATACTCGATGTTTCGATTGGTATTACACTAACAAATCTTTACAGGAATTTTGCCTTAAAAAAGGGATGGACTAAATTAAATCTAAAAATATTAGCTCCAAAAATTGTCCTTAGTATCTTGGTTCTTTCCTTCTTGTATATGCTTTTGATTGTGTCTAAACTTTATCTGGTACGTTTGTTTATTTTAGAAAACAGTCCAATTTCATTTATTTCATTTTTCAAATTAACACAATTGCAGGTTTTTATTACGGGTACCAGATTAATGTCAGTTTGGGTATTGGCGTATCATCTTTATCATTATTCAAGACTTGAATTAGAAACGGTGAAGGAAAATGCCCAATTGTCGATTAAAATAAAAGAGGCACAACTTAATAACCTGAGCGCACAGCTTAATCCGCATTTCTTTTTTAATTCATTAAATAATATAAAATTTCTGGTTTTAGAAAATCCATCTTCGGCCAGAAGGGCAATTGATCTTTTGTCTGATTTATTACGAAATTCTTTAGACACTAATATTGGGAAACTAATATCCTTAAATGACGAAATTAATCTTGTCAGGGATTATCTGGAATTAGAAAAAATGCGGTTTGAAGAGCGGCTGCAGATAAAAATTGAAATTAATGCAGATACATCCCAGCATTTAATTTTGCCTTTTAGTATCCAGACGTTGGTCGAAAATGCAATAAAACACGGAATCGAGAAAAGAAAAAGTGGTGGCTTTATTATGGTGAAAGTTGAGATGGAAAACAGTTTTATAAAAATAAGTGTTCAAAACTCAGGAAGGTTAATTGACCAGATTCAAAATTCTGGTATTGGATTAAAAAATCTGAACGAAAGATTGTTATTGCAATATAACGGAAATGCTTCTTTTGATATTAAAGAGATGAGAGACGAAACTGTTTTGGCAACTATTTTAATTCCATCAAAATGAAAAAGATAAAAGTTGTAATAGTTGATGATGAGCGTTTATCGCGGGAAGAATTAAAAAGAGCTTTAAAACCATACGATGATTTTATCCTGATTGGTGAGGCAGAAAATGCCGATGATGCTAAGGATTTAATTGAATCAGAAATGCCGGATTTACTTTTTCTGGATATTAAGATGCCTGAAAAGTCCGGATTCGATTTGTTGGAGTCACTGAATAATGTGCCGGCAGTTTTATTCATTACAGCTTATGATCAATATGCCGTACAGGCATTTGAAGTAAATGCTTTAGATTATTTAATGAAACCAGTACGAGAGGAACGTTTTGCAAAAGCGATCGAAAAAATAAGAGATACTTTTAAGTTGAAATCTGCTTTAAATAATATTGAAACAGAAGATCGAAAAATTTTTATTAAAGACGGAGAGAAACGATTTTTTATTCGGTTAGATGAAATTTATCTAATTGAATCATTGGAAAATTACACGAGACTATTTTTTCAGAACAAAAAAGCACTTCAAAGGCGTTCGCTTCGCCAATGGGAAGAAATATTGGATGAAAATACTTTTTTCAGAATCAACAGGGCCGAAATTATAAATATGAATTTTATTCAGGAAGTAAATATTACAAGTGCGGGCAGGATGGAAGTAAAGCTAAAAACGGGAGAATTATTAGAAGTATCCAACCGTCAATCAGTGAAGTTTAAAAATAGCAATGGATTTAATAAATGAATAATTACTTAAATAGAAACGATTCAATGAAGCCAATTTTATATTTTGTATTTCTCGTTTTGATAGTATCAAACGTATTCTCACAGCAAACAAGTGCAATAAAAGCAGCAGATTTAAAAAGTGCTTATACTATTCAGGATAGTGTGATGATTAAAACACGAGATGGCGCATTGATCTCTGCAATCGTGGTGCGAAAAAAAAGAGATTCTACTCCAAAACCTGTGATACTTCAATATACTATTTATGTAAGAGATAAAGGAAGAGATCTTAAATCCCTGAAAGAAGCAGCGGATAATGGTTATGTAGGTGTTATGGCATATTCAAGAGGTAAGGGATTTAGTCCTGATGAAATATTTCCTTATGAAAATGATAGTAACGATGCTTACGATGTTATCGATTGGATCAGTAAACAAGAATGGTGTAACGGAAGTGTTGGGATGTATGGCGGCAGTTATAATGGATTTACACAATGGGCAGCTTGCAAAAAAATGCATCCGGCACTAAAAACGATTGTGCCTTATGTTGCAAACAGACCCGGAATGGGTTTGCCAATGGAAAATAACGTTTTTGTAAACCCTAATTATGAATGGTCGTTGTATGTTGGAAATAATAAGACCTTAGATACTATTGCCGGAAACGACAGGCAGCGATTTAGGAAAATGCAAAATAAATGGTGGGAAACCGGAGTTGCTTATAAAAAATTAGATAGTGTAGATGGAGTTCCTAACAGGCATTTTCAACGATGGATCAATCATCCTTCATTTGACGAATATTGGCAAAAAATGGCACCTTACGAAAAAGATTTTACCCAGATTAATATTCCTGTTTTAGCTTTTGACGGATATTATAATGATTCTCAAAATTCAAGCTTGTATTATATAAGAGAGCTTCAAAAATATAACCCGCAAACTCCAGCCTATGTAATTATTGGACCGTATGGTCATTTTGGTACACAGGTTGGTGGCGAAGTTAGTTTGTCTGATTACAAAGTTGATCCAGTTGCAATCATTAATATAAAAAAAATCACGTACCAATGGTTTGATTATATTCTAAAAAATGGTGCAAAACCTGAAGTACTCAAAGACAAGATTAATTATCAAGTAATGGGAAAAAATGAGTGGAGAAGTGCTCCGTCTCTTGATAAAATGAGCAATGGTTTCCTGAAGATGTATTTGACGGATAAAAAATCAGGAAAATTTTATGCCCTAAAGGATAAGAAACCAATTAAAAAAAAGTATCTGTATCAGGAAGTTGATTTTGCCAACAGAGAAATTCAAAATAACGATTACTACCCGGATCCTATTATCAGAAAAGAAATTGATACGACAAATGGATATGTTTTTATAAGTGAACGATTGAAAGAACCAATTTTGGTTAACGGATCATTCTTAGGCGAGATAAAAGCGAGTATCAACAAAAAAGATATGGACATAGGAATTACATTATATGAAGTAATGCCAAACGGAGAATATTTTCATTTGTCTTATTTTTTAGGACGCGCCAGTTATGCTAAAGACATTACAACAAGAAATTTATTGCAACCAAATCAAATAGAAACAATACCATTTTCGAATACACACTTGGTCAGCAAGCAATTAAGTAAAGGAAGTCGTTTGCTTGTGGTAATCAATGTCAATAAAAATCCGTTTTCAGAACTCAATTACGGAACTGGAAAAGTGGTAACTGAGGAAACGATCAAAGATGTAAAAGAACCTTTGAAAGTAAAATGGTACAATGACAGTTTTGTAAAAATTCCGATTTGGAATGAATAGAAGAATAAAAGCAAAAGCCACAAATTTCATTTGAAATTTGTGGCTTTTTATATAGACAAAGTTTCTAAAATCGACACTGTCCCAAAAAGTGTGTAAGTTGAAAAGTTAAGGCTCGATTTTATAATCTGAGCCTTTTTTCAAATATAAGGGTAAATTGATTTAAAACAATTCCCCAATTTCGAA
>NZ_JAMZNK010000075.1 GCF_027980145.1 Flavobacterium azizsancarii | reverse complement strand
ATAATTGGGAACTCGACAATTGCTGACGCAGTCCTAGATCGTATTGTAAATTCTTCTCATAGAATAAATCTGCAAGGCGAGTCTATGAGAAAAGCAAATTTTTAAACTGAACAAACTTTTTTGTATTATTGTAATCTCTTTCAAAGTGGCACCATTTCAACCGAAATGGGTGGCACGGTCCGACCGAAATACCCACTTATTGTGAATTGCTTCAAAATTGTATTGCAATAATACAGCAAATTCCTATTTCTTAATTATCGTTTTCTTTAAATCAATTAATTATATTTTACTTAATTTTAGAAAAAAAATTTTAGAGAAGAAAAAAATATTAGGATTAGGCTTAGGAACAACTTCTATTCGTTGGGCATATATACACGAAGCAGAAAATAATGATGAGACGTAATCAATAATAAATTCAGGTGTTCGTATTATGCCTCTTACTACTGATGAAGAATCCGACTTTTTTAGTTGGGAATTATAAGTAAAAATACAATTTTGAAAGCAATTCACAACACAACCCTAGAGCCATTGGAGAGAAAGACAATGGAGCTGAGTTTATTGTTACCCTGCCTGTAAAACAGTTTAAAACTACTATTTAGAACTAAAATATTTTCTAAAAACTAAAATTGATCCTATTTTTATATGGATTCTTTTAAAGCTTAAAAAGAAACTGAAACTGTTTAAAATTTAAACAAGGTCAATATTTATATTTTACAATATAATATAAATAATTTTCCAGCTCTATAAGTTTTGGCTTGAAATCATTGTGTAGTTTTTAATTTTATTTATTGTTCGAAACAAATCATAAATGAATACTTTATAACTTTTATCAATTTGAATTTATATGTGCTACAGATATTATTAACTGCAACACATATAAAAATAGGCTATTAAAAATCAAAAAATTAGACTTTAATTGTTTTTCCGCCGTCTATTACAAAGTCCGATCCGGTAATAAAACTAGCTGAATCACCTGACAAATAAACTACCATTTTAGCTATGTCATTTGAATCCCCCAATTTTGATATTGGATTCTCAGCAATTTGTGATGTTCTTATTGCCGAAAGAGTATTTTCGTCCAAACCAATTTTTGAAAGTAATTCAGTTTGAAATGTACCAGGACTTATATTCTCCCATTCATATTAATGATTCCAACATTCTGTAAATGCTCATGTCCTGTATAGCCTCTATCTAGTATTATTAAACCTTGAAGAGTATTTCCCGCTCCATCTTGTACTTTAATAATATTCCCCCATGCGTCAAAAACACGCTACAAGCAATTGGGTATTGGGCTTAGTTTGAAATTGGTTTTGTATTTGGAAGATTTGGCAAATCCGAATAATGGGATCAATTTAGTTCGAAAACCACTTCAGTACCGGGACGTTACGTGCAAAATCAGGCTCGAAAAGAACTAAACGGGATTCGAATCAATTTTCCTTGAAAACATTCCTAGTGTTCGTTCTTTTTAAAATTAAACAAAATTTTAGAATCACAAAAAAGCCTGAGAAATCTAGATTTCTCAGGCTTTTACTTTAAAGTAGTAGCCCTAACGTAGGACAATTCTCGAACCGTTTTGTGAATGATTTAAAAATATTGAAAGGGGAAAATGATTAATTGATAATTTTCAGATTTCCAAAAAATGATAAGTGAATATACTTATAATACAGTTAGATAAAGAGGAACAGAAAGTTCAAGAATTCTTAGAATGTTGCTCTTACCTATAATGTTTAATGACGCTGATTTTTAAAGTGTTAAAAATAAGAAGAAACAAAGAGCATATTAAATATAATACAATCGTTGTATATTTGTGTAATGAAACCAAAAGTCAAAATAGTAGGCTTGTTTCCTAAATATTTATTTTGGGATATGGATTATAATAAGCTTGATGTTGACAATGATAAAGCTATTATAATTCCAAGGGCTCTGTATGCTACTACTACCGAAACTTTTCAAGCAGATATTCAGCTTCTGGAAAGACTATATTCTTCTTCTGATATTGTAAAATATCTAAAACAGACAAAAGAAAATATAAGTAATAAAGTATGTCTGAGGGTTGCTAATCGATATCACGTGAAGCCTTTTCAGCGTTTTGTCCTGCCAATATAATATTTTTGATAAATGAATGCTGTATCTCCCGAACTATTAAACAATTTAAGGATTTATTCAAAAGAAAGGAACCAGAGCATATCCAGAGTATAAAAGATTTTGCCTAAATTGTGATATGGGAAAAATTGACAAGAATATAGATAACTTAAAAAAGCTTTGCACAATATACAATGTGGAGAAAATGTATCTATTTGGTTCTGCAGTAAATTCTAATTTTAATGACAAAAGTGATGTCGATTTACTAGTTAAATTCAAACCAATTGAACTATCACTCAATTTTGACAATTATATAAATTTCAAAGAAAAACTCGAATCTTTGTTTGGTCGTGAGGTAGATTTTCTGGAAGAACAGACTTTAAAAAATCCAGTCTTGATTAAATCAATTGACAATTCAAAAGAACTAATTTATGGATGAAAGAACTCTCAAATGGTTATTTGATATAAAAATGTCCATTGATGAAATAAATGAATTCTTCCATAACGAAGAAAAAGATTTTTTTAAATATAAAAATAACACAATGCCAAAAGAGCTGTTGAAAGAAATCTTGAAATTATTGGTCAAGCAATTAACCGAACTGTTTTGCAAATCCAACAGTATTTCCATTGCGTCATTCTTATCAAATACATTCCAATAATCTTCTAAAATCGTTTTTAGCGTCGATTTGCCTAGACCGGTTTCATAAGAATTAAGATAGGCTGATTGCTGCTCAGCATACATTGAACTAATTAACAAATAGTCTAATTGCTCACCATTTACTGCATTTTTATCGTTTAATCTTATGCTTTTAAACGCATTAAAAATCTTTGAAAATAAGTTCATAAACTTTTATGATACCTGCAGATTTGAAAACTTCTTTTGCAATTCTTTTACAAAATTTTCTCCTACTACCTGATATTTTGCTCTTGTTAATAATTGCTTGTTTAAATTTAAGATGTCTGTCGGGTCCGGAACGTAGTGTAATCTGTCGTGAATTTCAATTGACAGGGGATTACCATCTATATTGAATGTGATAATATGTGTTTTTGGCAAATATTCTTCAGAAGCTTTTGAATATACTCCTAATTGTGATTTTAAAATCCCTCCGTATTCAAGTTTTGCTTCTTCAATTCGGAAATTATCAAAAACAATATGTTCCTCTAATTCTCCAACAAAATCAGTACTGAAAAAATGTAGATCGTTACCGCTCAAAACCCAAAAACATACGGTTTCGATTCGTTGAAGTTTTAATCCTACAGCAGATAATGCTACATTTTTTATTCCGTCAGTTACAATTTCCTGAACTTTGCTTCCTTTAGACTGAGGAACAGATGCAGAGGTATACGCGTCTACTGATTTGCCTTTCATCCATTGTTTCAATTGTGGGAAATCATCTTTTAAAACTTGCTCCTTATAAAGATCATATTTTGTTCTTTCTAAATCTAAGTCAATTTCGGCTTTTGCAGATTGATGCTTTTTGTTCATATATACCATAAAAATGATACCTGCAATTACTAATACAATGGGAATGAAAAATAATGGATTCATAGTTTTTATTATTATTTAAAGGTTTATTGGTTTCACATCTTTCTTTTTGTCTTTACCCAAAAGGCCATAAATCATTAAACATAAAACTAAAAAGAGGATTATTTTTCCGCCGTATTGCGTATAAAATCCAAGTTTAAGCAGTTCTTCTTTGTTTAATTTATTTTCTGCAATTACTTTTTCAAGCTGTTCATTAGACAGTTCATAATATCTGTCTGAGTCTTTTTTAAATAAGACCAGTTTTGGCTGCTCGGTAATCCACACAGGTACCCATGCAATATTGTATTCCTGATGTAATCTGCCAAGATCTAAATGTACATTTGATTCTTCTTTTGAAAGGTATTCTTCTGTGTCCGGCAAATCTGATACGACTTCTATTTTATCTATTTTCCCAAATGGAATTTTTGCTTTGGCTGTAGCCAAATTACAGAAGCAAAAAGCAGTAATTACGGTAAAGAAAAACTTTTTAGTGTATGTCATAATTTTCGATTGTTCAGTAATTTTTCTTTTATTTAGAGTTATTTAAATACAAAATAGCTTTAGAAAACTTCCAAAAAGAAGAAACAAGTACAACTTATTTAACATTTTTTTTCAAATATATTCAAATTTTTATTACAATCAATCTTATTAAAATTATATTTTAACTTTAATCAAACCTCATAAAAAAGTCCATAATAAACAACTTCTCGGTTTAATTAACAGGTAAGGGAACCAACACAATATTAGGTTTTGGTGCAGGTTTCATGCCCGCACCCATATAAAAACCAGTATGTGGCGGCTGATTATAACCTACATTCTGCCAGGCAACACTTAATCTATACTGCGGATCATGCATCAGCGTGTATTGCCTGATTTCTGTAGGGATTGTAGTTGAATAAATCCTTAATTCAGTATTATCCTCCGATCTTAAAATTAATTCTTCGCGCCAGTCTCCCAGAATATCTGCAGAAAGTGCCGGTGTAGATTTTGTGCCATTATTAGATGCTGCTCCGGTTGCGGTAAACAATCTGCCAACATTATATTTATCGATATAATTAGAATTCAGGAGTTCTCTCGAAGAATCTCCATCCCAATAAATTAAAAAATTATTCGAAGTTGGGGCTTTTCCTATTTCGTTGCCTTTCATATCGTGCAAATAAGGCGATCCTGACCACCAGCATTGTGCTCCTTTTCTGGTTGGATCTATATTATCTGCAACACCACGACCAACATCTTCATTAAGTGAACCGGTAAACAAAACTTTTCCATCGGCAGCAGAAAATAATGTTACACCCGGACCTTTTGTTCCGTTTTCTATTTCATGGATTCCAAAGACTTCCAAACCCGGAACATCAAGATCAAGATCTGAAACATGCAATGCATCTCCGTGTCTGAAACCTGTTGTATACAATCCTTTTCCGTCATCATCGATACACATCGATCCGTAGATAATTTCGTCTTTTCCGTCATTATCAACATCAGCAACTGCAAGTCCATGATTTCCCATTCCTGAGTACGGATTTTCGGCGTCTTTACTATCAAAAATCCATCTCGAAGTGAGTTTGCCATTTTTAAAATCCCAGGCAGCCAAAACCGTTCTTCCGTAATACCCTCTGCACATGACAACACTTGGATGAACGCCATCTAAATATGCAATACAAGCTGTAAAACGATCAATCCTGTTGCCTTTGGTATCATTTCCGCCGCTGCCGCCGTGTCCGCCCCAACCTGCAAGATCACCACGTTCAGGAATATAATCAGTAGTGGTAATTAGTTTTCCGGTTCTTCCGTTAAAAACCGAAAGATATTCCGGTCCTTTTAAAATTTTGCCGAAAACCGGAGAATTTGGATCTCGTTCTACCCAGTCTTTCGAGGCATCTCCCACTACATTATTCTGGCTATCCGTCGTTCCGTCAGCCGTTTTACATACAAATTCCGAAATACCGTCACCATCTAAATCATAGACCATAAACTGGGTATAATGTGCTCCTTCACGAATATTTTTTCCTAGATTAATCTGCCATAAAAATTTTCCATCTAAGGTATACGCCTGAAATATGGGAGGATCCGTGATTCCTGTATGCGAGTTATCGTGTGCCTTTCCGGTCATATGAACAATCAGATCATATCGTCCGTCTCCGTCTAAATCACCCACCGAAAGATCATTTGGGATATATCCTTCAACTGGTTTTAGTTGTATCGCCAGATAATCTTTATCGGGACTTTGTGCAGGAATTGTAAAACTTCCTTTTTCATCGGTTTCTTTGCCCTTTAAGACTTTTTTTACAAACCAGGTATTCTCTTCCTGACTATTGGCCTTGGTATCTACAAAATTGGTCGCTCCCAAAATAGGTTTATCGTTTAATTTAACTGCTTTTTTAGTACCGCTTTTTCGATATAAATTAAACGCCAGATCATCAGGATCTGTTCCTAAAACCCGCCAACCAATAAAAAACTGTCCTTTGTCTTTTATGGCTATTACCCCCCTGTCTAAGGTTTCCATTTGCCTTTGAGCGAATGAATGTAAAGTTGATAAGAGAAATAATAGTAAAATTTTATTTTTCATAGTTGTTGTTTTTTAATGGATTGTCATGGCACACGGATTATACGGGTTTTGGCTGATTTAAACTGATTTTTTTAATCTCGTGAAAAGTCTCGAAGTCACAAAGTTTTATATTTTAATACTGAATTGTTCATTTCCAAGAATAAGAAATCACACAAGAAATTCCGTACAGAATCTTACCAAAATTTGTCGAGTTACGATTGTGATCTCTCTTTCCGAAATGACAAAACTAAAAACTTAGCAACTCAGAATCTTAGTAACTTAGAACCTTTAAAAAATCAAAACATCTTTTTAAATCCTTCACTTTGTACTCTCCAGGTTCCATCTTTTGGGAAACCCGGATTTTGCTCTGTGCTTCCATCCCAACCGGCACACATCATCGCAACGGCACTTAACAATCCTCCATTTCCTGGAAGATAAAGCGTTAATCTTTCTGACTGATAATTATGTCCGTTTTTCAAATACGTATTTGTTGTTATATTCATAAACAAGGCATCAATCGCTTTTTCTGGCATCTGCAAACGTGCTGCAGACATTGCTGTCATCGGGAAATCCCATCCCCAGGTTTTATCCCAGGACCATGTTTTCCAAACCAGATCAAAAGTGTTTTTCATGATCTTTTTATCTAAAAGCGAAGTTTCAGGAAGCATTCCAAAAGTTCCCAAAACCGATGGATGATCTGTTTTGAATTCCGGATTAGTATAAGAATCCTTTGCGCTTTCTGTTGCCAGATAAACCTGATCTGCAATTGGCAACGGAGCAAGTTTTACCAGGACTCTTTCCCACTTTTCAGGTACTTCTTGATTTAATTTTTTCTTCCAGGCGATTGCTGTTTTCAGCGCCCAGTTCCAATATGCTAATTCATAGGTAGGATTGAAAGTTTCCATCGTTTTAAAACGTTCCTGCGCCGGAATTACTCCCGGTCCTAAAACATAACGATCATTTTTTGCATCGTAATTCGCAAACGAAGCCATGAAATTAGCGGTTTCAAAAACACGCTCACTATATAAATTTAAAGTAGCTGTTGTTGGTTTTGCACGATAGATTAATTCAGCATAAGTGATGAAATGCGGTTGCTGCCAAATCAAAAAAGAACCGACTGAAGACGGACTTTCATTCCCGTCTGGATCTACCATTTTTTGCCACCTTGCGCCTTCAAAACCTTGTCTTTTGGCTATATTTTTAGCTTTATCAAAAACTTTCTGATACCACGGAAGGCTTTTTTCTAATAATTCAGGTCGGTTCCAAAGGGCAAAATGAACACCGTGCCACCAATGCATTTCCAGATGCGGTTTTCCGTACCAACTGTTATAGGTTAAACCTGTTTCTTGCGGCGGAACTTTTCCCGTACATTGCACTTTGGTAAGATATTGCGACAGGATAACTCTTCGCTCTAATTCTTTTGCACGGGGATCAGTACTTCCTGAAAAATCTACTGCGGCACCACTTTTCCAGAATTGCTCCCAGCCTTTTATACTGCTATTTTGAATATCTGTAAAAGAAGAATTTCCTGCTGACTTTTTATCTACTAAAGCAAAAAGACAGCTTAATTCTAATGTGTTTGTACTGGATGCTTCGACTACAAAATAATGATCAGAAGTCTTTTTAATCTGCGCATTTCCTTTCCAGCTTAAATTGACGTTGTATGAAATACTGTCCATAACATGTGTTACAACAGCCTCTGTTTTTGACTTTTCGACTAATGTACTTTTATATTCTTGTTTCCCTTCCCACTTTGTTCCCATATCTGCCCAATCTCCTGTTGGAAACGGAATTCTTAAACTGATCTTCAAACGCTTTTGTGCCAATAAATCTGACTTTACTTTTACACCAATTGCATCTTTTTCCTGATGCGAAACCGTCAAAACTGTAACAGGAATTCCTTCTACTTCAAAATAACTTTCGATTTCTCCTGTCCAGAGATTTAACTTTTGAGCAATCCCTTTGATGTCCTCAGGTTTTGCAATAGTTCCGTCTTTCTTTGTGATTTCAAAACCTAGATTCCCTAATTGCAATAAATGCGGATTCTGACGAAACCAATTTACTGCTTCGACTTTTCGCTTTGGTTCTTTTATTTGAACGGTATATGAAATATCTCTTCCATACTGTTTGTAATCTCTTAGCGTTTCTGAGAATTTATAATTATTGGTGTTTTTATAACTGTCCCAACCCCATTCCGACTGAGTTCCTAACGGAATTCCGTTTTCATATTTTTTAGGAAAAGTCTGCAATCCTGTAGCATCAACCGTGAAAGCAAAAGCGCCATTTCCTACAGTCAGCGAAGCCAAAGTGTCGATAGCTGTAATTTGAACATTATGCCGATTTACTAATGCTTTTCGATCAATCTTTTGCGCTGAAAGCGAAATTGATATCGAAAAGAGAAATGCTGTAATTAATTGATAGTTTTTCATTTTGATTAAATTTAGTTTCAGGTTTCAGGTTTGCTATAACTTTGTCAAAGTTTAAAATTTGACAAAGTTTGACACCGAGTTTCACATTTTCTCATTGACTCATTTTCTAATTGACTCTCATTATCATTAAATCATTCCCTCACTAATGTCAAACTCATCAAGCCAATTACAACATCATTGGCAACAGTTCTTAAAGTCAGGCTTTTTAATGTTTTATTTTTATCTAGTGGCAAATCTAAAATAGTTCCTGCGCCACCATCAACTCCGTAACTTGTGAATCCTTTAATGGTTTTGAAAGCTGCAAAATCTCTTGAAATTTCTCCCGATTTAAAGTAAATTCTGGGAGGTCTTGGAGCATCAGTCGTAAAAGCCAAACCATCAATAAAATAATCCTGTTCGATTGGCCACCAGTTTTCAGGATTTCTCAGAAATAAAATTTTCGATGTTCCATCAGTATAGTTTACTGTAATTTCTCCGTTTACTATTCGGCTTTGCATTGGGTTTGTTGTTCCTGCGAGCATAAAATACGCATGTGACGCTTTTCCGTTTAACGCAATATTGATGCTTTCCGGAAAATTATCCCACATCGATGTGAAGATGATATTTTTCTGAGTTTCATCAGAAGGTGTTTGAAACGGAATTCCGTTTGGCATCGTAATCTGATTGTTTACTTTTGCTTTTTCACGTAATCCTGTATCATCTATTTTTACTGAAATATTTGGATAACACCAATTTCCAATCCCTTGTTTTGGGAGTTGTAATGTCACCGTTTTTGGTCTTGGTGACAGATATTCATAATTGAAAATATCAGTCACTTTTGAATTAAAAAATGATGCAAGTGAAATTGTTTCTGCCCTTTTTGATTTGTCTAACGGAACATCCCAATTGGTAGCTATTTCACTAGATTGGGTTTCAGATTTCACATTTATTTCAATGGGTTTCCACCACGATAATTCGCCTTGCTTTAATTCTATAAAAAAGAGTTTATTTCCAACTGAATTCACTTTTGCCCTGAGCAAATGATCTGCTTTAGAAATTTCACTTAAAACTAATTGCGGGTCATAAACTGATATTATTTTGGCTTTAGAAGTTTTCAAATCTATAATTTCATTTAATGCATGAATTTCTTTCGTTTTAACTTCTTCCAAAACCTCTCCTTTCAATTTAACTCTAATATCATAAACAGCATTGTATGGGATTTCGATACTTATTTTTGGATTTCCGATGCTTTCCGGAACAAGGTTCCATGAAACTGGTTTTCCATTAACAACAATACTTTCTACAGCATCAAATGACGATTTTAAAACTAGTTTCAGTTTCATCTTAGCCGAAAACTTATTTTTGATACTGTATTTTTCTTCTTTGTTTTCTCTTTTAAAATCGATTGTAATATCCGGAATTTCCAGAGAAGCCTGATTCCACTTTTCAGGAAAACCGGGCTGGATCGTTAGAACTCCGATCAACGCATCGGGCTGAATTCCAAAAAGTCCTTCGACTAAGGTTCGTGAAGCCACGCCAATGGGATCAGCAAAATCCCTGTACAATTCGCCACGCATGGCATCCTGATACAGCAACTGTTCAAATCCTCCGGGCGAAGCGCCTAAATACATACTTTCGACCAAAGCACTTTCCCACATTTTAAAGGCTTTTTCAGATTGTCCGCCTTGCCAGAATGCCAGTGAAGTATGCAATTGTTCTGCTAAGGCCACATTATTTGTCGACCATGTATAAGGCTGCCAATTGGTTGTACTAATTACATAAAGATCTTTTTTATCTAATCCTTCAGCAGAAATTGGTATATGCGGAATATGATTGTTGACATAATCTAACATTTGATAACTCTCAAAAGGATTTGATAATTCTGAATCTATCGTATGATAAATACTCCAGACTCCGGGAGAATCGTGCAATAATCTATTGCCTAATGCATCTTTATATTCTGCAAAAATCCCTTTATCAGCAATCCAAAGCTGGCTGTTTGCGGCTTTTAGAATTTTGTCTGCTTCTTTTGTAAATGGATTATCATCTTCCTGAATTTTCTTTGCAATCTGTGCTACGGTTTTATTGGCATAATAATTATAGGCTGAGGAATGAATCACACCGCCACCGCTGTATTGCAAAGCATCGCTTGCCCAAATCGATGCATACGCATCGTATAATCCGTCGCCATCAGGGTCAAAATTTCTTTTTTCCCAATTTAAATGCCGTTGGATTGTTGGCCACATTTCTTTTATAAAAGAAGTATCACCCGTCCATTTAAAATGCCGTAGCATTTGATCTATAAAAACCAAATTCATGTCATAATGATGGGCAACATTATTTTTATTTGGACTTCTGCTGATATATCCGCTGCTGAACATCGAAGTTCCTATTTCTTCTTTCTGACGTGCCAGATTTCTTTCTTCATCCAGTACAATCGGGCCGCTTTCAGGGCTTGTAACCTGCGAATTACTATAACTTGTAAAATGTGTTTTTGCCCGATCGTGCCAACCCAAAGGATCAGCTGTATAAGCACCTCGCCAGGCATTTAAATACATTCTCCAGGCAATAGCTCCATGAAGGTAAGCAGGACTTTCCCAAATTGCGTCAGCTGCGATTGAAAGTGCAGATCCTAAAGTATTGATATAAGGATCAGGAGTCGTAACCTTAACTCTATTCGCTAAAATTTTTGTTTGCGCAATTGATTTTATATAAAGTTGTGCTATGCTTTTTTGATTGTAATTTGTTTTGGAATCTTCTGTGAGAAACAACCAATAATCTCCGTTTTGAGAAATCGATTTTACTTTCCCTGTAATAAGTGTCAATGTTTCCAAATTTGAATCAAAAAGTTCTAATGGCTTCTTTTGCATTTTTGCATTGGCTAAATGGACAAGTGATTCCGGAAAGAATCCGGTAACCTTTTTATTATTTCCGGTTTTCTGTTTGTTACTTTCAGAGCCATACTCCAACAAAAAGGATTGTTTATTTATGGTGTATTTATTATTAATGCAATATTGCGGCTGCAAATAAAAAACCGATTCGGGATCAGCGCCTATATCTCCGTCACGACTGAACTTTTTTCCCGTTGCACCTCCGAAAGCCCATAGGATATTGGTATTTTTAGAAATATTTTCGCCATATGCTTTTACAATGAAACCTTCACTTTCTTTTAATGCCACAACTTCTATAAACAACTTTCCGTTTCCTAAAATTGCATCTTCAATCGTATACTGCATTGTACCTAAAATATAACGCGTATCAATTTTAGCAGCTTCAGTTATCCATTTGCTTTCTTTTCCGTTTATTAAGCCTAGCTTAAAATTACCTCCCATGCCCGGCATATACATGGCAAATTCAGGCAAATCACCAGTTTCAATCCTAAATCCTGTATTCGAACCGTATAAGGCCCGATTGAATTTTCGGGTTCCATTTTTTAGAACAAAACTATTTCCTTCAGGTGTATAATGTATTTTACGCGGCGCTTTATTTTCCTGCCCAAAAGATACCACAGAACAAAAAAAGAATAAGAGGCCCAAAGTTTGAATAGAGTACTTTTTAATTTTCATAAAACTATAAAATGAATTATTCCTAAATTCGAATAACAAAATTATTCCGGTCTAATTTTATTAATTCTGTAATGCAGATGCAATTTCTTTGTTTTTTAGTGGTATAGTATCCTGTACCTACCTGATTTTTACAATATAAAAATTTACAATATTCAATATTTTAACATCATAGTACAGGATACTATATAAAAACAGAACTCCTAGTTTTGAAATAACATCAAATTAACTATGTTTTAAAAAAAGGGAATGGAAATATAAGGTTTTGTTGTTTCAGGTTTCAGGTTTTCCTGAAAATGGCTTCGACTCCGCTCAGCCTGACAAAGCGTTCTTATTACATCCAGTGTCATCCTGAGCGAAGTCGAAGGCTCGTTTAGCACGGAAAGGTCTTCGCCTCCGTTTAGCCTGACAAAGCGTTCTTATTACATCCAGTGTCATCCTGAGCGAAGTCGAAGGCTCGTTAACACGGAAAGGGCTTCGACTCCGCTCAGCCTGACAAAGTGCTCTTATTACATCCAGTGTCATCCTGAGCGGAGTCGAACGCTCGTTTTACACGGAAAGGGCTTCGACTTCGCTCAGCCTGACAAAGCGTTCTTTTGAAATGAAATGTCCTACTGAACATTGCAGACGGGTTTACTTTTTAAATAAATATCATATTACATGAAATCAATTAAAATTCTTTTAATCCTTTTATTAGGTATTCTTTTTTTCAACTTCACATTAGAACGAGATCCTAAACCAACTATTTTTATGGTGGGTGATTCGACTGTAAAAAATGGTAAAGGCGATGGCTCGGGCGGACTTTGGGGTTGGGGAGATTTTATTGGTCAATTTTTGGATACTACAAGAGTAACTATCGAAAATCATGCTTTGGGAGGTACAAGCAGCCGTACTTTTCAGGATAAAGGATTATGGAATGCTGTTTTGAATAAACTTAAAAAAGGTGATTATGTTGTGATTCAGTTTGGGCATAATGATGATGGCCCTTTAAATGATAGCCTTCGCGCACGCGGAACAATTAAAGGTATTGGAAAGGAATCTCAGGAAATCGATAATATCCTGACCAAAAAACATGAAACGGTACACAGTTACGGCTGGTATATTGAGAAAGTTATTCGCGAAGCAAAATCAAAGGGAGCGATTCCGATTGTTTGTTCTCCGATTCCCAGAAACGACTGGAAGGATGGTAAAGTACCCCGTAACAACCAATCCTATGGATTATGGGCAAAACAAATTGCTGATAATGAAAAGGTAACTTTTATCGATCTGAATGATAAAATGGCCATTGAAATGGAAAAGTTGGGCGAAAATAACATTACCGGAACTTATTTCTATAAAAAAGATCACACGCATACATCAGCAAAAGGCGCCGTACTTTCGGCTTCAGTAATTATCAATCAACTAAAAGAGAGTAAAAATTCTTTAAAGAATTATATTCTAAAAGATGCAAAAATTATACTTCCTGCCAAGAAAAAAGTGTACTTAATTGGCGATTCTACAATGGCAAATAATAATGACCAAAATGCTGTAGGTTGGGGTGTTTCCTTCCCTGCATACTGCGATACCACAAGAATTGAGGTCATTAATAAAGCCAGAGGCGGCCGAAGTACCAGAACTTTTGATCATGAAGGTCTTTGGGACGAAGTAAAAAACCAATTGCAACCCGGAAATTTTATCCTGATTGAGTTTGGCCATAATGATGCCGGGGCTGTTGACAAAGAGAAATTAAGGGGTTCTCTAAAAGGTACCGGAGCGGAAACACAGGAAGTAATTCTTGCTGATGGCTCAAAAGAAATTGTACATACTTTTGGCTGGTATATGACAAAGTTTATTCGTGAAGCGAAAGAAAAAGGAGCGATTCCGATTATTTTGAGTCAGACACCAAGAAATGAATGGCCAAACGATAAAGTAGAACGCAGAAATGATTCTTACGGAAAATGGTCGAAGGAAGTCGCGGATAAAGAAAATGTCTATTATATTGACTTGAATGAGATTGTTGCGTTTAAATATGAGGCTTTAGGAAAAGATAAAGTAAAAGCTTTTTTTCCAAAAGATCACACTCATACCGGTTTAGAAGGTGCGACCCTGAATGCGTTAACTGTTGCAGAAAGTATTAAAAAACTAAAAGAATGCAGTCTTAAAGATTATATTGAATTACCAAAGTAATCGCAATTAATTCAGTTAAGCCTTTTCGATCATGATTTGTCCTCAATCTGTCCCGACATATCGGGATCTGAAGCAAAGTCTAAACATAGTAATATTAACTTGAATTAATTAAAACAACTAAATTACAAAACTTATCGACTAAATTAAAGTCAACTTTTTCAGGCTAGACATAATCGGATAGGAGCCTAGGGATTAATTCCCTAGGCGACCTTCCACACCACCCGGCATACGGATCCGTACCAAGGCGGTTCTTAATTTACGATACATTTTAAGATAGATA
>NZ_JAMZNK010000074.1 GCF_027980145.1 Flavobacterium azizsancarii | reverse complement strand
TAGAAAAGTTTATAGAAGACCCCATTTTAGCCCAAATTTACATTTTTCAAGAAACACTCTGTAAATCTACTAGTATAATAAAAGAAAGAGGTCGTCTTTTCAGACAACCTCCTTTTTTTTATCCCGTTAATTACTTTTCATTTCCAGAATTCTCAAAATCTATTTCATCTTCATTGGGTTTTGTTTTCTTATATATCTCTATTATTCCTGTAAGTTGTCTTAAAGTATTACAATCAAAACTTATAGGGTCTACTTTATAGCCTTTCTCTTCATTTATTTGTTTAAAATAAATAAGCCATGAAAAAACTAATTTTATTATTTGCTTTGATCCTCATTACTTCTTGTTCAAAAGATGATACAAATTATGAGCAAGATATATTTAATGATGATAATTATATGTATTTTGATCCCCCTGCTTGGTTATGGGGAACCTGGACAAATATTCAGGGTGATAAAATAACATTTACACGAAATAATCTAATTTTCAGTGAATATGGAAATCCCATTAATTCTGCTAATGAAGAAATTGCGTATTATGAGAAGAGTTTTGTAAACCCCAATATTCAGGAAACTGCCTATGCGAATTATTACAGCTTAAAATATAATTACGACAATGATTACCGAATGAGGTTTAATATCATTCAGGTATCCGAAAGAATGATTGACATAAGTGGCTTGTTTACAGGAACATTTACTAAAAATTAATCCTTTCTATTCTAAAGTAAAAACCCTTGCAGATGCAATCCTGCAAGGGTTTTTATTTTTATCTCAATCCTTACTTTTCATTAGCAGAATCCTCGAAATCTATTTCATCCTCTTCCGGTTTTTTAAAATCGTTATTCAATAAATCCGTAAGTTTCTTTTTCTCTTTCTGGTTCTTTTTTGTAATAAATGCAATCAAAAAAATTACTACCACAACTAAAACTCCTATTATAACCCAATTGATTTCCATAGTCTTTAATTTTAACTAAATATAAGCTTTTTGAGTATTCAAAATATTACCAAAACGTTAAAAATGAACACTATAAAAAACAATAAGCAAAAAAAAGAGACAATTCGTGTCGCGGCCAGATAAGAGTATTTATTTTTTGTCAGAAATCTTTTTTATATTTAAAACTTCTAAAAGACTATTCCAAAAAACAAATGATTAAAAATTTAAAGAGAAGCCTCTCCATTGGTTTATTAATTTTCATCACTACTATTTTACAAATTTATTGGTCTGTAGGACAATTTTCACAAAGGATATCAAGCGGCAATCCTGACGCTTCATTTTTTGATGATGCTTATCTTATGTCATTATTTACAACTGTTTTCTTAATATTTTTATTTCTTTTGCTTTACCTTATTCAAAACATTTATCTAAAATTTACCAGCCAATTCGTTCTTTTAATTTCAACATGGTTTTTCTGGAATTACACCGTTTTTGTAGATAGGGAATCATCCTGGAGCACATATACTTTTAAAGAAGAACTTTTTTATACTGTTTCGGTTTCTATTCTGCCAATTTTAGTTTTATCTATTCCTACTTTGTTTGCTTTAAATTATATCTTAAAAAACCGTGAATCCAAATAGAAAACCCATCCTGCTAAGAGTATATTTAATACTAAGCTCACTTCTCATTATAGATTGTTTGCTGTATTACTATCAATTTATTAGTTTAAGGGGTTATTATAGCGATGTTGCTTTATTTTGGTTTTGGATTGTTACAACTTTTGCAGTAATTGTACTATTTTGGAAAAAAATAATGGCAAAACTGCTTCTGGCAGGAATGTTATTAGCTCTAATCGCTAGCATTTTGCCAATGATGATCCCTTTTTTCGCATTATTATTTGCCACAACTCCATTAGGATTAATCACAGATAAAGACTTAAATAAAAAATATCGGGCTCAGACTGTTGGTTATAGTGTAATGACACAACCATGGCTTGAAGTAATAGAAAAACATGGTCTTTTTGAAAAAAGAGTAATTACAAGTACCGATTATCAACTTATGGATGATAGAAGAAATGTAAAAGTTAGCTACGCAAAAGATATCATTTTTAATCACGAAACTGACAGTACTTTAACCCTTACCTTATTTTACGGCGGGGCAAATAAAACCATAACTTTCGACAAAAACACAGGAAATATTTTGGCAGTAAAATTGAATTGAACTAAAGACCAAACAACATGACACTATTACTCCGTTGGTTACTCATACCCATAATCGCATTGATTATATTGCTGTTCTGGAAAGGCAGCCCAATCATGATAAAATCAGTATTATTAATTATTCCCCTAATCCTGATTGTTGGCTGGTTTGGTCATGAAGGCGCATTTACAGGAAGTGGCGGATTAGCAAAAGCATACGGTTTGTTATCCTTGGCAGTATTTTTATTTTGTTATGAAATTGGTTTGCTCTTTCATCGTTATTATTTGGCAAAAAAAGACGCAAATACTATAGAAGATGATGTATTGCTAATTATAGGTTTGGTATTATTAATGGCATCATTTGTTTATTTTTTAATTGTAATTTCAAAATAACGAAACATATTATCTTATTATTTTTAATTTTCAGGAGCAGAATTCCCTTTTAAAAAAGACCAATTGTCCCGCTTTCATCTCTATCTTTTTCCTGCTAAAAGAAGCAGTAAAAAAGATACCGCTTCCATCGGAGGTAGATTAGAAGTTTTAGTTTTTACAAAAACTTTTTAGCTAAATTATTTATATGAAAAATTGTATTTTTGTTTACGCCAAAACAATACAAAATAGTAACGTACACAAACAAACCCGTTTTTTACCAAAAATTATTTTGTAAAAGAATTTTAAATACTTTTGAAATATAAAACCATTTGGGCAAGCTGGACGAAGTACGACCGCTGCCCTGAAATATATGTAAACCCGAAACTAACTTTTGTAGTTGTAGACAGTTATATAGTAAAACACAAAAGAAAATAAAAAGATGTGATAGTGCGAATTTACAATCCTTGCCCACAAAGAAAAACACGTTTTCACTACCCAAACTTAATCGATCTTCCAGAAAATTATCTACCCAAAACAGTAGGTTTCTTTGACTTTGTATAAACACGATCTGGCTTGTTGTCCCAGGAAATTACAAGACGGTCTTTTGTTACTTTTTTATTTTTGCCAAATACCATTTATAACGAGAATAATGTACCCAAAGAGAATCGTTTGTATAATTACAGTCGTAAACTTTGCCATTGCTATCGTCTACAAAATAATCAGAATTGATTTCCATTTTACTAAAATCGCCTTTCCCACGAGATTCCCATTTACCGTATGCGTCAGCAATATTTAAAGGTTCTTTTTTCTTTCCAAAAGTTAGATTGAACGCATCTCTTCTGGAGAATTCATTTAATCCTTTGTTTTGTATTGTACTAAAAAATGCTTTTTTGTCATAGATTTTTAGTGGCTTCCAATCAGTATCTAAAATTGCAATTTTAAAATCTTTAGGAAAACCTACCAATGTATCATTAGAGTGTAAAGGCAATACAACATATTGTTCAGTTCCTTTATCTAACACAAGCGGATCTGTAACATTATTTTTTTTTTCGCAATTGCCATTCATCACTTATTTCTTTTACAATTCGTACTGAATCTAATGGATCATAAACCAATTTATATTCTTCTTCGTGTTCACTAATAAATTTTTTGTGACTCGTTAAAGCAGTTTTAATTTCCTGATTTTTATAAAAAGTAATTTCTTCTTCAGAAAATTTACAATCTATATCAATCACTATTTTTTGATCAGAGTCATTTTTCAAATTCAGATATAAAAACCCATTTTCAAATTTATAAGGCTCAGGTTCCCTTGTAGTAGCAATAAAAGAGAAAGAAGAAAGAAGAAAAATAAATTTCAGAAAGACTGGCTGAACTTTATATACAATTGGATCTTTCTTTAATAACTGAAAAGAAACAAGAACACTAACTAAAGCTATAGTATCTGAAAAATCGACGATACGGTAGAAACCAAATAGATCTACAAAACTTTCTGAAAAATGACTTTTCCAGAAACAAAAAAATAAAACAGTAGCAATATGAATTTCTTTGATTCTTTTAGGAAAAAGAACACTCCAGAAAAAAGGAAAAACAACTAACCCTGCAAAATCAGATAACTTTCCGGTGAGATAATTATGAAAGACCGTTTTTAAGAACAAGTCATCTAAAAGAAGAATCAATAACGAAATAAGAAAAACAGGATGTGCTAATCTATTTAAATTTTTTATCATATTTGATTTGACATTATTGAGTAATGGGCATATGAAAAATCAAATTTCAAGCCAAAGAATGCTGTACTTAGCTTTCAATCAATTCGATAATGATATTTGCAATTCGTTCCATAAAAAAATAAAGAATTTTAATCTATTGAAGATTTTCCTCCCCTTTTATATACTTCTTATAATATTTTAAAAAATACAACGGAAAAAACGCTAACGCAATGGGAATATATATAGCGCCAAAAGCTTCATTATATCTTATGACTGAAGCCTCTAATACTAATACAAAAATGTACATTAAAATTGTGAATACATAATACATTCTTTTTTCGTTGTCTTTATCAAAATAGATAAATAGTGATGAAATGAATAAGATAACGTACAGAAACAGATTAAAGAAATATATTGGAATTTCTCCTTTGGATCTTAAATCTCCCTGAAAATAAAAGTTTGTAAAAAACATCAGTAAAATAAAACCCGTAACAAAATCAGATACTAAATGCGACCCTACTTTGTAGGATATAAAACAAATAACGAATAAAAAAGCAAACTCAAAGAAATAATCCGACATATTCAATTCATTAAATGTTTTTATAATTTCAAGACACAAAATTTTTGCGCCTTAGAACTTTCGTAGCAAACCTAATTCAATAAATACCCAAACCTAATCGATCCAAAAAAATAACCTGAATTGGTATTCGTCTCCGGATCTTTTAGTTCTCGTCCTCTATATATAAAGGAATACGACATATTGAAGTTGTTGTGACGATACTTTAAACCAAACTCAGCATTAAAACGAAGCGGCTCAAGCTCGAAAGTAAGCGGACTTGTATTGCTAAACATGCTTCCCTGAATCGTCGCATCATAAAACTGATAGTTGACACTGGGCATCGCATAAAAATAAAATTCCCTGATATTGTATTGCGGCTGAGAACTTATCGAAGCGTCGTGCAAATTCGAATCATAAATTGGGAGTAATTTCTTAAAACCTATTCGGGTCAGGAATCCTGTAGAAACCCCGTCAAAGATGGTTCCCAGATTAGCTTCGGACTGAAAATGAAGATCGATAAAATCATTGTGTTTGGTTGGAAACATTTTCTTCGAATACATTACATGTGCCTGAACAGCAAAAGCATTATGTAATTGGTTTTCCCAACCAAAAACTTCTTTATACCCAATAATATGATGAAAACTTTCCTGAGTTTCTTTCCCTAGCGCATTTGGTCCCATGAAGCCCAACTGAAAATCAGTTTTCAGGACAGCTTCACTTTGGTAAAAAAAGCTTCTTCCGGCTTCGGCAAAAAGATAACCGGTAAAAGGGCGATCATTTATAGTTACCGCCGCTTCATTAATAAATCTCGGATTATAAATATATTGCCCGATACGAAATTCAGTAATTTTTTTATTGATTTTCGGATTCTCATTCTTCGATAAAAAACGATAAAATAGCTCTATACCGTTCGTATAATACATATCATTTTTAGATGATGTATATAAGTCATTATCCGTAATTAAACCAATTTCGGCAGTTTTCGCCTGTCCAAAAGACAAAGCCGATGTCAATGCCAGAAGCGCAATAAAAGATTTTTTATTTCGCATGGTAATTTATTTTTCCAACAGAACGCATTTCACGAACAATTCTTTCTTTTCTTCTGTTGATATAACTTGAAGATCCTGTTGCCTTAAACTTTCTTGGGTTGGGTAAAATTGCTGCAATTCCAGCAGCCTGCATAGGCGTTAAACTTGATGCATCACGACGGTACCAATGTTCTGTTGCGGCATAAGCTCCATAAACACCATCTCCCATTTCTATACTATTCAGATAAACTTCCATGATACGTTCTTTACCCCAGATTAGTTCAATTAAAACCGTAAAATAAGCTTCTAAGCCTTTACGGAGATAACTTTTGCCTTGCCATAAAAACACGTTTTTCGCAGTTTGCTGCGAGATTGTACTTCCACCACGAATTCGACGTCCGCGTTCATTGCTTTTATAGGCTTTCTGAAGAGCTTTAAAATCGAAACCGTTATGCTTTAAAAAAGTTCCATCTTCACTGGCAATAACTGCTTTTTGTAAATTCATTGAGATTTTCTCGATTGGCTCCCAATCGTGATCAAAGAAAACTTCCTTGCCATCTAATTTATTTTCGATAGCACGAATTATCATTAACGGTGTAAAAGGTACCGGAATATATTTGAAGAATACAACAGACGCAATTGAAATCCCGAAGAACCACAAACATAATTTAATAAAAAACCATTTTACTTTTTCGCCAAAAGAGCGATTGCCTTTTTTGGATGTTGTTTTAGATTTCGGTTTGTTAACCGTTGATTTTGGCGCTGGTTTTGCTGCCGGTTTTGGTATCGGTCTTTTGGTTACTCCCATTATATTAAATCTGCTAATTCTGTTTTTATTATATTTCAGGTTACTATATTAATTCCGCTCAAACGTATTCTACAAAACACGTTTTCAAACAGTTGAACAGCAACAGGATTTTACTATTTCCTATTTCAAAGATTCCGCTCCAACGAGGAGCAATCCGGAAATCCTGATTCGGTAAAATTACATTTTTAAGTAAATCTTACAATTTATTTTCTACAATTTTCGTCAGGACAAATTCTGCGGTCAAATTTTTATAAAAATACTGCTTTTTGGTTCACCATATAAGTAATATAAGTTCATTTAAAAGTTTTCTTGTCACGTATAAAAACAACTTTTAAAACATTTTATTTTTAAATTAAGCGTTATAGAGATTAAGAAAAATCAAGCATTACTTATTAATATGACTTAATCCCGTAATAGTAAAAAGCAAACCTTAAAATGAACTTATATTACTTATATGGTTTAATACTTTTTAACATTTACTGCTAAAATATATTTGTACTTTTAGCCTCACGAATATTAGAATTTTATTATGAAAAAAGTATTATTTACAACCTTAATAATGATGAGTTTAAACGCTATCGGACAGAATGTAATGTCTCCGGAATTGTTATGGAAATTAGGAAGAGTGAGTGCTCTTGGACTTTCAAAAGATGCGAAGAATGTTGTTTTTAAGGTTTCGACTCCTTCTATCGAAGAAAACAAATCGTCTTCTAAATTTTACATTATCCCTGTAAATGGCGGAAATGCAACTGAAATCAAAGACACAAAAGAGGTTATAGCTGATAAAAATGTTTCTCCTGATGGAAAATTTTTAGTTTACAACGAAGAAGTAAAAATCGACAAGGTTTTAGGTAAAGATTTTTATCCAAAACTGGACAAATCAGATGCTCAAATTTATGATGGTTTAGATTATCGTCATTGGGACACCTGGAACGAAGGTAAATTTAACCACGTTTTTTATAAAGAAAACAAAGACGGTGCAAAAGGAATTGACATCCTGAAAGGCGAAAACTTTGATTCTCCTCAAAAACCTTTTGGTGGCGACGAAGATTATATCTGGTCTCCTGACGGAAAAAGCATTTTGTATGTATGCAAGAAAAAAGCAGGAACGCAATATGCAATTTCTACCAATACCGATATCTACGAGTACAATTTAGATACTCAGAAAACGATCAATAGAACTGAAGAGAATTTAGGTTACGATATGGCACCTCAATTTTCTCCAACAGGAAATTTGACCTGGTTACAAATGAAACGCGACGGTTATGAAGCGGATAAAAACGATATTATTGTCGAGTTTAAAGGAATCAAAACAAACTTAACGGCAAATTGGGACGGAACGGTTGATAATTTCATCTGGAGTAAAGATGGTAAAAACGTATTTTTTGTAGCCGCTGTCGATGGTACAAAACAATTATTTACTGTAAACTTCCCGGGATTAACCAGAATTGCGATTACTGTTCGTCAGTTGACAAATGGAGATTTTGATGTAAATGATTTAGTTGGTCTTGCAGGCGATGATATTATCGTAACAAGAAACGATATGAACCACGCTCCGGAAATTTATTCTTTTAACTTAAAGAAAAACACCTGGAAACAATTAACCAATGTTAACACAGAAACATATAAAACATTAGCACTTAGCAAAACAGAGAAACGTTACGTTACGACTACTGATGGTAAAAAAATGTTGGTTTGGGTAATTTTACCTCCAAATTTTGATGCTTCTAAAAAATATCCAACTTTATTATTCTGTCAGGGAGGACCTCAATCTCCGTTGACACAATCGTATTCTTTCCGTTGGAATTTTCAATTAATGGCTGCTAAAGGTTATGTAGTTGTTGCACCAAACCGTCGCGGAATGCCGGGACATGGTGTTGAATGGAACGAACAAATTAGTAAAGACTGGGGCGGACAGGTTATGGACGATTACCTTTCTGCAATCGATGATGTTTCTAAAGAAAAATATGTAGACAAATCGCGTTTGGGTTGTATTGGTGCAAGCTACGGAGGATATTCAGTATTTTATTTAGCTGGAATTCACAAAAACCGTTTCAAAACTTTTATCGCGCACGATGGAGTGTTCAATACGGTAAGTATGTTAGGAACTACTGAGGAAGTTTTCTTTAACAACTGGGATTTTGGTGGTCCTTACTGGGAAAAAGATAATGCTGTAGCTCAAAAAGCATATACTGTTTTTAACCCTGCAACTTTAGTTCAAAACTGGAATAAACCAATTTTGATTTTCCAGGGAGGAAAAGATTTCCGTGTACCAATCGGGCAAGGACAAGAAGCTTTTCAGGCTGCACAATTAAGAGGAATCAAATCTAGATTTGTGTACTTCCCTGACGAAAATCACTGGGTTTTACATCCTCAAAACGCTCAGGTTTGGCAAGGTGAATTTTTTAAATGGTTAGACGAGACGCTTTAATCATTTCATACAAACATGCAATAGCCGTAGATTTTATATAATCTACGGCTATTTTGTTTTTTTAACCTTTTAATTATGTAAAAGATTAGCATTAATTTGTATTTCTAAGAGAGAAATTTTGAATAAATTGCAGCAATTTCCCATCACAAAACGTCCCAATCCCACAACAACAATCTATGGAGAGCAAAAAAAGTTACACAGCACTTAAAGTTTTATTCAGTTATGTTGCTTTACTGGCTTTGGTTGTTACTGTTGGATGGTTTTTATATTCTGAAAATGTAGTTTATAATAAATTAGAAGATAAAATTGCGTTTGAAAAAACGAAGATTCTTAGGGTTAGTAAACTATTTTCGAATGTATACAAAACAGAAAGCTTAGCAAGGAAAACAATCCAGACCAACTCTGAGGAAGACTTTAGAAATTACATTATAGAAACGGATTCTCTAAAAAACAGAATCGATACTTTAAAAAAAATTGTTACTACCCAATATCAAAAGACATTACTGGATAGTGTAACTTATCTATTGTCTGAAAAAACAAAAAATATTCAACAATTAAAAACCATAAAAAATAAAGCCGAAGACGAAGTTTCGGTCAATACTGCTATTGATGAAATTACTAAAATGGAGTTCAAACTCCGAAAATTAGAACTTCAGGATTTCAACAAAAACCCAAATCAATTAGGAACCTACCAACGTAATGTATTGCAAAAATATGTTGATTACCTCAATCAAAACATTCCCGACGACAGCACCAATACGCTGAGCAAACAAGCCTCTGACTCAATTTTGGCCAATTCTAAAAAACTGCTGAGCAATGTAAAAATAAAGACCGAAAAGAAAAAAGAATCGCTGAATTTTGAAGAAAACAAATTGCTGAAAAATGAAATTGCAATTTCGGACCAACTTCGAAAAGTACTGCGCATTATCGAACGAGAAATCATCATTAACTCCATAAAGAACAACTCATTAAAAGAAAAATCCCTTAAAAAAGTCAACGAGATTGTAACCGTTTCGGCTATTATTGGTCTGGTATTAACCTTATTCTTTTCGTTTTTGATTGTGAGCGATTACTCTAAATCTCAATTGTATAAAAAACAGCTTGAGATTGCGAATTTTAAAACGAAGAACTTACTTAAAAGCCGTGAACAACTCATCTCGACCGTTAGTCACGATTTAAAAACTCCTTTGAGTACTATTGTGGGGTATTCTGAACTTTTAGGAAACTCAGATGTCAATACAAAACAATCGTATTTTATTAAAAACATCAAAAATTCATCTGAATATATTACACAATTAGTTCAGGATTTATTGGACTTTTCTAAAATTGAAGCCGGAAAAATCAGCATTGAAAAGGTTCCGTTTTTATTACCTGATGTTATCGACGAAGTAGCTAAAAGCATTCAGACCGTCTACAAACAAAAAGACATTGACCTTATTATTAATGTTGATGAAAAACTCAATACAAGAATTGTTGGAGATCCATTCAGACTAAAACAAATCCTGAGCAATCTAATAGGAAATGCCTATAAATTTACTGAGGAAGGTTTTATAAAAATCAGCGCTTACACAACGGATCATGACGAAAAATTTGTCATTAGAATTCAGGATTCAGGAATTGGAATCGAGAAAGGAAACCAGAAATTAGTTTTTGAGGAATTTGCACAAGCGAATGAAAACATTGAGAAAAAATATGGCGGGACTGGTTTAGGATTGTCGATCTGTCAAAAAATCATAGCTATTTTAGGAGGAGATTTAAAACTGGAAAGCACTTTTGGAAAAGGAAGTACTTTTGAAGTTCAGCTTCCCCTGCAGTTTGACAATAGTCAGAACTCAATTCCTGAGATTAAGAAACCTGTTATTCAAAATACCAGAAAACAAACGTTTATTGTCTTAGACGATGACATTAATCTTCTAAATTTAACGAGCGGCGTTTTACGACAAGAACAACATCAGGTATTGTCTTTTAGCAGTGCTGCAAAAGCATTGGAAGCGATCCAGAACACCAATTTTGATTTTGTGATCACTGATATCCAAATGCCGGAAATGGATGGTTTTATGTTCCTGAAAAAATTAAAAACTTCGGGATATTCGACCTATAAAAACCAACCTATAATTGCATTAACCGGAAGAACAGATCTGGATCCTGCTGTTTACAGCGAGGCCGGTTTTACAACTGTAATACAAAAACCATATTCGCCAAAAATACTGTTAGAAACAATTCATCTTATTTTAGAAAATGATACATTACCCAATGTCAGCATTAATAAAGGAGAAGAAAAAACCAGTTCTAAACTGTATTCAGTCGAAACTTTAAACGAGTTTTTAGGCAATGACGAAAAGGCATTACGAGAAGTTTTGAAATCATTTATAGAAAGCAGCAGTGAGAACTTAAGTTTATTAGAAGTCGCAATTGCAGAAAAAAATATAACCGAAATAAACTCTATTGCTCACAGAATCGCACCTATGTTCAAACAAATCCAGGCGCGTGAAATTGGCGAAATTTTAAAAGTTTTAGAAAATAAAAACCTTGAAACTTCTGATCTAAATGATCTTTTTAAAGTGTTGAAATCAAAAACAGACTTACTTTTTACAGCTTTAAATAAAGAAATAGCTTAATCTATATTGTATTGCTTTAATTTATTATAAAGTGTTTTACGGGTAATTTTAAGCAATTTTGCAGCCTCAGATTTATTGTTCTGTGCTTTTGACAAAGCATGAATAATGGCTTCTTTTTCATTTTCAGATAATGAAAAATTACCGTTTGTGGTTTGTTGTTTCTGTATCTGGAAGAATTCAGCTGGTAAAACTTCGCTTTCGATAAAATCTCCCTGAGATAAAAGGGTTGCACGTTTAACACAATTTTGCAATTCACGTAAATTTCCGGGCCAGTTGTAATTTTGAAAAATAGCAACAACTTCCGGCGAAAATCCTATAATATCTTTATTCAACTGTTCATTGGCTTTTTCCAGAAAATAATCTGCAAAAACCATCAAATCTTCATCCCTGTCTTTTAGCGATGGCGACTGAATAGAGAATTCGTTGATTCTATGGTATAAATCTTCTCTGAAATCACCGTTTTTTACTGCTTCACGTAAATCTTCGTTTGTAGCGGTAATGATTCGGATATCGACGTTAATTTCTTTATTGCTCCCTACTGGTTTAATTTTTCGCTCCTGAAGCGCTCTTAACAACTGTATTTGATTTTCGTATGAAAGATTACCAATTTCATCTAAAAAAAGAGTTCCGCCGTTAGCAGCTTCAAAATACCCCATTTTGTCATTGATTGCCCCGGTAAAAGATCCTTTTAAATGTCCGAAGAATTCACTTGCAGCCAATTCCTTTGGAATAGCTCCGCAATCAACGGCAATAAAATTATTATTCTTTCGCAAACTTTGCTGATGAATACTTTTAGCGATGATTTCTTTTCCTGTTCCGCTTTCTCCAATAATCAAAACCGACATATCTGTTGGACTTACCAAATGAATGTGATCCAATAATTTTTTTGAAGCAACAGAAATTCCTTTTACAAACTCGTTTTCAGTA
The DNA here is from genome assembly GCF_027980145.1 of Flavobacterium azizsancarii. Lineage (GTDB taxonomy): Bacteria > Bacteroidota > Bacteroidia > Flavobacteriales > Flavobacteriaceae > Flavobacterium > Flavobacterium azizsancarii. Next base: position 2,615 of record NZ_JAMZNK010000074.1, on the reverse strand, counting down.
TTGGTTTGTTTCTTTACAGATTTCTTTTCCTTTACAGGAACTTCTTCTATTTCTGAAGTTTTTAAGGCATTTGTAATAACCAATAAAACCTCATCCGGATTAAAAGGTTTCGAGATATAATCTGCTGCACCATTTTTAATAGCTTTAACCGCAGTATTTACATCAGAATATCCTGTCATAAGTATAACAGGCACTTCAGGATATGATGCTTTAATTTCCGTCATCAATCCAATACCGTCAGAATCTGGCAAACGAAGATCTGTCAAAATCAAATCGAAGGATTCTTTTTTGATTGCTAGTCTCGCTTCCGCAGCAGAGAAAGCAATTGTTACATCGTATGATTTTTTTACTAGAAATTTCTCTAATAATTTACAAAACGAAATATCATCTTCTATCAGTAATATCTTTGGCATTTGTTTTTAGGGACTTTTTTGCTAAAATAAGATTATTAAAATTGTCTTTTCACAAAATTATGCAAAAAAAAAGAGATTGCATATTGCAATCTCTTTTTCACCAAAAACATAAATCTAAATTCACCTAATTTATATCTTCAACCAGTTGCCATTGACATCTGAAAAAACAGTAGCCCTTTGGTCACCAACCGATATTTCGAGTTTATACTCTTTTTTTTCATTCACAAATGCCTTGTCCAGTTTTGCTCCCGGATAAGCAGTTTGCAGTGCGGTTTTTATAGCAGCCGGTACAGCATCTGCACTCACTTCTGTATATTCTGCCTGAGCAGAAACAACCGCCTTAGTTTGTGTTGGACTTGTCTCATTACTTGCGTAAGTAGACAAACTTCCTAATACTATTATTGCTGATACGATTAACTTTTTCATAATGCTATCCTTAAATTATTTTTTAATGATGTTTCCTGAAGCATCTGTAAATACAGTATACTTTTTGTCACCATTAGAGATCTCTAACTTGTACTCATTCTTTTCGTTTTTATACGCTTTTTCAAGTTTCGTATTTGGAAAAGATTTTTCGACTGTAGATTTTACAGCTGCCGGAACGGCATCTGCACCAATTTCAGTAAATTCATCCTGAACGGTCACTGACTGGGTCATTGACGTTTTTACTACAGGATTAGCTGCCTGAACTGACAAACCTCCTAAAATGATTGCTGCTGATAAGATTAACTTTTTCATAATAATAGTTTTTATGGGTTACTTATAATTACTTTTTAATAATGTTACCAGAAGCATCTGTATAAACAGTAGATTTTTCACCTCTTACGGTAATCTCTATTTTATACTCTTTCTTCTCGTTTACATATGCTTTATCCAATTTCACACCTGGATAAGCATTGTCTAAAGCTGTTTTAATAGCTGCCGGAACAGCATCAACTTCTTTATATTCGTCCTGACTTACATTTACTGATTGTACCATTGAACTTGTCACGGCTACATTTCCTGCTTGCATTGACAAACCTCCTAATAGGATGGCTGCCGATAAGATTAACTTTTTCATAGTGATAGTTTTTATAGTTTAATTTCTAAATTATTTTTTGATCCAAGATCCATCTGCATTAGCAAAAAGAGACCCTACTTTGTCACCAACGGTAACATCAAGTTTATACTCTGATTTAGCATTTTTGTATGCTTTTGAAAGTACTGCATCCGGATACGCTTTTTTAAGAGCATCTGTAATTGCAGCTGGTACTTCTTCCACTTTAATTTCAGTGTACTCGTCCTGAATTGTAATTGTTTTTACGATTGTATTTGTAATTGTAGAAGTTGAAGCAAATGAAGTTAAACTTCCCAAAACTATTGCGGCTGATAAAAATAGATTTTTCATAATATATATATTTTAAATGTAAAGTTAATTAATTGATTTTAAGTAGTTTTTATTATTTTTTAATCCAAGATCCATCTGCGTTAGCAAAAAGATTCCCTACTTTGTCACCAACGGTAACATCAAGTTTATATTCTGCTTTTTCGTTTTTGTATGCTTTAGTAATTACTGCATCAGGATATGCTTTTTTCAAAGACTCTGAAATAGCTGCTGGCAATTCTTCTAATTTGATTTCTGTGTATTCATCTTCAATAGAAATCGTTTTTACGATATTATTTGTAATAGGAGAAGTTGAAGCGAATGAAGTTAAACTTCCTAAAACAATTGCGGCTGATAAAAATAGATTTTTCATAATGTGTATATTTTAATTATTTAATAGTTGTTTACGCTTTAGATAATGAAATTATTATGCCGCAACTCAAACATCCTCTCCATACCTGCATAAAACCCTATATTTAAAGACTTTATCACTAATGTGCCAAAAAATTAATTTACAAAAAAGTGTATAATTCCTCTAAACGGTGTGTAAAAAGTATACACAAATAATGTTTACTTAGTTGTTTTCTTGAATAAAAGTACCCGACAGGTTTTAGAAATCTGTCGGGTTTAACAAGATCAATTATAACACAAAAAGACTGATTCAACTGAAAGCTTTCGACTTTGCTCAGGATGACATTGCTTTTCAAAATAAATACACCATCACCCTGATCGGATAGGAGCCTAGGGATTAATTCCCTAGGCGACCTTCCACACCACCCGGCATACGGATCCGTACCAAGGCGGTTCTTAATTTACGATACATTTTAAGATAGATACCT
>NZ_JAMZNK010000073.1 GCF_027980145.1 Flavobacterium azizsancarii | reverse complement strand
AGAAAAGTTTATAGAAGACCATTTTAGCCCAAATTTACATTTTTCAAGAAACACTCTGTAAATCTACTAGTATAATAAAAGAAAGAGGTCGTCTTTTCAGACAACCTCTTTCTTTTTACATCGTCATTTAATACAGAACATTATTTGTCCTAAAAATACTCATATATTTATAAAATATTACACTAATAAATAATGAGAAATCTAAAATATAACTTTGAGTATTTTTGCTTCCCTATCTGGATAGAACAAGATAATGAAAATCCAATTTATGAAAATATTAGCTTAGACTCTTTACCGATTAGCAACCATTTAAAAAATGAAATAAAGGAATTAGAAAACATTTACCAGTCAAAATATAATGACAATTCCCCTCCTGACTCTTATGAATTTGACTTAATAGAAGAAATAATCTATATCAACAGAGTAATTTTATCTGGAAAATTACCGAACGAAGAAATCAGAAATTATTACAATTTAATTTTTGATTTTGATTATTGGAACAAGAGATATAACGAACTTCTAAGTAAATATGCAAAAACAGATAAAACTTAAATCATCCAATAGAACAAGCTCTTGAAACTCCATCAAAGAATGACTCAAAATCTGATTTTACAAAATATTGCTAAACATATTTCGCTTGACGAAAATGAAATCTCTTATTTTCTTTCGATTTTAAAAGAAAAGAAATACCCTAAAAAGAGCATTGTTTTGAAAGAAGGGGAAATTTGCAGAACAATAAATTTTGTACAATCCGGAACTTTAAGGGCATTCTACAGAAATCCCGCAGGAAAAGAATCAACAATCATGTTTGCCATTGCTGACTGGTGGATTACGGATATGTCTTGTTTTATTAATCAACAGCCTGCAATGCTGAATATCGAAACTATCGAAGAAAGCCACATATACCATTTGCAAAAAGAAGATCTGGATGATTTGTATCTTAAAATTCCAAAATTTGAACGTTTTTTCAGGATCATAATGCAAAATGCTTACATAAGAGAACAATTGCGAGTGATTCAAAATCTTTCGCTAACAGCAGAAGAACGTTATTATATATTTCTGGAGAAGTACCCACAAGTTGAAAAACAAGTTACTCAAAAACAAATTGCTTCGTATTTAGGAATCACTCCTGAGTTCTTAAGTATGATACGCGCCAACAAAAATAAACAGGCGCTTTCTTAAACTACATTATTTTTTTGCTGTGATATCTTTACGTGCTTTGTAAAAAATAAACAGATATGCTTATACTTATTGCAGGACCTTATCGCGGCGGCACAAATGACGACCCGAAACTAATTCAACAAAATTTAGAAAAACTAGAAGCTGTAGCGCTTCCTCTATTCAGAATGGGACATTTACCTGTAATTGGCGAATGGCTTGCATTACCACTACTCCATTTAGCCGGCTCAAAACAAATTGGCGACAGTGCCTGGGACGAAATACAATATCCTGTTGCTCATCGGCTTTTAGAAAAATGCGACGCCGTTCTTCGTCTCGAAGGCGAATCGAAAGGAGCTGATAATGATGTTAGAATTGCAGAAGAAAGAGGTTTGAAAATTTATTATCGTTTAGAAGACATTCCAGGTGCAGAGTAAGTAAAACAAAAACATCTAATAGATTTTACCATCTATTAGATGTTTTGCAATTTATCTTATAGTAATTTAGAAAAATCCGGCTTAAAATAGTTTGGCCCTTTCATTACTTTTCCGTCTTCTCTGTAAATTGGTTGTCCGTCTTCGCCAAGCTTACTCATATTACTACGCTGAATTTCATCAAAAACAGCTTCAATTTTTTCCTGTAGTCCGTGCTCTATGATCGTACCACACAAAATATACATCATATCCCCAAGAGCATCAGCGATTTCAACCAAATCATTATTCTGAACCGCTTCAAGATATTCTTCGTTCTCTTCTTTCATTAAATTATAACGAAGTATTTTTTTAGATTCACCCAAATCAGCAATTGGTGTTTGACTGTGACCTATTTTAAAAGCAGTATGAAACTCCGTAACTGCATCAAGTTGTTTCTTCATGATATTATTTACTTAAATGAGATGCCAAATTAGCAACTATTCATATACAATTCTCTAAATTTGTAAAAAATAATTTTTTACTATGTTTAGTCAAGGACAATTAATATTCGCACTCTGTTTTTTTATTGCATTTGTAATCGTAATGATATTCGCTTACCGAAAAGACCTCGCATTACATAAAATTTTCTACAAAGGAAATTATAAAGTATTAATTGCTTTCCTGATCTTTATTGCTCTTTTATTTGTAATCAAATTTTACTTTAAAAGATAGTTTCAAAAAATATTTCTATATTTAGAACACGTATTTCTTAAAGCTGCATAATTAAACCTGACTAAAAACGTTTTATTTAAAGCTTTTTTTGATCAAAATAATTTCACAAAGTGTACTTTTATTGTTGCACGAGTAATGCGACTAGTAATAAAATTTATAACTTTACGACACAAAATCACCGACTCCAATGAAGATTCTAAAATATATATTCCTACTATTATTATTAAGTTTAGTTGCCCTAACCGTTTTTGTTGCTACCCAAAAAGGGATTTTTTCTGTTGAAAGAAGCAAAGTGATCAATTCGCCAAAAACAACGGTTTACAATTATATAAATGATTTTAGAAATTATGAAGATTTTGAGTCGTGGTCAGTAGCTGATCCTTCAATAAAAATGACATTCCCTAATAAAACAGCCGGAAATGGTGCTTCGTATTATTGGACCGGATCTGAGGGAAATGGAAATGCAATTACTCTAAAAACGAAAGAAGGGGAAAGCATTCAGCAAAAAATGAAATACGACGATACGGAAGCAGATGTTAACTGGACGTTTAAAGATACTCTGGGCGGAAAAACTAAAGTTACCTGGAAAGCAAGCGGAACTATGAGTTTCCTATTTAAAGTTTACACTGCTCTTAACGGAGGTTCTGACAAAGTCATTGGAACTATTTACGAAAAAAGCCTTGCAAATATTGACAAAAACCTGGATTACGAAACCAGAACTTTTGCAGTTGAAATGAATGGAGTGGTAAAGAAAACTGAAACACCGTATATTGGACAGACGTTTACAAGTGAAATTCAGAAAGTAAGCAAGAATGCCAGAATTGTAATCCCGAAACTTATCGAGTTTAGCAAAAACAATGGTTTAACTGCCAACGGAAAACCTTTTATTATCTACCACACCTATAACACAGCAACGGGATTAGCCAAAATTTCTATTTGTTTGCCTACAAACAAGGAAATCATGACAACATCAGGGAGTGATATTTCAGGAGGAACATTAAATGGCTTCGAAGGCGTAAAAACAACTCTTAAAGGCGATTACAGCCACATTAATGAAGCAATTACAAAAACCAACAACTTCATAAACAAAGAGAAAATTACACCGGATTTAAGCTGGTCACATCTTGAAATCCTGACTATTAGCAAGCTGGATGTAAAAAGTCCGTCTAAACTAACGACTGAAGTTTATTACCCAATACAGCCTAAAGTTGTTCCGGTTGCTAAAACTCCTGTTTACAGAACAGATGTTGAACCAACTTATGCGGAGCCAACAGAAGCAGATCCTTCAGAGGCACCAAAAACGGCGCCAAAACCAGCTCCAAAACCAAAACCGACTCCTAAACCAGCTCCAAAAACAGAAGAAGAACAGTCAGAATTCTAAAATAATCATGACCGATTAAACCTTTTGTTTAAATTTCATTCTAATAAGATAAATCAAAAAATTTGACAGACGAGAAGGAGTTTATACAACAATTATTAAATCCTAAGACGCAAAATACAGCGTTTCAAAAACTCCTGTCTGATTATCAGAAACCATTGTATTCTCATATTCGAAACATCGTTTTGAATCATGATGATACAGATGATGTTTTGCAAAATACTTTTGTAAAAGTTTTTCAGTATTTAAAAAATTTCAAAGGAGAGAGTAAACTTTTCTCCTGGATGTACCGAATTGCAACCAATGAGGCTTTGACTTTTTTAAATCAAAAAGCAAAACTAAGCGGATTAACTTCTGAAGCATTACAAAATAAAACCATCGACAATCTGAAAGCTGATGTTTATTTTGATGGTGATGAAATACAGATAAAACTTCAAAAAGCTATCGTGACCTTGCCGGAAAAACAGCAATTGGTTTTTAAGATGAAATACTTTGAAGAATTAAAATATGAAGAAATTTCTGAAATCCTCGGAACTTCAGTTGGCGCATTGAAAGCATCTTATCATCATGCTGTAAAAAAAATTGAAATATATGTTACATCAAATTAAACCTTTTGTAACTAAAACTATCTTATAGATATGAAAGCATTTAAATTAGAAAACGAACCGAAGATAACAACTGGATTTAAAGCTCCGGAGCATTACTTTGATGATTTTTCGGAAAAAATTTTACAACAGCTAAAAGACAAAAAAGAAGTAAAAGTAATTCCGATTTATAAACGTAAAAAGGTTCTTTCACTACTTGCCGCAGCTGTAGTTGTTATTGCATTAATGATCCCTATAGTAAATAACTACAATAATACTTCTAAAGATCTTGACGAAGACACTTTAGAGACCTATTTATCCTATCAGTCGAATTTAAATCAATATGATTTAATTAAGGAACTGGATACTAAAGACATCGACAAGCTTAACAAAAATGTTGCCCTTGAACAGGAAACACTCGAAGATATCTTGGCTACAAACCCAAATCTTGAAAATTTAATTTCAGAATAAAATAAAAATATCAAAAGATGAAAATTAAAAATATACTACCGATAATTCTTTTCTTTTTCACTTTATCATTTTATGCACAAAGTGACAAAACAGATGAAAAGCGAGAAAAAATTAAGGCTTATAAAGTTTCTTTTTTAACTACAGAATTAGAACTGACCTCGACAGAAGCGGAGAAATTCTGGCCCATTTATAATGCATATGACGATAAACAATATGAATTGCGTCATGAAAAAATGAAAACTTATCTACGCAAATTAGATGATGACAACATTACTTCAATGTCAGAAAAAGATGCCGCGTTGCTTTTATCACAAATAGAAAGTACTGATAAAGAATTATATCTTTTACGAGATAAGTATACCAGCAATTTGAAAAAGATATTATCCGCAAAGAAAATATTAAAGCTTAAAAAATCTGAAGATGATTTTAATCGTAAATTATTAAAACAATATCGGGATAAAGCAGGCAAAAGCTAATATCAAAAAGAACAACAGCGATGAGAACCCTATATAATAATACTTACTTTATTATTTAGGGTTCTTGTTATTTAAAACGGATTCTGATTACTTTATTATGACCCGCAGCAATTGCCGTATTTCTATTGACAAAGCGAATAGTAAAAAGTTTTGAATCTGTTGATAATTGAGTCCAGTTTTCGCCGCCGTTTTGAGAATACTGAATCCCTTCAGAACCAACGCAGATAATTTCTTTACCATTTCCGCCCGGAACATATTGTACACATGATGCATATCCAAAACCCATTTCCTGACCTATTAACTTCCAGGTATTTCCACCATCAGTTGTAAAAGCTTTATTATCTGTTTTTTTATTTGGAAGCTCATAATCACCTCCTGCAATAAATCCGTGTTTAGCATCATAAAAATCAGCTGTAAAAATACCCGTCATTGCTTTTCCCTGAACAATTGGCGTTTCAATTACTTTCCACGTTTTTGCTTTATCAGGAGAATAAAAAACGCGCGCTTTTTTTCCTCCGGAAACCAGCCAGGTATCATTTCCTTTTATAACAATATTTGAATTACTTGCTGCAAAAGCGGCTTCGCCCTCTGCGTTTGTAGGTAATTTATCTGAGAGTATTTTTGTCCAGGTTTCCCCTCCGTCACGTGTTACAATAATTGAAAAAGTATCTTCTGTCGGGTCACCAATTGCGATTCCCTCCTTATCATTCCAAAATTGCATACTATCGTAAAACACCTTCGGGTTAACTTCTTTATAAACTAATTTAACTTTTTGCGTTTTTTTAGAAACCTGATAAAGCAGTGCAGGATTTCCTACACTCAATAAAAAGACACTTTGAGAATTTTGCGCAATGCTTCTAAATTCTAAGTTTAAAGTATCACGATAAATACGGTCTTCAAACTTCTCTTTTTTATCTAAATCATAATAGCCAAAACGGGAATTATCAGCTCCGTACCAGATTTTATTCTTATCAATTACGATCGCTCTGATACTAATTTTATCCTGAAATAAAGTATCTATTTGTATGGAAGTAAAACCTCCCCATAACGACTTTTTATCATTATGATTCAGCGCTTTAAAAGACATCAACAAAATCAAAGCACCGAAAAACAATATTACTTTTCTCATATATAGTAGGTTTTTTTGTTGCTAAAATACAATTATTTATAACATATAAAATAAGTTCTGTTCTTTTTTCTGGCACAGTAATTGGATATCTCAGAATATTAATCTTAATATGATTTAAAATGAAAACTAAACTACTTTTTATAGCCCTGCTAACATTAGGTTTTAGTTCTGTATCTGTACAGGGACAAACTACTGTTTATGCAAAAAATTCAGATATAAGCGATAACTTAGACTTAAGAGCTGTAGCGTCTATGTTTGGGGAATCAGCGAATCTTCAGGATTTTGAAAGACGTTTGAACGATCCTAAATACCAGATCTCAAATCTTGACTTAAACGGTGATGATCAGGTTGATTATTTACGAGTAATCGAATCTGTAGAAAACAGAACTCACGTTGTAATTATTCAGGCTGTTTTAGATCGCGATGTATATCAGGATATCGCAACAATTGATGTAGAAAGAGACAATTATAATAAAGTTAGCGTACAGGTTGTAGGTAACACCTACTTATACGGGGCCAACTATATTTATGAGCCGGTTTACAGTGTAACTCCTGTGATCTACAACTCGTTCTGGGTAACAAATTACAGACCTTATTACTCAACATGGACATGGAATATATATCCTACTTATTATGCCGCATGGAGACCTTACCCAATTTACAGATACAGAAACAATATTAATGTTTGTATCAACGTAAACAATCATTACAATTATGTAAGCACAAGAAGAAGTTACAGAGCTCCTGTTTTATACGAATCAAGACGCACATATGGTTACGAAACAAGACGTCCTGATTATAGCTTTGCTCAAAGACATTCTAACGTATCAAACAGATATGATCTGGATCAAAGACGTGTAGCAAGTAGAGATTATAACAGAACTCAAAATACTTACAACACTAACAGAACAAGTACAGGAAGAGTTTCATCTACGGATGACAGAACTCCAAACAGAAATTACACTGAAAACAGAAACAGTACTGACAGAAATTACAACACCAACCGTACATCTTCTGCCAGCAGAGATAATTCTTCAAATGTAAATAATCCTGTAAGAGTTGAAAACACTCCAAGAACAGAAAACAGAAGAGATTACAGTCAAAATAATGCGAATGTTTCAAGAGAAAGTTCACAAAACATGAATACCAATAGAGGTTCTGCTACTCAAAGAACAGAAACTCCAAGAAGTTATTCAGAAAACAGAGGAATTTCTGAGAACAGATCAAGCTCAGCAAGAACTCAAAACACACAACGTTCTGAGTCTCCAAGAGCCAGTCAGGAATCAAGAAGCAGCCAGCCACAAAGAGAAAGCGGATCTGGTTCAAGAAGCGCCGGAGGAAGAAGAGGTTAATATTAATTTCGCATTTCCAGATAAAAAACTAAAGCACAATTTAACGATTGTGCTTTTTTTTATCTTTTTAATTATAATTGACTCTAATTTGTTTTAAAACAGTAAATTTGCAACCGTCTTTTATAAAAACATACATGAGCGCATCGCATAAAAACTTACACAGTAAGTTGTCTATAGGGGGTTTATTGATAACATTAGGGATTATTTATGGAGATATCGGTACTTCTCCATTATATGTAATGAAAGCCATACTTGGTGATTACGCCATAAACGCTGACATTGTTCTGGGTGGAATTTCATGTGTTTTTTGGACCTTGACCTTACAAACTACCATAAAGTATGTCCTTATTACTTTAAGCGCTGATAATCACGGCGAAGGCGGTATTTTCGCCTTGTATGCCCTGGTCAAAAAAACAAAAATTCAATGGCTTATTGTACCCGCCATTATTGGAGGAAGTGCTTTGCTTGCCGATGGAATTATAACCCCGCCCATTTCGATATCATCAGCTGTAGAAGGAATTAGAGCGTTTTATCCTACAATGAAAACTGAGACGATTGTTTATATTGTAATCGGAATTCTATTTATTCTATTTACCATACAACAATTTGGAACCAAGCTAGTTGGAAAGTTTTTTGCTCCAATGATGTTAATTTGGTTTGCCATGTTAGGAACTCTGGGAACTATACAAATTATAACTCATCCTGAAGTAATAAAAGCAGTAAATCCTTACTACGCTTACCATTTATTATCTATTCATCCTGACGGTTTCTTCGTACTTGGTTTTGTGTTTTTATGTACTACAGGTGCTGAAGCGCTATACTCTGACATGGGGCACTGCGGAAGAAAAAACATTAGAATAAGCTGGATTTTTGTAAAAACAACTTTAGTTCTGAATTACTTTGGTCAGGCAGCTTATTTAATTCACCATGAAGGAAGTACATTGCAACAACTAGGCGGAGAGAACGGAAACCCTTTCTATTTGATTATGCCGCACTGGTTCCTACCATTCGGGATTGTAGTAGCAACTTTGGCTGCAGTTATTGCTTCTCAGGCACTTATCAGTGGTTCATTTACTTTGATAAACGAAGCAATGCGATTGAATTTCTGGCCTAAAGTAAAAATCAAATATCCTACAGAAGTAAAAGGACAATTGTACATTCCGTCAATCAACTGGTTATTGTTTTTTGGTTGTGTTGGAATTGTTTTACACTTCGAAAAATCAGGAAATATGGAGCATGCCTATGGTCTTGCTATCATTTTATGTATGATCATGACTACTATCTTACTTAATTATTATCTGATAATGAAAAGAGTAAAATTGTATTTGATGGTACCACTTATCACAATTTATTTATTGATCGAATTCAGTTTCTTAATTGCTAACATTACCAAATTTGCAGAAGGTGGTTATGTAACGTTAATCATTGCAATGATTTTGATTTCGATTATGACAATTTGGTATCTAGCCAAAAGAATTAATAAAAGCTATACCAAAATCATCAAAATCGACGATTATAAGAAGGTTTTAATGGAGCTGAGCGAAGATTTATCTATTCCTAAATACGCTACACACCTGGTTTACATGACTAATGCGAATCGTGTGGATGAATTGGAGGAAAAAGTAATCTACTCTATATTACAAAAACGCCCTAAAAGAGCTGATATCTATTGGTTTGTACACGTAAACATTTTGACTGAGCCTTATAAAACTCAATATAAAGTTACTGAGATTGCGAAAGATGACATTTATAGAATCGATTTTAATTTAGGATTTAGAGAACCTACCAAAATCAATTTAATGTTTAGAGAAGTAATTCGTGACATGGTAAAACGTGGCGAAGTAGATATTACGAGCCGTTACGAATCATTGAATAAAAACAATATTATTGGTGACTTTAAATTTGTATTGTCTGAAAAATTCCTTTCGAATGACAATGATTTAAGATGGCACGAAAACATTATAATGAACTCTTATTTCTTTATTAAGAAACTGAGTTTATCTGAAGAAAGAGCATTTGGTCTGGACAGTAGTTCTGTAAAAATAGAAAAATTCCCAATGGTGCTTCACGCTCCGGAAAATATCGGATTGACGAGAATTATAAAATAAATCAATCCTAAAACACATTCAAAAACACTCTTTTAAACATTATTAGAGTGTTTTTTTCTTTTTAAAGGGAAGTTAAAATAACATTCATAATTAAAAATTTAACTTTCAATCAATTAATAGTACCTTTGCAACTCAAATAATTAAAATGAGATTACACAGAAATTTAGTTTATACTACCATCGACTCTTTAAATGCAATTTTCAATGAAGGAGAATATGCAGACAAAGTGGTAGCAAGAGCATTAAAAAAAGACAAACGTTGGGGAAGTTCTGACAGGAAGTTTGTTGCTGAAACGATATACGAAATTGTTCGTTGGAAACGATTATACGCAGAAATTGCCGAAGTAAAAGAACCTTTCGACAGAGAGAATCTATGGAGAATGTTTGCCGTATGGGCAGTTTTAAGAGGTTATCCTATTCCGGATTGGAAACAACTGGAAGGAACTCCTGAAAGAAAAATAAAAGGACGTTTTGATGAACTTTCTAAAGTGAGAGCACTTAAAGAATCTATTCCGGACTGGATGGATGAATTGGGCGTAAAAGAACTTGGCGAAAAAGTTTGGGCTACAGAAATTGCAGCTCAAAATCAACCTGCAAAAGTTATTTTAAGAACCAATACACTTAAAGGAACTAAGGAAAACCTAAGAAACACGTTGATGGATTTGAATATTGAAACAGAATATTTAAAAGATCAACCTGAAGCTTTAGTCTTAAAAGAAAGAGCAAACGTATTCTTAACTGACGCTTTTAAACAGGGACTTTTTGAAGTTCAGGATGCAAACTCACAATTGGTTGCCGGTTTTCTTGATGTAAAACCAGGAATGCGTATTGTTGATACATGCGCAGGAGCCGGAGGAAAAACATTGCATATTGCTTCTTTAATGGAAAATAAAGGACAATTGATTGCAATGGATTTGTATGAAAGCAAACTAAAACAATTAAAATTAAGAGCTAAAAGAAATGGTGCTTTTAATATTGAATACAGAATTATTGACACAACAAAAGTGATCAAAAAATTACACGAAAAAGCAGATCGTGTATTAATTGATGCGCCTTGTAGTGGTTTAGGAGTTCTAAAAAGAAATCCTGATGCTAAGTGGAAATTAAAACCTGAGTTTATTGATAACATCCGTAAAGTACAGGCAGAAGTTTTAGAAAGTTATTCTAAAATTGTAAAACCAGGCGGGAAATTAGTATATGCAACTTGTTCTGTTTTACCATCTGAAAATCAGGAGCAAATAGAAAAATTCTTAAAAACTGAAATCGGAAAACAATTTACGTTCATAAAAGACCGTAAAATTTTAGCTTCAGAATCAGGTTTCGACGGATTTTATATGGCGTTGTTAGAACGTAAAAATGCTGTAATTGCTGAATAACAAATAAAATATATTTTTAAAAAATCCCAAATTTCAATTTTACAATTGTAATTTGGGATTTTTATTTTGGGAATACCTTAAACTAAACTTGGTTTACGCAATAACTTCCCATTCTCGTTTTCCTTAAATTTTGGAACAAAAACAATTTCTTTCGGTTTTTCGTATTTATCCAGAACATCAAAAAAGTCCGCAGCAAATTCTTGCTTTTCTCCTTCGATAACCAAAATTAATTTTTCTCCTAAAATAGTATCAGGAACTCCCGTAACAAAGAATCTATTCGTTATCTTGTTAATTAATTTCGCTTCTATCTGCTCGGGAATTAACTTCACTCCTCCACTATTTACAACATTGTCGATTCTTCCCAGAAAAATAAATTGATTTTCTCTTATTAAATCGACCAAATCATTGGTTACAATAGGCTCATCAGAAATACTCGCCAATTTAATAACCAAACATCCCCGATCATCCTGAGCAATCTTTACATTAGGCAAAACAGTAAAAACATTTTCTCCTACCTTTCTCGCAGCGATATGAGTAATCGTTTCAGTCATACCATAAGTTTCATAAACTTCTGTCTTTAATGGTAAAACTTTTTCTTCGAGAGCAGCATCCATTTTTGCCCCGCCCACAATTAATTTCTTTACATTTTTTAAGGCCGCAGTAGAATTATGAACCTGTAAAGGCACCATTGCAACAAAATCATATACTTTATCATTAAATGCTAATGGTTGCGTACTTGGCTCTGTAATATCTAACTCAAGACCTAAAATCAAGCTTCGAACCAGCATCATTTTACCGGCAATAAACTTTACAGGCAAACAAAGTAAAGCCTTGTTTCCTGGCTCTAATTCAAAAAAATCTCCCGTAGCCAAAGCCGATTGAATCATGGCTTGTTTTTCTAATTGCACCAATTTAGGAAGCCCGGTTGTTCCGGAAGTTCTCATTTCGATATAATCCTTATCATCGAACCAATCGAGTAAAAACTCTCCTATCGCCTGCTCGTTGCCATCACCTTCTTTTATATAATCATAAGCAACACGGCGCACCTCGTCTGCGTTTAAATGAAATCCATCTATTTTAAAATAATTATGGACATTTTTGTGTGTTAATTTTGACATATTATTATTGATTTGAAATTTCTACAACATTTATTTTACCTGTTAATTTTTCTTTCCAGTTAGTCCAATTGTATTTTTTACTAAAGATAAAAAGCAAAATAGGATAAATCACTACAACTGGCAATATAACATCCAAACCCGCGGAAGGTTCTGACATATCTTTGAAAAGGGAATGTGTCTGAAAAACAGACCAATCTGAAGTAACCAATATAGCGCCAATCAAATTATTTGCAGCATGAAACCCTAATGCCAGCTCTATTCCTTCATCCATAAGAGTGATGACACCTAAAAACAAGCCGGTTCCTATATAATAAACCATTATAACGTAACCCATTTTTGCAACTTCAGGATTAAAAATGTGCATCGATCCAAAGATGATCGATGTCATCAACAACGGAAACCATTTGTTTTGAGCCAAATTAGCAAATCCCTGCATCAAATATCCTCTAAAAACATATTCTTCTGTACTCGTTTGTATTGGTATTAATATCGCCCCAATAACAACCAAAATCAAAAACGGAACCGGTTTAAAATTCCAGATAAAATTTTCGGGAGAATTAAAATACACAACCAGAAAACTTACTAATGTAAAGAAAGACCATAAAAGGAATGAAAAACCAATACGTTTCCAATCTACTTTTTTTCTAGATGTCATAACCGATAAAAATGTTTGATGATGCAAATACTTCACCACAAAATAAATTCCCAAAAGTGCAAAAGCAAAAGAAATCATCACCAAAAACAAAGTAAGATTAGGTTCGAATATTTTCATAACAGCAGCATTGTCTGTTGGAAAATCCTCTTTCTTGACAATACTTTTATACAATACTGCAATCGAAAAAGGAATTTGACCAATAAACGATGCGATAATAATCAAAACTGATCCTATAAGATATAGCCAAAATTTATTTTGAGGTTTAATTCCTTGTTCTAAAAACATATTTATAATAATTTAAAAATGAGAATTCGATTTAATAAGTAAACCTTATTTTTGCTCTTGCTAAAATACCTAATTTTAGTTTAATTATCTTACAACATATTTTAAATATCTCAAAATGATACAAATTTATCATAATCCACGTTGCGGCAAATCCAGGAACTGTCTGGCATTCATACAACAAACAAATCAGGAATATCAAATTATTCCCTACCTGACAGAAACCCCAACTTTTAATGAGCTAAAAGAACTTCTTAAAAAGCTTAATCTCGAACCTCTTGAATTAGTCCGAATCAAAGAAAAAATCTGGATCGAAAACTATAAAGGAAAAGAACTAAGTAACGATCAGATTATTCAGGCTATGATTGATAATCCAATCCTGATCGAACGTCCAATCGTTGTAAAAGACGGAAAAGCTATTATTGGAAGAGATCCTGATCTTGTAGCGGCTTTTTTAGACTGATTATAAAGAATCAAATTAACATATTTTTGTGATTTCCCTCTTTAAACCAAAAGGTACATTTGTGGTCTAAAATAAAAAGAAACCAAAAATATAATGAAAAAAATCAAATTTGCTGTATTGCTTGTATTGCTATTTACAAGTTTTTACAATTATGCCCAACAAGGACCACCTGCTAAAAACAAAGTAAAAGTTACCGGGAAAGTTTTCGAAAAAATAAGCAAACAACCTCTTGAATATGCAACAATATCAATTACTGCTCCAAATGACACAAAAGTTATTGCTGGAGGAATTACTAATCCAAAAGGTGAATTTGATGTAGCGGTTGCTCCGGGAACTTATGATATAAAGATTGAATTCATTTCGTTTAAGCCAACTTTAATCAAAGGAAAGAGCATTCAGGGCGATACCAACTTAGGAGTTGTTAATCTATCTGAAGATGCAGCACAATTAAATGAAGTTGTAATTCGTGCCGAAAAATCGACGGTAGAAATAAAACTGGACAAAAAAGTATACAATGTTGGACAGGATATGATGGTTAAAGGCGGAACTGTAAGCGACGTTTTAGACAATGTTCCATCAGTTTCTGTTGATACTGAAGGAAATGTAAGTTTAAGAGGAAGTGACAACATTAGAATTTTAATTGACGGAAGACCTTCAAACGCTATTAATGTTGCAGAAGCTTTACGCCAATTGCCCGCCGATGCTATTGATAAAGTAGAAGTAATTACAAACCCGTCTGCTCGTTATGACGCGGAAGGTGGTTCAGGATTAATTAACATTATTCTAAAAAAAGGAAAAAACCAGGGCTTTAACGGAACTTTTATTGCCTCAACAGGAATTCCTGAGACTTATGGCTTAAGTGGGAACCTAAACTACAAAACCGAAAAATTAAATTATTTTACGACTGCGGGTTACAACTACAGAACTAACGAAGGCGGCGGATTAACCAATACGGAATATCTTAATGCTAACGGAACTCCTAAAGGTTATTTAGACGAAAATCGTGATACCAAAAGAACTAACGAGGGATTTAATGGAAGAGCAGGTATAGAATGGACAGTTGCCCCCAATACTTTTTGGACAAATGCCATTAATTACCAAAAAAATAGTGGTGATACCAGAGACTTAATCAATTATTATAATTATGATGCCGCCCATGCTTATACCGGTACATCATACCGTTTAAACAATGGAAATACAGGAAGCGAAAATGTAGAATATACTTCGAATTTGATCAAAAACTTCAACGATAAGGGACATAAACTTACCGCTGATTTATCGATTTCAAGAAATACAGATGACAGCAACAGTATTATTACAACTTCACCTAATTTTAATAACACGTTAAACGATCAGGTTCAAAAACAAATACAAGTTCAGGCTGATTATGTTCTGCCATTAGGCGAAGGAAGCCAGTTCGAAGCGGGATATAAAGGTAGTTTTGGAGACCTGAACAACCAATATCTAATCACTGATGGGGCAGGTGTCAAAGATGATAACTTATCAAACACTTTAGAGTACAAAGAAAACATAAACGCGGTATATACCCAGTACGGCTTTAAGGTTAATAAATTCTCTTATTTATTTGGATTACGTTGGGAAGACACCAATATTCAGGTTAACTTACTAGACACTAATGAGTTTAATACTAAGAAATACAACAATTTATTCCCTAGTGCTTTTATTAGTTACGAAATATCAGATCAGAGCAACTTTACTGCCAGCTACAGTAAACGTTTAACAAGACCTAGAGGTCGTTTCATGAATCCTGCAACAAATTACTCGAGCAATATTAATATTTTTCAGGGAAATCCGGATTTAGATCCTTCTTTAACTGACAAATATGATATTGGATACATTAAACGTTGGGATAAATTGACTTTTAATACTTCTGCTTATTTCGAAAACACAAAAGACGTTTTTAGTTTCGTACGAACTCCAAACGGTGACACAGTAGATGGAATTCCAGTTATTTTAAGCAGACCAATTAACTTAGGAAGAGAGCAAAAATATGGTTTCGAATTTACACTGAATTATACACCATTTAAGAAATGGAGAGTAAACAGTAACTTCAACCTTTATAACGTAAAAACAACGGGAGAAAATACGTATACCGATACGAACGGAAATGTGGTTGTGCAAAATCTAAATAACCAAGCTAATACCTGGTTTGCCAGAATCAACTCAAAATTAACGTTACCATACAAAATCGACTGGCAATTAAGCGGAGTCTACAATGGAGAGCAAAAAACTGCTCAGGGTAAAAACCTTGGACAATTTGCAATGAACACTGCTTTTAGTAAAGATGTACTAAAAGACAAAGCGACTGTTGCATTCAACATTAGCGATATCTTTAACTCAAGAATCATGAGGTCATACACTTACCTGCAGAATGATACAACTCTTGAGAGCCAGACATCATATAGCGAAATGCAATTCCGTAAACGTCAATTCAACTTATCTTTCACTTATCGTTTTAACAAACCTAAAACCGAAAGAGAGAAACCGGGAGCACCTAAAAATGAAGGTGATGGTGGGGGAGATTTTCCCGGATAACATAAATTAAAATTTCAATAAAAAAATTCCAAATTCCAATTCCAGACTTAATGATTAAGTTCTAAAAAATTGGAATTTGGATTTTTTTATTTTTGGGATTTTGTATTTTAAATTTATTTGCATAAAAAAAAGGACTCGTAAAACGGGTCCTTTTTTTATGAAGTCAACTTAAAATTAAATTGCTTGTTCTGCTTTTTTCTTTGCTCTTTTCTCTTTGATAAGTTCCCAGCTCGCTCCCGTAACCCAATAAGATACGAAACCAACCAAGAAAAACATCAACCAAAACCCTATAGTTAGTATGGTCAAGAAAAGTAAAAAGCCTAAGTACTGTGAAAATTCAAACATGTTTTCCGGAATTTTTGAATGTAAGCACAAATGTAGGTCTTATATTTTTCCTTAGCAATAAAATCCAAATCAATTTTTATAAAATCATAATAATCCGTATATTTAAACTCATTTTAAATAAGCTTTTTTTGCCATGATTAATTCCTTTATAATCAAACAATCTAAAAAAGAAGAAGATAAGTGTTTTCAGGAGCTATTTCCTGCTGTACGCTATATCTTTTATGGCGAACCCCGCCATAAAAGGATGTCGCTCCCATCAGTGCTAGGAAAACCGTTTTTATAAGAAGTTTCAATCATAAAGAAAAAAAATCAGTTCTAATTAGCGTTTTTACGAAGTAGACCGGTTTCATCTGCGACTTATTTACCATACTATTTTACCAATTACACATATAACATTTTACAAAAAACATCATGAAATACAGAATAGAAAAAGACACAATGGGCGAAGTACAAGTCCCTGCAGACAAATACTGGGGCGCACAAACAGAACGTTCCCGAAACAATTTCAGAATTGGAACTTCGGCATCTATGCCACAAGAAATCATAGAAGGCTTTGCTTATCTAAAAAAAGCAGCAGCTTATGCCAATGCTGATCTAGGTGTTTTGCCAGCCGAAAAAAGAGATGCAATTGCAGCAGTTTGCGACGAAATTCTGGCCGGACAATTAAAAGATGAATTCCCGTTGGTAATTTGGCAAACCGGTTCAGGAACTCAAAGCAACATGAATGTAAACGAAGTGGTTGCCAATCGCGCACAAGTTCTTAAAGGTTTCAATATTGGCGAAGGCGAGCCCTTTATCAAAGCCAACGATGATGTAAACAAATCTCAGTCATCAAATGATACTTTCCCGACGGCTATGCACATTGCAGCTTACAAAATGGTTATTGAAACTACCATTCCGGGAGTCGAAAAACTACACGCAACTTTAGCTGCAAAAGCAACCGAATTCAAAGATGTTGTAAAAATAGGCCGTACACATCTTATGGATGCAACTCCCCTCACGCTTGGTCAGGAAATTTCAGGATATTCAGCTCAATTGTCTTTTGGACTAAAAGCACTTAAAAATACTTTAGCACATTTATCCGAAATAGCATTGGGCGGAACCGCAGTAGGAACCGGATTAAATACTCCAAAAGGATACGACGTAAAAGTCGCTGAATATATTGCAAAGTTCACGAAATTACCTTTCGTTACAGCCGAGAATAAATTTGAAGCTCTGGCTGCACACGATGCAATTGTCGAAACACACGGCGCTTTAAAACAATTGGCTGTTTCATTAAATAAAATAGCAAACGATATTAGAATGTTAGCTTCCGGGCCTCGCTCTGGAATTGGAGAAATTCATATTCCTGAAAATGAACCGGGATCATCAATAATGCCGGGAAAAGTAAACCCAACACAATGTGAGGCTTTAACCATGGTTTGCGCACAAATAATAGGAAACGATATAGCAATCGCCATTGGCGGAATGCAGGGACATTATGAATTGAATGTTTTTAAACCTGTAATGGCTGCTAATTTCCTTCAGTCAGCAAGATTATTAGGTGATGCTTGCATTTCATTCGACGAGCATTGTGCTCAGGGAATCGAACCCAACTACAAACGTATCAAAGAATTGGTCGACAATTCATTGATGTTGGTTACCGCTTT
Source organism: Flavobacterium azizsancarii (assembly GCF_027980145.1). GTDB lineage: Bacteria > Bacteroidota > Bacteroidia > Flavobacteriales > Flavobacteriaceae > Flavobacterium > Flavobacterium azizsancarii. Next base: position 263 of record NZ_JAMZNK010000073.1, on the reverse strand, counting down.
GAACACAAAAATAGGCTATTACAAAGCTGCCGAAATTGCTCAGACCGCACACAAAAACGGAACGACCCTAAAAGACGAAGCCGTACGTTTGGGTTATGTAACTCCGGAAGACTTCGATGCCTGGGTAAAACCGGAAGAGATGGTGTAGAAAAAGTCGCAGTCGCAGTCGCAGTCGCAGTCGCAGTCGCAGTCGCAGTCGCAGTCGCAGTCGCAGTCGCAGTCGCAGTCGCAGTCGCAGTCGCAGTCGCAGTCGCAGTCGCAGT
>NZ_JAMZNK010000072.1 GCF_027980145.1 Flavobacterium azizsancarii | reverse complement strand
CTTCAGATTCCACCTCGCGATGGACACCCTTGCATTCAGCTAACACTTCCCACTGTAAAGGCGTGTTCGGGACTTACACCCTAGAGTTATCGCCCATGCTGGGCACACAACGAAAACGGGCAAATATTTATTGAATATTTGCCCGTTTTTTTATTTTATATAACTTGAAAAATCTTTGTGTTCTTCTTTTGAAAGTTCTTCTTTAGAAAGTGACCTGAAATAATCATAAGTAATTTTCATTCCTTCAGCACGATCTACTTTTGCTTTCCAACCTAATAATTCTTTTGCTTTTGTAGTATCTGGCTGGCGTTGTAATGGATCGTTTATGGGTAATGGATGATAGACTACCTTTTGATTTGTTCCTGTTAGTTTAATGATCTCTTCTGCAAAATCCTTAATCGTAATTTCGTCCGGATTACCAATATTTACTGGATATACATAATCTGAGTGCAATAATCTAAAAATACCTTCGACCTGATCATCAACATAACAAAAAGAACGGGTTTGCATTCCGTCTCCAAAAATAGTTAAATCTTCCCCGCGCAAAGCCTGACCAATAAAAGCCGGAATTACACGTCCGTCATTCAAACGCATTCTTGGTCCGTAGGTATTAAAAATACGCACTATTCTGGTTTCGACACCATGAAATGTGTGGTACGCCATTGTAATTGATTCCTGGAAACGTTTGGCTTCGTCATAAACTCCACGTGGACCAATTGTGTTTACGTTTCCGTAATATTCCTCCGTTTGTGGGTGAACCAATGGGTCTCCATAAACTTCAGATGTTGAAGCAATCAAAATCCTTGCTTTTTTTACTCGTGCCAATCCTAACAGATTGTGAGTTCCAAGAGATCCAACTTTCAAAGTCTGAATTGGTATTTTTAAATAATCTATTGGACTTGCGGGCGAAGCAAAATGTAAAATATAATCTAAATCACCCGGAATGTGAACAAACTTTGTGATGTCGTGGTGATAAAATTCGAAATTTTCTAATTTGAATAAATGTTCAATGTTTTTAAGATCTCCCGTAATCAGATTATCCATTCCAATAACATAATAGCCTTCTTTAATGAATCGGTCGCATAAATGCGATCCTAAAAATCCTGCTGCTCCGGTAATAAGTATTCTTTTCATATTAATTATTTATACATCGCAAATGTAACTGATTTGAAAATTATAAAAACTATTCTAAAAAAAACTGCCTAAAAAAATTAGGCAGTTTTATAAATTCTTTGTCTCCTCTTTACTATCACCAAATTAATATATTTGGCAGTAACTATTTTGAGATATTTATTTATCGATTTATTTTACGTTGAAAATTTGTTCCAAAATTTTAATAGTAATCAAATAAGTTGGTTTTACACCTGTTGTTCCTAATCCGCCTGAAGCTAATGTACTTCCTGTTTCCAGAGGATTATCTGAAGCATAATAAGCATAACGAACTTTGATATCGTGTGGTACACTTTTTCTAATTTTTGATGCAGATTGTATGGCTTTCTGATAATAAGATCCTTCCATTTCAAGACCAATTACTCCCCAGGTCGATTCGTGAAAGAATTTCAATAAATCTCTGTTTTGTAATGATGTTCCTAAAACGGTTACCATTGCACCTTCAAAAACTGCAATATCATTTCCTTCAAACATTGCTCCTTTTAGTTCATTTTCGAAGAAATAATTATCTGCAGTTCCTTCGTTTATATGTGCGGTCGGGATCATGATGTCTCCTTTTCCACCCTCAAGAATTCCAGCTTTACCCATTATTGAAACTGATGCTACATTCAATAAAGTTTCTTTTTTATAAGGTTTTAAAAGCTCATCGATAGTTTCATAAGCCTGCTCACCAAAAGCATAATCCATTACAATAATAACGGGTTTAGTTTCATCAAGAGCAGCTTTTGGAAATCCTGTTTTTCCCCAGTCAATTTTTGCAGTATCAAAAATCTGAACGTCGATATTAGTCCCTGAAGTGTCCGGCAATGAAATCATTCCGTTTTTTAAGGCTAATTCTTCAACCTGACTTCTAATATCTTTAGCTCCGGATTTACTTAATTCTTCATAAATATAAAAATCAGACTTGTCCTTGAATTTTGTTTTCAACAACGGTGTTGCAAAAATAGAATTCATAACACTGTGCATATTCGCACTTATTACATGAATTGGACGTTTTAGCAAGTTATTAGTTTTTAAAACCTCCTTGATGTTTGTGGCCCAGATTTCTCCGTGAATATGATGTCCTAAACGTTCTCTTAAAACGGGACTAAAAGTTATAGTTCGTTTGTTATTGTCAACTACTTCTTCGATCGCCAATTTTCCTAACCAATAAATAACATGCAGGAAACGGTCCGGAGTTTCTTCAGATCCAAATGCTTCGTAAATGTCCAGAACCTCTTCAAAAGTTCTTCCTAATATATTGGCAACATGCGAAATTGCTTTTTCTTTCTCAATTAATGGCAATTTTTTAGTTTGCATTACAGCCTGCTCCAGTTTCAACCAATCGCGGGAAACTTCGCCACCATCGTCTAATAAAACCCTGTTTTTAATTTTATGAGATTCGATGAAAATAAAAGTCAAATGAGTCAGGATGTCATAAATGTCTGAACGCCCGCGGGTGATTTCGACATTCATTTGTTCCTCATCAATCCTATAACAATTTCTTCGTCTTTTTGGAGGAACAATTGCCTCGAAATGTGATTTAGAATATCCTTCATCAGAAGTTAAATTAATAAATCGACATTGTTCAATTCCTATTGGTAAACGCTCTATAACGTACAAAAGCCCATTAAGCTCTACTTTTTCTTCGCCTATGTTTCCGTAAATTTCCGGACGTAATGCTAACAATGATTCACGCAAGCCATCGCCCGAAACTCCCATTGGCTTATAAAAACCACGGTTGAATAAATGACGCATTGTTATGTACATTCTTTCTATCGCTGCAGATGATTCCTGCGCTCTTGATCTTGATATATGTTTGGTTTCTTTCATGCTTGTTTATTTTAAAAATCTCCTCCTAAGAGAAGATGAAATTAGTATTTTTTAATTAAATGAAATTGAAATATTAATTTATTAAAGTTTTCATATTCTTAAAAACACCATTATTGTATATTGTTATTATTTATAATTCTCAAAATTAACTTCTATTTTTTAGAAATTCTAATTTTGTTACAAAATGAAATTTATTGTATTAATACGTTCCTGATTGTCTTTGGGTATTATAAATATAATTATTCAATTTTAAAAAAAATTGTTTCAATTGTCTTCATGATCTTAATCCTGCATCCGTTAAAAACTCATATATATCTTTATATTTTGTTTCTTTTACTTGTTGTGTTTCATGATCAAAAAAAGAAATTTTACTTTCGTATTCTCCGTTATTCAATTTAAATCCATAATAATCACCTGTATAATTATCAGAAATTGCGAGAAACTCGTGAGAACTAATTAGTCCAATATTTATATTATTTAATAAAATATTCCAATCACTATTTTCCTTTACAGAATAAACTGTTGTAAATGCGAAATATCCTCCTCCAAAAATTTTCACGAAATCTTTATACTCTTTTGGAAGCTTATTAGTAAGTTTTTCCTCGACATGAAACAATTCTGTGTCGGTAGCTTTTAAATCAGATTCTAAATCAAACCACAATGGATTTTTTAATTTGATTTCTTCTACTTTTTTACAAAACTCATTTAATTCCATTACAATTTATTACTTCAAATTATCTGCAATCTTTCTGTCATTCGACAATCTCGGAATTTTATTTTGTCCGCCTAATTTTCCTTGTGATTTCATATAATCTTGAAAACCATTTTTAGAAACTTTGGTTATAACCACTTTCCTCAAAACATTTCCGGTGATTAAATCATCATAATAAATGTTTTGTTTACGCATTGCATCATCAATTGCTTCTGCGAATGCTTCTAAATTTTCAGGTTCATTTTCAAATTCAACCAACCATTCATGATACGGCAAACCGCTTGAAGGATTTATTTGCGGCGCAACGGTAAATTCGTTGATTACAATTTTAGTTCCTTCCGTAGCTTCTTTCATGGCGCTTTCTACTTCTTTTGCAATAACATGTTCTCCAAAAGCAGATATGTAATGCTTGATTCGACCTGAAACGATAACTCTATGCGGAAATAATGATGTAAACTGAACCGTGTCGCCAATATTATATCTCCAGAGTCCGGCGTTTGTAGAAACGATCAAGGCATAATTAACGCCTATTTCGACTTCTCCAATCGTATAGCTTTTTGGATTTTCTGTAAAAAATTCATCAGCTTTAATAAACTCGTAGAAGATTCCGGAATTTAGTAACAAAAGCATTCCTTTTTGTTTTTGAGAATCCTGATAAGCAAAAAATCCTTCAGAAGCCGGAAACAACTCTATGCTGTCTACTTTTCGCCCAATCATTTTTTCAAATTTCGCACGATAAGGTTCATAATTGACTCCTCCGTAAATGAACAAATTGAAGTTCTTGAACAATTCTCCAATCTTTTTTCCACCGCTTTTTTCCTGTAATCGTTCAAAATACATTTGTACCCAAGACGGAATCCCGGAAATTATGGTCATATTCTGATCAATGGTTTCCTCTACAATAGCATTTACTTTAGTATCCCAATCTTCAATACAATTGGTCTCCCAGGAAGGCATTCTGTTTTTTTGAAGATATTTGGGCACAAAATGCGCGCCAATTCCGGATAATCTTCCAAATTTGATTCCGTATTTTTCAACAAGAATTGGACTTCCCTGCAGGAAAATCATTTTTCCGTCTACAAAATCTGCATTTCCTGTTTCGTATATATAATGTAGGATCGCATTTCTTGAAGCTTCGATATGATACGGCATTGATTCTTTGGTCAACGGAATATATTTTGCTCCGGAAGTTGTTCCTGAAGTTTTGGCAAAATACAATGGTTTCCCTTTCCAGAGAATATTCTTTTCGCCCATTCGAACTTTGTCGATGTAGGGTTTTAAATCTTCATAATCACGAACCGGAACACGTTTCCTGAAATCATGAACTGACTTTATTTTATCAAAATGATGATCTGTACCAAATTCAGTTTCCTGGGCACTATTTATTAAACTTTTAAATACTGCTTGTTGTGTTTCAACCGGTTTATTGGCCCAAGCCTTTGTTTTATAGTATATTTTGGTGGCAAATAATTTTGCTGCTACTGATTTAATTGACATTTTTTATGGTATTATTTCTTGTCACTTTTGTTTTTACTTCGAGGTTTTTCGCCCGACTCCTTCTCCATTTTTGCCACTTCATTTCTCAATTTAATTTCTTCTTCAGAAGGTTTCATATTTACATCAGAATGTTCTTCATTATCTGCTATAATAGAATCTTTATTGAATTTTGCATATTCCAATTCACCCCTTAAAACCTTCTGAATTCCTTTTATATACGCTTCGTTTTTCTTTAAAGCAGTCTCTAATGAATCAGATTTTATGGCTAATTCGGTTGCATTCTTTTTCAATTCAGAAGAAGAATATCCCGGAATAAGTTCACGCAAAGGTGTAAAAGCAATGATGAAAGTGGTAATTAAAATTAGAAATATTCCTCCTAATGTGAACGTTACGAACACATTCATCAGGTTAAGTTTGAATGAAAAAATTTCCTCAAAAGTGTCTTCATTCAAAATCACCAATCGGTTTTTGATGAATAATTTTTTTCTGAAATTGAATTTTTTCTTAGCCATTAGGTTATTTATACAAGCAAATATAATAATTAATCATCTTGTTAACGCCTGATATAAATAAAGGAATCCCGTTATTTCATCATTTTATAAAATATTTAACGCTATTAGATAAGAATATTTTAATCCAAAAACACTTCTTCTTCGTATATTTCTATATACCTTTGCGGTATTATTTAGAAAATCAATTTGCTTCGGCATTAAATATACAATCATGGGAAGATTAGGTCTTACAGAAATCCTCGTAATAGTAGGTATTGTGATATTACTTTTTGGAGGTAAAAAAATTCCGGAATTAATGAAAGGTTTAGGAAGTGGTATTAAGGAATTTAAGAACGCTGCTAAAGACGATCAGACTCCACCTGCACCTTCTGTTAAAAAAGAAGAAGAAGAAATTAAATAAGAATTTAGATCCTTATTATAAACCCCAAATTACAAATGTAGTTTGGGGTTTTATTTTATAGAAAAAATTAATACATAAAAAGAACTCCCAAACTACATTTGTAATTTGGGAGTTCTTATTTTTCGATGTTTGGAATTTCAAATATTAAAAATTTTATAAAACCATTGTTAACTGAATTCTTTTTCTGTCTTCATCAACCTCAGTAACCTTAACATCAACATGTTGATGCAATTTTACTACTTCGTTTACATCACTCACAAAACCAGCTTTTAGCTGAGAAATGTGAACCAATCCGCTTTCTTTGATTCCGATATCAACAAAGCAGCCAAAATTGGTAATGTTATTAACAATTCCAGGTAAAATCATTCCCGTTTTTAGGTCTTTGATTGATTTTACGTTAGCATCAAATTCAAAAACCTTCGCTGACTTTCTTGGGTCTAAACCTGGTTTTTCGAGCTCTTTTATAATATCTTTTAGCGTAAGTAAACCAATTTCAGGCGTTATATAGTTTTCAGCTTTAATTAGGGCTGTTTTCTCTTTATTAGCAATTAGATCATTTACTGAAAGTTTTAAATCTTTTGCCATCTTTTCAACAACTGCATAAGCTTCAGGATGCACTGCTGAGTTATCCAATGGATTTTTAGCATTCGAAATCCTAATAAAAGCCGCACCTTGCTGATAGGCTTTCTCCCCTAATCGAGGGACTTTTTTTAGCTGTTTTCTATCTTCAAAAGGTCCATTTTCTGAGCGATATTGCACAATATTTTCGGCTAGCTTCTCTCCTATTCCACTCACATAACTTAGTAAATGTTTACTTGCAGTATTAATATTGATTCCAACCGAGTTCACGCAACGAATTACAGTTGCATCAAGTTCATCTTTTAGTTTGGTTTGGTCAACATCATGTTGATATTGTCCTACTCCAATTGCTTTTGGATCAATTTTTACTAACTCAGCCAAAGGATCTGAAAGTCGTCGGCCAATAGAAACCGATCCACGAACTGTAACATCATAATTAGGAAATTCTTCTCTCGCAATTTTTGACGCCGAATAAACTGAAGCTCCAGCCTCTGAAACAATAAAAACTTGTGGCGCTTTGTCAAACGCAATTTTTTTTATAAAAAATTCAGTTTCTCTCGAAGCAGTTCCGTTTCCTATAGAAATTGCATCTATTTGATACGCATTTACCATCGAACGGATTTTCTTGATCGCCATTGTTTCCTCATTTTGAGGTGCATGCGGATAAATGGTTTCATTGTATAACAAATCTCCTTTCTCGTCGAGGCAAACTACTTTACAGCCACTTCTAAATCCGGGATCTATTGCCAGAATTCGTTTTTCACCCAAAGGCGGTGCTAATAATAACTGACCTAAATTATTTGCAAAAACCTGAATTGAATTGGCATCGGCTTTTGCTTTTGCTTCTTGTAAAGTTTCATTTCCAATCGCCGGATTCAACAACCGTTTATAACTGTCTTCAATCGCTAATTGCAAATGTGCTGTAGTACTATTTTGTTTTTTGATAATTAATTCATCAATGATATCATATGCTTCATCGATATCAACATCAACTTTCATCTTTACAAAACCTTCATTTTCTGCACGAAGCATCGCTAATAATCGATGCGAAGGTGCTTTTGTCAACGGTTCTTCCCAATCAAAATACTGATTGAATTTTTGCGCTCCATCTTCTTCGCTTTTCTTTTTTACGACTTTGGTTCCAATTGTAGCTTTGCGCTGATATAGTCTTCGCAATTGTTTACGAACATAAATATTCTCATTGATCCATTCGGCAATAATATCTCTTGCACCCTGAATTGCCGCTTCTTCATTAATTACATTATCATTAAGATATTGCGTCGAAATAAAATCGACATCAACATCATTCTGCGACATAATAATTTTTGCCAAAGGTTCTAAACCAAACTCTCGCGCAACATCGGCCTTTGTTTTTTTCTTCTTTTTATACGGAAGATAGAAATCTTCTATTTCTTGTAAATCAAAACTTTGCTCAATTTTCTGCTTCAATTCCGGCGTAAGTGCTTTTTGTTCTTCGATAGATTTTAGAACAGCTTCTTTACGTTTTACAATCGTTTCATATTCTTTTTGAAGCTTTGCAATATTTTCGATCTGCACTTCATCAAGGTTTCCGGTTGTATCTTTTCTATAACGGGATATAAACGGAATCGTACAATCTTCTTCTAATAATTTTACGGTGTTTTGAATGTTGATCGCTGCTGTTTGAACGGTCTTGGCAATGAATTGAATATTAGTCATTCTTAATTATTTTAACCGCAAAAGTTGCAAAGTGTTTCGCAAAGTTCGCAATGGTTCACTATTTTATTATTTTACAATTATCAAAATTAATATTTTAATTTTTCAACCGTCCTATTTTTATTTCTTCTTAATTGGCTTTAACACAATACTAGCTTTACTAAAATCTGCAGATGCATTATAAACTTTTCTATATTCCTGATAAATATCCTTTGGATAAGTTATTGCTTTATATTTCTCATCAATGGTAATGATAACCTGGTTTCCTTCTACTTTTACAGTCGATTTAAACCAACAATTTTTATCTTCATCATATTTCATTTCTCTGTCTATAACTAAATCATTATAGTGATCTACCTGATATCCTTTTGGAATATTAAAGACAATAGAATGATGGTATTCTTTTGTGTATTTTAAATCAATATCTGTTTTTCTGGTATTTTCCTGATAAAGATTAGACTGTTTTCCAATTACCTTTCCTAAATTAATCAAGAGTAAATTTCCGGCTTTTTCAGTAAATGACTCAACAGACTCTAACTTCGAATTAATAACGAACGGCGTATTAGTATAATTATTTTTAAATTCTAAATTTTCTACATTATGCTCTAAAAGCTTAGTGTCGACTTCATCAATAGAGACTTCTTTTACAAAATCTGTAAGGTCCTTTTTTTCTTCATTTTTAGACAAATCATTATAGCTATATCTTAACATTTGACCAATGTAACCTGTACTTGAAAATTTTTTATCTATACTTACTTTTGTTAAATCAGGGTTTAGAGTTACAACTGATTCTGTTGTTATTTTAGTAAAATCTGAAGGAGCTACCAATGGATAAACATAACTTTCCTCTTTCTTTTGTACATTATATCCTTTAGCTCTTGTACCCTGATACTCGTAGCCGGCTTTTCCGTAAGGAAGATATCCCACACTTGGCGAGATAAATTTATACAAATCTCTCAGATAAAAATTAATATCTGTAAATTCATGAAATGTCATAATATCCTCATCTAGCTCTCCTATAAAACGATCTTCGACAGCAATTATTTCGTATGGAATTTTAAGTATGTCAAAAGCATATTTATAAAGCAAAATAAAGTCTCTACGTGCTAATTTCGAATTTCCTTCTGTTATATTAATTTTCACGTTTATTGTTTCTCCTTCTTCATAATTTTCAAAGTGAGTTTTTATATATTCATCGAGAATGGTTATTTTTTCATTATCAGTTTTGTCTTTTAAATCCAATTTTTGAAGAAGTTTTTTAACATCACCGTTAGAAAAAGCGTATGGCTTATTTCTTAAAAACCCTTTAAAATAAGTTTCCCATTTTTTACTCTCCATTTCTGCTGGAGATCCCGCAATTAAATACAGTATCTTAACCAGATTTCTAAATTTCTTCGAGCTTTTTTCGATTACCAAAGGTTCTATATTATCTGCAGTAAAAAAAGTCTTTCCTTTTACTTTATTATAATGAAAATCCGCGGAAGTATATACTCTCGACATAGCAGATCCGGACTCTGTTAGCGTGAACTCAGCATGCAGTACCGGCGCATCTTTCTGGTAAATCTCGATTCCGTTTGACGTTGGATTTTCTTTTACAATAAAATAATACTCTAAAATATCGCCTTTCTCTACGCCTTCAAAAACAATCGATTTTACATTTTTTAAATCAGAGTTTACAATCTGACTTTCAGATAAAACCCTAATATCTCCGTTAGGTTTAATTACTCTCGCGTGAAAATCTTTTGTATCACGAATTGTTGTATTATCATCTGCAGTAACTTTATTGTATTTACTAATTTCTGAAGACTCGTTTATTTTTACTGCAAAATGCTCCATTTTAAATTTTGCAAAACCATACAAATTGGTATTAATTCTGGTATGAATCCATCTTTTATCAAATAAAATTACGGCGGGTTGTTTTTTATATTCTTCCGGAATGGCTTGAAAGGCAGGAACTGCATCCCAGGTGTAGCTTTTAATTTCTTGTGCTTGTGTTTTTATTATAAAAGTAAATAGTAGAATCAGTAATATTTTTTTCATTATTTTTTTATTAGGATGATAGATTGGTTGTATTGGCTGTTTAATTCGTCTACTAATGCGTTCCAGTTTTCAAAATCAGTCGTTTCGATAATTAACTTTTTTAGTGCTATTTTTTGAGATACGATCAGGTTTTTTTTATCTTTTTTATAAGAGATGTCATAACTTAAAACCTCATTTTCCTTCTTACTGTTCTCCGGGATAAAATCAAGCTGATAATTTTCGGGGATTTCATAGACATAAGTAAATTCATTTGTAAACACATTGTCGTTTTCAATCGAAAGTTTTCTCTCTTTAACGTCGATTATATATTCTTTAAAAGGCGCTAATAAAATAGGTTTTACAACAATCTTATCCCCTATTTTTTTTACCCATGAATCAAGTTTAAACTTGTATTCAAGCTCGGCATCTTTATTTTCATATTCGTGCTTTTTGACTTCTGCGGTTTCTATTTCTACTTTTTGATTGTATCTCGCTAAACCGCTTTTTAAGATCTCCTCTTCTTTTTGTTTATTTGATCCTAAAACATTTAGAAAATCACTTTTCTGATAACCTGAAAGCAGCATTTTGGCAGTACCTGAAACTGCACCGTCATTGATTTTTAATTTCAGGTCAACTTTAAATCGGTTTTCTTTTTTATCTACTACAGGAACTTTTTCTATAACAAATTCGCTTTCAGATATTCCTATAAGTCCTTCCTTGCCCTGAATCATTGCAGATGGAAATGTAAACGGACAAAAAGAATCAGTCCCGTCGACAAAATAACGTTGCTTATCAATTTTTACAGCTGCTATCATATGATTGCTTACTAGAGGCGTTGGAACATCGGCAAAACTATATGGTTTGTCCCGTGTACCAATCCAAACCAAATTAGACTCTAATCCGGCAGTTTTGAACATTTCATTTAATAAGTTCGAAATATCTTTACAATCTCCGTATTTTTTATCAAAAACAGCTGCTGCATCCCTAGGAATAAAACCTCCCATTTCGTACTCAAAAGCCACATAATGAATATTTTCCTGAACCCAATTGTAAATTGCTTTTGCCTTATCTTTAGGATTTGTTTTGTCTTTTATTAATTCTGAAGTTTTACTTTTCAGGGCTGTCTGATCTAATTTGTTAATATCTTTTACTAACGAATAATACCATTTGTAGAGATGTTCAACATCCGGAAAAAGCTCTTCTTTCTTATTATCTTTCGTATAACTTTTTATGTAGTAAACAACGTGTGGCAGAAAATAGGTAAAATTAGGTGCTCTGTTTTCTTCCTTAAAAGCAGGAATGTCTGTCACTTTCCAGGTATAAACATCTAAGTTTCCTTCTTTTGTTTTTTCGAAAACAATTTTATCCTGATGCTCCCCAAAAAGTTTATAACCAATTTCTATTGACGGATCTGATTTTATTTGAAATTTTGAAGCAACAGTCAACAATTCATGCTGAAAAGCAAAATACGACAGTAATCTAGGTTCGTTTTGCTTTATTTTATAAGAGAATTCAATTTTCGATTTGTCCTCAACATAACTAAAATCAAAGTGTTTGTATTTATTATCGCTGTAAAAAATATCACGTTGTTTTAACTCGTTTGTACTAATATCGTACTGTGATAATTTATTCCTTTTATTTGTTTTCGCATTTATCGTCGCTCCTTTTATACTCGAAATTTCACTAAAATTATCGTACGGAATATTGATCGAGTATTCATTTACGTTTTTACTTTTGGTGATTTCTCTTTGTTCTTCGATAAAAGATTCGATTTCTAATTTGCTTTTATTCGATATAGAAACAATTTCATTACGATAAAGTACTTTTGATTTTTCTTGTGCGCACAAAAAAAGACACGAAAAAAGTGCCACATAAAATATTCTTTTCATTAGGTTTTTGATATAATATTTGGGGAGTTTAAATTTTAACAAAAATAAACTTATTTTCCAAAATAAATAGATTTACTGCATTACGTTGTTAAAATAATATCTTTGTTTTTAATTATTAGCCAATGGAAGTTTTATTAGTTTTGTTTTTTGTTATAAATAGTATTGAATTTTTTCTGGCGGGATACGATAAACGTTTGGCCATCAAACAGAAACGCAGAATTCCGGAAAACACCTTATTTACAATTGCATTTTTTGGAGGAGCAATCGGTTTATTAGTAGCAATGCTACTCTTCAGGCATAAAACAAGTAAGCCTTCTTTTATTTTAAAATTTTCGGCTATTGTTTTTATTCAAATTGCAATTGCTATACTTCTATTTATCTATAATGTCAATATTTTTACAATTGCTTTTTTACTAACGAATTGATTGGTTAAATACAGTTATTAACAATGTTAATAACTACAAAATTACATTATAACAAACTGTTTTTAAACCACTTAAAATAAATAAACCGGATGAATTATTAAAATCCGTCCGGTTTATTTATTTTTTACTGGTGCTTCGCACTGCAATTTTTTTTTGACTTATTGACAAGCAATTTTATTTACTCTATTTTGGTGTCTTCCACCTTCAAAAGCAGTTGTTAAAAACGTTTCGACAATTTCAACCGCTTGTGGGATAGAAGTAAAACGTGCCGGAATGCTCACAATGTTTGCATCGTTATGTAAACGGGTTAAATAAGCAATTTCCTTAGTCCAGCATAAACCGGCTCTTACTTTAGGATGTTTGTTAACCGTCATTGCAATTCCGTTTCCGCTTCCGCAGATTACAATTCCAAAATCAGCTTTTCCTTCAGATACATCATTCGCAACCGGATGACCGTAATCTGGATAATCAACAGAATCTTCAGAATCTGTACCATAATTAGTTACTTCATATCCTTTTGCTTTAAGCATCGCAACGATTGCTTTTTTATAATCTGGTCCTGCGTGGTCATTCCCTATCGAAATTTTCATTGTAAATGGTATTTGAGTTGTGTTATGCAAATTTACTTAAAGAATTTTGAAGTAATTCTATTTGAAAAGAAAAGTTCGCCATGAATTTAACTAATTAGTACTAATTTTTTCCTTTTGTAAACAATTAAAGATGGTTGTAAACAATTAAAAGAATTGATATACATTCCTAAATTTATCGTGCAAAAAAGTTTATTTCACAACTCTCTTTATATCAAAATCTTAACACTTATTAACATTATTGATAACTCTATAAGTATCTCATAATCAATAAATAATAATCAGTTATTTTGTTAAAATTTTATAATGTTAATAGCGAAACCTAATTCATTGATATTCAGTTAACTTTAAGTTAACATTATTTGTTAATAAGTTGAGATAGAAAATTAGAAGTTTTTTTTGGTTGTGTCGAAAAAAAACCTAATCCAAAACCGCAATGAAATAACCTAATAAAGTTTGATGAATTTTTGGAAAAGTTATCAATACTAAAAATGCTATTTTCAACAAATTTCAACATATGAACTTATCTACAAAATGAATCTGTTTTTGGTTGTTAACCATTGTTAATTAAAATACAAAAACGCTTAGAAATTAATCCTTTAACTCAATTTAAGTATGTTGATAACTCACGATAACTAAGAGAAACTTCATTTCAACACTTTTAAAAATAAATTTATAGCACATATTAACAAGCTATAATAACAACCAAAAATTAATTTAATTTAAATTTTTCTTTTTGTTGTATTTAATATATGTTGACAACTTTGAAAATTAAAAAGGAAATTTAATTTTTTGAAATTGAAAAAACAGATTGGTTTAAACAATTTTCAAAGGGTTATTAAGATTATCCAGAATTTGCTGAACTTCATCGAAATCGTTTGGATGAACTTTGAGTTTGATTCCACCCAGAGCAGTTGTGTACATTGGGACGACAGATAAGGTCATTTCGTTCTCAAAATAATACGGAATGTCTTCTTGCTCTAATAAGTGCTTCAGAACGACTGTTTCGTGCTGATAATTGAATATTGCAATGGTTTTAAAGCTTTCCATATGAGGTCTTTTTGTAAATATACGAAATGAGCATTACTTAAATTTGCAGGCAGCATTAATTTAAAGAGGCAAATTATAAATGACCTTTTAAAAATCAATAAATCACTTTTTTTGAAAGTTATATTTTTAATAATTTATTTGTTAAAATCTATAATCTGATATCTTATTTGTAATTTTAACTTTTTAAGAAAAGATATATGAGTAAGAAAATTAGAAAGCCGATAAAAAAGGAGACAGATCTCTCTAGTAAAATAATAAAAATTTTATCGCAAAGTCCTAATAAAGCATTTAATTACAAACAGATAGGAGCAAAGCTTGAACTTGATGATACAAAAAGCAGAAACCAGATTATAAAAGATTTAAAAATTCTGGCTGCTTCAAAGAAAATTATAGAATCTGAACCAGGTAAATATTTAGTAAAAGCCGAAAGTCAGGATTACTATGAAGGAACAATTGATATGACCAGTAGAAAAACGGCATATTTTATTTGTCCTGATTTTAGTGAAGATGTTTTTATCCCAACCAATAATTTGAATCGTGCCTTAGACAAAGACAAAGTCAAAGTTTATGTTTATAACCGAAGAAAAGGTAAAAGACCTGAAGGTGAAGTAATTGAAGTTGTAGAAAGAAACAAGACAGAATTTGTAGGAGTAATAGATATTCAGGCAAATTTTGCTTTTGTATCTACAGCAAATCCTAAGATGTATACGGATATTTTTATTCCAAAGGATAAAATTGGCGAAGCAGAAAATGGTGACGTAGTTTTAGTTAACATCGAAGACTGGCCAAAAAGAGCCGATAGTCCGTTTGGATCTGTGCTCAGGGTTTTAGGAAAACCAGGAGAACATAATACAGAGATTCATGCTATTCTTGCTGAATATGGTTTACCATCAGATTTTCCGGTAGAAGTAGAAGTGTTTGCACAAAAAATAGATACGTCTATTCAGGAATCAGAGATTGCAAAACGTCGTGATATGCGTGATACTCTTACGTTTACGATAGATCCAAAAGATGCAAAAGATTTTGATGATGCCTTGTCTTTCAAAAAATTAGAAAACGGAAATTACGAAATAGGAATTCACATTGCCGATGTTTCTTATTATCTTGAAGAAGGAACAATTCTGGATGATGAAGCGTATCAACGAGCAACCTCGGTTTATTTAGTTGATAGAGTAGTGCCAATGCTTCCGGAAGTTTTATCTAATTTTGCCTGTTCGTTACGACCAAATGAAGAGAAATATACATTCTCAGCAATTTTTGAAGTTTCAGAAAATGCACAAGTTATCAACCAATGGTTTGGTAGAACTGTAATTTATTCAGATCAGCGTTTTGCTTATGAAGAAGCACAATATATCATTGAAACAAAAGATAGTACAATTCCGCTTGATATTTCGATCACAGGAGAATCTTATGTAGTTTCTGATGAAATAACACAGGCAACTTTAAAACTAGATGAATTAGCTAAGATTCTAAGAAAGAAAAGAATGGCAAATGGTGCTATTTCTTTTGATAAAGTCGAAGTAAAATTCAACTTAGATGAACAAGGAGAACCAGAAGGAGTTTATTTTAAAGTTTCTAAAGATGCCAATCATCTGATTGAAGAATTCATGCTTTTGGCCAACAGAAAAGTGGCTGAATATATTGGTAAACAAAAGAAAACTTTTATTTACAGGATTCACGATGAACCAAACGAAGACAAATTAATTGCGATGCAAACCGTAATTGCTAAATTTGGTTATAAAATAGATTTCCGTAACAAAGGAGATATTTCGAAATCATTGAATGCTTTGATGGAAGAAGCAAATGGTAAAAAAGAGCAAAACTTAATTGATACTCTTGCCATTAGAAGTATGAGTAAAGCCAAATATTCGACAGAAAATATTGGTCATTATGGTTTAGCTTTTGATTATTACAGTCATTTTACTTCGCCAATTCGTCGTTATCCTGATGTTATGGTACATCGTTTGCTGCAATATTATTTAGATAACGGTGCATCTGTAAATGAAGAAGTGTATGAAGCAAAATGTCTGCATTGTTCGAATATGGAAAGTTTAGCTACTAATGCTGAGCGAGATAGTATTAAATACATGCAGGTTAAATACATGCAGGATCACCAGGACGAAGAATTCTTGGGTGTTATTTCAGGTGTTACTGAATGGGGAATTTATGTTGAAATTGTTTCTAACAAATGCGAAGGAATGGTAAGAATCAGAGATATAAAAGATGATTATTATACTTTCGATGAAAAACAATATGCTTTAGTTGGAGCCACTTCAAATAGTGTTTTACAATTAGGAGATGAAATTTATGTAAAAGTAAAAAATGCCGATTTAGTTAAAAAACAACTGGATTTTCATTTTTTAAGAAGAGCGGAATAGAAGTTTAATTAAAAAATAAAAGTATGAAAAAGTTAGTTATAGGAGTTGCAATTTTATTTGTTCAAATGTCTTTTGGTCAGGTTACCAAAGAAGTAGGTGATTTTGATACCGTTAAGGTATTTGATAAGTTAAGTGTAAAATTAGTACAGTCTTCAGAAAATAAAGTAGTTATTAAAGGAGCGCGTGAATCTGAAGTTGAAGTTGTTAACAAGAAAGGAATATTAAAACTAAGAATGCCTTTTCCTAAATTATTATCAGGTAATGATTTGGATATTACCCTTTATTACAAGCACATAGAACTTATAGATGCCAATGAAGGCGCAGAAGTTACCAGTAAAGAAACTATTAAAGCTACTTCGTTTAAAGTAAGTGCTCAGGAAGGTGCTAAAATTAATGTTCCTTTAGATGTTGATAAGCTTAATGTAAGTTCAGTTTCAGGAGGAGAAATTACATTATCAGGTGTAGCCGCTAATCAGGATGCAAGTCTTGGAGCAGGAGGATATCTTCTGGCAAGTAAATTAAGCACGTCTCAGACTAAAGTAAGCGTTTCTGCGGGCGGAAAAGCAGATGTGAATGCATCAACCCTTGTAGATGCAAAAGTAAGCGCAGGAGGCTCTATTTACATTTATGGAAAACCGAAACAAATTAATCAAAAAACGGTTTTTGGAGGTAAAATTGAAGAAGTAAAATAAGAAATCGTATTTGAATGATAAATGATATTTTAGCTGGACTGCCATGGGGACTTTTTTTAAGTTTTATGATAGGTCCGGTATTTTTTATACTACTGGAAACCAGTATTACAAAAGGATTCAGAGCTGCAATAGTTTTTGATCTTGGTGTAGTATTAGGTGATATTTTTTTTATAGCAATTGCTTATTTAGGAAGTTACAGACTTATACAGAGTTTAAAGGATAAACCGGCACTTTTTATTTTTGGCGGAATTATTATGCTGGCTTACGGTATAATTTCTTTTGTGAGATTAAAAAATGAAGAAAAGATTGATGATGAAGCAATAGATCGTGATATCATAAAAAGAAACTACGGAAGTCTGTTTATAAAAGGCTTTATACTGAACGTTATTAACATTGGTGTATTAGGTTTCTGGCTTGCCGTGATTATTTCTGTAGGACCAAAATTAGAAATGCAAAATTCAAGAATGTTTACTTTTTTTACTGCGGTTATTATTACGTATTTAATAGTAGATTGTATTAAAATACTATTAGCCAAACAATTAAAATCTAAAATGACGCCAACCAATATTGTTAAGATTAAAAAAATTATAAGCATTGTTTTAATGGTTTTTGGATTCGTTCTAATGATTCAGGGTTGGTTTCCCAAAGAAAAGGAAATGGTAAAACATGCCTTTGAGAAGATCGAGAAGTAGTTGTTAATAACTCAAAAATATAAAATTAAACCTCTGAATTTCAGAGGTTTTTTTATGTTCATAATGTTCATGTAGAACTTTGTCATTTTGATTTCTGTGATAGAGTCAAATCTTTTTTTTAAGAGCTAATCCCGCTATCCGTTTCAATCTTTTGTGTCGAACCCCGCCACAAAAGGATTTCCACTTCTATCAGGGCTAGGGTACTTATTTTCATAACAATATTTTTGTTTAGTTTTTCGTATTCGAATGAAAACACCGGCACTTTGTATAATAGTTACACGCAAATATTGTACTCATTTTTGTCATCCTGACGAAGGAAGGATCGCATTAGAAGCTCCGCAAACATAATCGCCAATCTTTGTAGAGTTTACTTGTGTGATCTCTCGTTCCTCGAGATGACAAGATTGTGGAAAGTTAGACACAAAGAGATGTCTGTGAAGGTTTTTGAGGTATAGCCTGAATTCGAACGTAAAAAAGATACATTTCTTTAAGATTTTTGGAGCATCTTTCGGATTCAAACATAACCTTTAATTTAGTTTTTTCTAAAAATTAAACATAAAAAAAAGAGATACATTTCTTTGAGGTTTTTGGAGCATCTTCCGGATTCGAACGTAATCTTTAATCTAATTTTTTCTAAAAATTAAACATAAAAAAAAGAGATACATTTCTTTGAAGTTTTTGGAGCATCTTTCGGATTCGAACATAACTGGATATTCCGCTGCAAAGGTCGCCACGATTCCGCTACAAAGTACACCACCCATTCCGCTTCAAAGTACGCCACGATTCCGCAGCAAAGGTCGCCACTTATTCCGACGCAAAGTACGCCACTTTACTTCTGATTTAAGAGTTGTAAAGGACTGACATTCCGACACAAAGCACACCACCTTTCTCAAGTCCATTA
>NZ_JAMZNK010000071.1 GCF_027980145.1 Flavobacterium azizsancarii | reverse complement strand
TAATCAAAACGGAGGTGGTCATTTTGCTCCGGAATTAGGTGGTCATTTTGAACTGGAATCAGGTGCTCACTTTAAAACGGAATGGGGTGATCAATATAACCGGAATTTGCAATTTAGACATTCCCAAATAAAATCAATAATTTCTTCTCCATGTATATATTTGAGATTTTTACCATCCCATTCTGGTAATGATGGAGCAAAAAAAGTAAATTTAAAGTTGAATTTTCCAATCTCTAAATCTTCCTGAAACTCCGCAAATCCATTCCAGTTTTTAATTCTATGAAGGTTTAAATAATACTCAAACTTTTCAACAGTTTTATCATCAACCGTTTTGAAAACTCCCAGCCAGTTTATTAACTGCACAATACTTTCGCGATTTTGCCTGAGGCCTTTATTAAACTCTAAGTTTGTTACATTCTTATAGTTTTTTACGTCTGCAATTATAATTTCAATTCTAGAATCGGAAGATTGTAATTTGTCTTCAACATTTACAAAACGATAGTCTTGCATGTGATTTGGAAATCTTACACCAATTATATCTAACTCAGACTTTAAGTCTCCCTGCACATCAGAGTGAATTATCAAATTTGAGACTAAATAGCCTTTAAGTCTCAAATAGAGTTTAACTAAATTTCATAGTGCTTGTCCATCTAAATTGATTAGCATTGCTATTAACTCACAGCTAAATATAACAAATATAACCAATACAATCTTTAAAAATTTAACTGGTAAAAAAAAACTACGCATCTTGGAGTGGATACCTTTTTTGCCACAAAAAATCAAGGTGTTTTTTAAAGATATTTCACGAGGGAAAGTTTTGTGGCACAATCGCGGCACATGCTATTTTGTAAAGAATAAATATCCTGAAAATCAAACTCTAAAAGGTTTAGGTTCGAATCTGCAGCTGAAACATTAGTATTGGAATATACATAAAGAAAATTTTGGAAGGCAAAAATATTAAAATAGACATAATTGAATTTAGGTGCAGAATCGGTGCATTTAATTTTAACACTAATTTAAAACACTGAATAAGTGAAAATTGAAGGTCTAAGTTCGAAACATTACTAATCATAACAAATTATTATCCCTTAAAATTGAAGTCGGGACAAAGTATGTTCCTAATTTTTTAATTTGTTTTGGTGTTAAACTTTGATGTGCTGATGCACTCATCACAATATATTAATTTATCATTTGTCCCTCGAACTTCCAACATATTGCCAGCAAAATTATTTAGTTTTGCTTCGTTTAAAGAATACTCTTCATTTTTAATTGCTTTAGGAATTACTATAACTTTTCTATTGCGAAAGAATGATGTTAAAGAAACGGAAAATGGAATTGAGTAAATTGGTAGGAAAAACAAATAAATCGAACGCAAAACAGCTACAACGGATTTGGATAATAGGCATAATGAAAAAATGGTTTTGTATTTGGTATTATTTAGCAAATCCGAGAATAGGACTTAATTTAGTTCCAAACCCGATGTAATAACTGGACATCAGGTTGTGTAAAAACTAATTTAAATTTAGAAAGTATTCAGAGGGCTACCAAAGAAAAAATTCAAATATAAAATTCTCCAAAGGTTGATTTTAGTTTTTTCACAGTCTGACGTTACCAGCAATAAGCCAAAAAAACTCAAAAAGATGAACTGTTTTAGATAATCGAATGGAAAAAATTAAAAGCATTGTGCAAGGCGATTTATTAGCTTTTAAAACTGTTGATGGAAATTATAAAGCAATAATGTGTACAGCAACTAATAAAAAAATTCCTCAAAATTTTACGTTTATAGCTTTAACTTATAATGATCCAAAATGCCCAGATGAAATAGAGATAAGAAAAGAATCTTTTTGGGGTTGTGGAACTTCAAAAGCTTATTATTTTAAATATTCATTGGAAGAGCAAGAAAAAATGTGGGCTTTCCATCCTGAAATAAAACCTTTTTTAATCGGTAGTTATAATCTTATTATTTGGAGAAAAGACTTTTTGAAATTTCGTGACAATGTATTAAAAATTGGAAATTTAAACATTGTGAATAATATTGATAAAAATGGAAATTATGGTATAAATGTTAATAGTTGGCAATCATTAAATAATTTCTTCACTGTTCAAATAAAAACAATTTTTAATGATATTGGACAAAAGACTTTTAAATTAGAATCAATCATTAAAAACTAAAAAAAAACACTGCTGGTAATAGCTAGAACTGATTTCAGCAATATGATTAATGGAAAGTTGGTTTTGTATTTGGGATGATTTACTTCGTCTATTCGCAATCAGGTGGAAAATCCAATAATAGAGCTTAATCCAGTCCCAAACCCGATGAATACCAAACGTTGTACGATACTACCCTAGCCCCGATTGCTTCGCCAGTTCGCTTCGCTCGTGTGCAGTGAAAATCCTTTTGTGCCGGTGTTGGGCACAAAAGATTGAAACGTATAGCGGGAAGAGCTCCTGAAAAATAATATTAAAACACTCCCGCTAATCAATCCAATTTTCAATATAGGCAAGTTTATAAAGGTCTCTTAAGCCAAATTGTAAATCCTGATGGAAAAGTACTCCATAAAGCTGGTAACCAAGAAGAACTCATTTTTATTGATATAAATTTAGAAGAGGTAAACAAACCTAATTTTGGAAGTCTAATCACAAACGATTTTTTAGCCGAGCATCATAAATACATCATTAAATTATAAAAAACATCTTGTTATTCTACTTGGGAAGATCACGTAAAACTTCCTCATTAAAATAAGGCTCCTCTTCTACCCAAAAAATATAATCAAGCCCCAGATAATTCTTTGCGAATTCTAAAATATCTTTCACGGTATTTTTCTTATTGGTTTGTGGGTTTATTTGCCTTAAATTTCCATCTTGCACAGCCATTGCTTTTACCAAATCATCCGGATATTCTTTAAAAAAACCATAGGTTTGGTTCATGTGACTTTTGCGGTAGGGCATAAGATCGGGTCCACCTACACCCATTTTTAATTTCTTTGCTTTTGCAAACAGACCTCGCATATAACCTTTGTCATCCCAAGGCAACCATTCATCAGGTAAAAAATTTAAGTATACCATTGCTGTTGACTCCCTGAAAGATTTGGAAAGAACCACCATATTGCTCTCTATAGCCTCTATGTAATTACGAGGACTAAAATCCGCAGGAAAACTCATTGCTTCGTCAGTATTTTCCGTACCAATATCTATTGAACTTTCACTAAAATTAATACCTTCAATCTTGCCATCAAACTCGTTTCCCAAAGCAAGGATTAATTTTTGAAATCGATCTCGTACAGGTTTCATCCACATTTTTGAAGACCAGCCATACTCATCATCTGTGATGGCTTTATTGGGATCCCGTTCAGGGGCAGAAAGCATACTTTGTTTTAAAATCCCACCTTCATATATCGGATCTTCTAAAATATAATCAGGTACATTCTTAATATTAGGAGCAAAGGATTTTTCCTGAAGCTGAATCCAAACTTTTTTTCCGCCTAATGAATTTAGATAGGCTATATCCTCCCGAATGGCACTAAAATCATATTGCCCTTTGGTAGGTTCCAGACTGCGCCATGTATAAACAATTTGTGCCCCTTGAAAACGAGCATCATGTAATGCTTTATCTTGCTGAATATTTTCACCTGCTTTTTCTCTGTGATTAAAGTAAATATAATTTTTCTGAGCCACAGTTTTTGTCACGACACAAAACAACAATAGCATTAACGTCATCACTCTTTTACTTAAATATGTATGTATCATTATATGTGTATTTATATAGTAAGATAACCATATGCTCCAATGGTTGCTTTTAATTGAATTGAATTGATTTGAATTGATTGTACTACCTCAATGAATCATAGATACCAATTGATATAATACAATGAAAATGTTTTAACCCTATAAGTGTGGATATTTTATATAAAGAAACTTACAGGCATTGAAATCATCGCAAGCAAACAAAGAGTAAACTATGCTGTAAAACCAGATAAGAAAGCAATAAAGAAAATCATCTATGATTCATTTTCCCGAATGATATGCAAATCCCATTTTAATTAATTACTCATTGAATAATAATCCCAGATTTCTTTTGAAATTGCAGCAATTGCCTTGATACCTCTTTCTTGAGGACCTTTAAAATCGGACATAAATACTGAAATTGTAAGGTGCTTTCCACTGGGTAAGGTAACGATGCCCATATCATTAAAAGCGGCCATTATGCCTTGTTTGTTTACACCCGATGAACCTGTTTTATGAATTAACTCTGTTTGAGGTGGTAAAAGAACTGTAATTCTTTTGCCCCAATCTGGTAATTCCCTCATAATCTTAATCAGGAAATCATTGCTTGGTTTTGAAAGTAATTTCTGCTGATATAAAAGTTGAAGTAATTGCAACGAGGCCGCAGGTTTACACCAGTTTTTATATTGCAAGGCCAAATCTTTTTCCATCTCTGCTTCGGTATAAACAATAGAAATATCTTTCACGCCTGCATCATGAAGGTATTTATCTACTGCAGCTGGACCGCCTGCTACTTGGGTATATAAAAAATCACAGGCATTGTTGTCACTTTTTGAAACGGTATAGGTCAGCAAATCAGCTAAGGTTATATCTAGATCCTGATTTGGAAAATCTTTCAACATAGGGCTCCACGTATTGGTATCCAATTTTTCTTTAGGTATCCTAAATTTCTGATCGAGTTTTAATTCCCCTTTATCCACCTTTTGTAATAGTGCAAACGCAAGAGGAAATTTAAAAACACTCATCATTGGGTAATTGTGATCTCCATTTATTATGAAACCGGTTTCGAAATCCAATCCCTGAACTCCTACTCCAATTTTTCCTCCAGTGGTGTCAATAATTTGCTTTATCTTTTTTTGTAATTGCAAAATTGACTTATTTTCCTGACTTAGCATAATTTGTGACATAAGTATCAATGTTATACTCAAAAAAGTTAATTTTTTAAAATTTGTCATATTAGGGAATTTAATTTAAAACTGATTATTACGCATATTTTTTATTTGACTCCAGGTAATTAATTGTATGTTATTGTCTTTGAGCTTTAATTTACTTTCTTCACTAGTAAAGTAATCGTAATCTATTTGTCTCCACTCTGAACCAAAATTAGGATAATTTATGGTAATCCCCTTCATTTCATTATCATCAAATGCCGGATGGATTAAAAGAACATTAAATCCCGGTACCACATTGTCTAATGCACTTCATAATAATTCTTCAGTTCATTTTTTTCAAAATATGTATAATTTCCAATATGAAAGTATCCACTAATATCTCATTTTCATAATTGTATTTTTCATAGGTTAGACAAACAGATTCTATGAATTGTTTATTTAAAAAAACCGGGAGGTTATATTCTTTTCCTAAGTTTATATAAATCTCTAAAAATTGGGACGATACCGCAACACTGCACATATGAGAATCGATATGTGTTGGCTGCAGACCAAATCGTATTGCTTTTTCAATTTGCGCACACAATTCTTTTTTTACTTGCTAGGGTTTAGCATTGGTTATGAAGTCCATTCTGCTTTTGTGGAAATAACCATTTTGATCTACTAAAGACGATACCTCTCTAATTGGAATTACAGGGCCAAATTTGTAATTTTCCCACTCGCAGGTAAGCGTTAGATGGATTCCATTATCAAATTGCGGATTTTCTTTGGCGAAGCTTGCCATTTCATAAAACCAGGGACATGGTACCATTATACTATACGAATTTACAATTCCTTTTTTAAGTGCCTGAATTGTCGCTCCGTTCTCCCAATGGGATAGCCCTGCATCGTCTGCGTGGATGATTAATAATTTGCTGTTTTCGGGATATCCCAGTTTTTGTGATAAGTTCATTTTATTTTGTTCAGTTAAGTTAATAGAAAAACTTTTTAAATTACTCTATTATAACCTGGCTTAATACAACATCGTAAAATTAATGTTCAATATTATACGAATAGCAAATACTATTCCTGCACTAAACACCCAAATTTTGGCCTTAGTATTAGAACTTCCTTAAATTATTTAAAATAGGAATCTAATTAGCGAAACATCTGCA
This sequence comes from Flavobacterium azizsancarii, assembly GCF_027980145.1. GTDB lineage: Bacteria > Bacteroidota > Bacteroidia > Flavobacteriales > Flavobacteriaceae > Flavobacterium > Flavobacterium azizsancarii. The sequence goes on along the minus strand of NZ_JAMZNK010000071.1, from coordinate 13,241 downwards.
TTCAAAACTTTGACGACATTAGAAAAAACAACTTCTAAATACCTGAAAAACAATAAAAATCACAAATACACGAATAAATAAAACATAATTTTATTATCAGATTTTGTAGATTACGACCATTATAATGAAATTATATATTCTAAAGTCAATGACATATTATTATTATTATTATTATTATTATCAATACATTCAGGCGATATATGGCAGTTTGAATACAATTTAAACGGTGTTTTAATCTTCTTAAATGTTTTAGAAGGGGATCTAACTATTGGATGTAGTGCCTTTCTATACCAGTTCAAAATAATGGATCTTCTTATCGGCCTTATAGCAATGATTGGTAAAATCAACTACAACCCAAAAAGTCTGCCCTTTAAAACGGTCCCTCAGGGTATCACTGATTTTGCTGTTAGCTCCGAGAGTCTGATATGTTTTTCTGATCCCATAAAAAGCAGCAAACTTGAGTGTTCTTTGATTGAATTTATCCTAATTGCATACGATGCGGTATTTTTTTTCTAGAAAAATAAGTCTGAATTTCTTTTAAAAATATCCGAACTCCGATGTAATTATTTCACGGTACTAACAAGGGTGATGGTTCCCTCAAGATCGTGAAGAGAAATGTATCTTCGGCCCCTTTTTTATGATCGGGCGAAGTGGAAAATGAATTAAGTTAAAAATGCTCATTTTCATCTGCAATATGGATGATCTGGGTAAAGCCTTTGGAAATTAAAATTCCTTTTAGTTTTAATACCTTAAGTTCACGTCTATTGTCAATGTCTTTCTTTACTCTAAGCTTTATAGTTTTCTCCATGGTGGTATTTTACAACAAACGTTTTTTTAGTGGGGCCATAATATATTTATTGATTTCTCTCCATGAAACAAAAATCGGAAATTGCTGATAACCGCTATTCCTATACTCACCCACTTCGGACACTGAAAATTCTAATCCGGTAATTTTAGCATGGTTATCCTGAACGATTTTAAAATTTACCAAATCTTCTGTTCTGGCTTTCATTTTAACTTCCTGCTGTTTGAGTTTTTTATTGATTATTTTCAAAACCTCCGCCTGGTTGTTAAAGAATTTCAAAGCAGTATTTTCCCCTGTCTTCAGGTCAAAACAAAAATATTGGACTGTTTCCCAGGGCGATCCGTAAGATTGTATACCTATAGATACATTCAAAAGGTCATTTTTATCATAATATACCTCATAGTGTTCAAAGCCATAGTTTGACTCCCGCAAGGTATTCTCTGCAATATAGGCAGATAAAGTATCTTTTTTTGCCTTGATCCTTTGTTCAGGTAAAGCAATATAGGGCTTATCAAATATATCGTAAGTGCTTTGAAGGATTTTATAAATGGCAGTATTTGAAGTATTTGCAGTATTGATTTTAAGTTCTTCTAATACATAAAAAGTTTTATCAATCTGCACAGAGTCTTTTAATATTATCGTATTCTGGCCTTTGACCGGAATTATAAAAAGAAAAAATAATACTCCGAATTGTACAATAGATGATTTTATATTGATTTTCCCTTTCATATATATTTCAAATTGTTTTCTTTCAGATCTTACATAAACCAAATATAATCAGTAACAATTATTTATTTTTTGTATTCACGCCCATCAATTCCTGTAATTGTTTTTTTATGAGTTGTAGTTTTTTCTTTACCATCTGCATCCAAAGTCCGCTCTTTTTTTAAGATCCAGTTATCATATTCCTTACAGTATTTATAAGTCTTATATTCTTCAAATCCATCCATTCCAGTTTTCCACTGGTAGGTTTCAATACATCCTTTACCACAATTTGAAACCTGAAAGGATTTGAAAGCAACTCCTATGTCAAAACTCAACTTTTCCTTTTTATCGGATCGTATCATAGTACATTGATATATTGGCCCATTAGCGGAATCTATATTGAATTTATAGTAGAGCGTATCAATCACAGTATCATTGTCAAAATAACCGGTCACCATTTTAGATTCTTGTCCATAAGACATAGAACCAAATAGCAAGAGTAAAGATAGCATTGTTTTTTTAATCATCATAGCCTTCTATTGTGCCTTTTTTCTTTTTTCCCCAGTTGGTGTCTTTTATGTTACTGGTTTCATATTTATAAACCCCAAGGCCATATCCTTAATGCATCACTTTTGCAGGCATACTTTACTTTCATCAGCTTTAGAATCGCTTTAAGATTTTTTTTACGATGATCAAAACCTTCAAATCCACCATTAACAACTACTGCTACCCCTTCAGCAATAACTTCTTCCTTATCCCGTTCCTGTCGCTTTTCCGATACATCCTGCTTATTATTTCCCTTTGAATCTTCCATAACTGCTCTTTCTAGACTACTCCTATCTCGCTCCCTACTTAAAATTTTACCCGTTTATCCAAACGCTATAACTAATTCAAATTCGAATATTTATTATATTTCGACTTCAATGATTTTATAAAACTGTTCCGGAGTGCCGGTGACAATTCATTAAGCTTTGTATTCAGGTTATCATTAACTTTACATGTACCATCTTCAGTACAATGGAAATTAATATGATAGAGGTATTTTTTAGTATTATAAAAAATAATAAAAGAGGCTTTTATATCGCTATCGGAATTACCACAGTAAAAAAATGGAATAAAAACTGCTTTTATCTCATTGAATTCCTCCAACCAAATATCATTTCCCCGGAATAATATCATTTCCATCTGGTAATCCTCATCATTATAAACCATATCCTGTCTGCCTTTGGAATTTTGGATTTTAGCTTCGATTTTTGTCTCATGCCCGTCAAATGGTGGCCGATCGGGATTGCATAATGCATTCACCTTTACGGCAAGTTTGTTTTTCCCATTTTTATCATTCCATGATTTATAGATCGTGATAGAATCGGGCAATATCGTTTGTGCCTGTGATGGAATATTTAGCACCAGAAAAAAGAACAATTGCATTTTATGCCACTGTATCTGCGGTAAGTTCCCTGTAATAAATTGGTAATTCATAATCTTCATCTGCTATAGTTTATTCAATTGGAAAAACGCTCGAATTCCTGACACTGTAAGGGTTTACTTTCTCCGCATCGCCTTGATTCCCGCCCAAACCATAAAAGTGTATCCAATTTTTATCTTTGGCCACTGCAAACGCGACATGCTTTTTATTATTTACAACACAAACAGTCCCTACTGCAAGTTTGTTATTGTCTTTTTTTTTTTACCCCATACCGGATCATCAAATTCTTCAGGTACAGATACTCTTTTACGTTCACCGTTTTCGCCGAAGCCCGGTATCGGGTTTTTATTTCACCATAGGAAAAAGCACCCGGATCCAACTATGCTGAAAAATTATTCTGACTAAGGCACCATCCCACAAATGAAGTACACCAGGCATTGGTAATCATTGTACATCCCGAAGGTTTATGTTCTCTTTTGATCTTATGGTACTTGTCAATAATCCTGCTGCAATGTATGGCTTCTTTAACTCCTGTTTTACGTTCCTGACGGGCAGTAATTAACCAGGGCTGCTCTTTGTATTTTAGTTCAAAATATTGTCCTTCGTCATTCAGGAAAGTGTTCGTTAATACTTCTGTACCGGTTTTACTTTTATATTCTACCTCTTTTTCGTCCGATTTCACTTCGATGTACAGCAATGCTTTTTTATCAGCATCTGCCAGGATCAGTTCCGCCAATTCGAAGGAAAGGTCATCTAAAAAACCTTTTTATTTAAAACGCTTATAAGAAGCCTCATTCGCAGCAACTGCAGCTTTTATCCTTTCATGTGAAAGGTTTTCATTGCCATTATTTTGGTACAGCCTCCTCAATCGGTATTAGTTTTATTATTCAGCGTACCATCAATAAAAACACCAAAGACAAGATCAATTTCATTCTTTTTAGCCTTTGCTTCTCCCGTATTGTATACAAAACGATTTCCCATAGCGATTTCTATTAATAAACTTTCACAATCGTTTTTACGAGTGCTATTTCTTTACTGTCGCTCTTAAGCAAAACTACAACAAACGTATTAGGAATATTGACTTTAAAGACCAATTCAGCTTTCGCATTTTTATTGTCTTTATATATTTCCTTATACGCTTTAAATACTTCCTCTTCATTTAGAAAAATTTCGGCTCCATATTGTTTATGATCAACATCAAACCAGTCGAAAGAAATTCTCTTTAATATGGCTCTTTCCTTAAAATCATTTGTTGCAAGTTCTTCTTGCTCCAAATTTTCCATTTCTCCATTAAACATAGAAAAAACAGCACTATTCACTTTCCCTTCTTTTTGTATTATAAAAACAGGTCGCCAATTATATTTTTCTCTATATGTATCCCATAACCCATATGGTATAGGTTTATTTTCTTTTTGTATCTCTAAAGGGACAATATTTTTATTACTCATCATTTTCTTACTATTATTTTCATCAAACAACAAGCGATCATGACTGTCTAATTTACTTATTTCTTCTTCGGAAATCACTGCTTTTTGCGCCTGGTACCGACCAATTTCAACCTGTCTTCCCATTCCATACAACCAAACTACCACAACTCCACCAGGTGCAAAACCCACTATAATGGTGTCATACGTTATTTTCTTTTTTTTATTTTTGAAATTAATGACATATCCTTCTTCGAATAATTTGACCATTTTATCGTGATCAATTTTACAATTGATATCATAAAAAGTATTTTCAGCAAATGATATCCAAATTAAGTTAAGCTTATCGGGTACAGGTTTGATTCCACTACTCATTCCACTTCCGGAAGATCCCCACCCCTTTATTCCTGACGACGGGCCTATACTTAAACTAACATAGTTTCCGTTTTCTGTTTCTAAGCCCCCTTTATAGACTTCTATTGGAAAGCCCAATGGGCAATTCAAATTTTCCTGCCAATAAAACTCGCTTGTATTTTTCGTTGTATCCATTTTTGCATCCATTTGCTTATGCTTATTTTCCTGACATGAACTGCTTAGAGCAACCAATAACACAATTCCATATAAATAAGATTTTAATAATTTCATTGATTTTAATTTTATTAATGCTGAAAGTATTCTCCCGATTGTTCAATGTTCCATCAAAAACCAATCCGAATGTGAGATTTAATACATCTTCCGTAACTACGCTAACGCCTGCATTATAAACAAATGTCTGGCCATAACTACTTATTTTTTTCGCGATTCATATACTTTTACATCACTATTGGTCAACGGTATTTCTTTCCCATTACTTTTTAGCACTACAGTAATAAATGTATTGAGCTGATTCACCCGAAATTCAATTTCAATATTGGCCTTTTTGTCCACTTTATGGATTTCACCAAATGCGGCAACTATTTCTTTTTCATCAAATTTAACCATACCCCCATAACGTTTTCCATTGGCAGCCCTCCATCCGAAATTCAATGTGTTTGGAATGGCTCTGGAAACATAGTCTGCAGTTGGAATGTTTTCTTTGATTATTTCTTCTTGTTCCCCATTAAAATTGGTAAAGAAAATATCTTCCATTTTTCCCTCATTTTGTACAACGAAAATAGGACGCCAGCTATATCGTTCCCTATAACTGTCCCATAAATTAAATGGAATGGATTGGTTTTTATTTCTATGTTGAAATTCTTTAGGCACTATTTTTTCATTCTCCATAATCTCTTTCCTGTATTCGGAATTAAAGAGAAGTTTTTCGTGACTATCCAATTGTGCTATTTCTTCTGCAGGAATTACAATTTTACCTCCTTTATAGCGTCCCACTTCGACTTGCCTTCCGGGTCCGGAAAGCCATATTACTACCACACCGCCCGGAGCCATCCCTACAACAATGTAATTGTATTTTTCATTTCGTATTTCACCATTCGCATCTTTACTGGGATATCCCTCTCTAAAAAGGCGAGCCATTTTATCATAATCAATTGCAGTATCAACATGGTAGAAAGTATCCTCGGCATAAGAAAGCCATATTACATCCAAATGTTTTGGTACAGCTTTTACACCACTACTCATACTTCTTCCCGTAATACCCCATGGACCTCCATGTGTTCCCAGATATAAACTGGTAATGCCTCCATCCCATTCCAAATTACCATGATAGACATCTATAGGATACCCTGTTGGACATGAAATTGTTTCCTGCCAATAAAATTTATCCGTGGTAATGGGTATATTATTTCCCGTATTTGTTATAGTAGTTGCATCCATTTGCTTTTTTGTATGTTCCTGGCAAGAAGTACCAAGGGTCAGTAACAGTGTTAATCCGTATATATAAGGTTTTATTAATTTCATTAGTCTCGAATTTTCTAATACTGAAAGTTCCATCTTATTTTGTATATCATCCATTTTGATCGCTCTTATTCGCAGGCTTTATCCTTTATTTACTTTGGTATCTATAGCTCCTAATACACTATGAACCAGTCACTTTGGACAAAAATATCACTATGCTCTGCTTTGTGTGTTGTAGTTGCTGTAATTTCGCTTAAATCTTGTCCTATTTTTACCGTTTTATTTTCATTTATGGTTTCAAAAACTTCCATTGCCTGCAGCTTGTCTTTCACTTCTAGAGTGGTTGTCCTGTTTCGCCCACTTGGGGTAATCAGATCTTTTCCAACATTAATATTGAAATTCTCGCCTACAGTAAACGTCATATTTTTAGGCTCATTTACAGCAATATTGCTTTTTCCAGGTATTATCACTCAGATCCTCAATAAAAACACTTTCCTCTGCATCGTCCATCATCACTTTGGTTTCTGAACGGGTTTATATTACTTTTTTATCGTTACTTGAAGTATGGGTATTCACTCATTGCAGGGCCACTATACATTGCGCCCAAAACAAAAGGTTTTTCTGGATTGCCTGCTTCAAAAGCAATCAGTACTTCTTCTACTAATTCTGGAATGAAATAAAAGCCTTTTCCTCATGCGCAATGCGGATTTGTCATTGGGATCCAGTGTGTATTAGTACCATTGTACTGTTGCCAGGCAAAAGCAACCTGAATATGGCCTAACCCAGACGGATCATCATTAGAGATAACCGTTGAAGGTCGCGATTCTGCCATTGGAAAGCTGTGTAAATTGCCATATAGCCATTAATGATGATTCCTCTGAAAGCACCTGCTCTTCCCAGCATCTGCGCCTCCTTTATTACGCCTGTAAATAGTAATAACGAATCGGTCTGCATATTATTAGGCACTATTGTTATTTTTATAGTCTGCCCAACATAACCCATAGCTTTATCAATACCCTGGTTTACAAATTCCTTAGGTAACTGTTATAGTATTGAAAAGCGATGGTGCGTATGCACTTTTTGATTGATCACCAACTTAGAGAACCGGGTTAGGGTTTCTCCGCCAATCTGAATTGTAATCTGAGTACTTATAGGCATGGCTTAATACTTTAAATTAAACTTCCAATTGTTATCAATCCTTATAATTCTTCCGAATCACCAAAGGATGCTATAACAGGAATGGTATTATTACACATTATACTTTTATTCTATTTCAAATTTCAGTACTGAAATTTGTATTGCGATAGCTCTACAATAAAATGACTTTTTTACTGATAAAGGTCTACCAATCTATCTTTTGCCCTTGTATAATTGGGCTCCAATTCCAATGCTTTTCTATAGTCTGCCGAAGCTTTATCCTTTTTCCCTAATTCCCGGTACAAATCGCCACGATTCGTGACAATCTGGGCACTTTTCGGAAATGTATTTATGGCTATAGCATAAGCTTCCAGTGCTTCCTCATATTGCGCAGAAGAATATAATAAAGCGGCTTTAAAATTATATCCGATACTCCATTTCGGATATACTGCATTGAGTTGCTGAATCACTTTTAAAGCTGAGTCTAACTGATTATTATCTGCCAGTACAGTTGCCTGATTGATATAAAACCATTTATTTTTTGGGTTTAATCGTATCGCTTCTCCAAAACAGGCTACTGCAGCATCCGGTTGTTTATTTTTGAGTTGCATTTTTCCTTTAAAATTTTTGATATCCGCATTATCCGGATCCGACTTTTCAAGTTCTAATGCAATCTCTAATGCTTTTTCATATTCCTGGGCACGGATTGCCGCCGACGCCCGTTTATTCAATTCTTTTACATCTGTAGAAAATGAACTAATTCTCTGGGTCAAAGCCTCATTTTCAACTTGTAATTCCTTACGATATGCTTCATCCAATTCGTTAGATTGCTGTTGCTGTTGTCCCAATGCTGGAATTACAGACAAGCAAAAAAACAATAACTGATATACAAATCGTTGCATCATACTGCACTATTCAAATTATACATTATTTTGAAAATACTTTTCAGCAAATGTTATCTGCTTCAACTAGTAATGTCGTTGGTAATAAATCAATTTCAATTTCATGAATTCCTCTGTAATTTGCTATTCTTACTTTATCAATTAGTATTGTCATTAATAATATTTACTTGCTAAGGTATGTAAAAAAAACAAATTAAAATATAGAAAACCATAAAGCTCAATGTAATATCTGAATGTGCAAATACTGTAAAACCTTTTTTGTTAATTGAAAAATTATTTTTTTATTTCCTACATATTCTTTTTAATTAAATCGCTTTAAAATCATATTTCACTTTTCCAGTTTTTGATTAAAAAAACTATCATACAAATCATTATATCTGAAATCCGTTAGATATTCGTCTTCTAACTCCTCTTCAAACTAAGTATTAAACTTTTCTATTACAATAGATGAAAATATGAATTGCTATTCTGTTTTAAATCGTTCGTAATCTTCAGCAACATTTAAGTATAATATCGTTAGAAATTCTCTATTCTATTCATTGTTTCTTTTCTCCAAAGTACATTGACTTAAGGAAGCGATACGATACGATGCAATATAAATTCTGTCGCAGAAATGCCTTGACCCTTAGGATAAGTATAATATCCTATCATAATTTTATTCGCCTTTTACATTTAAATCAACACCAATCTTTTTAAGTTCATTTATAAAAACCTGACTATAAGCGCTATTAAAACCTTGCAACTCATTTTCACTATAGGAGTTTACAAATCTATTTTTGGGAATTAGAAAAACAGTATAGGAAGTCGGTCTTAAATCATTATTCAAAAAATTAGCTACCCCTTTAAAATAATTTGCAGTTTCCGAAGAATGTTTTCCTATAAAAAACATTATTGGTTCTGTCGCATCTGTCAGAATCAAATATAAGAATTTAAGTAATTTAAAAGTTAACCCGCCAATTTACAGAATGATTTAAACATAGATATCCCTGGTCTAATCATTTGATTCTTTCTAAGCATATGGACAACTTCAATTCCGCTCAATGTTCGTCTTGCCGATTCAAAACTTTTAAAGCCTAACCCATTTTGTATCCTCCATTTTATAAATCGATGGTCCTGTTCGACAATATTGTTGAGATATTTACACTGCCGGATTTTAATCTTTGAGAATGAACGTTTGTTATAGACTTTTATCGCTGCAGTATTAGAACCGCTTTTATCAATGTTTATTACTCTTGGGCGACAATTATTACTAATTGCTTTAATTAGAAATGACTGGGCACTCATCCTCTGCCTTCTCTTAGTTAATAAGAAATCAACTGTATTGCCAGACCTATCAACTGCCCTATATAAATAACACCATTGCCCTTTAATCTTAATATAAGTCTCGTCCATTCTCCAACTACCACTAACTTGTGCTTTACGTTTCTTCATTTGCATCTCCATTAACGGGGCAAACTTATATACCCAGCGCTGAATGGTAGCATGATCAACATAAACTCCTCGCATTTTCATGATCTCTTCAACATCCCGATAACTTAATGTAAACCTAAGCTTAAAATATACTGCCTGCAATATAATAGACCTCGGATAGCAATGACCTTTCGTATTCATTTTTCGACTGGATTAAATTCCAAAGATAAAAGTTATTCTAAGATGCGACAGAACCGGTAAATTAGTTTATAACATAAAAACGCATAAATATACTCCTGAGGTAAATGCAATAAAAATTAAAGAAGATTTTATTTATTCTCAGCAAGATAGGTTATTAACACAAACACACCAGATAAACGATGGTCCAATAGAACTTTTAGCTCATAATGAATACAGTGATCTCGGGCAACTGATTTGGAAAATAACTGGTCAAAATACAAATAACCCTCTGCAAAAAATTGATTTCTTATATAATGTTAGAGGCTGGCTTACAGATATAAACAAAGTTTCTGATTTACAACAAGATACCGATCCAGAAGATCTTTTTGCATTTAAGTTAAATTATACTAATGAACCAGAAAATGCTCAAATTAAAGCTCTCTATAATGGTAATATTGCGCAAACCTTTTGGAAAACAGGATCTGACAATCTAGAGCGTGGTTATGGATATCAATATGATAAACTAAATAGATTAACAAAATCTTTGTATGAGAAAAATGGATTAGTTACCAATGCTTACGGAGAAACTTTAACATATGACAAGAATGGGAATATTGAGTCCTTAATTAGAAATGGTGTTATAGATCCTCAATTGGAGCCTTTGGAAATTGATCATTTAACATATAACTATTTAACCAATTCAAACCAACTTATAAAAGTAACTGACGGTCCATCTGGCAATGATAATCAAGGATTTATTGATACTAATAAAATTGGTGACGATTTTGGATATGATGATAACGGTAATTTAACAAGTGATAAAAATAAAAACATTACTGAAATTCAATACAATCATCTTAATCTACCTAAAAAAATACTTTTTGGTTCAACTGGTAGTATTGACTATATTTACAACGCAGTTGGTCACAAGTTGGAAAAAAAAGTTGTTGAGCAAGCTTCTACAATTACTACCAACTATTCGGAAGAATTTCAATACAAAGACAATGTTCTTCGTTTTTTTCCCACGTCAGAAGGATATGTTAGTAGTACTAATAATGTTTTTTCATATGTTTTTCAATATAAAGATCATGTAGGAAATATACGATTAAGCTATACTAAAAATCCAACGACACAGGATATTGAAATTATTGAAGAAAATAATTACTATCCGTACGGATTAAAACACACTGGATACAGCCCTTCAAATGAAATTGAAAACAATGAAGGATTAAAGTATAAGTTTAATGGGAAGGAAATCCAAGAAGAGCTAGGTCTTAATGTAACTGCAATGGATTTCAGAATGTATGACAATACATTAGGACGATTTTATGGAATTGATGCACTAGCTGAAACAACCCCTTCAATGACCCCAAACCATTTTGGATATAATAATCCAATATATTGGGCAGATCCTTCCGGTTTAATTTCTGCTTCATTTGCTCAATCATTATGGGATAATAGTCCAAGTGGTCAAAATACTTTGTGGGAAAATGACGGCGGTGGTACATTTTCCAATGCAAATGGAAGTGGAATGGTAGACTCCACAACTGGTGAATACACTCCTTTTGAAAGTTTAAAGGCTGTTAACGTTGGGTATAAAGTATCAACCCAAAGTTATGTAGGAAATCTGGACGGCATAATGTCAAGTCGATTGTACTCTACTGGAAGATATTATGAAGGTTGGAGAAGTCGCTTTAGAACTAAACAGATGGATGATCTTCAAGAAAGTTTAGACGGATTAGGTGCTGCTGACCCTTCCGGAATAGTTGATGGTATAAATGCTATTGGATATTTGTTAAGAGGTCAGACAGGTAATGCTGCCATTGCAGCAATTAGTATAATTCCTTACATAGGTGATGCCGCCAAAGGAGCTAAATACGCTAAAGGTACAATTACTGCAGGTGAATACTTAAGAATCGAAAATGCGGCTACAAGAATAGGGAAACCAATAATTCTTGTTGGTAGCCGTGCAACTCCAGGTAGAGTTGCTAACGGAATGAATACTTTAAAAGGTACTATAGCTGATTGGGATTATCTAATTGAAGGAGGGCTTAATAGCAAACAATGGCATCAAATCAAGAATTCACTTCCTGGCCAAAAATCATCAATAGATAATATCAAACGTGATGTTGACCTTTTCATAAATGCATTACAAACGGAAAAGCCTCATATCATTATTAATCCACGTATAAAATAGAAATTAATGGAAATAGAAAAAGAAATATTAATAAATAAATATGCACAAAGTGTTATTGACATTGAAGATTTAATACTTATTTTTAATTCATTTAATTTAAATGAGAAAAGACGATTTTTATACGAGCTACTTTTTTTTATCCTACAATCTAAAGCAAGTGATGAAGACATTGTACCTGCTATAGTACAAAGCGGTTTAAAAAACACCTATACACCTTGCGTATTAATAAAAAAAGGTGTAGCAACAAACAATTTAAAAAGACTTACAGAACTTCCGGAAAACGAACTTAATAAATCATTGATACTACTTTTAAATCTGTTTAAAATAGCTTATCAGAAAAGATTTGAAGCGGAAAAAATTGATGTTTATAAATGGTGGTACTGGGACTTGTCTGATGATAAAAAAGTTGAAACTATTTTAAAAAATTATAAATAAAAAAGATTAAACAACCTAATAAAGATAGGCAGATTGTATGTCACTTTCTCATTACTATTATTTTGGAGTTGATACCTTTTTTTACCACAAAAAGTTAAGGCGGTTTTTAAAGATATTTCAACTGTCTAACTTTTGTGGCAGAATCATGGTATAAATACTTTTAAAATGAAAAAATCAGACAACACAGTACTTAAATAAATTAGGCTGATTATTTATAAAGAAACTTTTAAATTTTATTGAGGATTTCATTTACTTAAGCTTCATATCTACTTTTCTTTATAAATAGTATCAAAAAAATTTCTGCAATCGAAAAAACATCTTATATTTGCACCCGCAATCAGATAATGAGAGCAACAGACTGGAGGAATGGCAGAGCGGTCGAATGCGGCAGTCTTGAAAACTGTTGACTGTAACAGGTCCGGGGGTTCGAATCCCTCTTCCTCCGCTGAAGGCTTAAAAAGTCTAGTATATATAGACTTATTGAAAAGGCCTTAAAAATTAGTAACCCTGCAAATCATTAGATCTGCAGGGTTTTTTCTTTTAAACTCTTTGCAGATTTATAATCTGAAGTTTTGTGGGATCAAACGCAAAAGTTGGGGATTAGGCAAAAAGATTAGACAATCTGAATAAGAAGAAATCTAGGATCAAACGCAAAAGTTGGGGATTATGCAAAAATATTGCATAATCTGAATAAGAAAAAATCTACTTTTCGTACTCCTCTAAATTGACTTCTAAATGCTTTTACTTTGGCATTAAAAGATTCTGCTGAAGCATTTGTACTTCTATT
>NZ_JAMZNK010000070.1 GCF_027980145.1 Flavobacterium azizsancarii | reverse complement strand
GCTTAAAAACTGGCTGCATAATCATTGATTTTAGTACTTAAATATAAGAAAAATCAATGTGTAAAACAAAAAAAAACTGCCCGAAATTACTTTTCGGACAGCCTCTTTTTTGTTACACTTTATTTTAGATTTTCCAAAATAGCTATAGACTCACTTGCTTTTGCAAACTCGGCGAATTTTAATGCTTTATAACCTTTTTCATTCTCCATACTGGGATCAGCTCCGTTTGCCAGTAAAATTCTAATGATTTCAAATTTATTAAAACGCGCTGCCAGCATTAAAGGCGACATGTCGTTTGATAACAAATTTACATTGACGCCATACTTAATCAATTTTTTCACGTTCTCAATATCTCCTTCGCATACAGCATAATGCAAAGGTGAGCCTGCATAAGCATAAGCGCGATAATTAGTTTGATCTTTTACTGATAATTTAAGATTTGAGGCTTCTGATGCATTTGTAGATATAGCCAGGACCATAGCTAAAATAATTAATGATTTTTTCATGTTGATTGATGATTTTATGATTGATGATTTAAAATAAGAATTGATTAATAATTGCTTCTCAAAACTCTTACTTATTATAATAGACGACTAAATTGTATAATAGGTTGCACATAAATGCAAAAAAATTATAAATAAAAAAGTGCAACCCGGTAAAACCCGCATTGCACTTCATTTTATATCTCTACAAAAAATTATTTTATGCGAAATTTATTGGTATAAACATTCTTTAAATCATTCTCAAACAACGTATAAGGATCATTATAAAATTTTATAAAATCCGGAACACTAATCTGACCTGGAAAAGGAGCGTAAAAATGAGTTGGACTTGTACTGTCATTTCTCCAAACAAGAACATAAGCTAATTCAAGATTTTCAGATTTTAAAACCTTTAATAAGGTTTGTGTCCACCAGGTTTCATTCGGAATCGATTCTAAGCCAGTTTCTGTCAAAGCAGCAAGTTTATTCTTTTTGACAGCAAGATCAGAAACTATCCTGAGTTTTTTAATTGCTCCTGAAATATCATAATTCCCATCACGACCAAAATCGCCGTAATCATCCATGCCTAACATATCTACATAATCATCATCCGGATAACGCTCTAAGTAATCGTTTTCTGAATTGAACCTGACATCTGGTGAAAAAGCATAAATAAAATTATGCACACCCAAAATATCTTTTAAATAAGAAACTGTAAATTGCCAGACGGCTATAAAATCTTCCCGTGAAGTAAATTTCTTTCCCCACCAAAACCAATCACCGTCGAACTCATGATATGGCCTGAAAATCATTGGAACTAATTTGCCGTCTTTTGCCTTTACAGAATGTGCAAAATCTGCGATGGTTTTCAGAACGTCTTTATATTGCTCATGATAGGCACCGCCTTTTTTGATCAATGACATAGCAGCTACAGAGGTTGAATCTTTCCAATAAAAACTATTACCGGAAACAGGATTTATAAAATGCCACGAAACAGTTGTGATTCCGCCTCGTTCATAAGTGTCTGTAACATTCTTTTTGAGAATTGCGGCTGTCTTTTCAATTTCTTCTTTAGAATGTCCCGAAAATCCGCTAAAGTCAATTCCGATAACGGCGGGATGTGAACCTGTAACTGATTTTACATCTGATCTATCCCGTTCATTAGACCATCCGTGTCCGTATTCGAGAGCATGCTGATGCCCGAAAAGGATGTGTTTTTTTGAAATTGTTTTTAAATTTTCATATAACGCTTTTGTTTCTTTTGTTGCCTTTTTATCAATTTGCGCAAAAAGAAAATGCCCTGCTATCATCAATATAAATAGCAAGGCATTTTTTTTATTTCTAATAATTTTCATGGTTTAAAGAGTTAGTTTAAACCTGAAAATTACTCTTTAGTCTCTAGGTATTCTAATACGTTTTTATCAATACGTTGATCAATATTAGCAATATCCGCTTTTACAAATTTTTCTCCCAGGATTTTCTCGTATAATTCAATATATCTTTCAGAAACTGATTCAATATATTCATCTGTCATATCCGGGATTTGTTGTCCGTCCTGACCTTGAAAACCATTCTCGATCAACCAACGACGCACAAATTCTTTAGATAATTGTTTTTGTTCCTCTCCTGTATCCTGTCTGTCCTGATATCCGTCAGCATAGAAATAACGGGAAGAATCCGGTGTGTGAATTTCATCGATTAAAACAATTACTCCTTCTTTTGTTTTTCCGAATTCGTATTTAGTATCTACTAAAATCAATCCGCGTTCAGCAGCAATTTCAGTTCCCCTTTGAAATAAATCACGAGTATATTTTTCTAAAACAATATAATCTTCTTCACTAACGATTCCTTTAGCCAAAATATCTTCACGGGAAATGTCTTCGTCATGAGAACCATTATCAGCTTTTGTTGTTGGTGTAATAATTGGTTCCGGAAATTTATCATTTTCCTTTAAACCTTCAGCCATTGTTACACCGCAAATTTGTCTTTTTCCAGCAGCATATTCACGAGCAGCATGTCCTGAAAGGTATCCGCGAATAACCATTTCTACTTTAAAAGGCTCACATAAATGTCCAACAGCAACATTTGGATCAGGAGTTGCAATCAACCAGTTTGGTACAATATCCTCTGTTAGCTCCATGAATTTTGTAGCAATCTGATTTAGAATTTGTCCTTTATAAGGAATACCTTTTGGTAAAACCACATCAAAAGCCGAAAGCCTGTCTGTTGCTACCATAACTAAAAGTTCATCATTTATATTGTAAACTTCTCTAACTTTTCCTCGATAAACTGATTTCTGATCTGGAAAATTAAAATTTGTAGTTGTAATTGTATTGCTCATTATCGTTAGTTGTGTTGTTTTTTATGAATGCAAATTTAAAACTAATTAAAAGAGCAAGCAAGTTTTTTAGTTTGCAGTTTGCAGTCTCAATTTCAGTCGCGGTGTTCAGTCTCAGTGTTCAGTCTTTGCCTGAGCTTTGTCAAAATTTAAAACTTTGACAAAGCTTAAACTTACATTTTGCACAGATGAATTACTCAAACTGCTAACTGAGACTGAGACTAAACACTGCGACTGAAAACTGTAAACTATTTATTAAGAAGTGTTGAATTAAACAAATTCAAAATTCTGCTATATTCGTCAATCCAGGAATATGTTTCTTTAAATCCGTGCGATTCTACCGGAAAGGAAGCCAGCGTCCAGTTCTTTTTCTGTAATTCTATAAAACGTTGCGATAAGCGTACAATATCTTTATACTCTACATTATCATCGACCATACCGTGTAACATTACTAAGTTTCCTTTTAGATTATCTGCATAATAAATAGGAGAACTTTTCTTGTATGCTTCAGGATCTGTCTCTGGAAAATTTAAGATATTTCCTGTGTATCCGTGATTATAATGTCCCCAATCTGTAACTGAACGCAGGGCCGCGCCAGATGCAAATTCCCCCGGAGTTGTCAACATTCCCATTAAAGTAATAAATCCTCCGTATGAACCGCCGTAAATCCCTACTCTATTGGCATCAATCCCGTATTTCTCTACTAATAATTTCTTTCCGTCAAGGTGATCAGATAAATCTTTTCCTCCCATAAAACGGTAAATTCCTGTTCTAAAATCACGTCCGTAACCATCACTTCCTCTATAATCAATATCCAAAACCGTATAACCTAAATCAGTTAACATATTATGAAACATATATTCTCTGTAATAATTGCTCCAATAATTATGAGCGTTTTGCAAATAACCTGCTCCGTGCACAAAAATTACTGCCGCTTTGTTTGCGTTTTCAGTTTTTGGCGTGTACAATCTCGCATTTACGGGAGTTCCGTCTTGTGCTTTAAACGTAATAACTTCTGGTTCTCTCCATTTGTACTTTTTGAAATCTTCAGAAGTCGAAGAAGAAATTTGTTGTAAGGCTGTATTCTTTTTATTGTCAGCAATATAAAAATCCCAAGGAACATTTTTATATGAATAACGTACTAAAAGTGATTTTTCATCGGGAGAAACTACTACTTCATGCGCGCCGTCTTTAGTTAGAATTGGTTCCAGAGCGCCTCCGGCTGAAGCTAATTTATAAAAATTTCTGTTTCCCGGATGCGTTGTATTTGTCGTTAAGTAAAATGCCTTTTTATCTTTAGATAAAGTAACGTCACGAACTTCCCAGTTGCCACTTGTGAGTTGTGTCTTCTTGCCTGACTTTAGATTATAGGTATATAAATGTGAGTATCCTGTAGCTTCAGACTGGAAATAAATTGTTTCATTATCTGCCAGAAATCCTAAAGTTCCGGAGTCAAAAGAATACGATGGAATTCCTGGTCCCGCAATCCATGCATCATCATGTTGATGTTCTATTTCTTTAAACGATCCGTTTTCAGGATTTAAACTAATTAACCATCTGTCTTTATTATCCTGACTTCTGATCTCAACAATTGCAATAGATCCGTCTTCATTATAAACCGGAGCCTGAATCATAATTAATTTATCTTCTTTACTTTTATTTTTTAAATTATCATATGATTCGTAATATTTTGGACTGTCCTGGATATGACTTAAAGTCGAAAAATTCACATAATAAACGGTGTCTTTAGCAACAGAATATATTCCGAATTTAGTTTTAACCAAATTTGCCGTAGATACTTTTTCTTTCGTATCCGGTGTTTGGTTATAACCATCATCAGTTATAAAAACTTCCATTTTTTCTTTTTTAACATCTGATTCTTCTACTAAACTAAAAGTTACAAAATTTCCGTTTGGATTTGCTTTTAGATTAAATAAATTATCTTTTCCGTAAAAATATTCCTTGGCAAAGTCAGATTTAATCGCTTTATTTCTAGCTACATTCCATTGTTTTTTAGCTTCTTTGTCTTTGATAAACTGAAATAATTCTTTTTGTTGTGTCTTTAAAAAAGAATCTTTATCTAAAGGTTTTTCTTTCTTAATACCTTTAGACAAATTTGTTATTTGAAGTACTGTTCCCTCTTTAGCATTGTATTTAAAAACATTATCATTCTGTTCAAAAAATACAATTCCGTTTACTGTACCCAATTCAAGATTTGAAATCGGACTGCTTTGCTCAATGATTTTCTTTGCTGTTTTTGTACTGATTGTATAAGAATATAAAGCTCCATTGTCTATATAATAAACGATATCTGAAGTTGACTTTCTTTTGAAATCAAGTTTAGAAAAAGCAGCCTCTTTTGGTTCTGCCAAAAAAGGTTTTGCAGCTCCTTTTTGCCAGAAATACGTACTTGCTCCTAAATCATTGGTCGGATTCCATTCAAAATACACCTTTTTACCATCCAGAGACCAGCGACCGTTTGTTGGCTGATTCCCAATAAAAGATTCGCCTTTCATTATTTCTTCTAATTTTAAAGTTTGGCTATGGCCGGCTATTGAAGCAATAAAAAAGGTAAGTATAAAAATGTTTTTTTTCATAGTATTCGTTATTTTGTGAGAAAACAAAAATACACTTTGCATAGTATTAAAAAAATATTTTTGTCATTTGCTTAGAGAATTCTTTGCATATTATTGGCTAATCAAAAAAAATCCCTAAAGAATTAACTTCAGGGATCTATATTTTATCAAAAATCTAAATTTTCGAACTATTAGATTTTCACAAATGCCTTTACTTTTATAATTCGCTCGCCGCAAATTCCTTATCCAAAATTTTTGAAGTAATATAATGTGCTACTCCATCTTCAGCATTGGTTTTGATTACTTCTAAATTTGGTAAAGTTTCCTTTAATGAAGCCGGAGCATTTCCCATAATTAAACCTTTTCCGGATGCAGATAACATTTGAACATCATTGAAACCATCTCCAAAAGAAACCGCCTGATCCAAAGTAAAACCTAGTTTTTCAAGTACTATCTCAATTGCAACTGCTTTGTCAATAGATTTATCCATGAATTCTAAACAAGTTGGCAAACTAAAAGCATGATGCAAATGTTCTGAAGAATTAGCGAGAATTGCATCTTTTAATTTTACTAATTTTTCATGATTATCGCATGAAAAGAATATTTTTATAGCTCCAAAATCTTCCAGGGTTTTATAATCAACTAATTCAGGATGGTATTTTAAATCGGCTTGAAAAGCATTTAACTTTTCACTCCATTTATTGGTTTGCCAAACATTTTCTTTGAATAAAACTACTGTGATTTCAGGATCAATTTCAACATTTAATGCGGCTTTTACAACGTCACTATTTAAGTTGAATGCAAAAATTTCTTCTTTTTCCGGAGAGTGAATTCTTGCGCCGTTTGAACTTACCAGATAAACAGGTACTTCAAGCGTTTCTATAATTGCCATTGCATCCAGATGGTGACGGCCTGTGGCAACAACGATAAGATAATTTTGATTGTGAAGTTCCTGAAAAATTGATTTGGTGTAATCTGAAATTCTGTGTTGTGGATTAAGTAAAGTTCCGTCTAAGTCACTTACTACAACTTTTATATTTTTAAGCTTTGTCATATTAGAAATCAAATATTTATGATCTGCAAATTTACAGCTTTAAGCTCAAAAGAACAAAGATAATAAGCCGCAAAAGCTTAAAACAGGGCAAGTTTATTATTTATTTAACGATTTAATTAAATTCTGTATTTTTAATTTTTAAAATTTAATCAATCCGCTTTTATATAAATTTAAAGCTTTTTGCACAATCATTTCAATTCTTTCTAAAGGCAAATCTTCATTAGGATTAAGCAACATTATTTTCATTCTCGCACGACCTTCCTGAATTAAAAAAGTCTCCTCAAAATGTTTTCCTTCTACCATTGCAATATAAGGCTGTTTGAGTTTTTTGTGAATCCATAAATAACAAAACATTTTTCCTTTGTAACAAAAGAAAGGCATTCCGTATTTTAGAACGTTGGTAATGTCATCGTCTTGCTTTAGGATAATTTCTTTCAATGCAAGAAATGTTCCTCTTAAAGGCTCTTCTTGTTCTAAATAAAAATCATCTAACTGTTTCATTTTTATAATAATTTACAAATCATAGCTATTTTTCCAATCAAAGATGTTTTTCGGATGCCCGTTATCATTTGGATAATTTGCTTGTACAAATTCAAATTGTTTTTCCGTCAATAGAACCATTCTTCCATCATTCCCTGAACTAATTGGATAGAACTGTTCATTACTATTTTGTAATTTAAGCTCGCTATTTAACATTTCAATAAAGTTTATATATGAAATTCCCCAATCGTTGTCACTAAAGTTACCATCGTATGCTGTATATTCTCTTCCATTCAACCTAATTGTATGCTTCCAATGTTTTTCAGTTTGATTATTGTATTCCTCAGAAAAAACAAGTTTAAGATTAAGTTTATTAAATGAAATTTTCACTATTTCCAGATATTGAGTCAATCCTCCGCCTTCAAATAAAGTTTCAGAATCAATGAAGTAAAATCTATTATCAGTAAAAATTAAATCTTCTTTCATTAAACCTTCAAAAAAGCTGAGTTCATTATATGAATTTTCAAATTCTGCTTTTGTTTTTTTTAAATTTGATTTATCTGTCAAATTAAAAAAATAATACTTTGATAATTCAGAGACAATTTCTTTACCAGATAATTTTGAATTACCACTTAAAAGATCATTTTGCTTGTTATCTTTATTTTGAGCCCTTAAATTTATTACAAAAAACAATAAGCTTATCACGAGAATTGTGACCGATTCCATTTTTCCCATTCAATCAATTTCTTTATTTGTAGTATTAATTTAAAAAAAATATTCGTTTTACGCATTTCTTTAAAAGACATGAATAAAACGAATATCATTAAATATCAAAACACAGTTTACGATTTACATTTGACATTTTATAAAAAAATTAATCGTGATTTTCTATTTGTTTATAGGCATCAATTACCTTTTTAACTAATCTGTGACGTACGATATCTTTATCATCAAGATAAATAATTCCAATTCCGTCAACGTCTTTCAAGACTAAAATAGCTTCTTTAAGACCAGAAATAGTTCTTCGTGGTAAATCAACCTGTCCGGGATCACCTGTAATCATGAATTTGGCATTTTTTCCCATACGGGTCAAAAACATTTTCATTTGTGAGTGCGTTGTGTTCTGTGCTTCATCCAGAATTACAAAGGCATTATCAAGTGTACGGCCACGCATAAATGCCAATGGCGCAATTTGTATAATTCCTTTTAAGATGTAATCTTCGAGCTTTTCGTTAGGCAGCATATCGCGCAAAGCATCATAAAGTGGCTGCATGTAAGGATCCAGCTTTTCTTTCATATCGCCGGGTAAAAAACCTAGATTTTCTCCTGCTTCTACCGCTGGTCGTGTTAGTATGATCCTTTTTACTTCCTTATCCTTAAGCGCTTTTACAGCCATTGCAACACCTGTATACGTTTTTCCGGTTCCGGCAGGACCAACAGCAAATACCATATCATTTTTCTTGATGGTATCTACCAATAGTTGCTGGTTGGGCGTCATGGCTTTAATTATTTTACCGCCAACTCCATGAACTAGTATTTTGTCATGATCTAATGATTTTCTTTCATCCTGACCATCACTCATTATTACACGTTCAATTACATTATCATCAATGTTGTTGTATCGGGTAAAATGAAGCATAAGCCTCTGAAATCTTTTTTCGAATTCATCTAAAACTTCTTTTTCGCCAAATGCTTTCAAAGTGGTACCTCTCGCTACGATTTTAAGCTTTGGGTAATACTTTTTAATTATTTCAAGATGAGTGTCTTGAGCGCCCCAAAAGTCTTTTGGAGCGATGTCTATGAGCTCGATAATTCTTTCGTTCAAATGAGATAGTTTTAAATTAAAAATAAATCAGTTTTTATAATCTGTGGTTGTCGGGTGTTTTTTAGTTTACAGTTTACGGTCGCAGTTTTCAGTCGCTGTCTAAATTTACAATTCTAAAACTGAAAACGGAGACTATTTCACCCTTTTTTTATCGAATAAAATCGCTTTCTGTTAAAACACTGAAAACTGAAACTGGAAACTGAGACTACTATATATTTATTGTAAATTGTCTTTTCTTTCTTTCAATTTGCATTTACTATTATTAGCTTTGCATTTCTCAAATTTAATGAAAATTAGATTTAAATACTACCAATAGTTATAAACAAAATTATGTCAATAATTACCCTTACTACCGATTACGGCTTGAAAGACCACTTTGTTGGTTCACTAAAGGGTAAGATATTTTCAGAGTATCCAGAAGCTACAATCGTAGACATCTCGCATGACGTTGACCCCTTTAATAACGCAGAAGCCAGTTATATCATTGGAGCATCTTATTTAAGTTTTCCTAAAGGAACAATACATTTGATAGGTGTAGATATTGAGCGTAATAAGGAAAATCAACACATTGCAATGCAATGGAACGATCATTATTTTATATGTGCGGACAATGGTATTTTAAGTATGCTTACGCAGAAAATTGTTCCGCAAAAAATTGTGGCTATCAACATACACGATCGTTTCCCGAGTGAATTTAGTGATTTGGATATTTTTATAAAAGTGGCATGCCATCTTGCTAAAGGCGGGCTACTAAATGTTATTGGGAAAGAAATCCAGGAAATAAAGCAAATTACAGAACTCCAGCCTGTCGTTGCAAATGATGGAAATTCGATAAAAGGCTACGTGATTTATATTGATCATTTTGGTAATGTTGTAACTAATATTTCCAAAAGACAATTTGGAGAAATTGCAAAAGGACGTCCTTATGAAATTGTAATGAAACCAAGAAGTATAAAAACTATTTTGCCTAATTATTCTGCTATCGCAAGTTCTGATAAATACCCTATTAAAACGTATGAAGGCGAAAAACTTGCTATTTTTAACGAAGCAGGATTTCTTGAAATTGCAATTTTCAGAAGCAATCCATCGAAAGTAGGTTCAGCAAATAGTTTACTGGGACTGAACTATAGAGATGTGATTACGATTAAGTTTCTGTAAATAGCCCACAGATTTTACAGATTTAAACAGATATACACAGATTTTCTTGTCATTTCTACAGAGTAGTAATCACACTCGTAACCAACAAAGATTGGAGATTTTCTTTACGGAGCTTCTTATATAACCTCTACTATGCCGAGACGACAATATTGTAGTAAAAACTATACTTTTATAATATTTTAAATTTTCACAAAAAGAACAATCAATTTTGGTATTTTTGCGCGCTTGTAAGCAGGTTTTCAATCAACAATCTAAAATTACAATATGTTTGTTCGAATAGTAAAAATGAGTTTTCACGAAGAAAAAATTCCGGATTTTCTGGAAAATTTTGAAACCGTGAAAAATAAAATACGAAATGCAGAGGGAAATCGTTTTTTAGAGTTGTATCAGGATAAAAATAATAAATGCATATTTTTTACTTATAGTTATTGGGAAACTGAAGAAGATTTAGAAAATTACAGACAATCTGAACTATTTAATACCGTTTGGAGTTTTACAAAAAAGCTTTTTAATGCAAAACCGGAAGCGTGGAGTGTCGACAAGCTGGTTAGTTTAAATTAGTTTCTTTTGTTTCAGGCTTCAACTTATGTGCTGAATATTGGAACGAATTAACCGCAGAGAACACAAAGATTATAAATAAAAGGTTTTAGAAAACACAAAGTTCGCAAAGGAAAGCAAACTTGAAACCTGAAACTTTAAACAAAAATCAACGATTTAAAACAACAATTGAATGAAATCAATCATTTTAAGAGAAATAAAATCTTTTTTTGGCTCACCTATTGGCTATTTGGTCATTGCTATTTTCTTAATTAGCAACGGACTATTTTTATGGGTTTTCCAGGGAGATTACAATATATTGAATAGCGGTTATGCTGATTTGACTCCGTTTTTTACGTTAGCACCATGGATTTTGATTTTTCTGATTCCGGCTGTTACGATGAGAAGTTTCTCTGACGAAAAAAAGCAAGGTACGTTAGAATTACTTTTGACTAAACCATTATCGATTTGGGAAATTGTAAACGGAAAATTTTTGGGTTCTCTCCTATTAATCATTTTAGCCATTATTCCCACTTTTATATATGTAAAAGTAATTTCGGATTTGGGTGCTCCTGAAGGAAATATCGATATGGGGAGTACAATTGGTTCTTATTTTGGATTATTATTTTTGATTGCCGCTTATTCCTCTATCGGAATTTTTACTTCTACTCTGTCAGAAAATCAAATTGTAGCCTTTATAATTGCCGTCTTTCTTTGTTTTATATTTTATTTCGGTTTCGAAGGTTTATCTGCATTGATTCCGGGATCTTCTACAATAATATCGGCATTTGGTATGCAGGATCATTTTAAAAGTATGAGCCGAGGCGTTATCGATACTCGTGATGTTATCTATTTTTCAAGCATTACGGTGTTGTTTCTGTCTTTTACTGTTTATCAATTAAAATCTTTTAAAGCATAATGAAAGCATCTACTCAACAAAATATCAAAACATTAGGTATTACTGTTTTTGTTTTAATCGTTTTAAATGTATTGGGAAGTTTGTTTTTTCACCGATTCGATTTGACCAAAGACAAAAGATACACATTATCCGAAACCTCTTTGCAGATTATAAAGCAGGTTAAAAACCCTTTATCGATCAAGATTTATATGCAGGGCGACTTGCCGGCAGATTTTAAACGTTTACAAGTAGAAACCAAACAATTACTAGAAGAATTTCAAGCCTATAATAGCAATATTGTTTTCGAATTCGTTAATCCGATGGAGAACGAAGACGAAAGCATGGATGTTGTAAAATCTTTGTATCAAAAAGGTCTTACACCAATAAACATTACTGTTGACGATAAGGGAAAACAATCTCAGGCAATGGTTTTTCCGTGGGCAATTGCGGTTTATAACAATAAAGAGGTTAATATTCCCTTATTGAAAAATATAATGGGTGCTTCGACTACTCAAAAAGTGATCGGGTCGATTCAGCATCTGGAATATTCTATTGCTGATGCAATTAATAAAATCAGCAAAGACAGACAAAAGAAAGTTGCAATTATAAAAGGAAATGGGGAATTAAACGAAGTTCACATTGCTAAATTGCTAATGCAAATTCGCGAAAGTTATTACATCGGACCTTTCACATTAGATTCGGTAGCTAAAAACCCGACCGGAACTTTAGAGGCGCTAAAAAAATACGATTTAGCTATTATCTCAAAACCAACTGAAGCTTTTTCTGATGAAGAAAAACAAGTTTTAGACCAGTTTATCATGAACGGCGGTAAAACGCTCTGGCTAATTGATCAGGTCGCAGCAGACATGGATAGTTTATACAATCAGTCCGGAGCGACTTTAGCTTATCCCAGAGATCTGAATTTAAACGATATGTTCTTTAAATACGGATTTAGGATTAATCCTGATTTAGTAAAAGATGAACGAGGAAGCAAATTAAAACTAGCCACCGGAGAACAAGGAAGTGCGACACAATATCAGGAGTTTATCTGGAAATTTGCCCCGGTTGTTGTACCTGCAAGCAGTAATCCGATTGTAAAAAATCTAGGCGAAATTAAATTTGATTTCGCAAATCCGATTGACACTTTAAAAAACGGTATTAAAAAAACGGTTTTATTACAATCGTCTCAATATTCTAAAGTGGTCGGAACACCAACAGAAATAAGTTTAAATAGCGTCACCGAAAAAACATCGCCCCAGGATTACCTGAATAAAGGAAACATACCTCTTTCGGTTTTATTAGAAGGAAATTTTCCCTCGGCTTTTGAGAATCGCGTTTTACCGTTTAAAGAAAATTCATTTTTAGCAAAAGGAAAACCAAATAAAATGATTGTCATTTCTGATGGTGATCTGGCAAGGAATCAATTAGATAAAAACATGATGCCTGTTGAATTAGGATACGATCAACGTACCGGAAATTTGTATGACAACAAAGATTTCATGATGAATTGTATTAATTATTTACTGGATGATACCGGACTTATTAACATTAGAAGTAAAGATGTCAATTTGCCTTTATTGGACAAAAACAAAGTTTATGATAATTACAACCTGACTCAATTCATAACTATCGGACTTCCAATTCTAATTTTACTGGTTTTTGGACTGATATTTACGTATCTCCGT
Source organism: Flavobacterium azizsancarii (assembly GCF_027980145.1). GTDB lineage: Bacteria > Bacteroidota > Bacteroidia > Flavobacteriales > Flavobacteriaceae > Flavobacterium > Flavobacterium azizsancarii. The sequence continues at coordinate 8,392 of NZ_JAMZNK010000070.1, read as the reverse complement.
AAAAGAAAATATGGCAAACAGATGTTAATAAAAAAATTGCGAAACTAAGATTGTTTACGATATATTTGTAAAACCTATCCTAGTTGAAGAAATACTAAGAAAAAGTGCAAAAAAATAAAACAAAAGAGATGAAATTTATAGTATCGAGTTCGTACTTATTAAAACAATTACAAGTTTTAGGTAGTGTAATCAACAGTAACAATACGTTGCCTATTTTAGATAACTTTTTATTTGAATTAGACAATAATGAGTTGACAGTTTCGGCTTCGGATCTTGAAACTACAATGTCTGCTACATTATCAATTGATTCTACAAGTAAAGGAAGCGTTGCTGTACCTGCAAAACTTTTACTTGAAATTTTGAAAACATTTCCGGAACAACCTTTGACTTTTACAGTTGAAGAAAACAATACGGTTGAAATTAGTTCAAACTCAGGAAAATATGCTTTAGCATATGCTGCCGGTGAAGAATTCCCTAAATCTGTAAGCCTTGAAGATCCGTCTGTAACACTTGTTCCTGCTGATGTATTAGCAACTGCTGTAAGTAAAACTATTTTTGCTGCCGGAAACGATGATTTACGTCCGGTAATGTCAGGAGTTTTCTTCCAGTTCTCACCAGAAGGTTTAACTTTTGTAGCTACAGATGCTCATAAGTTGGTAAAATATGCACGTACAGATGTAAAAGCATCTCAGGTTGCAGATTTTATTATGCCTAAGAAACCTTTAAATATTTTAAAAAGTATTTTAGGAAGTTCTGATGCTGAAGTAAAAATTGAATATAACGATTCGAATGCGACTTTCTCATTTGACAACTATATTTTAATGTGTCGTTTGATTGATGGAAAATACCCTAATTACGAAGCTGTAATTCCAAAAGAGAATCCAAACAAATTAATGATTGACCGTTCTTTATTTTTAAGTTCTGTTAAACGTGTTGCGATTTTCTCAAACAAAACAACACACCAAATTCGTTTAAAAATCGCCGGAGCTGAATTAAATGTTTCTGCTGAAGATATTGATTACTCAAATAAAGCCGAAGAAAGATTGACTTGTGATTATCAGGGAGATGATCTTCAGATTGGTTTTAACTCTCGTTTTTTAACGGAGATGCTGACTAACTTACAATCAGATATGATTATGTTAGAAATGTCATTGCCTAACAGAGCCGGGATTTTAACTCCTGTTGATGGTTTAGAAGAAGGTGAAACTGTTACAATGTTGGTAATGCCCGTGATGTTAAATAGTTAACATCAAAAGTTCTTTTTGTTACAAGGATCTTTTTTAGTTTCAAATTAAAGACATATCATTGTAAAAAAAAATAACGCTATTAACCAACCATTTTTTATACCTAGAAACCGCAATTCTTTTTTTAAGATTTGCGGTTTTTTATTTAGAATCTGTTTTGTTTCAGGTTTGAAGTTTCATGTTTGAAGTTTTATGTTTCAGGTTGAAATATGAATAGGGTTTGAGTGTATTTTTACCGCAAAGCACGCAAGAATCTTTTTATATTCAGATTATGTTCACAAACGCAACGAACGCAAAGCTTTGTGTAAAACAAAGAGAACTTGACCAAACCTTCGAACTCCTATGTTTATAAAAATTAATTTATAAGTTATCCTTTTTTAATCTCGCAAAGACGCAGGAGTTGCAAAGTTTTTTTAAGCTTATATTCTCTCTATGTTAATTTAACTAAGATGCATACATCACCAAGAAGATAAACTTTGCGTACTTGCGTCTTTGCGAGATTATTTACTGCCCAATAAAAAGATCCTTGCGTGCTTTGCGCTTAAACAACACAATCCAGGAAAACCTGAAACCTGAAACAAAGAAAACCGGAAACATTTTTTTTCTTTAACTTTGTAATATGAAAATAGAAATTTGGTCGGACATCATGTGTCCGTTTTGTTATATCGGAAAAAGACAACTGGAAACAGCTTTAGCTGAGTTTCCAAATGGTGAATTTGAAATTGAATGGAAAAGTTTTCAACTTGATCCTACTATTACACCACAATCAGGCAAGGATGTTTATACGTTTTTAGCAGAGCGAAAAGGCATTTCTGTTGAGCAATCTATAGAAATGCATAAAGGCGTTGTAGAACGCGCAAAAAGCGTCGGTTTGGACTATCACTTTGATAAAGCTATTATTTCAAACTCTTTAACTGCGCATCGTATTATACAATTGGCTAAAGTCAAAAAATTAGGCGATGAAATGGAAGAAATTTTCTTTAAGGCTTATTTTGTTGAAGGAAGAGATTTAAATGATGGACCAACATTAATAGAACTGGCTGTAAAAGCTGGTCTTGATCAGAATCTTGTTTTAGAAGTTCTAAAAGATGAAAACTTATTTCTAAAGGAAGTTCAGGATGATATTGCCGAAGCTCAGGAAATTGGCGTACAAGGAGTTCCGTTTTTTGTTTTTGATAGAAAATATGCGGTTTCCGGAGCACAGCCTGTTGAAGCTTTTGTGAAGACTATCACAGAAGCTCAGAAATAACATTTTCAGCCTGTCATTTATGTTCAATCTTGCATTTTGACAAAGGAGAAATCACATCCAATATTTGGCAACGACTTTACTTTTCTTTGCTGAGTTTCTTGTGCGATTTATCCTTCGTCGAAATAACAAACTAAATATGGAACTTCAAGTTGTCCAACTTCGTTTAGAGCGACACAACAAGAACAAAATTTTCTTATACAAACGAGATTGCCCTAGCCCTGATGGTAACGGCATCCTTTTGTGGTGGGGTTCACCACAAAAGATACAGTGGACAGCAGGAAATAGCTCCTCGTTAAACTCCAATTTAAAATCTACAATCTAAATCTTAAATCACTCCCATTTTCTGCATTAAGAAAGTTGCGCTTTTGTTTTTACAGATTCCGTTGCGGAGTTTATAATCAAAATGAAGGTCATTGTTTTTTATCTCTACCTCAAAACATTGATTCGTTAAAATATCAGGATATTCATTTGTCGTCAGACAAACTTCGATATCGTGTGTTGCTATGGCCCCAATTGCATTTTTAGCAATAACCTTTTTAACCACTTCTATAGTTCCGTTTCGTTTGTCATCAGAGTTTGTTCCTCTTAATATTTCATCCAGCAAAACAAAAGCAGGCTGATCTTCTAATGCGTCCATAATTTGTTTTAAACGCTTAATTTCTGCAAAAAAGTAAGATTCACTATCTGCTAAGGAATCTGACAATCGCATTGATACTAAAACAGGAAGTGGATGAATATTAGCTTTTGAAGCACAAACAACGGAACCTACCCCGCTTAAAACCATATTAATTCCCAGACTTCTTAAAAAAGTACTTTTTCCAGACATATTAGATCCTGTTAAAATCATAAACGATTCCGGATAAAAATGAGTATCATTTCCTACTCTGGTCTCTGGGTTTAACAAAGGATGACTTAAATCTGAAAATCCTATTTTATATTCTGAATTGATTTCGGGAAAAACAAAATCAGCATTATTATAGGCCAAATTTGCATAACTATTCAAGGCTTCAAATTCTCCAATGATAGCAATCCATTTTTCAAGTTCAGTCGAATAATTGTCTTTCCATTTTAGAAGTGATTTTAATACGTGAAGATTAAATAAGAAAATACCATTAAACACGATAGCAGTTACAAAATTATTAATTGTATCCATTCTTGAAAACAACTCCGACAGGTCTTTTAAGTGTTTGCTTGCGGTTGCATTTTTAAAAATAAGCTGCTGCTGCAAATCAATTAATTTTCTGGATTGAAAAGTTTCCGCTTCAATTATCTGAACTAACAAACTATATTGTTTAATGATTTTATCTACGTTGTCTGCTTTGGCAATTTCAGATTGAATTCGTTTGAATGACTGTCCTAGAACAATTAAATTCGCAATAAAAATATAGGTTAAATAAGATAATATAATAATTTTTGAAGTAATAAAATAAGCCACTAAAAAACCTAAAAACAAAGCCGGAAGAACAATAGACAATGCAACTAAAAATTTAGGTAAGCTATTATTCTTAAATGAATTCCAATATAGCAACGAATCATACGAATTTTTAGAATCGTTACTAATCATTGCAAGGGCAAGGAAATCCTGGCGCAAATTGATCTTAGTTTTAAGCTCGTTGATTGCTTCCTGATTTTCAAGAATTGTTTCATTAGGCGACAAGCTTAATAATTGATTTGCTAATGTTTTTTTTCCGACAAAAGTGGCGGTTCTGTTTATATTCTGAAATAACGAATGTTCTCCAAAAATATCTAAATCGTAAGCATAAGGATGATGAAAATCATTGAATTCAATTCCATTTTCAAAAGGGATTTTCTCTCTTTTCAAATAGGTAATTTCATTTTTATTAAGTTTCAAAATTGCTGTAGTAAGTTCTTTCTGAAAAGATAATCGCGAATGAATTCTCATCAAAAAAAGAAAACCAACAAAAGACAGAAAGGCAAAAACTGCATAAAGAATTTCATTAGTTTTTATGTAATAAAACAATAAAAACAAGCAAAGAAAAATACTTATAAGGCGCAGAACGCTGATGCTATTGTATCTCTTGTTGATCTTATGAAAAATTGTAGTATAGTGTTCAACCTTGTTTTGATATGCTTCCATTTTTTTAATTTAATGAAACACAAATATAGACTATACACCTATATGTACTATCAAAAGGTATCTTATTTTATGTTTCGTGCATTACCAAAACCGGAACAGAAACTTCTTTTGCGATTTTTTTTGTAAAACTGGACTCAAATAAGCTTTCGAAGAAAGATCTTTTGTGTGTTATGGTTGTCAATATGTCGATATCTTTATACAATATAAAGTCAAGAATCGTTTCTTTTACTTCGTCACTTGGCAAGACAAGAAATTCTACATTTTCACCTGCAAACTCTTTTTCCCATTCTTTAATAGTTTCTTCTGCAACATCTGAACTTGTTGTTTTAACATATAAACTTTTTACCTTTGCATTTGTCTTTTTTGCAATATTAAGCACTTTTCTAAGTTCTGTTTTATCTTTTTCACGATAACGGGTTGTAAAGCCAATTGTTTTTATTTTTTTGAATTTTGCATCAGCAGGAATACATAAAACAGGCACTTTGATTTCTGAAATTACGGCATTGGTATTTGACCCAAGAAAAAACTTGGTCCAGTCTGTAACTCCTGAGGTTCCCATAATAACAAAATCTACTTTATCTTCTTCGACAGCATTTTTTAGATTATAAATTAAATCACCATCCATTAAACGGTGTTTTATGACAATATCATCCAAGTTTCGCTCCATTGCAATGGTTCTTAATTTTGGAATTTCATCTTTAAACATTTCAAATTTCGCCAATTCAATAGAGCTGTAAATTGCTGCATAATTCTCTGGAAAAAACTGACTGTCATAAACCGGAATCTCAAAAGTATGCAACAAAATAAGTTCAGCGTTTACAATTTTTGCAAATTCTAAAGCATGTACAAATGCATTTGTTGCGGATTCAGAAAAATCGGTGGGGAATAATATCTTTTTCATTTTGATTCGGATTTAGAAGTTGTTCTCTCAAATTTAGTCATTCTTAAAATAAAACAGTCTGACAATTATCAGTATTTTAACATTTAATTATTTCTTAATAATTGATTTTTTAACAATTAAGGAAGATATCCTGAAGACGACTTCAAAGACACAACTTTATGGCTTTTTTTATACCTTTGCACCATGATAAATCAAGATTCTATAGTTGCATTGGCTACTCCGTCCGGAGCTGGAGCGATTGCTATAATTCGAATTTCAGGTTCTGATGCTATTGCAATCGGAAATTCAGTTTTTAAATCCATAAAAAACAAAGACCTCACCAAGCAAAAAACGCATACTTTGCATTTGGGGCACATTGTTGATGATTCGAAAACACTTGACGAAGTATTGGTTTCTGTATTTAAGGGTCCAAACTCGTATACCGGCGAAAATACAGTCGAAATCTCCTGCCACGGATCTACTTACATTCAACAACAAATTATTCAATTATTGCTTCGAAAAGGTTGCAGAATGGCTGATGCCGGTGAATTTACTTTGAGAGCGTTTTTGAATGGTAAACTTGACTTATCGCAGGCTGAAGCTGTTGCCGACTTAATTTCGTCTGATAATGAAGCTTCGCATCAAATTGCCATGCAACAAATGCGTGGTGGTTTTAGTAATGAAATTGCAAAATTACGTGAGGAGCTTTTGAACTTCGCTTCGTTGATAGAACTAGAATTGGATTTTGCAGAAGAAGATGTAGAATTTGCTGACAGAACTCAATTTCATGAATTATTAAACAGGATTGAATTTGTATTAAAACGTTTAATAGATTCTTTTGCCGTTGGAAACGTGATCAAAAACGGAATTCCTGTCGCCATTGTTGGGGAACCAAACGTAGGGAAATCGACATTGCTAAATGCTTTATTAAATGAAGAACGCGCTATAGTTTCAGAAATCGCAGGAACAACCCGTGATACTATTGAGGATGAATTGGTTATTGGCGGAATTGGCTTCAGGTTTATTGATACAGCAGGAATTCGTGAAACTAAAGATGTTGTAGAAAGTATTGGGATTAAAAAAACTTTTGAGAAAATTGAACAGGCACAGGTTGTAATATATTTGTTTGACGGTTTAAAGTTTCAGATTTCAAGTTCTGAGTTTGTTTCTGAAATTGAACAAATCAAGAATAAATACCCATTAAAACCTTTAATTATTGTTGTAAATAAAAAAGATATATTGTCAGCTGATGAAGTTTCAAACATCACGACTAAACTTGAAAATTTAAATGCAAAACTTTTACTAATTTCAGCTAAAGAGAAAATTGGTGTTGAGGACTTGAAGAATGAATTACTTTCTTTTGTAAATACGGGTGCTCTTCGTAACAATGAAACCATTGTTACGAATACAAGACACTATGATTCATTACTAAAAGCTCTGGATGAAATACAAAAAGTAAAATTTGGTCTTGAAACAAATCTTTCAAGTGACCTAATTGCGCTTGATATTCGTGAAGCTTTGTATCAATTTGGCTTGATCACGGGTCAAGTCTCAAACGATGAATTGTTAGGGAATATTTTTGCTAATTTCTGCATCGGGAAGTAAAAGCAATAAGAAGTTATTGTCGTTTTATACACGAAAAAACCAACAATTACTACATCACTAATCATCGATTTTTTAAAGCAAGGAATCGGATTTATATTTAAGGAGGTTATCTGAAAAATAATTTTAGACAACCTCTATTTTTTTATCCAGGGTGTTTGCCAAATCAGAAATTTACTTATTTGTAAAACAGGCTTTACATTGGTATATTGTTTTGCATCTTCAAAAAGTATTTCTTCATTACGAAGGAACCCTTCATAAAAACCTTCAATTTTGTCAAAGAAAGAGATCCAGTTACGCGCTAGCACACATCCTTCTTATTAAACACCATATTGGCTGTATTTTCTTCTATAGCTGATCAGGTCATTGAACACATCTGCAAAATTGACTATGAAAAAGAAGTTGGGTTCAAGAAATAACACTTGACATGGTTAATTCCATGAAATTGATCTCCAAAAGATGTTTTCGAAAAAGCTGTACAGGTTACCGATAGATTTCATGTTCAAAAATTAGCTCTAGAAGCATTGTAGGAGATTAGAATAAAATATCGATGTAAGTCGATGGATACCGAAAATCGATTGATATTACAAGCAAAAAGAGAGGTCAATATATATATTCCAAATCTTTTGCTAACGGAGACTCTGTAAAGCAGTTTTTAGCCAGGAGTAGATATGTTCTTTATAAATCTCACGAAAAATGGACTGAGAGCCATAATGAAAGATCTCAGATCTTATTTAGCTTATATCCTGATATAAAAACAGCTCATAGATTAATACAACAACTTCGTGGGATATATAACAACTACAATAACAAACACATCGCCATGACTAAACTAGCTCATTGGTATAGAAATGTAGAGGAACCAGATTTTAAGAACTTTAATATCTTACTAAATACCAAAACGCTTAACTACTAATCTATCTTTAAACTACTTTAACAATAGAAGTACAAATGCTTCAGCGGAATCATTCCTTTTTAGACTAACTACTATTTATGCTTAATTGTTACTGCTCCTCAGGTTTTCGTGTTGATCCCAAATTAGAAGCTATTTAAGAAAAAATGCATAAGAAGCAAGGAAAGCAAAAGAAAGACAACTTTTCACAATTGCATTTAGTCACAAAATATCATCCGATCCAGCTTTGCGAACTTAACAATTTTCAACAATTACAAACTTTTCTTGCGCGCTTTGCGGTTAAATCACAAACCAATATAAAACATTACCCCAGTATTTTGTAAAACAAAAAACCCTGTTTCGCTAGAAACAGGGTTTTCAAAAGAAAGGCGACGACATACTCTCCCACATAACTGCAGTACCATCT
>NZ_JAMZNK010000006.1 GCF_027980145.1 Flavobacterium azizsancarii | reverse complement strand
CTTTAGATAACAACAAGATAGTAGCTGATTTTGATCTTTCAAAGTGGCACAAATCGAACCGGAAAACTATGACTTATTAACCGAGTGGCACAAATTGAACCGAAATAGTGGCACTATTCAAACCGAAATAGTGGCACAAATTCACCGAAATGGGTGGCACGGTCCGACCGAAATCACTGGCACAAATCGAACCGAAATATCCATATATTTTTAAATAATTGTATTTATGTGTTTAACCTAACAGGACTCGAACCAAATTTCCTAGAAAATACAGGGGGGTTAATATTATTTCTAATTTGGAACTAAATTTTTCGAACCACAAAAAAAGCCGCGAAATATAGATTTCTCGGCTTTTAATTTTTACTAGTAGCGGGAACAGGACTCGAACCTGTGACCTTCGGGTTATGAGCCCGACGAGCTGCCTACTGCTCTATCCCGCGTTGTTTCGGGTGCAAAGATACACAGTTAATACGGTTGTGGCAAGGAATTTCTAAATTATTTTTAATTTTTTGGATTTTAAATATAATTTATTGAAGTGTAGTTAGTTACAAATAGCATAATAATCACTTAAATTTTGTATTCTAATAATGCTAAGTACGGACCTCCTTTTAAACCTAATAAATGACTAAAAGCAGGTTCGGTTTTATAACCGTTTTGTTTGAGTTTGATGATTTCTAATCTGAAGTTTTCGTCATGAGATTGTAGAATTTCATGTTCAATGATCATGTGTTTATAGCCATTTTGACTTTTGGTTGGAACATTTTGTCCAAAAACTTCAATTTCAAAACCATCGATTTTAAAGTTGGCAATAACTGATTCTTTCTCATTAATTGATATTTCTCTGATTGTGAAGTCGGTTTCTTTTCCAAAAAATGAATTTAGTTTTGCTGTAAAATCGTTTTTGTTTTTCCAATGACAGATAATATCGAGATCACTTTTTTCTATATCAATATTAATTGGAATCGTACCAACCAAAATAGGATCGAATTCAACAAGATTTAGTAAAACTTTGTGCTGAGTCAGGATGTCAAAAGCCTTAATCTGTTTTTGTTTTCCGTTTTTTAAATATTCTATAGAGCTAAAGTCTATCATGGTATTTATTTGTTGTAATTTTTCTCTTCTTTAATTTCGGCTTCAATCCTTTTGTTGATATTGATTTTAGTATTAGCGAAAACAAAAATAGTGGTTTTGTATTCCCTTGCATATTTATTCGTTATTTCTCCTGCAATAACAGAAGACTGAAAGAAAGGACTGGTTTTCTGAAATTCGGTACTGTTTTCTTCATAATTTTTGATTCTGATCAGGTTTTTATATTGAATGTCCAGATTGAACCAATTGACATAATCGGCATTAAACGAAACTGCTTTTATTCCTTTTTTGGTGTAATAATTTATGGCGCCGGCTTGTCCGTAGTTGTCACAAAGTACAAGTGTCTCTTTTTTATTTGGAATCAATGCATAAACTGAGTCGGTTTTTCGGGCAAGTTCTTTCCAGCCCAGCATATCAGCAAAATCTTGCGGCAGATCGTGGTCTTTTCCGTCTTCCCAACGCAGCATTCCTAATTTTTTATATTGTTCCGGATTTTTTACAATGTATTCCGGACTTTTATTTGGGAAAACGACATGATACATCGGAATAAAAAACAATAGCGGAATAATGATAAATACGGGTTTTAAATAACGTTGCCAACCAGATTGTAAAGTTTGAGAAAGAAAAACTGCTCCAAAAGCAATGTAAACAGGATACAGTCCAATAGCATAATAGGCTTTGGCTTTGAAATAGATAAAAACGGCAAAGGTAAAAATTAGAGAAGCAAAAAAGAACTTGTATTTTGTGAAAGGTTTATAAAACAATAAAGCATATAAAGCTGCAAGAATAACCGGAAAAGAACCGATAAAAAATAAAAGCTGTTCTTTTAGAAAATCTAAACGATCGACATTGACCAATTGTGTTTCGGACAGTTCCTTCATGTGGTGTACAATCGGGAATTGATTGTTGTATTGCCATAAAAGATTGGGTAATATTAAAAGCAACCCTAAAATTAAGGCAAAATAGAGTTTCTTTTCTGCAAACACTTTTCTTTGATTCGAAAATAAAAGAGCAGGCAAGAGGCCAATGAGCAGAAATAGAATATTGTATTTGTTGAGAAAGCCAAAAGCAAATACGACAGCACCTATATAGAGCCATTTTGGTTTTTCTATAGAAATGTATTGAATGATTACATAATAAAATACTGTCCAGCATAATACATCCAAAGAGTTTGGCTGATACAGCGTGTTAAGCCGCAACAATACTGAAAACAAAATGCAGGTCGATCCTAAGATTAATGCATATAAATTACCTTTTAAAAGTTCAATAGTTTTCCAGACCACAAGAAGTGTCAAAGCGCCAAAAAGGGCAGGGAAGAACTTTATCCAGAAAACAGAATTGCCCAATAAAAATATAATATAAGAAATCCAGGAGGTTACGGGCGGAACCGATAAATATCCCCAGGCCAAATGATGTGCCTGATCCAGATGTAAATATTCATCACGCTGCAAATCGTATTCAGGGCTTATTAAAACATACTGCAAAACAAATTTTAAAATGATGAACCCGAGTAAAATTATCGTTTTTTTATTCATGTAAATTGGGTTTGTTGGCAGGCTGTTAATGATATAGCTAATATATAATTTATTTTGAATGTAGAATAAGTCAGCGTATTATCCAAAATGTTACAAAACAAAAAAGCTCCAGATTTCTCTGAAGCTAGTTTTATAAAAATTCCACAGGAACAATTGAAGTCCTTTATGGGATTTGGAATTTCATTTTTTTGAGATTTTAGAAAAATTATTCCTCTAATGCTTCTTCAAATTCCATGTGATCCACTTTTTCAACCTCTACAGGTCTTGAAGCTTTTAGTTTATTGAATCTTTCTAATTGTTCTGTTTCTCCTTCTTCACCGCTGAAATAAGGGAAAACGTCCATGATTGGAGATTCAGAAACTGCCGGGATCGAGTATTCTCCCATTGTGCTTTGCATAACATGAAGTGTATTGTCATAGGCTTCTCTTACATCATTTGCCTGCACTAATAAGTACATATTCGATCTTCTTTCTTTACCGCTTTCTTCATCATAAGCCATCAAAGAAACTTTTGACTTGAACCAACGATCTGCGTTTTCAAAAGGATGAATCTCAGCATAATTGGCCACTTTTATATTTGTGATTTTAAATTCTTCACTAATATAAGCTGCCATCTCTTCATTTATTCTTTTTTCAGCTTCAGTATAAGATAAAGCATCAACCAAATAAGGTTCGGTTAAAACTTTTTGTCCACCCGTTTCATCTGTCTTTCTATATTTTACTTTGCATTCGTACCAAGTTGCGCTCATCTTCTATTGTTTTTTAAGGATGTCAAAGATAGATTTTACAGGAAAATAAATTCTTAATTCTGGAAATAGATATTCACAATTTAGGTAAGTTTTTTATAAGGTATTGATTGTTATGAATATAGTAAAAGTTAATATTTTGCAGATTTTATGATTTTAGTTAATATCATAAAAAAATTTTTGATCTGGGGTAAAAAAATAACCATTAAGAAATTAGGCTTCATTAAGTATCAGCACTTAACTTTTCTTAATTTCTTAATGGTCAAAAATCAATATTAAAAACAGCGTTTCTGTTATTTTTTAAATTGCTGAATTCCGGATTTTAACCATTGCTCATATTCTGCAATGTCAGGAGTATATCCCGCTGGTTTATTCAGGCTTTGTTCGTTCGTGTCTAATATAATATAGTACGGTTGAGCATTTGCTTTATAACGGGTAATCTGAAAATCACTCCATTTATTGCCTATCGATTGTATCTTTTTGCCAGTTTCTTTAGATACATATTGTTCTTCATCCGGAAGTTCTCTTTTGTCATCAACATATAAAGAAATCAAAACAACTTCATTATTTAATATCGATAATATGCGGGGATCGGACCAAACATAATCTTCCATTTTTCGGCAATTAACACAGGCGAATCCTGTAAAATCCAGAAGAATTGGTTTGTTTACACTTTTGGCGTAAGCCAATCCTTTTTCATAATCAGTAAAAGCCATGATATCATGCGGGCCTTTATGCGCGCCGTCTGGTAACGCTTTTGCAGATGATGCAGTTTCTTTGCCAGAACCTCCAACACCATATGGCGATTCACTGTACGTCATTGGAGGAGGGAAGCCACTAATCAATTTTAAAGGCGCGCCCCACAATCCCGGAATAAGATAAATCGTAAATACCAATACTACCAATCCGGCAGATAATCGTCCTACTGAAATAGAAGACGAAGGAGAATCATGCGGTAAAGTTATTTTTCCGAATAAGTAGAAGGCCAAAGTACCAAATATTGCGATCCAGATGGCTAAGAAAATTTCTCTTTCGAACCAATGCAATTGCAATACCAAATCAGCATTCGATAAGAATTTAAAAGCAAGAGCCAATTCCAGAAAACCTAAAAATACTTTTACGGTATTTAACCATCCGCCAGATTTTGGTAATGTGTTTAACCAGCCCGGAAACATGGCAAATAACATAAAAGGTAATGCCAGAGCAGATGAGAAACCAAGCATTCCAACAATTGGAGCGATTCCGCCTTTAGAAGCTGCTTCAACCAATAAGGTTCCTATAATTGGTCCTGTACAGGAAAAGGAAACGATTGCCAATGCCAATGCCATGAATACGATTCCTAGTATTCCGCCTTTATCTGCCTGACGATCTACTTTATTGGCCCATGAATTAGGCAGCATAATTTCGAAAGCGCCTAAAAAGGATAAAGCAAATACAACCAGTAATACAAAGAAAATTATATTGAACCATACATTGGTAGACAATGCGTTTAAAGCATCCGCGCCAAAAATTAAGGTAATTACGGTTCCTAAAAAGACATAAATAAGAATGATTGAAATCCCGTAAATAATCGCATTTTTAATTCCTTTTGCCTTGGTTTTGCTTTGTTTGGTAAAGAAACTCACTGTCATAGGAATCATTGGAAAAACGCAAGGCGTAAGCAATGCAGCAAAGCCGGATAAAAAAGCAATAAAGAAAATCATGTATAAACTAGAATCAGATTTCTTAGATTCCGGTTCTTTTTCTATTGCGGTAGTTGCATTAACTTTTGTAGTTTTTTCATTTGCAATATCGGTAGCCTGAATTTCTTTCGCTTTAAGTGTTTTAAGATTAAATTCGAAGTATTTGCTTTCGCTAATGCAGTTCTCTTTACAGACCTGATACGAAAGTTCTACCTGAATCGTTTCCTTTTCGGGATTGATTTGTTTGATTAATTGAGTAAAAACAACTTTATCAGAAAAGAAGATTTCATCGACACCAAAGACTTCATTGAACTCTCGTTTGGTTTCGCTTTCGGTTGCTTTTCCAACAAGCTCATAATTATTTTTGTTATCATGAAAAAGGAATTCGGCAGGAAGCGGACCATCTTCAGGAGTGAATTGAGAATATACGTGCCAGCCTTTTTCGATAGTTCCGTTAAAAGAAAGAACAAACTCCGAGGCAGATTTTTTCTCAATCGAGGCCTCCCATTTTACGGGATTGATGATCTGGGCCTGAATTTTGGCGAAAGCAAAAAACAGGAATAATAAATATAAGATTTTCTTCATTTTATAAGTTTAATCAGAACGATTTGTTCTGGTGATGATTTGATTTTTATTAAGCTATAGTAATTGTTTCGATAAGTATTTTGCCATCGAAACAACTATTTTTTAGATCTGTTTCTTTTTAATTTGAGCAATTATTTGTGCTTCGGTTGGATTGATAGCTACCAGTTTTCCTGAAGAATCAAAAAGATAAGTACTAGGTAATCCTTTTACTCCAAAGACTGCTACTGATTCAGCATTGAAGCCTTTTGGGTCAATTAATTGAGGATGTTTCATTTTGTCTTTTTCAATCGCTTTTAGCCATTTTGTTTTGTCTTCATCTACTGATATTCCAACAATCTCAAAATTTTGTCCTTTGTATTTATCGTAGAAAGCAACCAAATCTTTGCTGGCTGCCCTGCAATTAGGACACCATGAGGCCCAAAAGTCTACTAAGACTGTTTTTCCTTTATAGGAGTTTAGTTGGATTGTTTTGTTCTTATTATTTTGAAATTGAATATTCGGAAAAGTATCACCTTTTTTGATTTGTGCATTAACGAATGTGACTGATAGCAATAAGATGATTGCCATCAATAATGTTTTTATTGAATTCATTGTGTTATTATTTTGAAAGAATTAATTTCAATATACAGCAGTAACCATAGCAAATACGGCTATATTCTGTTATCGAATTATATGTTTTATGATTTTAAGCCTTAAAATTGAATTTGAACAAGACGCATTTATGGCTGTCGGAAAAGGAGTCTAGCTTATTTTTGGCGGAAGCCAAATGGAACGGAAGCCTGAAGAAATAAAGATTTCCGGATAATAATAGTTTTGTTCTCTTTTTGAAAAATTTAAAAAATAATGATTGTCTATCTGGAAAGAAATCATAGGGGAATGATAACTACAGTAAACCACAGGACAATCACCGGAACTTTTGACACAACCTTTAACACATCTGTGTTCGGTTGTTTCCTCACAAGCTACTATTAAAAATGTTTTGTTTTTAAAACATATCTTTTGTGTTTTAATTCCACGGGCATAATTAAACATTGGACCCATAAAGAAACCAAGTGTTATAATTAGGACTATGTAGAATTTTTTTGTCATAAGGAGGGCAAAATAAAATTTAAATAAAGTAGAGGCTGTTACTTTTATGAAAATATTATACGATTAATTCTTTGTGTATGCATCTTGATATTCAGTAATAATAAACGATTTTTGTTTCACGCAGATTAGAGCAGATTTAAAATAGATCTGCATTTATCCGCTTAAATCTTTTTAAAATCTGCGTGAAATAAAATTTACTCATTCCCAATGGTTATCGTGATAAAATCTTAAAAAGTAATTTATTTCGTCACATTAAAAAAAGTGTATTCCAGTTTTAGGAAAACGCCATCAGTTGCGGCACGGTCCATTGAGCTGTACAATTCTTTTTTATAAGCAAGGTCAATTCTCGCCTGACTATTAATGATAAACTGAATCGAAGGAACAACATCCATATATGATTTTCCGTTTTCGGTTATGGTTTGCCCTGTAAATTCCAGCATCGCATTTATATTGGTCTGTTTGTAACTCGTATATTTTTTAGGATACATTAATTTACCTACTGAAAATGTATAGTTTATAGCATTCTTTCCTAAGGCATCCGGGAAACTATAATCAGGATTGTTCAGTGCACGCACATAACTTACAGAAGAACTCAAAGCTACTTTATGAATCAGTTGAGTGGCCACCAAACCGGCTTCATAACCTGAATTTCCGTTGGCCAGGTCAATAGCTTCCTGAGTAAAAAACGAGTTATTATAACTGTATCTACCAAAGGCAGCCATCCTGAAATGACTTTGCAGATCATCTACAGAAAAGAATCGGTATTTGGCATAAAAACCACCGCCTTTAAGCCCCAAACCATTATCCTGATTGCTTAGAAAAGCTGAGGTACGAACCATTAAATTTTTATTGACTCCCCAGGTAACTTCCGGAGTTAAATTATACATTGAGCCACTTTCATGTTTGTTGTCCATAAGCGATTGTCCAACGCGAACCCCAATAGAACCCGCCGGAACGTTACTGGCAGGTTCTGTTACTACAAAAAGTTCTTGTGCATCTATTTGGAATGAAACAAGGAATAAGAAAATTATTGATAGCTGTTTCATTTTTATAATGTTTTTAGGTAATAATCATTCTCGTTTTCTGTGGCATAACCAGGATATTTAGCATAAGATTTAACTAGTTTTTTATACTCTTTTTGAGTTACAAAACCTTTATCCAATACTCTGTATTTCATTTCTTCATGCGCTACAGGTTTTTTGATGTCGATGAAAGTATAAGTCGCATCATCCATCTTTAAGGTTGTGTTATCCTCAATTTGATCGGTATGAAACTTAGCGGTCAATACCATAGAACCTACGAAAAAACCTGCTTTTTCAACGGCTTTTTTCAAAACTTTTGGCTCGACTGAATTGTCTTTTTTAAAGTAAACCGTAAATGTATTTGTGTTCAGGTCAGTACCAATACTGTCTACCTGAGTTAAGGATTTTAATTGTTTGTTGATCGCATTCGAACACATAGAACAAGTTAATCCTGTTGCCATTATTTCGGCTTTAGTAATTTGCGAATAAGAATTTACACTTGTTAATACTACTAAAAGTGCAGCGGCTATGAATTTTATATGTAAGGTTTTCATTTTATTTGTTTTTTTTGATTTGAGCAATTATTTGTGCTTCGGTTGGGTTTATGGCAATCAGTTTTCCTGATGCATCAAAAAGAAAGGTAGAAGGCAAAGCATCCACTCCAAAAGTTACAGCCGTTTTAGCATCAAAACCTTTTGGGTCAGTTAATTGCTGGTGTTTCATTTTGTCTTTCTCAATTGCTTTTAGCCATTTTGTTTTGTCATTATCAATTGATATTCCAACGATTTCAAAGTTTTGACCTTTGTACTGATCGTACAATTTTACAAGATTTTTATTCGCCATTCGGCAAGGAGCACACCATGATGCCCAAAAGTCGACTAAAACTGTTTTTCCTTTAAAAGAATTTAGTTTAACCGTAGCATTCTTATTGTTCTGAAGTTGAACATACGGAAAACTATCTCCTATTTTTATCTGCGCATTTGTTACAGCAACAGTTGCAATAAGGAGGAATAATGTGATTTTATTTTTTATTTTGAACATGATATTTTTTTTAAAATGCTTGTCTGTAGTATTGTCTTATTCGTTAATAATACAGACAAGCTTGTTTTTTGAATGATTTAATTATGATTATTCTGCTTTTTTAGGGCTTGCATCTCTGTCGTATTGGCAACATCCGTGCAATTCATCATAAACTGCAGTTGGAGCAGTAAAACTTTCGTTATCATATCCGGCATCTGCAACACGTTTTAGTATAGCATCAGGATTGGTCTTTTTATTATCGTAAGTAATCGTTGCAATTTTGGTGTCTTTGTTCCAGTTTACTTTAGCAACATTATCTATGTTTGCAGCTGTTTCAATAGTCTTTTTGCACATGGCGCAATTGCCATTGATTTTTACAGTTTGAGTAGTTTTATTTTTGATTTGCGCGCTGGCGAAAGTAACTGATAGTAATAAAGTTATTACCATCAATAATTTTTTTATTGAGTTCATTATATGTTTTTTTTGTAGATGAATTAATCCTAAAACCACAACAGAAACGATAGCAAATACAGCTATTTCTGTGAATAGAATAGGGATTAAAAAATGTTTTGATTTTTAAAGCCTTAAAATGACTTTGGATAAGACAGACTTATGGCTGTCAGGGAATAAATCTAGCTTATTTTAGGTGGAAGCCAGATAGAACGGAAATCTGAAGAAATAAAGATTTCTGAATAAAAGTAATTTTGTTTTTTGTCAGAAAAACTAAAAAGTGAGTTGTTTTCTGTTTGAAAAATTGCCATTGGCGAAAAACCACAGCTGGACGTTGGAGTACAAGAATTACCTAAACAACCTTTAT
The DNA here is from genome assembly GCF_027980145.1 of Flavobacterium azizsancarii. GTDB lineage: Bacteria > Bacteroidota > Bacteroidia > Flavobacteriales > Flavobacteriaceae > Flavobacterium > Flavobacterium azizsancarii. Next base: position 171,816 of record NZ_JAMZNK010000006.1, on the reverse strand, counting down.
CGCAGTTATGTTCTTTTTCTTTAGAACCTTTTTTCTTGCAGCAGTTTTCTGATGAAGATTCTTTTTTACAACATGACATTGCTGTCTTTGTTCCATGCGCATAAGTAAGCGTTGGTCCCATAAGGAAACCAAGCGTTACAAGCAGCAATATGTAGAACTTTTTTGTCATAATCAGTGCCAAAGATACTTTTTATTGGTTCTCGTAGTTGTTAATTTTTTTATAAACCTTTTATTTCGATAGATTTTTGGTGTTGATTACTATTCATTTCTTATGTTTTTAATGGGCTGTAAGCTTTTGAATTGTAGTGTCATATATTCTGTTTGGTAAGATTAATTAGTTATTTCGAAATCATAAATTTTACATTAAGTTTACAAGTATGACATTTTTTATTATGTTTGCTAAATCGATTTAGCAACTATTGAAAATTTCTTGATTTATGAAAAATATATTTTTTACCTGCTTTTTTATTATCGTTTCGAATGTATTTGTAGATGCCCAGGAACTAAAATCTCCTGATGGTAATCTTACTATGAAATTTTCAGTAAATACAGCAGGAACTCCTGTTTATTCTTTGATTTACAAGAAAAAAGAAGTGATCAAAGAAAGCAAATTGGGTTTTGTTCTAAAGTCAGATAGTATGCTGAATGAAGGTTTTCAGATCGCTGCCACAAAATTTCAGTCGGATAATAGTATCTGGAAACCGGTTTTGGGAGAACAAAAAGAAATACAAAATCAATATAATGAATTAAAGGCAGATCTTGTGCAAGAAAAGAGTAAGCGAAAAATGTCGATTTACTTTCGTTTGTTTAATGATGGTTTGGGGTTTCGATATGAATTTCCGGTGCAGGATAACTTACGTCACTTTATTATTCAGGAAGAAACTACCGAATTTAATCTGACAGGAGATCATAAACTTTTCTGGATTCCTGGAGATTATGACACGAACGAATATAGTTATACAACTTCAAAAATATCAGAGATGCAATCTTTGGTCTATAAAGCTACACATGTTTCTCTTGCGGCTCAAACGACTATTAAAAATTTGGCAACACAAACGCCTTTAATGATGAAGACCAATGACGGACTTTATATCAATATTCACGAAGCAGCCTTGAAAAATTATCCGGCAATGTGTCTTAATGTCGATGACAAAACGTATTCATTAAGTTCTCATCTCGTTCCGGATGCTGTTGGAAATAAAGGATATATTCAGACCGGAAGTTTTACGCCTTGGCGAACCATTGTAGTGAGTGATGACGCCAGAGCTATTTTAGCATCAAAAATGATTTTGAATCTTAATGAACCTTGTAGTTTTGATGATACTTCCTGGATTAAACCCGTTAAATACATTGGCGTTTGGTGGGAATATTTTACAGGTGGAGGATCTACCTGGGCATATTCTGATAATCAGGATGTTGTAATTGGTGAAACTGATTTCTCTAAATTAAAACCAAATAATACACACGGAGCCAATACAAAACATGTAAAAGAATATATTGATTTCGCCGCAGCAAATGGTTTTGATGCAGTTTTAGTCGAAGGCTGGAATGAAGGCTGGGAAGATAATACGGCTTTCAAAAAAGAACGTATTTATAGTTTTACAAAAGCCTATCCTGATTTTGATGTGAAAGATTTAAGTGATTATGCCAGTAAGAAGAAGGTGAAAATTGTCATGCATCACGAAACTACATCTTCGACTGCTGAGTACGAACGACAATTAAATGATGCCTTCAACTTTATGGTTGATAATAATTATAATGCTGTAAAAACAGGATATGTTGGGCCAATTATTCCAAGAGGAGAACATCATGACGGACAGCAAATGGTCAATCATTATACATATGTAGCCAAAGAAGCTGCCAAACATAAAATAATGGTAGACTCTCATGAAGCAGTTCGTCCAACTGGTTTGCACCGTACCTATCCTAACTGGTTTGCTCAGGAATCAGCGCGAGGAACGGAGTTTGAATCAATGGAAGGAATTCATCCGGATCACACAACAATTTTGCCTTTTACCCGACTAATGGGAGGTCCAATGGATTATACGCCCGGAATTTTTCAGGGAGATTTATCTGTTTACGGAGCTAAAAAGAACAAGCTCAGTACAACACTTGCAAAACAATTGGCATTATATGTTACCATGTACAGTCCGTTGCAAATGGCGGCTGATTTGCCTGAAAATTATATGCGTTTTAATGATGCTTTTCAGTTCATAAAAGATGTCGCGCTGGATTGGGATGCAACTTATGTTCTTGAAGCAGAACCGGGAGATTATATCACGATTGCAAGAAAAACAAAAGGAAAACAAGAATGGTTTGTAGGCGGTATCACCGATGAAAACCCGCGTACGGCTTTGATTGACTTTAGTTTTCTTCCTGCAGGAAAATCATATACAGCAATAATTTATGAAGACGGAAAAACGGCAGATTACAAAACCAATCCACAATCGTATACTATTCGAAAAATAACGGTAAATAGCAAAACAAAATTGAAACAAAAATTAGCAGCGAGTGGTGGAGTTGCTATTTCTATAAAGTAAATTGCTTACGAAATGGCACACGGATGACGCTGATTCGCTAAAGCGAAAACACGGATAAACACGGATTTTTTCTGTTGGTTGGCAAAAAAATCTGCTTGATGTGCCAAATCTGCGAGAGAATAATTAGTGCTAAATAGAAAGCAAAGATAAAACAAAAATTAGCAGCGAGTGGTGGAGTGGCTATTTCTATAAAGTAAATTGCTTACGAAATGGCACGCGGATGAGACGGATTCGCTAAAGCGAAAACACGGATAAACACGGATTTTTTTTCTATTGTTTGTAAAAATCTGAAAAATCTACAAGAAAATAATTTGAGAAAATTTGTGCAATTTGTGGTAAAAAAAACATTTTAATTTGTGGTAAAAAAAAACAAACTTAAGCATATGTAAATGGCACACGGATAAACACGGATTTTTCCCTTCTAGTATTTGTCTAAAAAAAATTGCTTAATCTGCCAGATCTGCGTGAGAAAAAAGTTTAGCCACAGATTTCAAAAATTAAATGATTTGAATTAGACACGTTTATTATTTAAATGAGTCAAATTAATTAGTGGAAATTCGTGTAATTGCTTCGCCTATTTGCTTTTGCTCGGGTCGTGGCAAAAAAAAAGGTTTCACGCAGATTTGGCAGATATTTTAAAAATCATTTTAATCATTTAATCTGTGGCAAAAAGAAAACAACAAACTAGATATTAATTTAAAAAATATAAAAATGAGCATAAAAATGTACCCTTTGCAATTTGAACCAATCCTGAAAGACAGAATTTGGGGAGGAGAAAAACTACAAACAGTTCTTAATAAACCAATCACATCTGAGATTACAGGAGAAAGTTGGGAATTGTCTACCGTAGAAGGTGATGTAAGCGTTGTGGCTAATGGAGAATTAAAAGGAAAATCATTAACAGAATTAATTGACGGATCACCAAACGAAATTTTAGGTACAGCAGTTTATAAACGATTTGGCAATCAGTTTCCTTTATTGTTTAAATATCTGGATGCGCGCGAAGATCTTTCGATACAAGTACACCCAAATGATAAATTGGCAAAAGAACGTCACAATTCTTTTGGTAAAACTGAAATGTGGTACGTGATGCAGGCAGATACTGATGCAAGAATTATAGTAGGTTTTAAAGAAGATTCGAGTAAAGAAGAATATCTGGAAAATCTAAATAATAATACATTGGTTTCTATTCTGGATGATGTAAAAGTAAATGCAGGAGATGTTTTCTTTCTTGAAACCGGAACTGTTCACGCAATTGGGGCAGGATTGGTTGTGGCTGAAATCCAGCAGACATCTGATATTACCTATCGATTGTATGATTTTGACAGGGTAGATGCTCAGGGAAACAAAAGAGAACTACATGTTGATTTAGCACTCGATGCCATTAATTATAATAAAACAGATACACATAAAAAATATGAAACGGTTTCAAATCAATCGAATGTAATTGTTGATTGTCCTTATTTTACCACTAATTTTATTCCGTTAGACGGAAAAATTGAAGGGAATAAAAACGGAGAGACTTTTACGGTTTACATGTGTATCGAAGGTTCTTTTGAAATGAGATATGAAAACGTAACCTATCAATATAAAAAAGGGGATACAGTTTTGATTCCTGCTGATATGCGCAGTTATATCCTAGATGGTTCAGCATCAATATTAGAAGTATTTATTTCATAAATACGAGAATAAAAAATAATTTTATTTTTAAAGTATTGCATTAAACACAGCAGTTACAAGGATAATTCATTACGAAAGAAACATTTTTTTGCGAGATCACAGAAACACAATAACAGATTATTCATATTAAAATAGCAGGCTTCGTTTAAAGAATAATAAAATGATTAATGGTAGAAATACTTGTATTTACTGATGATTATATGATTAATTCACTTTAAAAAAACGATTAGTTTAAAAAAATAATTACAAAATCGTTTTAGTAACTATTTTTATATATATTTGTGACATTATTAGTAAGAACTTAATAAAAAATTAACTCGCGTGATGAAAAAGATTACTATTAAGGATATTGCCACAGAGGCGCAAGTGTCTATATCTACTGTATCTTTTGTCATTAATGATAAAGGCGAGAAAATGGGGATTAGCCCCGCGGTGATTAAAAAAGTGCAGGAAGTTGCAGAAAAGCTTAATTATCGACCTAGCATGATTGCTACAAGTCTTAGAACCGGAAAAACGAGATCTATAGGTTTAATTGTCGAAGATATTTCGAATCAGTTTTTTGCTGACCTCGCCAGGGTTATAGAAGACGAAGCAAAAAGTATCGACTACAGGGTTTTTTATTGTAGTACTGGCGGTGATGATGAACGTTCTGAAGAATTGATCCATAGCCTTTTGCAGGCAAATGTTGATGGGTTTATTATTGCACCAACAGAAAACCTTGAGGAAAGTATTGAACTGCTCTTAAAATTAAAAAAACCGGTTGTATTGATCGACAGGTATTTTCCGGGCCAGAGAGTAAGCCATGTCGTAATGGATAATTATGAAGCTTCTCATCAGGCAATGAAATTCCTGATCAATAAAGGGCGTAAAAATATTGCTATAGTCAATAGCAAGTCTGAAATGATTCAGATGAAATTGAGAGAAGATGGTTGTCGCGATGCATTAAAAGAATTCGAAATTTATAATGAATCATTCGTGCTTCATATGGATTACCATAGTAATGAAGAGGCTAAAATAGCAACAATAAAAGATTTTTTTAAAAAGAATCCTGCCATTGATGCCGTTATATTCTTAGCAAATTATATGGGTCTTGCGGGGCTTCAGGCTTTTAGAAGCATGGGAATCAGGATTCCTGAAGATATTTCAGTAATTAGCTTTGATGATCATGACAGTTATAAGCTGCACACGCCAACAATTACAGTTATTGCGCATCCTATTAAAGATATTGCAGTAAAGTCAATACAGTTATTAATGAGCCAGATGACTGATATGGATAAATTTAAAGTAGAAAAAAGTATCAAAAAAGGAGAATTGATTGTTCGGGAATCAGTTTAGTTTTTAGGATAAATTTTAAAATAAAAAAGAAAAAAAGCCTTGTGTTTTTTTTTAGTTATTTTACTAAATCGTTTTAGTAGATTTTAGATGGATTGAACTGATAATCAGTTATTTTTTTAATCTGTTTACTATATCGATTTCTTAAAATTAGAAGAATGTTTACATGACTATTAAATCATAGTGTTTATAGGTTGGAGAGCTATAAATACCATATTAAAATTGAGTTCAAATTTTTACTAATTATTAAAACAATCACGTTCAAACAAAACAAAAATCAAAACGAATAACCAAAAAAAAATGCTTATGAAACGAATATTGGCAGTGTTAGGAATGGTATTGTTTTGCAGCTTAGGAGCTGTGGCGCAAAACCGATTAATAACGGGTATAGTGGCGGATGCAGAAAACAAGGGAGTTGTTGCTGCGTCTATAGAAGTTCAGGGAAAACCGTTTAATGCAATTACAGATGCGGAAGGCCGATTTAAAATGAATGTTCCGGAAGGAAAAGTTACCTTAAATGTATCGTCTATTGGTTTTGCATCAAAACAAGTAGTACTTCAGGAAAATGAAAACCGCGTTTCGGTTGTATTGTTAGAAAATACACAGGAATTAAAGGATGTTGTAGTAACTTCATTTGGAGTTAAAAAACAAAAGAAAAGTTTGGGTTATGCAGTTGGAGAACTGAAAGGCGATGAACTGACTAAGAATAAAGAAATTAACTTAGGGAATGCCCTTCAGGGAAAAATTGCCGGGGTTAACGTTTCTGCACCGGTTTCAGGACCATCAGGTTCCAGTCGTGTGGTAATTCGTGGAGCAACTTCAGCTTCAGGACTTAACCAGCCTTTGTATGTTGTAGATGGTATCCCAATCGACAACAGCCAGCAAGGAAATGCAAATATGTGGGGAGGAGCTGATAAAGGAGATGGTATGTCATCATTTAATCCGGATGATATCGCTTCTATGTCAGTATTAAAAGGTAGTGCTGCTTCTGCTCTTTACGGGTACAGAGGATCAAATGGTGTAATCTTGATTACGACCAAAAAAGGAAAAGCTGGTACAGGGCTTGGTGTAGATTTTAGTACAAATTCTACCTTTAATACTCCTGCAAGCCTTTTGAACTGGCAAGATCAATACGGTACAGGAGAACCTTTAAATGGTGTAGCGACAAGATATAATAATTTACAACAACTTAGGGATAATTACTATAATGCGTGGGGCGACAGATATGACGGAACTCCTTCTCTTTCTCTTGATGGAAAAAACAGACCTTACCAGGCATATGGAAATAATAATGTAGAGAATTTCTACAGAACAGGTTATTCGTTTAGTAATACTTTGGCAATTTCTGGTGGAAATGAAACTACTAACTTCAGATTGTCATTTGGAAATACAAAAGACGAGTCAATTTTACCGGGAACAAATTTCGGAAGAAATAACATTGCATTGAATCTGAACTCAGCTGTAAATGAGAAAATTAGTATTGAAACAAATGCACAGTACATTACAGAGAAAAGTCACAACAGACCTTATTTGAATGACTCTCCAAGAAATGCCTCTTTTCCAACGACATTTTTGACTCCGGGAACAGACATCAGATGGTTAAGCAACGGATATGACGCAAATGGTGGTGAGGCCGATTATTTTGGTTCCAATACCTACCAGACAAATCCTTACTTTGCAACACAACAACCTTTGAACGATGATCTTAGAAAACGTTTTATAGGTTCTGCAAAAGTAAATTATAACATTACAGATAAAATTTACGCAAAAGGGGTAATTGGTATTGATGATATTAATTATGAATATACTGAAATCGAGCCTACAGGAATCAACTATAATCCGGGAGGATCTTATGAAAACAGAGTAGAGAGCCGTTCAGAATATAATGCTTCGGGTTATTTAGGATATAAAGGAGATATTGCAAAAAATCTTTCTTTAGATGCTTTCGTTGGAGCGAACCGTCAACACAACAGATACAGCGGTATTAAAATGAAAGGAAATAATTTTATAGTTCCGTTCAAATATTTCTATGGAAATACACAGCCTGATAAAACTGAAAAATTGTTTTCAGAAAGCGAAGTAAACTCTCTTTTCTACTCAGCTGATATAGGATACAAAGATTTCTTATATGTAAACTTAACAGGTCGTGAAGATTGGTTTTCGACTCTGGATCCATCAAATAACAGTACTTTTTATCCCTCTGTAAGTACCAGTTTTATTTATTCTGAGATCATCAAATTACCGGAATGGATGTCTTATGGTAAAATTAGAGCAGGTTGGGGGAACGTAGGAGGAGCTTTGCCTGATGCATATGCTTTGGCATTGACTTATACGGCACCAGACGGACAAACAGATTCTCAGGGACAGCCAATTTTGGGTGTTAACGGAGAAACAGTACCCAATAAATTCTTAAAACCTTATAATGTAAGTACAATAGAATTTGGTTTCGAAAATACTTTCTTCAATAACAGAGTAAGTACAGATTTAACTTTCTACCAGAAGAAAACAACGAATGATATTACTGATGCTGATATTTCTCAGGCTTCCGGTTATAAAACTACAAAAATCAACGTAGGAGAAATTATGAACAAAGGGGTTGAATTTGCGATAAATGTAAAAGCGATAAAAACACCTGTTTTTTCATGGAGCATAGGATACAATTTTGCTTACAATCATAGTGAAGTGCTTAATTTATCGGATAACATAACGACTAAAAAACTTGACGACAACAGAGATGGAAAAGCTTCTGTGGTTCTGGAAAAAGGGCAGCCTTTTGGAACAATAAAAGCATATGATTATTTGAGAGACGCACAAGGGGATATCGTATTGGATACAAATGGTAAATTCCTGAGAGGTAATTTAATTAATGTTGGACAAGGTGTAGCGCCAACAGCAATGGGACTTTCAAATGATTTCTCTTATAAAAATTTCACACTTTCAATTTTCGTAGATGCTAAATTTGGAGGAGAAATCTATTCAGCAACCAATCAATTAGGAGCACGCTACGGATTGTCTGAAGAGACACTTGCCGGACGTGAAGGCGGAATTGTAGTAAGCGGAAAAGATATTAACGGAAATCCTGTAAACACGACTGTTTCTGCATATGATTACTGGAGAAGTTATAGTGATGTATCATCAAACTTTGTGTATGATGCTGATTTTGTGAAGTTAAGAGCGGTTTCTTTTAGCTACAATTTCCCTAAAGCATATCTTGCAAAAACGCCATTTCAATCGATTAGTTTAGCATTTTCTGCTCACAATTTATGGACAATTTATGATAAAGTGCCAAACATTGATCCGGAATCGAACTATTCTAACAGCAATGCGCAAGGTCTTGAAAGAGCTTCTATGCCTTTGACAAGAAATTATGGTGTTACGCTTAATGTCAAATTTTAATAATAAAGATTGAAAGATGAAAAATAAATTTATAAAAATATTCTGTATCACAATCGTTGGTGCAATGACATTAACTTCATGTGACAAAGGATTCGAGGAAATGAATAAGAATCCAAATGCTTTGACAGATCCGGCTGTAAAATCAATGTTTACACTTGCTGAGATTTATGTAGACGGACAGGATTATTCTAATACCAGAGGAAACAATGGTTATGCAGGTCAAATAGTGCAGCACTTTGCTTCATTAGGAGGTCCGGGGTCAAAATATACTTATGTTGCGGAATATTCAGGTTCTCTTTTTGGAGAATCATACGGTAAAGGACTGAATCAGATTTTTCAGTTAATGTCTGTTGTAAAAGACGCACCGGAAAATTCGAATATGGTTCAGGCGCTTAGAATCATGAAAGTACTAATGTTTCAAAAACTGACAGATACTTACGGTGAAGTTCCTTATTTTGAAGCAGGAAAAGGGTATAATGGAAATGTTTTTACTCCAAAATACGATACACAAGAAGCAATCTACAATGACCTTTTAAAAGAATTAGACGAAGCCGGAGACGCTTTAGATGCTGGTAAAGGATTTGTAGGTGCAGCTGATTTATATTATCAAAGTGATGTTAGCCAATGGAAAAAACTGGCCAATTCATTAATGTTGAGAGTAGCAATGCGTTTGTCTAAAGTAAACCCTGCAAAAGCACAACAATATGTAGAGAAAGCAGTAGCTAAAGGAGTTTTTACATCAAATGATGATAGTCTTGTTTTACAGCATGATGCAGGTCCGGCAGGAGTCAGAACAAATCCTATTACATCTTCATGGGTTAGAAATGATCTGAATGGTGGAGAAGCTAATATAAAATTCAGTAAAACATTTATCGATTTATTGAAAAACAATAACGATCCGCGTTTGAGAATTTATGCCAAATTAGAGGCTAGTGGAGACAATAATCCGGCAAACCAACAAGGTCTTGCAAATGATGCAAAAGAATTTCCGGGTGGAGACAAAAAATTATTCTCTGATCCTAATACCTCAACAGTATTGCGCTTAGACGCACCTACTTTGTTAATGTCTTATGCTGAGGTTCAGTTTATCCTTGCAGAAGCAGCTGTAAAAGGCTGGAATGTTGGCGGAACGGCACAGAAATATTATGAAGACGGAGTAAAAGGAGCAATGCAGGAACTGACTATTTTTGGAGACAAAGTACCGGCAGTTTCAACAGCAGAATACAACACTTATATTGCAGCTCATGCTTTTAAATCTGCAGGAACAGAGGCTGAAAAAATCGAACAAATTATAACTCAAAAATGGATTGTATTGTTGTTCAACGGTTTCGAAGCATTCTCAGAATACAGACGAACAGGATTTCCTGTTTTAGTTCCGGTAAATGATCCAATAGGAGAAACAAAAGGAACTATACCAAGAAGATTAATTTATGATCAGTCAGAGTTGATAACAAATGCAGCTAATTATAAAGAAGCAGTTTCACGCCAGGGGTTGGATGTAATGACAACCAGAATTTGGTGGGATAAATAATTAATTTGGTTAAGTTAGTTAAAATAAGTCGGATGGGATATACATCCCGTCCCGGCTTATTTTTAAGTTTCTATTTTGATTTTCATTAAATTAGAGGAGTTTTATGCTACAATCATTCAGATGTTTTAGTCCTTTTTTTTCGCAAAAGATAAATTTGCTTTTACTGAAAAAGGTGGAATTATTTTTAGAAGAATGTAATAGAAGGATAAATATTTTTTTAAGATTTAGAAAGCCACAATCAGAAATCTATCCCTTTCCGACGTTTGGGAATCGGGACTAAAATCAAAAATTAAATCAAGCTTGGCAGCCGTAAAAAAAGGAAATGATTTCAGGATATTTTGTTAGTTACTTTTATTCCGTAATACACCCTAAAACGAGAAGGCAATAATAGAGATAATCGGTTATCCTTCTCACACTGCCAGCGACAGAATTGAAAAATACAGTAATTTATTATTCAGTAAATATGGAGTATAAAAAAAGATTTTATTGGTTTGTCGGTATTTGTCTCGCCAATTTTTCATTGGCGGCAAATGCCCAAAATACAGATTTGAAAACCGGATGGCAGTATCGCGAAACGAAAACTGAAAAATGGCACCCTGCCACAGTTCCCGGAGAAATACATACTGATTTGTTGAACAACAAATTAATACCGGATCCATTTTACAGAGATAATGAAAAAAAACTGGAATGGATCGAAAAGAAAGACTGGGAATATAAAACTACTTTTCAGGTTACTCCGGCAACATTAAAAAAGAAAAACGCCGAACTGGTCTTTGATGGTTTGGATACGTACGCAACAGTCTACCTGAACAATCAATTGGTTTTAAAAGCCGATAATATGTTCCGTCAATGGAGAGTTGATGTAAAAAAACTAATTAAATCAGGAAATAATGATTTGGTTATCGTTTTTAAATCGGCACAGAATGTAGTGGATTCACTTGCCAAGAAAGATTTTCCGTTTGTAATTCCGGATAATCCCCGTGCTTATGTGCGTAAAGCGCAATATCATTTTGGATGGGATTGGGGACCAAAATTTACCACTTGCGGCATCTGGAAAACACCACGATTAGAAGCTTATGATACAAAAGCTCCTGAGAAACCTTATGTTTTAGATCGCAAAATCGAGTTGGTACAACAACCGGATAATTTGGGTAAAACATTTTATTTTAAAATCGATGGAAAACCGGTTTACATGAAAGGGGCCAATTATATCCCGTCAGATGCATTTCTTTCAAGAGTAACCAAAAAAGAATACGAAAAAGTAATTGGAATGGCCAAAGACGCCAATATGAATATGCTTCGTGTTTGGGGTGGAGGAATTTATGAAGACGATTATTTTTATGATCTATGCGATAAAAACGGAATCTATGTCTGGCAGGATTTTATGTTTGCCGGAACAATGGTACCTGGAGATGATGCTTTTTTTGATAATGTAAAAAAAGAAGTTCAGTATCAGGTAAAACGTTTACGCCATCATAAAAGTATTGTTTTATGGTGTGGTAATAATGAAATCGATGAAGCATTTAAAAGCTGGGGCTGGCAAAAAAGCATGAACATGTCCAAGCAGGATTCAACTCGTTTATGGAAAGACTATGTTCGTTTGTTTCAGGATAGTATTCCAAAATGGGTAAAAGAAGTCGATAACAAAAGACCGTATATCAGTTCGTCACCATTATTTCACTGGTCAAAAGAAAAAAGCCTTACTGAGGGAGACAGTCACTATTGGGGAACCTGGTGGGGATTAGAAGATGTAGAAGCCGTGCAGAAAAAAACAGGTCGTTTTGTGAGCGAATACGGAATGCAGGCAATGCCAACATATTCTTCGATCGAAAAATTTACTTTACCGGAAGACCGCTATTTATATTCGGATATTTTGCAGGCACATCAAAAAGCCGGAAAAGGATTCATGAAATTAGATTCTTATCTGAACAGATATTTCATTGATTCAACCAAAATAAAGAAAATGAATGTTGAGGATTATTCATACCTCACACAATGTTTACAATATTATTCGCTTAAAAATATTATAGGAATTCACCGTTCAAAAGCACCTTATAATATGGGAACATTGGTTTGGCAACTTAATGATTGCTGGCCGGTAGCAAGCTGGAGCGTAACCGATTATTATGATCGTCAGCCCAAAGCAGCCTGGTACGCCATGAAAGAAGCGTATCGTGATGATAAAACTCCCGAAATTGATTTGACACGTCCGATAGATTTAAAACTCGAAGACCCACAAATCACATGGAAAGTACAAGGAAATAAACTGATTTTAAAAGCTTCAAAATTTGCCAAATATGTAAACGTTTCCATAAAAGGGTATACCGGAAAATGGAGCGATAATTACATGGATTTAAAAGCAGGCGAAGAAAAAACAATTACGTTCGAAGGGAAAATTGCAAAGCCGGAAGTAAAAGTTTATTCTCTGTATAATGTTTTAAAGAGGTACTAAGTTTTTTTAGGAACAAAGGAACAAAGGAACAAAGGAACAAAGGTTCAAAGGTTCAAAGGTTCAAAGGGACAAAGGTTTCTTGTATTATGAATAAAACAAGGTTCAAAGGTTTTCCGTAGAGGCGCACAGCAGTGCGTCTCCTTGTGGCCCTTGCATATCCCAATAACTATCAGGATTGTGCTCTGCGATTAATTTTTCAGACTCAAAGATTAAAAAAAATCCGTGTAAATCAGTTTAACCCGTATCATCCGTGGCCCATTCAACAAATCAAATAAAAAAATATGTTTACAAAATATAACAAAATAGTTTTTAGCGGAATCTGTGCTTTAAACCTGTTTTTTGCCAATCCTGTCATTTCGCAGGAAAAGAAAGTAAAACAAAACAATATAGATTATACCCAATATGTAAATCCATATATAGGATCTGCAGGTCATGGTCACGTATTTGTGGGAGCCAATGTTCCTTTTGGAGCAGTGCAATTAGGACCGGTAAATGTTTTTGAAGGCTGGGATTGGTGCAGCGGATACAACTATGCCAGTAATACCATATTAGGTTTTACACACACGCACTTAAGCGGAACAGGAATCGGAGATTTAAATGATATTTTGTTATTGCCGGTATCAGGAAAAGTGCCGCTTACCAAAGGAACAAAAGAAGATATGGCAACGGGTTATGGTTCCTATTTCTCTCATAAAAATGAAGTAACGAAAGCGGGATATTACAGTGTTTTGCTTGACAAATACAAAATCAAAGCTGAATTGACAGCGAGCGAAAGAGTTGGTTTTCATAAATATACTTTTAATACTACTACAGATAATCACGTTTTATTGGATCTTGCAGACGGTATAGGCTGGGACAAACCGGTAAAAACTTTTATCAAAAAAATAAACGCAACCACCCTTGCAGGATATCGTTATTCTACAGGTTGGGCAACTGACCAACGTGTCTTTTTTACTATGGAATTCTCAGAGCCAATTTCTAAAATGGCTTTATACGACAGTATAACTGTTGTTGCGGGAAATGAAGGTGAAGCGGTAAGAATGAAAGCTGTTTTGGATTTTGCAACTTTAAAAAACAAACAAGTTTTAGTAAAAGTCGGAATTTCTCCTGTAAGTTATGAGAATGCTGCTGCCAATATCAAAGCTGAAATTCCAGGTTGGGATTTTAATGCTGTAGTAAAAGAAGCCACTTCAAAATGGAACAAAGAATTAAATAAGATTCAGATAAAAGGAGATGATAAAACGATGAAAGTTTTTTACACTGCCATGTATCATACCATGTTTGCACCTTCAATTTTTAATGATGTAAACGGAGATTACAGAGGAACAGATAAAAAAGTATACGAAAAAGCAGGATTTACCAACTATACGACTTTTTCGCTTTGGGATACCTACCGTGCTTTACATCCTTTATATACCATCACTCATCCCGATAAAATCAATGATATTGTTAAATCATTTTTAGCCATCTACCAACAGCAAGGAAGATTACCGGTTTGGCATTTGATGGGGAACGAAACCAATACCATGAATGGGAATCACTCGATCGCTGTTATTGTAGATGCCTATATGAAAGGATACAGAGATTATGATGTAGCATTGGCGTATGAAGCAATCAAAAAAACTGCCATGCAAACACGTGAAGGAATGGATTATGTTCAAAAACTAGAATACATTCCTGCTGATAAATTGTTAGAATCAGTTGGTAATGCTTTAGAATATGCAATAGATGATTATTGTATTGCACTAATGGCTAAAGATTTGAATAAGACAGACGATTATAATTATTTTACCAAAAGAGCCAATTTGTACAAACTTTATTTTGATAAAGAAACGACATTCATGAGAGGTAAATTGACAGACGGAAATTGGAGAACACCATTTAATCCGCTTTCATCCGCCCATCGTAAAGACGATTATGTAGAGGGAAATGCGTGGCAATACACTTGGTTAGTTCCTCAGGATCCTCACGGTTTGATTGAATTATTTGGAAGCGAAGATAAATTCTTAGCCAAATTAGATTCACTTTTCCTAATCACAGATAAAGTAGAAGGTGAAGAAATTTCACCGGATATTAGTGGATTAATTGGTCAATATGCACAAGGAAATGAGCCAAACCATCATATTCCTTATTTGTATGCATTCGCAGGACAGCCTTGGAAAACGGCTAAACTAATCCGTGAAATTGATGATAAATTCTACTCTACAAAACCAGACGGATTATGTGGAAATGAAGATTTAGGACAAATGTCGGCTTGGTATATTTTCTCTTCAATGGGATTCTATTCCGTTAATCCTGCAAATAGAGTTTATATTTTGGGAAGTCCAATTGTAAATACAGCTACAATTCATCATAAAGAAGGTATTTCGTTTACATTGAATGCAATAAACAATAGTAAAACCAATATCTACATTCAAAAAGCAGAATACAACGGAAAACCTTATACAAAATCATACATTACACATGATATGATTGTAAAAGGAGGCGAATTAAAATTGTATATGGGAAGCAAACCATCGACAACTTTTGGAGTGAAAAAAGAAGATAGACCGCTTTAGGGAGTTTTTAGTTTTCAGTCGCAGTTTTCAGTTTCCTAACAGGTTTTCAAAACCTGTTAGGTATAATTTAAGATTTGAGGTTTACGCCAGTTGTTTCAAAGTTTAAAATTAGTTTTCAGTTTCCTAACAGGTTTTCAAAACCTGTTAGATACAGTTTAAGTTTTCAGGTTTACGCCAGTTTTGTCAAAGTTTAAAATTAGTTTTCAGTTTCCTAACAGGTTTTCAAAACCTGTTAGGTATAATTTAAGATTTGAGGTTTACGCCAGTTTTGTCAAAGTTTAAAATTAGTTTTCAGTTTCCTAATAGGTTTTCAAAACCTGTTAGGTATAATTTAAGATTTCAGGTTTACGCCAGCTTTGTCAAAGTTTCGAACTTTGACAAAGCTTATCGAGATTCAGATTTTAGAATAAATACATAATAGCTAACAGGTTTTCAAAACCTGTCAGGATAATAAATAAGAATATGAAAATAAAGAGTTTAATTTTTTTAGGGCTACTACATTGTTGCGTTTTTGCAAATGCACAAGTAAAAACGATAGATCCTGTAGAATATGTAAATCCTTTAATGGGGACACAATCGTTGCATAGTCTTTCTAACGGAAATACGTATCCAGCAATTTGCCGACCTTGGGGAATGAATTTCTGGACACCTCAAACCGGAAAGATGGGCGACGGATGGGCGTATGTTTATACCGCAGAAAAGATTAGAGGATTCAAACAAACACACCAGCCTTCGCCCTGGATGAACGATTACGGACAGTTTTCGATCATGCCGGTTACTGGTAAACTAAGTTTTGCCGAAGACGAAAGAGGAAGTTGGTTCAGCCATAAAGCTGAGGTTTCAAAACCATATTATTACAGCGTATATCTTGCTGATTATGATGTGACGACCGAAATTACAGCTACAGAAAGAGCAGCACATTTTCAGATTACATTCCCGGAAAACGAACAATCTTCAATCGTAATTGATGCTTTTGATAAAGGTTCCTATATCAAAATTATTCCGTCAGAAAATAAAATTATTGGTTATACAACCCGTAATAGTGGTGGAGTTCCTCAGAATTTCAGAAACTATTTTGTATTGCAATTCGATAAGCCATTTGCAACCAATTATACATGGCATGATAAAGTTTTAGAAAAAGACAAACTAGAGTTAACAGACAATCATGTTGGTGCAGTTGTAGGTTTTAAAACTAAAAGAGGAGAAATAGTAAACGTAAAAGTTTCTTCTTCTTTTATTAGTGCAGAACAAGCGGAGTTGAATTTAGCCACTGAATTAGGAAAAGCTTCCTTTAATGAAACTGTAGCTGAATCTAAAAAAGAATGGAATAAAGTTTTAGGAAAATTAACTGCCGAAGGTGGCAGCGATGAACAGTTAAAAACATTTTATTCCAGCTTATATCGTACTGTTTGTTTTCCTCAGAAACAATATGAAATAGATGCCAACGGAAAAACGGTACACTATAGCCCATATAATGGGAAAGTATTGCCGGGTTATATGTTTGCAGGAACTGGTTTTTGGGATACGTTCCGCGCTTTATATCCTTTACTAAATTTAGTTTACCCTTCTATCAATAAAGAAATGCAGGAAGGATTAATCAACGATTATAAAGAAGGCGGTTTCTTGCCGGAATGGTCAAGTCCCGGATTTAGAGATGTAATGGTAGGGAACAATTCGGCATCTGTAGTTGCGGATGCTTATATAAAAGGATTGCGAGGATACGATATCAACAAATTATATGAAGCCTTGCTGCACGGAGCCAATAACGAAGGACCATTAGATGCTGTGGGGAGAAAAGGAGTAGAGTATTATAACACTTTAGGATATGTTCCTTATGATGTAAAAATCAATGAAAATGCTGCAAGAACATTAGAATATGCCTACGATGATTTTACGATCTGGAAATTGGCGAAAGCCTTAAACCGCCCGAAAAAAGAAATCAGCTTATTCGAAAAACGAATGATGAATTATAAGAATCTTTATAATCCTGAAATTGGCCTGATGAGCGGTAGAAATAAAGACGGAAGTTTTCCAAAAAACTTTAATCCGTTTAAATGGGGAGATGCTTTTACCGAAGGAAATGCGTGGCATTACAGCTGGAGTGTTTTTCATGACATCAATGGTTTGATTGATTTAATGGGAGGTCAGAAAAAATTCACGGCTAAATTAGATGCTGTTTTTACGACTCCGCCAATTTTTGATGATAGTTATTACGGCGCAGTTATTCATGAAATCCGCGAAATGCAAATCATGAACATGGGACAATATGCACACGGAAATCAGCCTATTCAACATATGATTTATTTGTATAATTATGCAGGTGAACCCTGGAAAACACAATATTGGTCAAGAGAAGTAATGAACCGTTTGTACAAACCAACTCCGGATGGATATTGCGGAGATGAGGATAACGGACAAACTTCGGCCTGGTATGTTTTTTCAGCAATGGGATTCTATCCAGTTTGTCCCGGAACAGATGAATATGTTCTTGGTGCTCCGCTATTTAAAAAAGTAACTGTACAGTTAGAAAACGGAAAACAATTGGTTATAAATGCACCAAATAATTCGGAAACTAATAAGTATGTTCAGGAATTAAAATGGAACAATGCAACGCATACCAAAAATTATATCAATCATTTTGATATCTTAAAAGGTGGCGAATTGAATTTTGACATGAACAGTCAGCCTAATTTACAAAGAGGAACTTCATCAAGTGCCTTTCCATATTCTTACTCAACCTCAAAATAATATTATGAATTCACGTAGAAAATTTATAAAAAACACAGGGATTTTTTCAGCAGGATTATTGGCACTTCAAACCGATGTTTTCGGAATGCAGTCAGATGTTTTCAATTTTGCCTTAAAAGATTTTATTACCAAAAGACCACCTTTAGCTGAGAGAAAATTTACGAGTAAAGCAATCGAAGCTGCAATCGTAAGAATCAAAAAACAAATCGCAAACCCGGAATTGGCGTGGTTATTCGAAAACTGTTTTCCAAATACATTAGATACCACAGTCGATTTTGAAATCATCGACGGAAAACCGGATACGTATGTCATTACAGGAGATATCGATGCCATGTGGCTTCGTGATAGTACAGCACAAATATGGCCGTATATTCCGTTTGTAAAAGAAGATAAAAAACTGGCTGAATTGGTAAAAGGAGTAATCAACCGCCAGACCAAATGTATTTTGCTTGATCCTTATGCGAATGCTTTTTATAAAGATTTTAATCAGGTAAGCGAGTGGAAAAATGACATGACCAAAATGCAGCCTGGTATCCACGAACGCAAATGGGAAATCGATAGTTTGTGTTACCCAATAAGACTGGCGCACGGATATTGGAAAGAAACCGGAGATATCAGTTTGTTCGACAGTAAGTGGAAAGAAGCAATGCTTTTGGTATTGCAAACTTTCAAAGAGCAACAGCGATGGACGGATAAAGGACCATACAATTTTCAGAGAGTTACAGCTTGGGCTACAGATGGTGTGCCATTAAGCGGCTACGGATATCCGGTAAAACCATGCGGATTAATCGTTTCGACTTTTAGACCAAGTGATGACAGTACTTTATTTGGATATTTAATTCCGAGTAATATGTTTGCCATTGAAGTACTTGGATATCTTCAGGAAATTTTTTCTTTGCCAGCATTAAAAGATGATAACTTAGTCGCTAAAGCAAAAGAATTGCAAGGACAGGTTCAGAAAGGACTAGAAGAAAACGGAATTATAGATCATCCGAAATTCGGAAAAATCATTGCTTTTGAGGTGAACGGTTACGGTAGTTTCCACATGATGGATGATGCCAATGTACCTTCATTATTATCATTGCCGTATTTAGGTGCAGTTGAACCGGACAATCAACTATATTTGAATACGAGAAAAGTAGTGCTTTCAGAAAACAATCCGTTTTTCTATAAAGGAAAAGCAGGCGAAGGAGTTGGAGGACCACATACCGGAACAGATACGATCTGGCCAATGAGTATTGTTTTAAGAGCGATTACCAGTGTAGACGAAAAAGAAATAGAAGCATGTATTAGCACCCTGATCAAAACAAATGCCGATACAGGATTTATGCACGAGTCATTCCATAAAGACGATGTAACAAAGTTTACAAGAAAATGGTTCGCTTGGGCAAATACATTATTTGGAGAAATGATCATGCACACCAGCATTCATTATCCGCAGATTTTAAAAGACAAAAACATCTAAAATAAATTTACCATTAAGAGATTAATTATCCTAACAGGTTTTTAAAACCTGTTAGGTATTAATTCAGCCCTAAAAGCCAGATTCAATTAATCTCTTAATGATTCAAAAATTCCAAAATACAAAAGAATGAATAAAGAATATGCCGTTGGATTAGACATTGGTGGCACACATATTACTGCAGCGGTTATTGATATAACAGACATGAAAGTGATTGATTTTTCGCTGCACAAAGAGTCGTTCGATTCTAATTTGCCCGTGCAAGAAGTGATGACTATTTGGGAAAAAGCCATACAAACTGCTATCGAAAATTCTAAAGTAGAAAACACAACAGGATTAGCCGTTTGCATGCCTGGACCGTTTGATTATACTAATGGAGTTTGCTGGATAAAAGGACAATCGAAATACGAACATTTTTATGGATTGAATGTTCGCGATTTGTTTCAGGAAAAATTAAATCTTTCAAACGATTTTCCGATTTTTTTCGAAAATGATGCAGTTTGTTTTGGTAAAGGAGAAGTTTTTAAAAACGCTGATAATCTTTCTAAAAAAGTCATGGCAATCACATTAGGCACAGGACTTGGAGCTTGCTTTATAGACAAAGGAGAATCGATTAGTACAGGGATTTCAGTACCAAAAGACGCAGAAATATACGACCTTCCGTACAAAGAAGGAATTGCCGAAGATTATGTTTCAGCACGCGGACTTATCGCGGGTTATTTCACTTTAAGCGGAAAAAAAATAAATAATGGATTAGAGCTTTTTAATCTTGCTAAAACGGGAGATGAAATGGCGATAAAAGTCTTTGAAGCAATGGGAGAAGATTTGGCTGCAATTGTGCTTCCGTGGTTAGAAAATTTCTCTGCTGATAGTTTTATTATTGGTGGAAAAATAGCAAATGCCAGTGAGTTTTTCTTACCGGTTTTCAACAAAAAAATAAAAGAAGCAGGTAGCAATGTAACAGTTGCTATTTCTAAAGATAATGAAATCGCAGCTTTATTAGGTGCTACAAGTTTGCTTTATAAATCGTAGATTTTTATAAATTTACATTGAAAATATATTTTTGCCACAGATAAAAAGATTTTTACAGATTATTTTTTATAATTGTTTTAATCTACGGTTAGTAAATAACATTTTTAATGGAAAAAACGAATATGACAAGTAAAAAGAAAAATTGGCTCAAAATCATTGTTGAAAATTTACCTGATTTTATTTTAATGTGGAAATAGTATCATACTGAGATAGGTTGATAAATTTTGTTACAGATTAAAAATCATTTAGAATCCTTTAATCTGTGGCAAACAAAATATTAGATATGACAAATTCAAATCGCAGAAATTTTATAAAAACAGCAGCAATCGCTTCAGTCGCTGTTGCATTGCAATCTTTTAATTCAGATCATGAAGAAGAAAAGGTATTCGTTGCAAAGAAAGGAAATAAACCCATTGTACTTTCGACATGGCGATTTGGGATTCCCGCAAACGAAGCTGCCTGGGAAGTTTTAAAAAAGAACGGAAGCGCACTTGATGCTGTCGAAGCAGGAGTTAAAATTCCGGAAGGTGATCCCAAAGAAAGAAGTGTAGGTTATGGCGGACGTCCGGACAGAGATGGTCGTGTAACGTTAGATGCCTGTATCATGGACGAAAATGCTAATATAGGTTCAGTTGCTTGTCTGGAATACATAAAACATCCCATAGCGGTTGCCAGAGCCGTAATGGAAAAAACGCCTCATGTAATGTTGGTAGGAGACGGAGCTTTGCAGTTTGCATTGGAACAAGGTTTTAAAAAAGAAAATCTGCTAACAGAAGAATCAGAAAAAGAATGGAAAGAATGGCTGAAAGACAGTAAATACAAACCCATTGCCAATATCGAAAATCACGATACAATTGGTATGATTGCTCTTGATGCCAACGGAAATCTTTCGGGCGCGTGTACTACAAGCGGAATGGCTTTTAAGATGCACGGTCGCGTAGGAGATTCTCCAATTATAGGAGCAGGTTTATATGTCGA
The DNA here is from genome assembly GCF_027980145.1 of Flavobacterium azizsancarii. Lineage (GTDB taxonomy): Bacteria > Bacteroidota > Bacteroidia > Flavobacteriales > Flavobacteriaceae > Flavobacterium > Flavobacterium azizsancarii. Next base: position 150,107 of record NZ_JAMZNK010000006.1, on the reverse strand, counting down.
TAATGAGATTGGAGCCGCAACAGCCACAGGACATGGCGAAGAAGTGATTCGTATTTCAGGTTGTCATCTCGTTGTAGAATTGATGCGACAAGGCAAATCGCCTCAAAAGGCCTGTGAAGAAGCCGTTGCCAGAATTATAAAACTGACCCAAAACAGAAAGAAAGATTTAAAAGATATTCAGGTAGGTTTTATTGCCCTGAACAAAGCAGGAGAGTATGGTTCTTATTGTATTCAGAGCGGTTTTAATTATGCTGTTTATGATGACACAGGAAATAAACTAATTGATGCAGATTCTTTTTTGAAGTAAGATAATAATTCACAAGAATATCATTTGGTTGCTCAAGCCGATTTTCTTTTAGGTATATATTTGGCGAATACAATAACGGTCAGAACTACAATACCAGTTGCAGTTGCGTACAACGAAGCCGGACTATAAAAGTAAATGGCAGCTGCAAGTAGTGGCATAATCACATTATTTGCCGATTGTAAGCTTTGGTTCACACCTTGTAATTTACCTTGTTGGCTTTCGTCAATTGATTGTGATAATCTGGCATTGTATGTGGGATCAAATAAGCCTTCGCCTGTAATGACAAAGATTACAGCCAGTGCAATTAGGATTACTGAAGGTATAAATATACTTAGCAGAATTAGACCTAAACCAATCCCAAAACCAACTAAACCGGCAATTCCAATAGTTCTTTCGTTAAAACGTTTCAATAACCAAGGTAATAATACTGCGCGGGAAAAAATTTCGCAGATACCAACCAGCGTCAATAACGTCCCAATAAAAGCAGGTCCCCATTTATAAATATCTTTCAGGAAAATGGTGAAATTAAACTGGAAAATACCCAGGGCAGCATAAAAAAGTATTCCCAAAATAAGAAGTAATTTGACTTCTTTTAATTTGAAGATATCTTTAAAATGCGAAAAGACATTGAAACTGTTTAAGGTTAAATGGGTTGTCCTTTTTTCAGGGGCCAGAGATTCAGGCAGCAAAAAATAGGTAGCCACACCAGAAACAAATATCAATGCGGCAGTAACAAAGAAAGGCAATGCAAGAGAAATGCTCCCCAATAATCCTCCTAAAGCCGGACCACCCAATTTTCCTATTCCCATAGCAGAGCCTATGTAACCAAACCATTTGGTTCGCTCCTTTGGTTCAGTAGTATCAGCTATATAAGCAAATAAGATACTTATATTTCCCGCTGTAAGTCCGTCAATAATGCGTCCGAGGAAGAGGATCCATAAAGCACCGCCAATTCCAAATAAAATGTAGCCAATTACAGACCCCAGTAAACTAATTACCAGAATGTTTTTTCGTCCGTATCTGTCGCTTAAAGCTCCAAAAATGGGTGCAGCAAAAAAAGTGCAGGCTGCAAACACGGATAATAGAATACTCATGCCCAGAACAATCTGTTGAGACGGAAGATATTTGCCCACTATAAAAGGCAAAAGAGGAAGTACAATAGACATTCCGATAGAATTTAGCAGGACGATCAATATGATGATCCAAAAGATATATTTTTTTGATTTCATTTTTAATTATTGTTTTAAGGTTTTATTATTGGCAGGTAACTAGTTGTTTTAAACCGACCGTTTGGTTTGTTTGTGTTTAAAAAAGATTAGAGTTCATTCAGGACAAACTTTCATTTTACTTCGTTAAAAAATTATGAGATTTGTTATTTATAGAATATCGTGAGGGAAGATGTGTTGCTTAAAAAATCAAATTTTTATTTGGTTATAAAAACTATTCCAAAAGCTACTAAGTTGTTTTTTAACCGTTTTTCTATTGTTATTTTCTTCAAGCATTAACAAACGTAGGCTGGTTGCATCGACTGAAAACAGAAAAATTTTTGCGATATCTTCATCGCTCATTTCAGACTTAATTTCCTTGCTTTTTTTTGCATTGGCTATTACTGTCGACCATATTTTTGTTTCGATTCTGTCGTTTTCTGCAAACTTTGCTTTTGTTTCCGGAAAGAGTCTTGTTGCTTCAAAAACCAAACTAAAATTGTTCACATTGCTATCCTCTTTTCGTGCATTTTCTTTTTTATCTGCGTGGTTCAGATAATCGTTGTAAAAAGCCTTTAAGGAACTCTGATCAAATTGCTCATATCCATCTAACATTTGTGTCAGGTAATACGTTTCAACAATCTCTCGAAATAGCTGTTCTTTACTCGAAAAATAATGATAGAAAGCACCTTTTGATAAAGCTGTTGCTTCTACAATCTCTTTCATAGTAACTTCTTTAAATGTCTTTTGTAAAAACAAATTAAAGGCTGTCTCGAGAATATATTGTTTTGTGTCTTTCATGTTAAACCGACCGTTTGGTCTGCAAATGTATGAAGAATATTTAAATCTGCAAAAAAAATATTTAAGCTGAGGTTCGTTTTATGAAGACAACACAAAATATCGATTTGGTTTACTTTGAGAAGATAGTAATGGTTTTTATTTTTCAGATCGTTTAGTGAAGTTCTTTATTAGAACGAAAACGTAGAATAGAAACACAATTATATAGACGACTGCTAGTGCCGGTTTCTCAAAAGTTAGATTTTTAAAGTCGAATTGCTTGTACAATGTTACCCCTAAAATGATTGCTAGAATACTAAAGGTAAATACAGGTGCTTTTTTATTTTCCATAGTTTTTAGTTTTTATAAGTATATCAATTATTATGTATTACAATTGCAGAAAAAACGAAGTTGTTATTTTCTAACTTCTCTGTATCAGCGATAAAGCTTTTTTTTAACGAATATATAAAATTATTATATATTATTTTATGCGTTTTTTTTTAATGTTGACGAGAAAAATTTAGGTAATAGATTAAAAAAATTATCACAAAAATCTGTAAGTTTTGGGATGAATGTAATCGGGAGGTTTTAATACAGTACTTAGGCAAAGAATATAGAATCGATTTAAATGACTTTTTATATATTTGGACTATTAGGATTTTTATTACGGTAAAGTAGCTGTATGAAAAATCAAACCCCTTCAGCAAAGGGAATATGTTTAAAGAATAAGAAATAAGGAAATGAAACAAAATATTTACGACGATATAGACTTTTTTGAAAATTACGCCAAAATGCCCCGTTCGGTCGACGGATTGAATTCAGCAGGAGAATGGCATGTTTTAAAAAAAATGCTACCAGATCTTCAGGGAAAAAATGTTCTGGATCTGGGTTGTGGTTACGGTTGGCATTGTATTTATGCAAAGGAACAGGGAGCCGAAAATGTAATTGGAATTGACTTGTCAAAAAAGATGATTGATAAGGCAAAAGAAATCTCAAAACATTTATCGATTGAATACCATCAGATGCCAGTTGAAGATATTGAGTTTGAAAATGAGCAGTTTGATATCGTATTTAGTTCACTTACTTTTCATTACATAGAAGATTTGAATATTGTTTTTCGCAAAATTAATCAATGCTTAAAAAAAGGAGGAAGTTTTGTTTTCTCAATAGAACATCCTGTTTTTACTTCAAGACCGGAACAAGACTGGTTTAAGGACGAAAAAGGCAAAAGGCTGCATTGGCCAATAGATAATTATCAGGACGAGGGAATAAGAGAAACGAATTTCTTAGGCCATCAGGTAATCAAGTATCACCGAACGATGGCAAGTATCATAAATACTTTAATCAACGCTAATTTTAGTATTCGGGAATTGTCAGAACCAAAATCATCAGATGAGATTATTGAAAAATATCCGGAAATGAAAGACGAGTTAAGAAGACCAATTTTTATGATGGTTACTGCTGTAAAAAAGGATTGATTTTAATAAAATGCTCTATATATTAAAAAGATAGATATACTATGAATAACACCATTATCAGGCGCGCCACAAATACCGATTTGCCACAATTAGCCGAATTTTTGCAAAGTCTTGTTGATGCTGAACGTCCATTTGATTCGACACTAAAAGAAGGACAAATATTTTACTATGATATACAGGATCTGATATTAGATAAAGCAACAGAAGTTCTGGTTGCGGATAATGATAATCAGATTATTGGTTGCGGATACGCTCAAATACGCTCTGCGAAAGCATACGAAAAACATGAATTATTTGGTTATCTGGGTTTTATGTTTGTAAGCCCGGAATTTAGAGGAAAAGGAATTAGTAATCTCTTGCTTAACGATCTCAAAAAATGGGTTTTATCGCAAGGAATCACTGAGGTCAGACTCGAAGTATATCACGATAATGAAGCCGCAGTTAAGGCATATGAAAAGGCAGGTTTCAAAAAACTCATTACGACTATGCGTTGTGATATTGGTTAATTATTTAGCCGAAATCAAACAACCAAAAAGCCGTTTCATTATGAAGTGCCTTTTTGGTTTTAAAATAATTTCATCAAATTTATTTTGATTCTTCAGGTAAAAGCTCCATCGGAGCGATATATTTATAGCATGTTAGGAATGCATGCAATCAGAGCTCCATCGGAGCGACATATAGATTTTTAGTTGACGGTTATATATATCACCCCGCTGGGGTTCTGTTGGGTCGCTCTATAATTTTCTATAAATATATCGTCCCTCTGGGACTCAAAATATTCAAAATGGTAATATACTAGAAGAGGTATTATTCCATTTTTTATTAGAAATATGTTTTTTAAATTCTTAAGATCAAAGCTCCATCGGAGCGATTTATTTGTAGCATGATAGGAATGCGTACAATCAGAGCTCCATCGGAGCGATATATAGATTTTTAGTTGATGGATAAATATTTCACCCCCGCTGGGTTCGGTTGTGGCGCTCTAATCACACGCGCAGCTCTAGAAGATCGACGACATTATTTTATGGAGTTTCTTGTGTGATTTGCTTCGCCTGTTCGCTGTTGCTCGGGTTGTGGCAAAACAAAAATCTTACTGTTCTATACTTTAAAGATCATTTTCTTTTTATAAAATACCCATAATATACAAGACCAAAATATCGCATAGGATATTGCATAAGCTACAGATGCATTCAATGGATTTTCAAAACACGTTGCAATTCCGTATTTGTAAATCAAGGTTTGAACATTGATTTGTTCTGTTGCTATTTCCGGGCTTTGAACCTTAATATAACTCATAACCCTTGGTATTATTCCCGAAAAGAAAAATACAATCATAGGATTTACGCCCCAGATCAAAAACAGTTTCGTCCATTTTTTATAGTTGGCGATGTCTATTATGTAATACAGTATTGTTAAACATATTGTTGCAATTCCGGCCGTGTACAAGACATAAGAACTTGTCCAGAGCGATTTGTTTATAGGGAATATGATGTTCCAGAGTAAACCCGTAATCACTAAGGCAATTCCTGTAATGGCTAATTTCTTTACGATTTCGATCTTATTAATGTGCAAGTTTAGTATTTGCCCAATAAACATTCCCAGAATTCCGGTTCCTATAGCCGGCAAAGTGCTTAGAATTCCTTCGGGATCCCAGGTTTTAGAAACGCCCCATAAATGTCCGTTTAAAAGTACATTGTCTAACCAGGCAGCGAGATTAGTTCCTTTTTCAAAATTAGCAGGACCAAATCCCGGAACAGGAACAAAAGCCATCAGAACCCAGTAGAGTACTAAAATAGAAGCTACAACGATAAGCTGCGTTTTCAGGTTTGTTTTAAGATATAAAAGAGACGCAAAGAAATACACGATTCCTATTCGTTGCAAAACTCCCGGGATTCTTACATCTTCATAGGCTTCGATTTTACTGTAGGCCAGAAATAAGAGTATTGCGAAGATTGCGAAAACGAGATAGGTTTTAATTTTTAGAGTAAAGTTTCCTAAAAGAGCATAGGCTACCGCAAAAGTGATTATTAATCTAACGATCAATAAAGGGATTCCTTCCAAACCAAATAATTCGAATCGGCCAAAAAAAGCTAAAAAGAATCCCAGGCAGAAAATTCGTAAAGAACGCACAACAATTTTATTAAAAACGCCAGAGTCAAAATGTTTTGTTGGCATCGCAAAAGGGATTGCAGTTCCCATTATAAAAACAAAAAAAGGAAAAACTAAATCGGTAGGCGTACAGCCATGCCATTCTGCGTGTTCTAAAGGCGGATAAATAGAGGCCCAGCTTCCCGGATTGTTGACAATGGTCATCAATAAAATGGTGAATCCCCTAAATACATCCAGCGAGATTAAACGTTCTTTTGTCATTGGTTTGTTTTTTGGTTTTGTTAATTATTTAAAAAGAGAAAACTGTTTTCTTTTTGTATGGTTTATTTTATAATGGCATCCTGAATTATTTGCTGAATATCTTCGCGGATTTTTCCTTTTGCCAATTTATTGTCATCACTATTTCCCGGATAGGTTCTATTGGATAAAAAGACATAAACAATTTCCGTTTCAGGATCAACCCAGGCTATATCTCCTGTAAATCCGGTGTGACCAAAACTGGATGGAGAAACGCAAGCACAAGTTGGGCCGTCTTTACCTGTTCGTTTATCAAAACCTAAACCTCTTTGAACACCTTTATCAGCATAATAACAAGTGTTGAAAGCATTGAAGGTCTGTTCAGAGAAATATTGTTTATTGCCGTAATTTCCTTTTTGTAAATACATTTGCATCATTTTGGCAACATCCATAGCATTAGAGAAAATCCCTGCGTGACCGGCAACTCCGCCTTCCATTGCTGCTGCCATATCGTGAACATATCCCTGAATTACCTGATGTCTGAAATAGTTGTCGATTTCTGTAGGAGCAATGTTGCTTCTCTCAAATTTGTCTAACGGATTGTAAAGCGTATTATTCATCCCAAGTGTACTGTAAAAGTTTTGCTGGCTCAGGTCTTCTAATTTTTTATGCGTCTTTTTTTCTAAATATTCTTTTAAGATGATAAAAGTAAAATCACTATATCTGTATTCTTTTTTAAGGGATAACGGACTATCAGCAATGATTTTCATAATGGTATCGTGATAGTCATTTCTAATATATAGACCATCTGCAACTTTAGTAGAAAAGTCAGATTCGGCTGTGCTGCGGTAATATTTTATAGAAGGTTTTCCTTCATGGTCAAGAGTTGCTTTGTAAAACGGAATCCAAGCCTGAAGTCCGGCATAATGGGTGAGTAAATCCTTGAAACTGATTTCGGCTTTATTTGTTTTAGCAAAAAGCGGTACCATGTCTTTTAGTTTTGTGTCCAGCTCTACCTTGTTTTTATCATATAATTGCATCACGTTAGGCAATGTCGAAATCATTTTCGAAATCGAAGCAACATCATATAAATCTGAGTTAGTCACCTTCCTTGTATTATCATAGGTTTGGCTGCCATAGGATTTCTGGAAAATAACGCTTCCTTTTCGGGCAACAAGTACCTGCATTCCCGGAGCCATTTTGCCATCGATTGCTTTCTGGGCAATAGCATCAATTTTAGATAAAATCATTGGGTTCATATCCACATTTTCAGGTGCAGTAAAAGCAAGACGGTTTAATTTTTCTGTTGATAACCCATCATTTACGTGAAAGGAATTATTAATAGATACCGGTAATTTTCCTTTTGCCGGGATGGCTCCAAATAATAATTCGGCAGAAACAACCTGACTGATATTCGAGTTTTGGTACGAAACTACCAATCCTTCGATATCATCAAAATCTGTAATTGGCAATAGGGAATAAGGCTTTGTGAAAATATCGAGAATTACTTTATTGTGTTTTGCAATTTCTTGTAAACGAATCAATTCAGCGTCTGTAAAATTTTGCTTTTCCCACGGTTTGTTTAGTTTGTGGAAACCTATGATGACTAAATCGTATTTTTTTAATTCGTCATTAAGGCTTTCGATATTGGCGTTTGAAACTTCGGTAACTTCAGTATATTTTTTTAGAGTGGTGACAAACGTGCTGTTTACATCTTCTCCCATTTTTACATAGGCAATTTTCTGGTCTAAGTTTTTGACAGGCAGTATTTCCTTTTCATTTTTTAGAACAGTAATTGCATTTTCATATAACTTATAGTGCAAAGCATCATTTTGCGGTGGGTTGAGGTCATTATAAATATTGCTGATGGCAATGGGTTTGTACTTGTTTAATCCCGCTTTGAATTTAAAATGCAATATCTTTTTTACGGAATGTGCCAGACGTTCCTCAGTAATGATGTTTTCATTATAAGCAGCTTCCAGTTTCTGGAAAGCTACGGGGATATTTTCAGAACAAAGCAAAATATCATTTCCGGCAAGAATTACAGCGATTTCTAAATCTCCGGGACCTTTAAAATTACTGGCGCCTTTCATGGCAAGACCATCTGTAAAGATTAACCCTTCAAAGCCTAATTCTTTTTGAAGCAGGTTGGTTACAACATTATACGAAGCCGAAGAAGGATAATTGGGCAAGGGTTCTAAGCTTGGAATATTAAGATGGGCAACCATAACAGATACCAAACCTTCATCGAAGATTTGTTTGTACGGATACAATTCGACCATTTCAAGACGTTCTTTCGAAAAAGTAATCAAAGGCAATGCTTTATGCGAATCTGTTGCTGTATCACCATGTCCGGGAAAATGTTTTCCGGTACTAAAAACCCCCTGACTTTGCACGCCTTTCATTAAGGCAATGGCTCTGTTGCTGACATTGACTTTGTCTTCGCCAAATGAACGGTTGCCAATAATAGGATTTTTAGGATTGGTATTGATGTCAAGAACGGGGGCAAAGTTGAAATGAATTCCGATTCGTTTGTCTTCATTGGCCATGTTTCTTCCCACATTTTCAATTAAACTTAAATCCTGGATAGCACCTAAAGTCATATTCCACGGATAAATATAAGTCGAATCTAAACGCATACCCAATCCCCATTCACCGTCAATTCCTATAAATAGAGGGACTTTTGCTTTCGACTGATACAGGTTGGTTAATCTTGCCTGACGAACCGGACCACCCTGAAAAAAAATTACTCCGCCCACTTTATAATCCTGAACAAACTTATTGATTTCAATTGTATGCAGGGAATCTTTATTAGAATAGGCCGAGATCATGAACAACTGACCAATTTTTTCCTGCACAGACATTTTACTGTAAATGCTGTCAACCCAGGTGGTTTCTTTATCAGAATCTTTGAAAAATGTTTTTTTCTCTGATTTATTTTTAGGAACGTAAACAACAGTATCTTGTAGAAGGATGTCTTTTTTAACATCAGGAACAGTGGTGTTTTTTTTGGTAGCACAATTGGTAATCAAAAACAGGAGTGAGGCGTATAGACTTATTTTTATGAAGTGATTTTTCATACGGTGATTTTTTGGAGGAAATTGATTTTAATTTGCCTCTTTTTTTTAGTGAATTAAATATACTTTTTTAAATGTTTAAAAAGATATTTTTTTACTGCTGCGTGAACTCGTCAGGTACAATCCTAAATAAGTTATTAATCCGTTAAGTACGATCAATTCATTATCGAAGACATATCCGGAGAATAATAATTTTGAATTTTCATTGATTAAAAATGTAAACAAAGGGGATAATAAGCAAATTATGGGAACCCATTTATCATGTACATTTCTTGATTTCTGAAAAAGTCCAAAAGCATATAAACCTAATAACGGGCCATATGTATAAGATGCAACCCTAAAAATCATACCTACCACAGAACTGTCATTGATCGAATTGAAAATCAGGATGACAAAGAAAATCAATACTGAGAAACTTATATGAACCAAATGTCGTGTACGAACGGTATTTTTCTTATTATTTTCCGCTTTGTCCATGCCTAAGAAATCAACACAAAAAGAAGTAGTAAGTGCTGTAAGTGCAGAGTCAGTTGTAGCAAAAGTTGCCGCAATAATCCCTAATAAAAATACAATTGCCGGAATTGTCGCCAGATGATTCAGAGCAATTTCAGGAAAAAGTAAATCAGTTCTTGGTTTACCTGTAATTAAATCAGTTGGAATTGCAATTCCATTTTTATTAGCATAAATGTATAAAAGTGCGCCAACACTCAAAAAAAAGATATTAATGATCACAAAAATACCCGTAAAGGTGAACATATTTTTTTGTGCTTCGCCAATGTTTTTGCAGCTAAGGTTTTTTTGCATTAAATCCTGATCCAGTCCAGTCATGGCAATTGTTACAAACATTCCGCCCAATATTTGTTTTACAAAATGAAATTTGCTTCCCAGAAAATCATCAAAGAAAAAGATTTTCGAGTAGTTGCTGTTTTTTACTTCTTCAAAAGCGCCAATCGCACTTAAATCCATGCGGTCGCAAATAAAATAGATCGTAAGGAAAACAGAAGTTACCAGGAAAAAAGTCTGTAAAGTATCTGTGATAATAATGGTTTTTAATCCGCCCCTGTACGTATAAGAAAAAATAAGAAGCAAGGAGATTAATACGGTAAATGCAAACGGAATATGATAAAAATCAAATACAAAACGCTGCAAAACAATTACCACCAGATAAAGTCGGAACGCTGAGCTTATTGTTCTGCTGATCAGGAAAATAGTAGCGGCAGTTTTGTAGCTGTAAAAACCCATTCGCTGTTCTATGTATCCGTAAATCGAAGTTAAATTCATACGGTAATACAAGGGCAGTAATAATTTTGTAATGACTATAAATCCAAGGGCATTGCCCAGAACAAACTGAAAATATTTGAATTGTTCACCACTAGGTGCGCCTACTTCTCCCGGCACAGATATAAAAGTAACTCCGGAAAGTGCCGTTCCTATCATCCCAAAAGCAACTAAATACCACTTTGAGTTTTTATTGGCTGTAAAAAAGGCATCATTACCATCATCTTTTCGGCTCACTCGGTGTGAGATATAAAACAATATTCCAAAATAAATGATAATAAGAAGAAGTATAGTGCTTGGTGTCATTTTATAGCTTTAGTGGTTTTGTTTTTTTATTCTTTTAATAAAAACCTGGCAGCTTTTTTAAACCTGCCAGGTTTCTATTGAATCCCGAAAGTTATAGATTAAGGATTTAATTCGTATAAATTTAGAAAAGATTCTAAATGATTTCGTGATTAAACTTCCAAATTTTTATTTTGAGCGAGTAAAACTGCTCTTACGCTTTTGTGTTTTTTCAATAAAACAGAAGCCAATTCTTCATCAATCTGAAGTTCTTCGATAATCATTTCAACAGCCCTTTGTACTAGTTTTTTATTAGACAATTGCATGTCGATCATTTTGTTACCGTAGATTCTCCCTAGTTTGATCATAACAGATGTCGAGATCATGTTCAGGACTAATTTCTGGGATGTACCGGCCTTCATTCTCGTACTTCCGGTTAGGAATTCCGGGCCTACAATCAATTCGATAGGATAATCAGCTTCTTTAGAAATCAAACTTTCGCTATTGCAGGAAATACTGCCAGTTACGATATTATTTTCCCTTGCCTTTTTTAGTCCGCCAATCACATATGGCGTATTTCCTGAAGCAGCTATTCCTATAACAACATCTAAATTCGTGATTTCGTACGCTGATAAATCTCTCCATGCCTGGTCGATATCATCTTCGGCATTTTCTACCGCTTTTCTAATGGCTGAGTCACCACCGGCTATAATACCAATAATCCAGCTGTCAGGCACTCCAAAAGTAGGAGGACATTCTGAGGCGTCAAGCACGCCAATTCTTCCTGATGTTCCGGCTCCTATATAAAAAAGCCTTCCGCCAAGTTTCATTTTCGTAACAATTACATCTACTAATTTTTCAATATTTGGAATTTGTTTTTCAACGATAGCGGCTACCTTTTTATCTTCATTATTTATGTTCGAAAGTAACTCGTTAGTGCTCATTTTATCTAAGTTAGAATAAAGAGATTCACGTTCTGTGTCTGGATTTATTTGTGACATTTTTTTATTTTTTTTGACTTTTTTTTGATTTTTAATAGAGTAGATATTTTGTGCGCATTTTTTTGAAGGCTTCTAAATCCTTCTGCCAGCTCTGTCTTATTTTATCTTCAGAGATTCCGCTTTCAATTTGTTCCTGCAGTTTTTTAGTTCCTGCGAGTTTGGTAAAAAACGGATTGAAGAATTTTGTTTTGTCACTGGTATTCTGATAAGCTTTTATAAGCCATTTTAATTCTAATTGATTGAGTTTAGGATAAGCGGTCAAATCCTCGCCAAAACATTCTTTGCCATTATAAAGCGGATCTTTGGCACCAAAATTAGGTTTGGGAGTAAAACTAAAATTAGTTTTTGCTAAATAAGGCGAACCATAAATTTGAAATTGCTTCTCCGTTCCTCGTCCCATGCTTACATTCGTTCCTTCAAAAAGGCACAAACTGGCGTATAAATTTATCGATTGGTCATTAGGTAAATTAGGAGATGGTTTTGCCAGTAAACTATAATCCATTGTTCTTTTATAATCAACACAAGGAATAACGGTTAGCTTGCATTGTACTGCATTTTTAAGCCATTTTTGTCCATTGATCATTTGTGCATATTCACCAATTGTCATTCCGTGAAGCAACGGGATTGGATGCATGCCAACAAAACTGGTATATTCTTTTTCTAGAAGCGGTCCGTCTACAATACGGCCATTAGGATTTGGCCTGTCGAAAATAATAAGCGGAACCCCGTTTTCTGCACAGGCTTCCATAACATAATGCAAGGAAGAAATGTAAGTATAGAATCGTGCACCAACATCCTGCAGATCAAAAATCATGACATCAATCCCTGCTAATTGTGCTGGTTTTGGTTTTTTATTATCTCCATAAAGAGAGATAATTGGTAATCCTGTTTTTTGATCTTTTCCGTCAACTACATGTTCGCCAGCATCTGCAGTTCCTCTAAATCCGTGTTCCGGGGCAAAAATAGTCTGTACTGCAATTTTTTTCTCCAGTAAAAAATCTACCACATGAGTTTTGTCCGTCAGAATTCCGGTTTGATTCGTTACGATCCCTACTTTTTTATTTTTTAAAAGCGGTAAGTATTTTTCGTAATTATCAGCTCCGGTTTTTATAACAGGGTTTGTAATTTCCTGACTGTTATTTTTTACGAGAGTTGAAGTGGAGTTTGAATAAGATGCAGTGTAAAATAAAGAGCTGGCAATAAAAACACTTTTTGTTATAAATTTTATCATTTTAAAGTACTGTTAATAGTTAGAAGGCAAAAATTGACTAAATAAAATTAAAGTATTATTTGATTACTATTGCTATTTTTTGATTGTTGATGTAAAGTATGGAATATTTGATCTGGGTTTTTCAGACCGGAAGTTTTTATTTTGTCACGTTTTCTTGTCTGCCTTTTTAGAATAAGTAAAAAAGAATATTTTAAAAGACTACCTCCGGATTTTTGATGTCCGGAGATAGTTTTATAGTAATTAAATTTTAGGGATTACCAGCCTGGGTTTTGTTTTAATGCTACGCCCTGAGCTTTATACAAATCAATATCATTTGTAGGGATATTCATTAAATAATGTTTTGCCTCAAAGGCTCTGGTGCTTGTTGGATAAATTTTTACATATCCGTTAGCGTCTACCTGCGTTTGTGTTCCAACAGGAGTTCCAATTCTGGCACCAAGATTTACATCCGGATTTTTAGAAGTATCTAAATAATCTCCTTTTTTCCAACGGTAAATATCGGCTTGTCTTAAAGTCGTCCAGCTCATAAATTCGATCTGACGCTCACGACGTACTTCCCAGATTAAAGGATTTACAACACCAGAAATTTGTTCTAATGCAGCTGTTCTTCTAGGGTCATTAATTAGTACACCACCCGCAGAAGCATTAGTTCCGTCAGTAGTCAAAGGTGCAATTCCGGCACGGGCACGTACTTTGTTGATCGAGATGTCAAGATCATTATTAGAAGCATTACCTAATTCAGCAGCAGCTTCGGCATAGTTTAGATATACTTCACTTAGTGTAAATAACGGTGCATCAGTATAATTACGTCCTCCGGTTGTAACATCCGGACCTGTTGTTGCAGGATTGTTGTATAATTCGAATACATATCCAGACATAGAAACCAATGCCGCAGTACCAAAAGATTTTCCTTTATAACCGTAGTTAGCAGGATTTACAGTTTTACCAAAACGCGGATCTCTGTTAGCAAAAGTTTTAGTAACATTATCATCGCCGGTATATTGAGCATTTCCTGCTTGTTGAATAGGTAATCCGTTTGTGGTTACATAACTGTCAGCAGCCCATTTTGTAAGCCCGTATTGAATGGTTGAGGTATTGGTATAGTTTTGTAGAGAGTGCATCAATACGTTTGTTAAATAACGTTTTGTAAGGATCACTTCTGTATTACCAAGTAATTCAACAGAATTGTAAAGCGATTTCCAATCAGCATTTAATTTATAAGCCGGATTGTTCATTATCGCTAATGAAGCCACTTTAGCTTTATTAAAATAAGTGCTTCCATCCTGAGCTAAATGATATTTTCTATAGGTTCCTTCATAAAGGCAGGCATTGCTTAAAGCTGCATAAGCCGTGTATTTGTTTACGGTAGCATTTTTGTCATCTGCAACAAGCATTAAGTTTGCAGCTTCTTCTAAATCAGCAATTACTTTATCCATAATTTCTGCTCTTGGCATTGCCGGCGCATAAACTGCAGGATCTCCCTGAATTAAATATTTATCAGTATAAGGAACATCTCCCATTTTTTGCACTAAACGAAAGTATGTATAAGCTCTAAAGAATTTAGCGACTCCAATATAATGGTTCTTTTTTTCTGCAGACATGCTCACAGTTGGTATTTTTTCCAACATCAGATTACAACGGCGAATAAGCGTATAATACTCATTCCAGGAATAAACATTAGTAGTCGCTGCCGTAACAGGCATTTGATAAAAAGTAAATGCTGATAAGTTATCATCTACTTTATAATCACTTCCATGATAATAAAAAGACGAAAGCCCTATTGTTGTACCATTTCCGTAACCATAAAAGGTATCGTAATTAAGCCATGAAAATGTTTTTACATTATCTTCTGATTGCCAGAAGTTATCGTTTGTAAATTTATCTGCAGGATCATCTGTTAGATAATCAGAGCAACTAACTGCGGTCATTGATGCTACAGCAGCAAATAGAAACAGAAATCTTGATTTTATATTTGATTTTTTCATTTTAAAAGTTTTGAATTGTTAGTATTAGAAAGAAAGCTCAACACCAAAAGAGATTGTTTTGGTATACGGATAAGCTCTTCCCCAGAAAACTTCAGTTTCATCAATTTCAGGGTCAACAGGAAGACGTTTGTCTGCCCAGGTCACTAAGTTTTCTCCTGATGCATAAATTCTTACTTTTTCTAAGCGCGCTCTTTTTACTAAATCTTTTGACAGTGAATATCCAAGAGTAACATTTTTTAGACGGAAATAAGACATGTCTAATAAATATCTTGTTGATGTAACAAAGTTGTTTGAACCTGTCGTACCTGCACCAAGTGTATTAGCTTCATTTCCGTAATATGGGTTTGGAAAATAAGCCCCGGTATTTTCCGGTGTCCAGTAATCAGCCTGGCTGGCATACATTTGCTGAGGTGCACGATAGAAAGGTAAAACAGCATCAGAAGCAGCCCAGTAATCACGTTTTCCAACTCCCTGAAAGAAACCTGAAACATCAAATCCGCGGAATTTTCCACCTACTGTTATACCATATTTGTAACGCGGTGTTGTATTACCAATTTTGCTTAAATCCCCATGATCGTCTGCTGTTCCTGCTCCACGGGATATAACACCGTCTCCGTCCTTATCTACATAATGTACATCTCCGGCTCCGTATTTAAAGCTGCCCACCATTGTTTTAGAGTAATCAACACCATTTACTGTTTTACCATTATTAGTAATAACATCGTCAGCCTGAAGAAGTCTGTCACTGGTTAAACCCCAAATCTGACCAATTTCGTAACCATCATAATAAGGATATGTAGTAGGAGTAACTATACCTAATAATTTAGAAGTATTGTTCCATTTTGTAATTACAGATTTATAATCTGACAAAGCCACATCAACAAATACAGAAGCAGTTTCGCTAAGATTTTTATTAAAGTTCAAAGACAGTTCCCATCCTCTTGTTCTCATGTTTCCTGAGTTGGTTTGAGCAGCATTTTGTCCAAATGAACCCGGAAGTGTGATACCAGGAGCCAGCATTCCTTTAGTGTCGCGTTGGTACCAGTCAAACGAAGCACCAAGCATATCAAAAATTCTTACGTCAATACCCACATCTTTTGTGTATACTTTTTCCCAGGTCAAAGAAGGGTCAACGTTAGTTGGTAAACCTGTAGACGGAGGCAATGTAGAACCGCTGTTTACCCATGAAGGATTAGTAGAATTCATGATTGATAAGAAAGCATTGTTTCCTACGTTTTGATTTCCAATTGCACCAATAGAACCACGTATTTTAAGATCGTTCAGCCAGCCACGTGTACTTTCCATGAATTTCTCATTCACAATTTTATATCCTACAGAAGCAGAAGGGAAGAATCCCCATTGTTCGCTTGTAGGGAATTTTGAAGAACCATCATAACGTGCATTCAATTCTAATAAGTAAATCCCATTATAATCATAGTTGATACGACCAAAGAAACCCGCAATCGAATACGTTGTTTCTGTTGGGTTTAGATCTTTATTAGCAGAACCCGATACAAATTGTTCCCCTACAGCAAGATTGAATTCTGGTTTTGATTTGTCTAAAAGCGTGTTTCTTCTTGCATAATTACGGGAGAAATCCTGCCACTCAGAGTTAAAACCTGCTAAAACCTTGAAACTATGTTTGTTTATTTGTTTTTTGTAGTTTCCGTAAATGTTCACCACATTAGTAACTGACTCAGATTTAGATTGTGCTACATAATCGTTTCCGGCTTCCAGCGTTGCAGGTATAGCGGTTTGTATTGTTGTAGCATCATATGGCATGGCAGACCAGCTGTCCCAGGCTAAGAATTTACCACCATTTTGTTTTCTGTCGTATGTATTTGTTACGTTACTTACTTCGGCTATCACATTGAAATTTTTAGTGATATCTGCTGTAAATTTTGCACTTAACCTGTTGTTGCGTTGCACGTTTTCATTTCTTGATGCATTCGATAAATAACCTCCCGCAGTACGGAAATTATATCCTTTATAAGTTCCGAAATTTGGAAAATACTGTCCCCAACGAAGCGCATATCCAAAATAACCTCCATAACTTGTATCATCAGTACCAGAACCACCATAGTAGTTAAACGGCTGGTCATATTTACTGTTGATATTCATTACTTTGAAATCACCCGTAAGCCAGTCAGCCAATTTTGTAGTGAATCCTAAATTGATATTGGTTCTTTGTCTTTGTTCCTGATTCACTCGTAACATGCCATCTTGGTTAGCAAGGGCAAATGAAGCAAAGAAAGAACTTTTTTCTCCCAAGTTACCTTGTGCCGAAAGATTGTGAGTGGTCTGAACAGCATTGCTGGCATACAATTCTTTATTAGCATCCCAAACCCTGTAGAAATAAGGTGTACCATTTTTTATTTCCCAATCTTCACCATATACCATCTCACGGCTCGTACGATTGTTTGCATATTTTTCTTTCCAGTTTTTGATTCCGGCAAGTAAAGTATTGTAGTTTGCACCAAAAAGCTCTGGTACAGCACCATCAGTACGTGTTCCGGCGGCAACTAGTCCCGGAATTTCTTCTGTTGGATCTAAGAAATTTAAAGTAGAAATAGGATTAACAAAAGCCGTATTGGCAGAATAAGAAAATCTCACTTTTCCTTCTCCTGTTTTTCCTCCTTTAGTTGTAATCAATACTACCCCAAAAGCAGCACGCGCACCGTAGATAGAAGCCGAAGCTGCATCTTTAAGAACCGTCATTGTTGCAATATCATTTGGATTAATAAGAGATAAATCCGTTGGAACCCCGTCAACCAATATCAAAGGATCATCAGAACCATTAATAGTTCCGGCTCCACGAATGTTTATTTTAGCCACACGATTGATGTTTCCTGAGTTAAAACTAACATTTACCCCGGGTGTAGTTCCCTGCAAGGCTTTGCTCACATCTGTTAGAGGTCGGCTGCCAATTGTCTTAGCTACATCGATTGAAGCAACAGCACCGGTTAAATTCGTTTTTTTCTGAGAAGAGAAACCTACAATCACAACTTCGTCCAGCTTAGAAGTGCTTTCTAAAAGATCAACGTTGATTTTTTGCTGTGCCTCAATTTTTACGATTTTAGTCTCAAAACCCATATAGCTAAAGCTAAGGCTTTGTCCTGCAGTTGCAGAGAGACTGAAATTTCCGTCAAAATCAGTTGTAGTACCGCTGGTACTTCCTTGAATGAGAACACTAACGCCGGGTAAAGGAAACCCGTCCGCCTTGTTTTTTACTGTTCCGGTAATTGTTTTTGTTTGCCCAAATGTTGTCTGTATGAACAAAACCAACAATGTAATAAGGAATAATTTTTTCATAATTACTTGGTTTTTTTTAATGGTTGTTGCGCAAATATATTTATTTATTGCATATAAATGCAACATTGATAATTTATTTTGAAAAATTAACTAAAATAATGCAAAATAACGCAATTTTAAATATAAAGATTCAATAAGTTAATAAGTATGTGTTAAAGCGTGCAAACTGTTGCATTTGTTGATGGATCTTCCAATTTTGAATTGAATTATTTGATATATTTGTTCTGAATTTTTAATTTCTAAAACAAATGCTTAAAGCCGAAAGACATAAATTTATAATGACTAAACTCCTTGAAGAACAAAAGGTTGTTACAACAGATTTGGCTTTAGCTCTGGATTTATCCGAAGACACAATAAGAAGGGATTTGAACGAATTAGACGATAAAAAGTTACTTGAGAAAGTTTACGGAGGTGCTATACAATTTATCGAAAAATCTGTTGATGTCTTTAATATTAATATAAGTGCTGAAGAGGAGAAGAAGAAAATCGTTAAAAAAGCATTGTCTTTACTGCATGATGGACAGGTTATTATAATGAGTGGAGGAAGTACCAATCTGGTCTTTGCAAAGCTTATTCCTTCGGACTTAAAAGCTACAATTTATACGTATAGTTTGCCAATAGCAATGCAATTGTCCCAGCATCCCAATATCGATTTGATATTTATAGGTGGAAAAATGCAGAAAAAGGCAATGGTTACAATAGGAATGGATGTGATGCAGGTTTTGTCTAAGATTAAAGCTGACATTTGTTTTTTAGGAGCAAGCAGCATCAGTATAAAACAAGGTCTGACAGAGATTGGCTATGAAGTCTCTATTGTTAAAAAGGCAATGATAGAGTCTTCAGACAGGGTAGTCTCTATGTTTTCTTCGAATAAATTAAATACTAAAATGCCTCACAGTGTTTGCGATCTTAGCCAGTTGGATACCATCGTAACCGAATTAGATCCGGAAGATTTAAGTTTGGAAGAGTATAGAAAAGCAGGCGTTTTTGTCTTGTAGTTTAAGGTTTAGGTAGTATTTTCTGCATTATTTTGCTGTTTTTAATTTTATTTTTGTTAAATAGTGCAAAATAATGTATCGACTTCGTTTTTTGTATATATTTGTTAAACTAATTTTAACTAAGAGATATATTATGAAAACCGATACTTCTTTGGCATACGACATACCAGGAAAATTTGAAGAAACGAGATTTGAAAAAAATCATAATGTGATTTTTGAGAGTTCTCTGGAAGCTTCAAAAATTGTCGCTCAGGAAATAGCCGAATTAATACGTTCAAAACAAGCTAATAATGAATCTTGCGTTCTTGGTCTGGCAACAGGTTCTTCGCCAATAAAAGTATATGAAGAACTGGTTCGCATGCATAAAGAAGAGAACCTTAGTTTTAGCAATGTAGTTTCTTTTAATCTGGATGAATATTATCCAATGACCAAGGAGAACCGCCAGAGCTACCATTATTTTATGCATCAATACCTGTTTAATCATATTGATATCAAACCGGAAAATGTAAATATCCCGGATGGAACAGTTGCAAGTGATGAACTGAACCAGTATTGTGTAGATTACGAAATAAAAATAAAAGAAGCTGGCGGACTTGATTTTCAATTATTAGGAATTGGTCGTACCGGTCACGTAGGTTTCAACGAGCCGGGATCCCACATCAATTCAGGAACAAGAATTATAACCTTAGACCATATTACCAGAGTCGATGCGTCATCAGACTTTAATGGGATCGACAACGTTCCTAAAAGAGCGATTACCATGGGCGTGTCAACAATTCTTAGATCTAAAAGAATTGTCCTGATGGCTTGGGGACAAAACAAAGCCGATATCATCAAAAGAACCATTCAGGGTGATATATCTTCAGAAGTTCCGGCTACTTTTTTACAAAATCATGCTAATGCGACCTTTGTATTAGACCAGTTTTCTGCCTCTGCATTAACCCGATTCGAAACGCCCTGGCTGGTTGGCGAATGTACGTGGACACAAGAATTAAAAAGTAAAGCAATCGTTTGGCTTTGCAAAGAAACCAAACAATCCATATTAAAATTAACTGACAGAGATTACAATAATAATGGTATGTCAGACCTTTTAGCGCAGGAAGGTTCTGCTTATGATTTGAATATTAATATGTTCAACATATTGCAGCATACTATTACAGGATGGCCGGGTGGAAAACCCAATACAGATGATTCTCATCGTCCGGAAAGAGCCAATCCTGCAAAAAAACGAGTGATTCTTTTTAGCCCGCATCCTGATGATGATGTGATTTCTATGGGAGGAACTTTTTCGAAATTAATTAAACAAGGTCATGATGTGCATGTTGTATATCAAACCTCTGGAAATATAGCCGTTACAGATGACGAAGCATTAAAATTTGCTGAGGTTGCAAACGATTTTGTAGGCGAAACTAATACTGAAATAGACTTTAAGTCAATAATTGAGTTTTTGAATAATAAATCCGAAAATCAAATTGATTCTCTGGAAGTTCGAAAATTAAAAGGATTGATTCGTAGAAGAGAATCGTATGCGGCAACAAGATACATTGGTTTAAAAGATGTCAATACACACTTTTTAGATCTTCCGTTTTATGAAACTGGACAAGTAAAAAAGAATCCATTAGGACCTGAAGATATTGCAATTGTAAAAGATATTATTGCCAAAATAAAACCACATCAGGTTTTTGCAGCAGGAGATCTTGCAGATCCGCACGGAACTCATGAAGTTTGTCTGAACGCGATTTTTGCAGCAATGAAAGAATTGAAACCTGAAAAATACATGGACGATTGCTGGTTGTGGTTGTACCGTGGCGCATGGCACGAATGGGACATTCACGAAATAGATATGGCCGTTCCGCTTTCACCATCAGAAGTATTATTAAAACGTCACGCCATTTTGTATCATCAATCTCAAAAAGACCGCGTAATGTTTCAGGGCAATGACTCAAGAGAATTTTGGGTTAGAGCCGAAGACCGAAATAAAAACACAGCAATCTTATACGATGATTTAGGATTGGCAGAATACGAAGCGATCGAAGCGTTTAAACGTTTTGATTATTAGTAAGTAAATTTTTTTAAACACATAGAAACATAGATTAACATAAAATCTAAAAGTTGATCTAAGAAAATTATAATTTTTACACATAGTACACTATGTGTATTCAAATTTAGTGAAACGCCTTTTAATAAGTTTTGTGAGCTATGTTTCTATGTGTTAAAATTTTTGCATTCAAAATATTAGGATTACCAACCAAAGCAATACAACCAATTACATGTCCAGCCTTCTCCAATTACAGCAACTATCCGATTCACTGGAAGGAACACTTTTTTATGACGAGCTTCATAAAAAAATATATGCTACAGACGCTTCTGCTTACAGAATTATGCCTGAAGCAGTTGCAATTCCAAAATCAGAAGAAGATATTGTCAAGATTATTCGTTTTGCAGAAAAAAACAAGATTTCGATAACTCCCAGAACGGCAGGAACTTCCTTGGCGGGTCAAACGGTAGGAAACGGAATAATCGTAGACGTTTCTAAGCATTTTACCAAGATTGTTGCTTTCGATGCTGAAAAGAAAACGATCACAGTACAGCCCGGAGTAATTCGTGATGAACTGAATTTGTATTTAAAACCATACGGTTTATTTTTTAGTCCAACTACTTCGACCACAAGCCGATGCATGATTGGCGGAATGGTGGGCAATAATTCATCCGGAACAACCTCTATACGTTATGGTGTTACGCGTGATAAAATTGTCGAGATAAAAGCGGTTCTAAGCGATGGAAGTATTGCGGTTTTTAAAGACCTCTCTTCGGAGGAATTTATAGAAAAAACAAAAGGAGATTCACTCGAAAGTAAAATCTACAAAACCATTTACGAGGAACTTTCGAATAAAGAAAATCAGGACGAGATTCTAAAGGAATTTCCAAAGCCTGAAATTCACAGAAGAAATACAGGTTATGCAATTGATGCATTATTAAAATCAGAACTGTTTTCAGGAACAGAAAACACGATCAATTTAGGGAAATTACTTTGCGGAAGCGAAGGAACCCTGGCATTTACAACAGAAATTACCTTGAAAGTAGATGATTTACCGCCAACAAACAATATTATGGTTGTGGCGCATTTTCATACTATTCACGAAAGTTTAGAAGCAGTAGTTACAGCAATGAAACATCATTTGTATACCTGTGAAATGATGGATGATACGATTTTAGATTGTACCAAAACGAATAGGGAACAATCTAAAAACAGATTTTTTATTGTGGGAGAACCAAAAGCGGTAATTATGCTTGAAGTAGGTTCTTATATCAGTATGGAAGATGCCGAATTACAAGCTGATGCTTTAATAAAAGATCTTGAAGATAATAATTTTGGATATGCTTTGCCTAAAATTTACGGAACTGATATTGATAAAGTCAATGAGGTTCGAAAAGCAGGTTTAGGACTTTTAGGAAGTATCGTTGGCGATGATAAGGCTGCCGATTCGATCGAAGATACAGCGGTTGAACTAAGCGATTTACCTAATTATATTGCTGATTTTGCCGCCATGATGGAAAGGCATGGACAAAGTGCCATTTATTATGCACATGCCGGAGCCGGAGAATTGCACTTACGTCCGGTTATTAATTTAAAAACAAAAGAAGGACTACACCAGTTTAGAAATATCTCAACCGAAGTCGCTCACTTGGTAAAAAGATACAAAGGTTCGCTAAGCGGTGAACATGGCGACGGAATTTTACGAGGAGAGTTTTTACCTTTTATGATTGGTGATAAAAATTATGAGCTGCTGAAACGAATAAAAAAAGCATTTGATCCCCATACTATTTTAAATGTGGGGAAAATTGTAAATGCTTCTAAAATGGATGAAAATCTTCGTTTTGAAGCAGGCAGGGAAGAACCTGTTATTAGAACTATTCAGGATTTCTCAGATAGTATGGGCATCTTGCGTGCCGCCGAAAAATGCAACGGTTCCGGTGATTGCAGGAAACCGCCATCAGCAGGAGGAACGTTATGTCCGAGTTACCGTGCCACCCGAAACGAAAAAGATACTACTCGTGCCAGAGCAAATGCATTAAGAGAATATCTGACAAATTCTGAGAAAGATAATAAGTTCGACCACGAAGAATTATATAAGGTATTTGAGCTGTGTGTGAGCTGTAAAGCCTGTGCAAGCGAATGCCCGAGTAATGTAGATGTTGCTTCTTTGAAATCAGAGTTTTTATACCAATACCAAAAAGCAAACGGATTTTCTATTCGTAATAAAATATTTGCTTTCAATTCGAAACTGAATGAATTGGGAAGTATCGCTCCCGCAATGACAAATTTTGTAGCCAATTTGCCGTTGGTCAAAAAAAGTATGGGAATCGCTCCTAAAAGACAAGTACCTTTATTAGCACCAACGACTTTTAGAAAATGGTACGAAAAAAACAAAAAGTCAGCAGGAAGTAACTCTTTTGAAAACGGAAAAGTCTATCTTTTTTGTGATGAATTCACCAATTATTATGATGTTAATGTTGGAATAGACGCTTATGAATTATTGACCAAGCTAGGTTATGAAGTTCTTGTAATACAGCATGAAGAAAGCGGAAGAGCTTTTATTTCAAAAGGATTTCTGGAAGAAGCAAAAGAAATCGCCAATAAAAACATAGCCATTTTTAAAGATATAATTTCAGAAGGTACGCCATTAATCGGAATTGAACCATCGGCGATATTAACTTTTAGAGACGAATACATCCGATTGGCAAACGACAAGGAAGCTGCCGAAAAATTATATAAAGATGTATTTACGATAGAAGAATTCTTTAAAAGAGAAATTACAAAAGAAAAAATTCATTCCGGACAATTTTCGGAGGAACAGAAAACAATAAAAATTCACGGACATTGTCATCAAAAATCACTGAGTACTATTGAAGCTTCTTTTGCAATGCTTAATCTGCCCAAAAACAGTTCAGTGACCATTTATAATTCCGGTTGTTGTGGTATGGCGGGTTCATTTGGTTACGAAAAAGAGCATTATGAAATCAGTATGCAAATGGGCGAGGATACTTTGTTTCCAAAAATCCGTACAACTGAACCTACTACAGCAATTGCTGCCGCAGGAACCAGTTGCCGCCACCAGATTTTTGACGGAACAAATAGAAAAGCAATGCATCCGGTGACCATTTTAAGAAATTGTCTGAGATAATTTTTTAAATTTTAAATGAGACTTAATTTTCTTTACCATTAAGATATTAAGTAATTTAAGCTTTATGAACTTAATCTCTTAATGGTTAGAAATAAGGAACTTATTTTGACATAATTAATAAAACAAGATTTTATGAAAAAAACAACCTGCGTCCTTCTTTTATTCTTCGTATTTTTTTCTGCTAAAGCGGCTAAGGTAGATACTTTAGAAGTTTTTAGCACTGCGATGAACAAGAGTATCAAAACTTGTGTAATAACCCCTGAAGGTTATAAAAAAAGCAGTAAAAAATTTCCGGTTGTTTATCTTCTTCACGGATACAGCGGAAATTATGCCACATGGGTAAAAAGTTTTAAAGATGTAGGGAAACAGGTCGATAAATATGGTTTTATAGTAATTAGTGTCGACGGGAATTATTCAAGTTGGTATTTTGATAGTCCTATTGATCCTACTTTTAAATATGAGACTTATATAATCAATGAATTAATTCCTTTTGTAGATAATAAATACAAAACAATTGCAAGTCGCGAAGGCAGGGCAATATCAGGACTTAGCATGGGCGGACACGGCGCATTGTATTTGTCATTCAGGCATCAGGATGTTTTTGGAGCGGCAGGAAGTATGAGCGGAGGAGTCGATTTTAGTCCGTTTCCTGACAAGTGGGATATCAAAAAACGTTTGGGAACGATTACGGAATATCCTGAAAACTGGGAAAAAAATACGGTTGTCAATATGCTTGAATTGGTAAAAGACAACAAGCTAAAACTGATTATTGATTGTGGTGTCGACGATTTTTTTATTGATGTAAACAGAAATCTTCACACGAAGATGCTTGCCCTGAAAATAGACCATGATTATATAGAACGTCCGGGACAGCATAATATTAAATACTGGGAAAATTCCCTGAAATTTCAATTGTTGTTTTTTGACAATTTTTTCACAGAAAATAAAATTAAGTAAGGAATTGTGTGTTGCTATTTTCGATAAACAATGCATAAAAATTGGTTTGGTTACCTATCCTAACAGGTTTTTAAAACCTGTTAGGTATTTTTGCTGCTATTAATAGAAAGATTAAAAGTTTTTTCGCACGACCCGAGCAACAGCGAACAAGCAAATCAATTGCACAAATTAAATCTGCTTGATCTGCTAAATCTGGGAGAGAAAATTTAGCCACAGATTAAAAGTTTTTTAGCCACGAATTGCACGAATTATCACGAATTAAATTTGCTTGATCTGCTAAATCTGTGAGAGAAAAATTTAGCCAAAGATTAAAGTTCTTTAGCCACGAATTAAATCTGCTTGATCTGCTAAATCTGTGAGAGAAAAATTTAGCCAAAGATTAAAGTTATTTAGCTACGAATTAACACAAATTAAGTCTGCTGAATTTACATGAAGAAAAGTCAGATGAAGATTAGAGAATTAAGCTTTTTTTTAAATTAAGAATTATGATTATTTACGATTGTTCCGCTTCGTTTTTCATTTTGATCAAAAGGAGATTCGAGTAACAGCAAACAGGCGAAGTAATCACAATAGTAACCCGACAAAGATTGACGAAATTAGTAAAGGAATTTCTTGTGTGATTTCTCCTTTCGTCGAAATGACAATATTGTGTCTAAGCTTTGCTCCGGATAACTATCGGCATTGCGGTTAAGCTAGCTTGTTACAGATTAAAACTATATTAACTAACCAAAAATAATATTATGAAAAGTCTAAAATTTTTAATTGTGATGTTACTGTTTCAAAACTATGTTTTCAGCCAGCAACCAGCAAAAAGAGAAATGCGGGCAGCCTGGATATCTACTGTCGATAATATAGACTGGCCATCGAAACCCGGTTTGTCAGACAAACAGATTAAAACAGAAATGATCACTTTACTGGATAATTTACGGTCCAATAATCTGAATACCGTAGTTTTTCAGATCCGTCCTACGGCAGATGCTTATTATAAATCAACCAAAGAACCCGCATCATATTGGATCACCGGAACACAGGGAGTTGCTCCCGGTTTTGATCCGCTTCAGTTAATGATTGATGAAGCAGGAAAAAGAGGAATGAGTGTTCACGTTTGGCTCAATCCGTATCGTGTACAAAAAGATACAACCAAAGAAGTGCTTGCAAAAAATCATTTGTATTTTAAGAAACCGGAGTTATTTGTGACCTATGGAAAAACAAGATATTTTAATCCCGGTTATCAAGAAACCAGGGATTTTGTTGCTTCTGTAGTAGGCGAAATAGTCCGTAATTATAACATTCAGGCGATACATATGGATGATTATTTTTATCCTTATAAAATAGTAGGACAAGAGTTTCCTGATCAGGCAGCATTTGCCAAAGAGCCGAGACAATTTAAGGACAAAGACGATTGGAGAAGAGACAATGTCGATTTGATCATCAAACAAATACGAGATACTATAATTGCGAATAAACCGGAGGTCGAATTTGGAATTTCGCCTTTTGGCGTCTGGCGAAATATAGCCAAAGATTCAGAGGGTTCAAATACTGTGGCAGGAGCGACAAATTATGATGATTTGTATGCTAATATTTTGAAATGGCAAAAAGAAAACTGGATCGATTATGTAACGCCGCAATTGTACTGGCACATTGGTTTTGACAGAGCTAATTTTGAAGTTTTGGCAAAATGGTGGGCTGCACACAAATACGGAACAAATGTTTATATAGGTCATGGAGATTACAAGATTTCGAATACAGCCAAAGAAGTAGAATGGAGAAGCCCTGACCAGATTGTAAAACAAATAGAAATGATCAGAACCATGCCTTTAATAGATGGTTCAATGCATTTTACGGCTTCTACTTTTCTAAAAAAAGGAGATACGCTGAGAAAAGCCATTACTGAAAAACAATATAAATATATCGCATTAACACCTGAGGCGAATAGAATTACAAGGATAAAACCACAACCGCCTACAAATGCATCGATTGCAGATAAAGGAAACAAAGTAGTGCTTACCTGGAAACCCGGGGCAAACAATCAAAAATTTGTTATCTATAGATTCCCTAAAGGAAAAATAACTGATTTCTCTAATCCTGAGAATATTTACTATGTTACTACAGCTGTAAAATTAGAGGTACCGGATGCTAATTTAAAAAACTACACTTATGCTATTACCGCTTTGAGTGCCACGCAAACTGAAAGTATTCCGATACAATTTTAATAAAATAAAAAGCTATAAAGATGAAAAAAAGTATACTGCTAATTGCCGTTTTCCTGAGCTCGCTGAATGTATTGCAGGCGCAGAAACTGGATATTATTCCCAGGCCTGTAAAGATAGAACAAGAAGATAAGTTGTTTGTAATACCTTTAGCTGTGAAGATTATTGTAGACAAAAAAATGCAAAAAAGCGCTAGCTATATTGCAAGTGATTTTTTTAAAAATACAGGAATTAATGCAACGGTTGCTACTGGAAGCAAATACGGAAAAAATGGAATATCGTTTTTGATAGATGAAAAATTAGATCTTCCTAATGATGGTTATAAGTTAACTGTAACTCAAAAGGGAGTTCTGGTAAAAGGAAAATCTTCAAACGGAGTGTTGAATGGTTTTCAGACTTTATTACAGATTTGTTCTGCAAAAGACGTGAAGAAAGGAACAATTCCGTTTGTGAAAATAGAAGATTATCCTCGCTTCGAATGGCGCGGAATGATGCTGGATTGTTCAAGACAATTTTTTGATAAACAAACGGTAGAGAATTATATAGATTGGCTGGCAGCACATAAAATGAATGTTTTTCATTGGCATCTTACGGATGATAACGGATGGAGAGCCGAAATTAAATCAATGCCTGACTTAACTTTAAAAGGAGCCTGGAGAGGTCCCGGTGAAGTTTTATTGCCATCATATGGTTCCGGAGATAAACGTTACGGAGGATTTTATACGCAGCAGGATATGAAAGAAGTTGTAGCGTATGCATTGGCCCGTGGAATTGATATCATGCCTGAAATCGAAATCCCAGGACATTCGCGTGCCGTAACAGCTTCATATCCTGAAGTAGGATGTGTAACGACTCAGGAAACAAAAAGTGTTCAGGGAGAAGTAAAAAATGTCTGGTGTGTAGGCCGCGAAGAAAATTATCAGATTCTGGATTCTATTATTAGAGAATTTTCAGAAATGTTTCCATTCGAATACATTCATGTTGCGGGCGACGAAGTAAACAGAGCCAATTGGGAGCACTGCCCAAAATGCAGGGCTTTGATGGAAAAAGAAGGATATACAGATACTTTTCAGCTTCAGAATTATTTCTTTAGACGTGTAGAAAAAATAGTAGCAAAATACAACAGGAAAACAGCCGGCTGGAATGAAATTTTAAAAGGAGGAGAAATCAATCCCAATACTTTAATTAGTGCGTGGCAGGGAATAAGCTACGGAATTGAATCGGCTAAAAAAGGATATGAAACAATTATGATGCCCGGGCAATTTACTTATTTCGATATGGCACAGTCTGAAAATGAGCGAGGTCATCGCTGGGCTGCGATTACGGATACAAAAAGAGCGTATTCGTTTGAGCCAATTCCAAATAATGATTTAACTCCCGAACAGCAAAAAATGATAAAAGGGGTTCAGGGTGCTTTGTGGAGTGAATATCTGGACCGCCCTGCGAGATTTATGGAATATCAGAGTTATCCCAGAATTGCTGCTTTGTCTGAAATAGGGTGGACTAAAAAAGAAGATAAAAACTGGGATGATTTTTACGGAAGATTGACACATAGCCATTTACAGCGTTTGGCAAATATGGGAATTGCTTTTAGAGATTTTCCTCCTACAGCGATTTATAAAGACGGAAGCATAACAGTAACTCCGCCTTATGAAGGAGCCATTGTACGATATGATACACAAGGAAATGAGCCTACAAGACAATCGCCTTTGTACACAAATCCAATCAGGACAAAGGATTATGAAAATTACCAGTTCCGTACTTTCTTTAATGAAGTTGTTGCAAGTCCGGCTGTAAAAGTAGAGAAATTACCGGTTGCCAACTGGAATACCTCTAAAGTTGAGGTTTTAAACATTTCGGAGAATATTTCGGAACATATTGATAAGAATGGCATTTGGTATCTCACATTTGTTCCAACAACAGATGAGAGTATCAGTGGTGCTGTCAAAGCTGTTTCGCTTTTTGAAAATGATAAACTGATACAAACTTTTTCAGATGAAAAAACGTTGAAATCAAAACCTCGTTTGCGATTTTTGATCGAAAATTATAACGATAAAAATACGTATCGTCTTGATTTTACTGTTGAAAATAAAGAAGCAAAAGAATCTTCGGCGAAAGTCAATTTCAATTGTTCTCCTTATTTAGAACCAGAGGTTAAGGTAACTTCATCAATGGTTGAAAATCCGAAATTTCCAATTTCTAATTTAGCGGATTATAACCCGGAGACGTATTTACGTACTGATGTTGCTTGTGCAAATGGCGATTGGATTTTATATACTTTTACAAATCCTGTAACCACTGCAAAAATTGATGTTTTGACAGGGATTCCGCATCATCCAAGATTTATTATTAATAACGGTTTTGTTGAGTATTCATATAATGGAATTGATTTTATAAAAGGTGATGATTTTGATTATGGCAATGCATCAATTTATCCTAAACAACCGGTAAAAGCAGTTAAAACTACGATTACAGGAACAAACAACGAACCTCTTATGGCAGGACAGGATTTAAGAATTAACCCTTAGTAAAAAATGAAAAAAACAGGAATCAGGATCGTACTTGTTATTTTGATACTTTCAGGAATTAGTTTTAGTTCCCTGAAAAAGTCTTTTGACACAAAACAAAATGAGGTTTTTATTGATTCGATGATGAATAATGCCCTCAAAAAAGGTTTTTTTCCGGGAGCTCAAATTATTGTGGGAAGCAAAGATTCTGTTTTTATAGTAAAGAATTACGGCTATCATGATTACTCAAAAAAAGATTTGGTAAAAACAGACGATGTATACGATTTAGCTTCCATGTCTAAAGTTTTGGGAGCAACACTTGTCGCCATGCGTTTAGTAGGAGAAGATAAAATAAGTTTAGAGGATAAATTGGGGGATGTTGTCCTGACATACAAAAATACGCCTATTGCAGATTTAACGCTTTTTGAATTACTGACACATACAACGGGACTAAAATCAGGAATCACTTTTTACAAAAGCCTGTTGTCAACCCCTGACGGATCGCCTTTATTGAGCAATCAGCAATCGGCAGATTATCCAGATTTGTTTGATAATATGTATGTAAACAAGAACATCGTTTACGATACAAAATACCTTTCTTTTGAGCCAAAAGACAATTATGTGAGGATCTATAAAAACATGTGGCTGAATCCTGAATTTTATAAATCTGTTTATGACCAAATTGCTGTAGCGAATACAAATAAGCGTGGTCAATATTTGTACAGTGATTTGAATTTGATTCTGGTACAACAAATGATGGAAGCCAAAACCGGTTTAAAACTAGATCAAATGGCGAGAGGAATCTATAACGAATTGGGGATTTCAAAAATTGGATACAATCCGTTGCAATGGACTTCTGAGCAAAATGTAATACCTACGGAGATTGATTATTTGTTCAGGAAAGACACCATAAGAGGATATGTACACGATGAAGCAGCAGCTATTCTTGGAGGCGTTTCTGGAAATGCGGGTTTATTTGCCAATGCGCAATCTATCGCTGTGATTTGCCAAATGTTGCTTAACAATGGAAAATATAATGGAAACCAAATTATAAAAGCAAAGGTTGTTGCGACGTTTACAAAATCGCCTCTTGTCAAAAAAGGAATCTATCGCGGACTTGGTTTTGATAAACGTAAACCGGATGAATTCTTTAAGAAAGATGATTTTGGACATACGGGATTTACAGGTACATTTTTCTTTATAAATCCGGAAAATAATAGGTTCTTAATTATTCTGACCAATCGTGTCAATCCTACCAGAAGTAATAGATTGATGTATAAAGATGATTTTAGTGCTAAAATTTGGAAACAAGTAAATAAGTAAAAAAAAGTTAGCCGCAAATTGCACTAATTTCCACGAATTAATTTCTGATAATTTAAAAAAGTTAGCCACTAATTGCACTAATTTCCACGAATTAAATCTGCCTTAATCTGCACGATCTGTGTGAAAAAATTTGTGCTAATTTGTGAAATTCGTGGCTAAAAAACTTTGATCTCCATAATTTATCCGGCATAAAAAAAGCTCCAGATTTCTCTGAAGCTTTGGTACATATATAATTCCGTAATAATGAAACCAGACAGGTTCCGTAAGAATGATAAAGGATATTCTAAAAGTTAGTGTTTACTTTTTTAGAACGATCTGCAATGTGAGAGATCAGCCAGGTTACCTGTCCGTCTTTTACAAAATATATTTTTTTAGTTTCCAAATTTGGAATACTTTCAAGGAACATTGCCAATATGTTATTTGCAGAAATAAGGTATTTCTGGTCGTAAACATTAAAAACTCTTTCAGCTTCTTTATTAGTTTTCGCAAGGTTACTATACTTGTTGAAATTGTTTTTAAGGATTGCATCATAATACATAACATCTTCTAAAGTCAAAGGAATGTAGTGATCCTTAAGGTTTTCGTTATAGTATAGCGTTGCAAAAGCCCATACGGCACCACCGGATAAGTAGATTTTTTCTTTCTTTAGAATTTGAGGATTTGCATCAAGCATTTCTTTTATTCTTTTGCGAAGAACAGTATTAAAATCAAAGGATTTTTCCTGAAATGTAGACATATCATTGACCTGATTTTGATTTACAACCGTTTTTTTGACTGCATCAGTAAGCGACATCGTACCAAAATCAAGTTCAAGAGGTACAAATTCTAATTTGCTGTCAAGGTCATCAATATAACCGCCTTTTGTCGTTTTTGCACCAATATCAAGCAATAATGCATTAGAATAATCAACAGGAGGTATAGCACCTTTAACAAGCATTTTAGCTTCTTCGTCGATATCTATAATGTCAAAATTTTTGCTGGTCAGGGTCGAAACTTTATTCTTTAAAACATCGATGTTGCGCGCAGATTCAAAAACCGGAGCGGCAACTATAAAAATGTTTTCTTCAAGAAGTTTAAACTGCTTTCTTACTTTCTTTAATTGATCAAAAATGATGATACTTGTTTTGTTGATATCGTCCTGAGTAAGCTCGCCGTTATCAGTAATGTGTTGGGCAAGATCAATTCTGTCATTCGAGAAATAAAGAATCTTATAGTCTGCTTTTTTGATGTTATTAACCTCAAGAACAGAAGTTTTTATTGCTCTTCGTCCGATTTCAATTCCTACGTAAAGGTTTTTTTGAGAAAAGGAATTGATCGAAAAAAATAGGTTTAAAAGAATAAAAAATAAAATTTGGGATTTGTTTTTTTTAAGCATTGGATTTAGTTATTGTTGTAGTATTTGTTTTTGAATATAGGTTGTAAGATAACTTGTGTGGTATTTATGTGAAAGTCATAATTTTAAATTAAAAATAATGGGTTTCATTACAAGATCGCAAATTTATAAAAACATTTAAGAACATAAACGCAGTTGCTGGAAAATATAGCATTTAATTAATATGAGGTTTTTTCAGTGATAACGGTAGGTGAATTGTAGTTGCTAAAGTGCTGAAAAAGAATAAATAATAGAAAAGTATTTAGGGTTAAAAACAATCCAATAGCCGAGTGTCATGATTAATGTTTTAGATAGTAAATCATTTGTACGACAGAATTTGGATTAAATTTGGTTTTAAAAGTTATGGAGTTTATCTAATTAGTTCAAACTAACGATAGGTGGATGTCCTGAATCTTATTTTGATAAGAGATACCATAATTAAGAGAAAAGGCCAGACAATTTTTAATATTCATGAAAAAGATACATATTATCATTAGCATGGGAATGTGGTGGAAGGGTTTAAAAGTAATTTATAATATATGTTATTGATTAATTGTTTTCAGTCTTCGAAGAATTCTGGTAGAAGTTGCATAAAAGTTTTTTTTGCGCGTTTTTTTATTCTTTTGAATCGTAGATATGATGCGTTTCTTTTTTCTAAAAGCAATATCAGATTTTAAATAGTTTTTTGTGTGTTATCGTAAATGATAACCGAATTACGTAAAAATAGTCTCACATTTGAATTATCATAATTGTAATTTAATTGGGAAGAAACTAATGGAAGCAAAAGAAATTAAAAACGTAGAATATCTTAGAAAACTAGTGAATAAGTATTTAGATATTTCCAAAGAAGCAGATAATAAAACAGATTGTAGTGCTGAAATCAAGTTTGTCAATTATTATGAGCTTGGCTGTACCATAACAGATATGCTCAAATTATGTATTTGGCACTGAATAAGGAAACGCAAAGGACTTCAGAAAAAGTCGAAAACCCATCGATTAATGTGGCCCTTATTTTAGAGGTGGTACTTCAAATGTTTCCTATAAATGAATTCGAGCTTCTAACTGAAATTAGTGAATTGGTTAGTGCAGATTCCTTATAGTTTTTATAAAAAAGGACTATAAAATAATTGAATAAAAAAAGCTCCGGAGAAATCTGGAGCTACCTATGGACATAATTACGAGACAAGCACAAGTTTCATTATTTGGCATTAATTTTTTGTGAAATTGATTTCACAAACTTAGTTAACGTAATTAAAATTTGTGCAAATTAGTGCAATTCGTGTTTATAATTGATTTACAATATTGGTCTCTGCACGATAAGTTTTATAGGTGTCTTTATATTCAGTTTTACGGAATTTCGGTAGCTTCTCCCATTCCCGCAAAAATGGCTTTTTTAAAGTCCAGTTTAGGCTCATTGATCAAAGTTTCATCTTTTACAATTGCAACATTTACAACCGTTTTATTAGCGCCTTTTTGCAGAGGCTGTTCCTTAAACCTTCCGCCTACGATAAGATAATCAGTTTTTAATTGAGGTTTTTTATCTCTTTCTTTATAGTCGAGAGTTTTATCCAGTTTTACTAAATAGTACTCGCTTCCGTCTGCAGCATCTAATTGTTTTACTATTTTTCCCGAAACTTCATCAGCACCCGGAGAATAATCTTCTAATCCATTTTCGCCATAAATTGTATTGAGCTTAATCGAAAAGAGCGCTGGATTTGAGTCATCCAGTTCTCCTATTTCTATTGACGTTAGGTCCAGATTTTCAGTTTTAGATTTGTTTTGACATCCTGATAAGACTAAAAATAAGGATGCTATTATGAGGGTTTTATTCATAGATTTTTGATTAACAGGTTGTTTTGGTAGTGATTATGATGAATTAAATTTGTTTATATAAAGAGTAAATATAAACAAAAAGCTTTGGATTTTTTTGAAGCTTTGTTTAAAAATCCAACAAAATTATACTGGATATTCAGAAGTATATTGTTGATTTTTAATAGTGTAGAAAACCACGATCCTTGCTATTGTTTATATGAAAAAAACAATATATTTGAACAGCATATCTTACAAATGTGCAGTAAGAAATAAGAATAATAAAAATGGGATACCTAATTGGACTTTTAATAATTGTAATTACAGTTGGAGTCTTGATTCGATCTAAAGCAACAAGTAAGAAAAAAGTAATCATATTTTCTGTAATTATTTTATTAATGCTATTGCTGCCTTTTATTTTATTGTTTTTGGCCTTCGCAACCGGAGCTGAATTTAAAGATTAAACCGAATTGAAATGAATAAATTATTTGCACTTTTTATATTAATATTCTCCTTGCAATCTTGCGAAAATAAAACTGGAAAAAAGATTAAGGATTCACATCAAATAAAAGAGAAAGCAGAAGAATGGACAAAAGAACAGGAGGAAGAACTTGCAGGAAGTTTATCAGTAAAATTTGATGATGATAGTTTAGTTGATAATTTTAATATCTTATTCAATGAAGATGAAATAGCGCAGAGTGTACTTTCGGTTTATTTGTCTTCGCAAAAGAAAGAAGTCAAAATTAATCTGCTAAATAATAGCGTTCTGTATAATAATAAAGAATCGGCTTATTATACATTCTTTACAATAAACGAAAAAAAGATATGCATAGTAACCATACAATATGCTGATCAGGAATCGATCCCGAATATCTCTGGAGAAAAGAAAGATCTGGTCGAAAAAATAAGATTAAGATTTAATAATCAAAACCATAAAATTCAGGTAATTGGATATGACGTATCTTATCAGAAAGAGACAAAAAGCATCACAAAATCTTTTAACTTCATTACCGGGAAATATATCGCGACCAGCAAAATTGATGGAAAAACTTCTACTGTAGATGGTTGGTCTGCAGAATTGGAAAATATTTATGCAGAAGATTGGAATTTTCCATTGGTACGTGATAAAATTTTTTGGATTGGAGAAGAAGTGGAATAAAACAAAATAATCTCGATTTGAATTATAATAGATTTTATAAAGAGGGAAATCACTGCAGCAGATAGCCATTAAAAGGGATTGATTTTGAATCAAAAAAAACAAATAATATGAGAAAAATAATTGCTTTGTTTTTTATAATTATAAGCTACTCTTGTGATAAAGGGAATGCTGGAGAAGATAATATTGTAATAAAAAATTCAGATTTAAAAACTGAAATCCTGAAATTTAACGAAAATGCAAAATATCATACAGGAAGAAATACAGACAATACGGTTTCGGTAGCTTTTTGGAATGATAATAATGAAATTCGCGTAGGGCTTTATTCCTCCAAAAAACTTAAAAATGAGGACTATATTGGAAAAACCTATGCAGATAAAATAACTGTCTTTTTTTATTCTAATGACAAATCTGCTTTTAGAGATTTAATTGATGTAAAATTTACAGCTAAAGAAAGTAACGATAAAAAAGATTTTTCTGATGCTTATACAAGCTTTTATGTATATAAGAATGGAAAATTAGAATCAATTCCAACAAAGTAATGCGACTAACAAGTCGTCTTTCTTGGCTGTGAAGTCTTTCGACTTTAGAAGTTGTAATCAAAAATACAATCATGGAAAAGTTTATCTGTATCAAATTATTAATCATTATATCAATAAGTTGCTCTGCGCAAAGACTTAGCTTTGCAGATAAAAAAGCACACAGAATTATTGGTCTGGGATCTAAAAAACAACAGTAAAATAACTTACCGGCGATTAAAGTTTCTGTTTTTGATAGAGGTTCGACTATAATTTTAAAGAAAGGCGATATAACACCTCCCGCTCCCAATCTTGAATATAAAGATTATGTCATGACAAAGCAGTAAATAAGTATCCCTGCTCCCCCAAAAGCAACTTATAAAAAGTAGGAGGAATGCCGGAAATCTAACCAGATTATCGCAGGATATGCATATAATTGTTGTATTTCTATCTTAAATTTAATACTTCAGGAAATAGCGATAATCTTTTGAAAAAAAGGGAAGTTATTTCATTGATACTCATTGTCTCTGATGATATGGGCAAACTCAGGAAACATAATGCCTAAAGAATAATGTTAAATAGTATGTAAATATAACCCCACAAGTAGTGTTGAATAATAAGTTTGTTAAAATTGTAAGATTTAAGTTAGGGATATGTGAATATTGTATACTTTTATATAAAATCTAAAACATATCCTATGAAAACCTACAAAATTTTATCTGCTTTATTTTTACTAGCTGTTTTTGGAAAAGTCTATGCCCAAGACACTAGGACTGATTTTCACACGATAGGAATTACAATTCCTACAGTAGCCATTGTGGATATCGAACCAGCTCTGGCCAAAAACATTACGATGGCTTTTACTGCTCCTATAGAAGCGGGTTTGCCCATTGTAGCTCCTGCAAACAATGCTAGTTTATGGCTTAATTATTCTTATATTCCAACAACAAGCACAAAAACGGCCAAAGTATCTGTTAAAATGGATGCAGTTGTACCTGGTTTAGATGTAAGGGTTCTGGCAGCTACAGCTACCGGAACAAATGGCGGCGGAACACTGGGAACTAGTGCCGGAAGCGCGATAACACTTACCGCGGCTGATCAACAAATTATATCAGCAATTGGAGCTTCTTATACAGGAGATGGTGCCGCCAACGGACACAATTTAACCTATTCATTAAACGCGACTAATTACACAGGTTTGTTTGCATCTACACCTTCAGTGATAGTTACTTATACCATTAGTGAAAACTAAAACCCATATTTTTTCAAAGATATTTAAACAAAAATAGTGTCGCTTACATAAAATCAGGAGACACTATTTTTGTTTAACTATCTACTTCTGTCTACCTATTTCAACCTACCTGCTAAGCGATGACTTTAAAAAAAACACTCTTTTTTATTGCAGTTTTCTTTGCGTATACTAATGTATTCGCAAGCATTGTTATAACCAATGGTTTAACACATAGTTACAAACTAAAAGAAGGAATATTGCAAAAAGGAATTATCACTATTCAAAACACTTCTGATATTGCTCAAAATGTAAAATTGTATCAACAAGATTATAGCTATAATGCTACG
This sequence comes from Flavobacterium azizsancarii, assembly GCF_027980145.1. Taxonomy (GTDB): domain Bacteria; phylum Bacteroidota; class Bacteroidia; order Flavobacteriales; family Flavobacteriaceae; genus Flavobacterium; species Flavobacterium azizsancarii. The sequence goes on along the minus strand of NZ_JAMZNK010000006.1, from coordinate 112,214 downwards.
GGGACTTCATTTTATGAAGATTACGGAAAGAATAAAAGGAGCAATTTAAAATGGATTAAATTAAGTACCAATTTATTAAAAATAGAGGGCAGGAGTAAGACTGATGTGTCTTATGAAATCACTATTCCTGAAAATACCCCTGCCGGCAGCTTTTGGAGCGTAGTTATGGTTGAACCTGTAGATGATGTTGTACCAAATGATGTCAAAAACGGTATTCAGTTAAAAACGCTCATTCGTTATAGCATTCAGATGGTGACCACAAATGAAAAACCTGCGAAGGCTTTAATGACTTTTGATGCCATCAATTTAAAGAAAATTGAAGGAAAGCATGTTTTAGAACTTACAATTTCAAATAATGGGGAAATATTTCATATCGTTGAAGCCACCATTGAGATATTTGACAGCAAAGACGGCAGTAATAAAGGAAAATTCAAGAGCGATATACAGAGTTTACTACCCAATAATTCTAAACTATTTACTATAGATTTAAGTTCAGTTCCTGTTGGCAATTATAATGCTTCAATACTTGCAAGTAGTGCAGAGGACCACGTTTTTGGAATAAATATCGAATTAAATATACCCAATGAATAAATGAATAAAAGAATAATTATATTATTTTTTATTATTCCGTACTTTTCTCAGGCACAAAAACTCGCGGTCGATTTAGTAAATCAGAATGAGTTTATTACTCCGGGAAAGGTACAAACGTTGGTTTTTAAAATTACGAATCCATTTCCCAAGGATTTTTTAGTCACGGTAACGAATACACTTCCTGAAGGTTGGGTTTTGGCTGCTGCACCTTATGATCTTACTTTAGCAGCAAACGAGACCAAAATATATTTAGTTGCTATTCAGGTACCCATTAATTCATCAAAAGGCAAAGACAAAATAAATTTAGTTATTAAGGACAAGACAAATAATATTTTGCACTCTCAGGATTTTGTACTAACGGTCAGTCAGTTGCAACGAATAACATTAGAACTTATTTCGGCATCAAGCTACGTAAAAGCAGGAGACACTATCAATAATTTTTTTATGCTGAAAAATGAGGGAAACGTCAAAGAAAATATTTTTATCGAAACCTCTGCCCGAACTTTTATAAAAGGTGATAATCCTATTTTGATATTACCGGGAAAGTCTGTCCTAATAAATGCATATCAATCTACTGAACTTGAACAGCCTAAACCTTCACAAAATTTAATTAAACTTACAGCTTCTGTCAAAAACGACTCTGTTCAACCTGTTTTTGCCTCCCAGATAACAAATGTTATTCCTGTTTTTCCGGTAAATGAAGATGTCTGGCTTCGGTTTCCTATTAGAATAGCGGCAACCTATATTGGGAGACAAGAGCGAAATGATTTTGACAGCGGATTTCAGGGAGAAATTTATGGAAGAGGAGCTCTAAATGAAGAAAATTCTAAATTACTTGAATTTAGGGCTATCGGTCCGGACCGTTTCGGATTAACGTCCTTTTCTCAGTACGAAGAATATTTTATAAATTATAAATCGACTAATTTTTATGCTCATTTGGGCGATAAGACCTTTTCTTCGTCATTTTTGACAGAGTTTTCAAGATATGGGAGAGGTGTAGAATTAAGGCAAAAATTCGACAAGTTAGAAGTTGGAGGTTTTTATAATAAACCCCGTTTTTTTAAAGATATTAAAGATGAAATCAGTGTTTATGCCAAGGTAAATTTTAATGCCAAAAATAATATACGCTACGGATATTTATTGAAACGAAAAGAGAACAATCAGGACGATCATCTACACTATGTTGCAGGCGAGGGAAATGTTTTTAAGAGAGTTGCTGTACAAGGAGAATATGCTTTAAGCAGTAATAATGTAGCACAAGGAAATGCATGGCAGCTACAAACACAAACTTATTTTAAAGATCTGGATGTCAATGCGAGCTATATATATGCATCGCCTCATTTTTCAGGTTATTATACCAATACCCAGTTTTTTACGGCTAATATTAATTACCGAATTTTACCCAAACTGAGCCTTTCGTCTAACTATCAAAAGGATGCAAGAAACTTTGAAAGAGATACTCTGTATGGAGCCGCGCCATACAGAGAAGCTTTTCAGGTAGGGATACGTTATAATTATTTAAAAAGAGGTGCGATTTCGTTCTTTAGCGGAACTCAGGAATATGAAGACAGAATGGAACATAAACAGTTTTTTTATAAAGAAATGTTTAGCCGTATTGAATTGTCTCAGGATATTTATAAATTTTCGATCAATCTTCAAATGTATTTAGCAGAAACGACTAATTTTTTGATTAATTCAAAAGGCGCATCATCACTATATACTGCCAATGTTAGTTATAACAACAAAGGAAATTCTATAAGTCTTTATGGTAGTTATTCGACCGTAAATCGATATGCGACAAAGGATGAGAAGCTGTTTTTATATGGAGGGCGTGTCAATGCTCATATTTACAACAGATGGGATGCCAGTTTATTTTATCAAAACACCTATTATCTGGAGGATTATTATACAGACAGAAATCTGTTGGAGCTGGCATTAAATTACAGAGTAGCACCAAATCAACAAATAAATATACTTTCCCGATATGCTTTAGCGCAGCATCAGATTGAGAATAAGGATTTTGCATTTTCAGTACGTTATGTTCTGGACATTAATGCGCCTATAAAAAAAATCAAAGAGTATGGTTTTTTTGAAGGAAATATCACTAATTTAGGGAGTGCACAAATAAAGGATATAAAACTTCATTTAGGTCCCTATTCAGCTATTACGGATGAAAATGGTCATTTTTTGTTTAAAAATGTGAAACCTGATATTTATTTTCTTGAAATAGAAGAAGGAACATTAGGTGTGCAGGATATTACCGATATTGACATTCCGGCTAAAGTTACCATAACCGAAGGAGGAAATTATTTCAATTTTGGTATTACAAAAGCTTCCGGTATAAAAGGAATGATACTGCTTGACGAAAAAGATGCTGATAGCAAAGACCAAAGTGTTATTGTTGAAGTGATATCAGATAGCCAGGTTTTTAGAAAAATATGTGATATTACCAAACCTTTTGATTTTACCTATCTAAGACCCGGTGATTGGAAATTAAAAGTATATCGCAACGGATTAAACAGTAAATATAAAATTCAGACAGATGATATAAACTTAACACTTAACCCGGATGAAGATCAACAAGTTCAGGTTAAGATTAGTAAAACGGAAAAAGAAATAAAATATTTGCAAAAACCAATGAGAGTAGGTTTTAACACTTCAAAAGAAAAAAAATGATTTTTAATTCGATTCAATTTGTTTTAGGAGTATTCCTTTTTTTTTCTGGTAGTTTGTTTCTTTCGGCACAAACAACAGGAAGTCGCAATATTAATGTGAATCTTTCTGAAGTTGCATTACTTGATGTAGAACCTGCTATGACGGCTATTTCTTTTAGCTTTTTGGCACCCACAGAGGCTGGTCGCCCATTAACCATTCCTGCTGTTAATACTACAAAATGGTTAAACTATACGTCTGCTATAAAAACAACAACGCCCGCAAGATCTGTTTCTGCCCAAATTGATCAGACGTTCACCGGATTATTCGTAAAGCTTCAGGCCGCTGCTGCCAGCGGTAGTGGGGGAGGTACACGAGGGATTCCTGTGGGTAAAGTTACACTAACCACCGTGCCTACAACAATTATAACAGGTATTGGCGGTGCTTTTACGGGAAATGGTATCAATAACGGACACTTATTAAATATTTCTCTTGAAATGGATGATTATAAGAAATTAGTACAAACTACTAATAAAATAATTACTATAACCTATACTATTAGTAACTAAAAAGATGGTGAAACAATCTAGTATAAGAAATCGAATAAATACATCTATAAGATTATTGTCTTTAGTTGGTGCGTTATTTGTGTGCGTAGTTGCCCAATCTCAAACGATTACGGTAGGAGGTACAGATTGGACTCCTGTTATCCCAACAATTACAGAAGCGGGATCTGATTATGTGGGAACTTATGAAAGCAGCTCTTCTCAAATTAATTTAAGTTTGGCAGTACCACTTCTTTTAGGCACAGGAAAGGTTTCAGTCAGATATGAACCCAATCCTACATGGAATAATTCTCTGAAAATTGATGTAAGAAAACTGAATAATGGATCAGGTTTATGCGTGCTTTGTAGCATGGTACCAGATCAATCAGCGCCATATCAGGAAGTTCTAACGAGTGATGCGGAGTTATTTAGAGTAACTGCTGTTTTATCATTAGCAACAGTAACTAATATTGGCTTAAACCTTCGAATACGCGGTGTGTCTGTTATAATTCCGGTTGCTAATTATAGTGCTCGTATTGTATTTACTATTGGTCCAACATAAAAAATGTCAAATAGCCAGGTTTTATATTGTTAGTCAGGTATCAGTGTTTATCAGTAATAAGGGGAATTATAAAAACGAAAAGCTCCAGATTTCTCTGAAGCTTTTGTTACATTGTTTACCTCTTTTAATTTTGATCCAATCTGTTTAAAAAATCTGTAATAGGTAAAACGAGTACAAATCACACCGGTAAAAAAGGCGGCTATATTCCTAGGCAGTCTTAGGGATAAAAGCCATACAATTATTAAGTTCTAGAAGAAGAAATAACCAACAGATACTTGAAATACTCCGTTTTTATTTTTAATGGAAGAATTATCCACATTATTAATATCAGTTAATCCCAGATTGTATCGTACCCCAAAATTAAGTCCGTTGTCAAGTTTATAGCCTAAGCCAAAATTAATACCAAAATCAAAAGTATTAAAAGCATCTTTTACATCTGTCTTCTCATTTTTAGCAGAAAGTAAAAAACCTATTTGCGGTCCGGCTTCCACACTTAATCCTTTTGTTACATAATATTTTCCCATTAAAGGAATGTTCAGATAATTTAAAGCAACGGTATTGTCATTGAAACTATATCCCTGACCGGAATACATTAATTCAGGTTGAAAAGAAAATTTATCTGAGATTGGAATTTCTGATACAACACCAAAATTAAATGATGTTACGACATCAAGACCTTTGGTATTATCTCCGCTGACATTTGCAAAGTTTAAACCTCCTTTAGCACCAAATTTAATTTTTTGGGCATTGACATTTGCGAATCCTAAAACTGTAAGAACAGCTAGTAATAAAAAATTTTTCATAAAATGTGATTTGAATTATTTGAATGCAAAATTCACATAAGAAAAACTAGAAAAGGTTTCAAAAGCTTAAAAATGGATAAATTGGCACTTATTTACTTATCTTTTTTTTCTCAAAGCCACAGATTAAAGGATTAAAAAAATTAGAAAAATCTGCCTGATCTCCTAAATCTGCCTGAAATAAAAAAAATTTACAATTTTAGGAGAGATTTATTTTGCAACAAATCATGGAAATCTCCTTAAGGTGATATTGGGCGTGAGTGTCCCGCTCGTAAACGCAAAGTTGTTTCAGGGGAGTCCAAAATAAAAAAGCTCTGGATTTCTCTAAAGCTTTATCTTAGTGGCCTACCGTTTGTAAACAAATATTATAAATCAATTTTGAACACGAATTTCACTAATTGACACAAATTCATTACGTGAAATTAATTTCGCAAACTAATATTTATTTTATCAGTTTATTAAAATCTATATCCAGCGCTCAATCCAAATTTTGCAACAATAGTGTGGTCTGTTTTATTTGCATTAAATAATAGACCGCCATAACCAACATTTGCTTCAAAAAGAAATCCGCTTTTACTGACCCACTTCCAGCCTCCGCCTGCACCGAGAGCAAAATCAATAACGTCGGGATTTTCGGTATATATTGAATGATCTTCTGAAGCGTATATTTTTTTGCCATCTATAGAAGTCAGCATTCCAAATCCTTCAACAAACCAGCCTGATGCATATTTTTTACCAAAATATCTTCTGTAATACGGAGATACGGAATAATTTAAATCTTCTTCATTCTTTGTATTGTCAAACACATAATAAAAAGAAAGTCCTAATGACGAATTATGATTTAAATGCCTTTCGTAACCAACCTGAAAAGATTGCCATAAAGGAGCAATTGCATTTAATTTAATTTCATTATTTTTCTGATAAGGATCAGTTTCATTTTGAGCATGAGCAGAATAAAAGGCAAACAAAACGATAAGTAGTAAAAAGTTTTTTTTCATAAAAAGTGATTTGAATTATTTGAATCCAAAATTCGCAGAAGAAAAACTAGAAAAGGTTTCAAAAGCTTAGGAATGTATAAAATGGTACTTATTTGCTGGTGTTTTTATATTCATTGGGTGTCTGACCAGTAACTTTTTTAAAAGCTTTGTAAAAAGTCGTTTTAGACGTAAACCCGGATTCTAATCCCATCGTCAACAAATTATAGTTGCCATATTCAGAATTTGAGATCATTTCCTTGACAGCTTCAACCCGATATTGATTGATGTAATGAGCAAAGTTATCTCCTGTTATCGTGTTTATAATTTGTGAAACATATCCTGGGCTTATACCTAGTTTTTCGGCAACCTTTTCTCTGTTTAAAGTACTGTCAGTATAAATGTGCTGATCTTTGCAAAGAAGTTCCAGTTTTTGAAAATAAAGATTATCAGCCGTGATTGCTTCCCTGTATTCTTCGGGTCTGCTATTTTCTACAATTTGTAGATTGCTATAGGAAATAGCGAAGTCATTATTTAGAAAATTGTAGACAGCATCTTTGTCTTTGGCCAGTTTGTATTTGTAAATACCTATGTAAGCTGTCCAATGAATTATGAATGTTGCTGATAAAGCGAGAGCACTCAAAGTAGAAGAAATGTCATATTCAAGAAATAGGCCAGCCAGACAAGTAATAAGCCAGGCAAATAACAAAGAAGAAACAATTGTTAATAAGGTAATGATCCATTTTTTTTCTTGTGAATCTTTTAAATGTCTTATAATAAAATAAGAGTAAAGCAGCAGGGAGGGTATAAATGTAACGGCTAAAAAAAGTTGAATAAGACCAAGTATTGTGATTATAGCTGTACCTAATTTAGGAATAGCATAAAGTCCTGCAACATGATCAAGGTCGTTTATAATATTAAGGACAGCGGAATAGACAAAGGGAATAAAACACAAATAAATTTTTTGTTTGTTTTTAACAGAATCATCAATCCGGTTTATAATAAACAGAAATAGAAAAGCAGGTAACAGAAATGGCCATACGACATTGTCAATAATGTGTAGAAGAGGATAGGAAGTATATGCATCTTCAATCTGAAAAACCTGAGTAAGTAAAATAATTGAAAGTGTAAATAGTAAATACGCCAGATATTTATTTGAATTACTATTGAATAAGGAAGACCTTAAAATAATTAAGCCCAAGACTATACCTTGAAAAATCGCAATATTTAAAAGTGTTGTATAAATCAATTTTTTAATATAAAAGTTGCTTCTAAGATTTGTTCTGGGATATCATGATAATCAGTCATTTTTTTAAACATAACTTATTTCATACGAATTGACAAGACGAATTTATAGTAATACTAATTACTTCCTTAAAGGATTAAGAAATGATTAACTAAAATGTTTCGCCCCAAAAAGCTCTCATGCAAGCTGTACGATTGTTTCCTGAATTCGCACCTGAATCAGAGATTGTTTTGTAAATGGATATAAGCGAAAAAAGCTCCAGATTTCTCTGAAGCTTTGTATCAATAGCGCCAAGCATTGAAATAGCTGCAGTATTTTAGCATACACATCTTAAATTTCAAAATTGTTATTCTATTTATACTTACTCAAATCCAGATTAAGAATAGTACCAACCCTGCTAAACTCTTCATTAATCCTGGCATTCAGGATGAGCTGTTCATTTTTTATTGGATGATTAAAAATTAACTGATGTGCGTGAAGCATCATTCCTTTCAGGTCATAATTCTCCAGCCATAATTTATTTTGTTTGTTGCAACCATGTGGCCGACTTCCTAAAATAGGATGAAAAATATGTTTAAAATGTTTTCGTAATTGATGCATACGTCCCGTTTCAGGAATCGCCTCTACCAAACAATATCGTGACGTGGGCTTGTTGTTAAATTCTAACTCAACTTCGGCATTTTGCAAACGATGAAAGTATGTTATTGCATTTTGTGTAACGTTATCATCATTGGTTAAATCATAATCAATCGTTTGTTCTTCGGGCGACCAGCCCCGTAAAATTGCTAAATATTTTTTTTCGACTTCGCGTGTGGCAAAACGATCATTCATAATTTTCAAAACTTCCTTATCCAATGCAAATAACAAGACACCAGATGTTTTGCGATCTAACCGATGAACGGGATAAACATGTTGCCCTATTTGATTTCTCAATTCCTGAATAGCATACACTTTTGCATCGCGCGCATAAAATGACTTGTGAACCAATAATCCGCTTGGTTTATTAATTGCTATAATATATTCGTCCTGGTAAAGAATTTCTAACATTTGGCAAAAGTAAACGAGATTTCGATTAAAATCACTTTTAGGACTTATTTGTTTCTATACTTTCTCTACAGCTAGTGTGAGCAAAGAGATATTTGACAAAATGGGCTAAAGCCTTGTTTTAATAGCGAGAAACATTTCTCTGCTTTTTGTTTGCATTTCCGCTCATATAAGTGCCAAAAAAGCATCAATCAGATTAAAAGTGTATTTGATAGTTTGTAGTGAAAAAATTATATATTTGAAAATAAATAATGTGTGAAATTTATCACAAATATCTACCCGAATTTGGTTGGCTTTGTGTGGTTTGTAATAGGCATAAACAAGTTAGCAGTTACCTTAAAGAAACAATAGTGAATAATACAATTTTAGCATTAGAAAAATTAAAAAGCATTGAAAAATTCTCAAGCGAAGAATGGGAAAATCGTGGATTGAATCCTTCAGAAAAAAGTCTATGCGTGTAATAATGTATAGTATGAAAAGACTGTAAAAATGGCTTTTCACTTTTTAAAGCTGTAGGTGTAGTTTGGGAAATCAAGAAAATAGTACAGAAAAAAATACAGCCGGCAAAGACTTAATATATCTGAAAATCTTAATTTAAAACCAGAACAAAAGAGAAAACAGTTTTTTCGATCAAAAAGTAAAAAACCCACAGCATTAGATTAAATTAACTCTTGAATAATTAAGGGGGGTAAAGGTTTTGAAACAGTATTAAAATCAGAAGGAAACGACATAATTTAAAGCCTTTTCAATTAACAGTAATAGTTTATAATTTTAAAATTAAAAACAGGAGTATTGAAAAAATCTAATTTTTAAAGATTATTTTGAATTGAAAATATATTTATATTTTATCACTTTCTCCTCTGAGCAATTTGATCAGATCATCCTTTTCTTTAATACGAAGTTCATATTGGTCAATAAACAGCTTAGGTACTGTAACGTATTTTATACTTTCTTGATCTAAATTGTTAGATTTATTTGTTTCTTCTCCAAAAAGCAATGCGATATTAGTGTCCAATAACTTGGAAATTTTTACGATTTCGTCAGGTGAAAAATGTATTTCGCCTTTTTCTCTTCTGCAGTATTGAGATTGTTCCAAGCTTAGCTCATGAGCAATATAGCTTTGGGATAATTTTTTTTCTATTCTTAAGGCTCGTATTCTTTTATTCAATTTCATAAATTATAAAAACAAAAAAGATCAATTATATTTAACAGAAATAGCTTATTAAAACAAGAGAGGACAGTAACTTTTTTTTATACTCACTATGTGATAATTTTATTGTTAAAATTTTTAGTATTATGTGATTTGCACATTTTTTGAAAAATAATAATATTGTTTATTTGTGACCTATTTACTACACTCTAAAATATTCAAAAGCGCTTTTGAATTTTTTGAAGAGCTATGTATTTCTAATCATTTAATTAAAATCTTATTTATGAAAAATTTATTTTTAACATTGTGTATGTCAATGTTTGCTATTGGAGCATTTGCAAATGAATCTTTAGATCTTAACAAGATCGCAAAGAATAGCGGTGCTGAAATTCAGTATTTTGAAAATGGCTTTGCGGTGGCTTACGGCTGTTCAGTTTATATCGCATGGCATGATAGTCATGGTAGTTACTCCAATACATGGAGTTTTCCTAATGTTAGATCTCAAAGCGGATGCAATCAAATGATGAGAGAACTTTTAGCAGTTCTTCAGGAAGCACCAATGGCTTATCCTATAGATCCTCTGGAGGAAGCGCCTATCCGTTTTATCCCAGAAGAGCCTGAATTTGGTACAGAAGGAAATTAGAAAAAACAGAATCTCAAAATACGATTTAGAAATATTTCTAAATCGTATTTTCTAAAAAAATAAAAATGAAAAATTTTGCTCTTGCAATAATCTTACTTTTCGTGTTTTCAGCCAATGCTCAGGTTAAAAATGTAGTGATCGAATATAACCTAAATGCGTCTAATGAAAATTATGTGCAAAAAAAAGTCGTTACCATCTGCGCTAAAAACACATCCCTTTCCAAAACTTATGCAAATAATGCAAAAGCAGGAATTCAAACCGATGAAAATACCAATTCAATTAACGTTACAGAAAAAGAAATTGATACCTATGAATCAGTTGATTTAGTTAACAACAGGGTTATTGCTATTGATAATATAAAAAACAAAAACTTCAAGATAACCGAGCCACTTCCAGTTATGGATTGGAAACTTTCAAAAGATAATGAGGTAAAGAAAATTGATACTTTTATCTGCAGTAAAGCTTTTTTGAGTTTCAGAGGACGTAACTATATTGCATGGTACACCCCATATATTGCTGTGCCATTCGGGCCTTGGAAATTTTACGGTCTCCCTGGGCTGATTCTTGAGATTTACGATACAAATAATAATTATCACTGGACGGTATCAAAAATTTCTTATCCTTTGACTAATAACGCTGATTTGACCGTTTTGGATAAGCAAAATGCTAAAGATATAACTTTAAAAGATTTTGTTGAAGAGATAGAAAAACAAAAACAAATCATGTATGCCCGTATTATGAAAGTAATGCCACGCGGGACAACAATGGAAAAAGGAACAGATAACAGAACAAGCGTAGAGCTGGTTTATGAATGGGAAGCTGAAAAGAAAAATAAATAGAAATTTTGAGTATAAAACACATTCCGATTATTTTTTTTTTGCTGGCACAAATTATAACAACTAGTTCTCTATATTCTCAAACTTCTGTCACTGGAGTTGTCCGCGATAAGGATTCCAATCCCATTTCTTTTACTAACGTATTTATTAAATTAAAAAGCAGTAATTCTATCAAGGCTTATACTAGGACATCTAAAGATGGAAGTTACGTTCTGAATATCGAAGAGCCGGGTAGTTACGAAATCAGTTTTACAGCATTATTATATAAGGAGGCTTTATTTCAAATTTCCGTCGAAACGGGTAAAAAATATGTTCAAAATGCAATTCTTCAAGATGAAACAACTTTTCTGGATGAAGTTGTTATTAAGACTGAAAAACCAATTACAGTTAAAAGTGATACAATAGTAATTAATGCAAAAGCATTTGCACAGGGAAACGAAACTGTTGTTGAAGACTTATTACGAAAAATACCGGGACTTAATATTTCAGAAAATGGAACGATTAAAGTTGGTAATAAAGAAGTTGAAAAGGTAATGATAGCTGGCGATGATTTTTTTGAGCATGGGTATAAACTTTTGACCAAAAATCTGAACGCGTCAACCGTTGATAAAATCGAAATTTACAAAAGATATTCTAATAATCGACTGTTGAAAAATATTGAGAATAGTGATAAAGTCGCCATTAATCTTACTTTAAAAGACGATATAAAATCTCAATGGTTCGGAAACATGAGTGTGGGCTATGGTGTAGCTTCAGAAAACAGGTATGATGTGAGAACTAATTTGATGTCTTTTGACAAAAAAGCGAAATTCTATTTATTGGGAAATCTTAATAATGTAGGAGTTGATGCTGTCGGGGATATAGATTATATAATAAGACCAGTTAATTCAGATGGAATAAGTAGTATTGGAGATGATGAAAATTCTGAAACACTGCTAAGTCTTGACAGTTCAAAACCTAATCTCAAAGAGGAAAGAACCAACTTTAATAACGCAGAGCTAGTATCTCTAAATTCTATTTTCACAATTACTTCTAAAATAAAATTAAAAATAATCGGTTTTTTTAATTCTGATAAAAATGATTTTTACCGAAAAGCAATAGATGAATATTCTTTTGAAAATACCATGTTTAGTAATTTTGAGGATTACAATTTAAATAAGAAGAAAAAAATTGGTTTTGGCAAAATAAATTTCAACTATGATATTTCTAATAATGAATCCTTTGAATACATATCTAAATACAGTTCAGAAATAAGAAATACACATACAAATTTAATCTTTAATGAAGAAAAATCCAGAGAAAAGCTTCATGAGGAAACAGAATTTATAGATCAAAAGGCAGTGTATACCAATAGATTTAAAAGCAATAAAGTTTTAATTTTTACCGGAAGACTGATAAGTGAAAAGACGCCTCAAAATTATTACAACAACGTTTTTCTTTTTGAAGATTTATTGCCAGATGGCACTAATGCTGATAATTTAGCTCAGAACAGTAATGATCAGATGAATTTTTTTGGTTTTGAAACTCATTTCTTTGATAAAAAAGAAAAAGGAAACCTTTTAGAATTTAAAGCAGGGTATGAAAATAGAAGGGATTATTTTAATTCGAAATTAGAATTCTTAGAGAACAATAATACTATTGCTTCTCCTGCCGATTATTCAAATCAAATAAAATTCGGCACACAAGATCTTTATTTCAAATCAAAATATAATTATTTTTTTAGAAAATTTGTTATTGAAGCCAAGGTGGAATTACATCAGCTGTTTTCTGATCTCAAGACTTCTGAAATCGATCAAAATAATAATAATTTCTTTATTAACCCCTCTTTTGTTTTAAGCTGGGAGATCAATAAAAATAATAAAGTCAGTACTTCATTTTCTTATAATACAACAAATTCCAAAATTTTAGATGTATATAATGGATATGTACTGACAAGTTATAAAAGCTTTCAAAAAGGAACAGGCCAATTTAATCAGCTACAGTCACAAGTATTGTTTGTTAGATATGGACTGGGAAATTGGGAAAGTAAATTTTCATCAAATGCTTCTATTTATTACTATAAAAATTTTGACTTTTTCTCCACTAATTCGGAGATACAACCCAGTTATTCAAAGTTAGAGAAAATCATAATTAAAAACAGGTCTATGTTTAGGGCAGATGCTGATATAAGTTATTTTTTTAGCAGTATTAAATCTAATTTAAAAATTGACGCCAATTATTCCAAAAGTAATTATAAAAACATTGTAAATAACAGTGAATTAAGGGAAGTAAAATCTGAAGTACTAGTACCCGGGATTCAAATGAGATCAAATTTTAAAGGTTTTTTGAATTATCACATCGGAAGTAAATGGACAATAAATAAAATTACAACATCAATTGTCAATAAGAATACTGATAACCTTACTTTTTTTGATCTTTTGCTTAGTTTTACAAAAGATTTTAATGCTGAAATTCAGGCGGAAAGATATTATTTTGGTAATTTAAATGTTCAAGATAATAAATATTACTTTCTTGATATTAGTTCAAACTATAAATTAAAGAAAGACAAAGTTTCTTTATCATTATCAGCTAACAACTTATTTAATACTAAAACCTTTAGGCAGACTTACATAAGTGATGTCCTTACTTCAAAAACAGAATACAGGATTCTGCCTCGCTATATTCTTTTCAAAATTGATTATAGATTTTAATATTTTTTGAAAGAATAAGTATGCTCAGAAAATAATTTAATAATAGGTAGTCCTTTTTCCATATCTCCTCTCTAGTTGTTTTTTTAAGATGTGGCTTTACTTGGCAGAAGATGTCCTGTCTTAAAGGTTTAAAGACTGTGTATTTGAAGCAACTAAGCCAGATGCTTCCAAACACTTTTCAGTACTTCCAAATAATGGAATAAATACTGATTATAAAATATATTGGTTTTAAGTAAAACCATTAATTGAAGTCATGGAAAATGAACAAAAAAAGAACCCGCATAAAGGAGGCAGACCTATCAAAATTGATCCCGCAGTCCACCGTTATTCAATTAGTCTTACTGCTGAAGAAAATGTCCGTTTCCTGACTCTTTTTGAAACATCAGGAATGAATGTCATGGCGCACTTTATCACAGCATGTGTTTTCCAAAAAGGAATCAAAACGGTCAAGATTGATAAAGCGACGATGGATTATTATATGCGCCTGACTACTTTTTACAGCCAGTTTAGGGCTGTTGGGGTTAATTACAATCAGGTTGTAAAGATTTTGTATCAAAAATTTTCAGAAAGGAAGGCTTCGGCATTTTTGTACAAACTGGAAAAGCAGACCGCAGAATTTGCTTTTTTATGTCAAAAGATAATACAGCTTACAGAGGAATTTGAAGAAAAGCACCTGAAAAAAGATTCTTGATAAAAGGGGAAACTGTAAGGGCAGTAAGTCTGTACGAATGCTGATTCACTTCCAATGTGTGAAACATGATTTTCAATGTACCATATACAAAGAATTGATATGATACATCTGTAAGATTTTATAAATTACTATTTATTAAAAGATACATTTTGGTTATGTTGTACTATCACTTTTTAATTTATTGTATAGGTTGTTCGCTGGTAATTTTGTTTTGAATATTAAGACATTAAAAGACAAAGAATATCCACGCAGTACCCTTACCGGAATTACTTCACAGATGCATTTTTAAATTTATTACATAAGTGTAATAATGTATAAGTGGCAAAGACTGTTAAAATGGTCTTTCGCTTTTTAAAGCTGGAGGTTCAGGATGGGAAATAAAGAAAAGAGTACAGGAAAAAATACAGCAGGCAGAAACTTAATAAAGCCGAAAGCTGAAAATCTTGGTTTAAGACTAGATCAAAAAGAAAGCGGTTTCAGCGATCAAAAAGTAAAAGCCCAACACAATCAGGCAAAGTTAACTCTTGAAGAATTAAGAAGCTGTAAAGGTTTTGAAACAGTATCAGAATCGGAAGGACAGGAAATAATTGAAAGCCTTTTTCAATTAGCGGTAATAGTTTATAATTATTAAAATTAAAAACATGAGTATTGAAAGTTTTAAAAAATTTCAAAAAGAAAAATTTGCTCAAAAAATTGAGGTAAAAGAAATCTGGGGCTACACAAGGGTAAGCTCTAAACTCCAGCTGGTTAATAACAGTCTGGAAGAACAGCGCAGTGAAATAGTTCAGTTTGCCTCAAAGAATGGCTATACTCTTAAAAATATACTGGGAGGTACTTATGAAAGTGCTTCTGGGGATTTCACACGCAAAGAATTTACAAAGCTATTGGATGAGGTTAAAAGCGCCAAGCAGAAACCTTTCGCAATTGCCATCAAATTTATCAGCAGATTCTCCAGAACTGGAGGAAATGCGATTACTATTGTGCAAGAACTGGTGGATAAGCTGGGTGTCCATTTGATTGAAACATCATCAGGACTCTGCACTAATGATGAGTACAGCAAGCTGGATATTTACGGAAAGCTCCTAGATGCCAGAAGAGAGAACATGGACAGATTGGAAAAAACAATTCCTGGGATGAAGGCACTGCTTAGATCAGGAAACTGGCTTGGCAAAGCTCCCAGAGGCTATACTATGCGTGGAAGAAAAGTAGGAGACTATGCTTTGATGCAGGATACGCAGTCTATTACCATCAATCATGAAGGAGAAATTTTAAAAAAGGCTTGGAAATGGAAGCTGGCAGGGGAAAGGGATTTTGTAATCAGAGAGAAACTTGAAAAACTGAATCTGATTATTTCCAAACAAGGGATAAGTTCTATGTGGCGCAATCCATTTTACTGCGGAATATCGGTCAATGCACTCCTTGAAGAGCCAGTAAAAGGAAATTGGGAGGGACTAGTCAGTGAGGAAGATTTCCTGAAAATTGACAATATGCTTTCTGAGGGCAATAAAATTGCGGTTAAGGAATATTCCAAAACTAAAATCAATGAGTTCAGACCCCTGACAGGATTTTTAAGATGTGAGTACGGATGCCTTTTGACAAGCTATGAGGTTCGAGAAAAGAAAGCACACTATTACAAGTGCCAGAAATGTAAAAATGCAAGTTTTAATGCACTTACTACCAAGAAAGCAAAAACGGAAGGACTCAATGAGTCTTTTGAACGTTTTCTGTCCAATTATTCATTACAACCGCGATTTAAAGAACCTTTCAAAATACAGCTCAATAAATTCTTTGATGAAGTAAACGCAGAGGCTCAAGATGAAATGAAAAGTTTGCAGTCAAGGAAAAAAGAGGTGGAAGCTAAAATTGAGAATTTGGATAAACGCTACTTCGATAATCCGAATTTTGGCAATGAAAAGTACAACAGATATGCACTTGAATTTGAGACCGAATTAAAGATGATTGAAAGCCAGATTCATATGACTTCAAAAAAAATATCTAACCACAGCAGACACATTGATAAGGTAGTAGAAAAAGTTACGAATATCAATAAATACTGGAAAGAAGGAGATATTAATAGTAAAATTAGGATTCAAAAATTGGTATTTCCAGAAGGCTTGTCAATTAGGGCTGAAAACAGGCAGTATCTAACTAAAAAAGTGAACCTAGTTTTTGCTTTAATCTCAACGTTTGCAAGGGCTGAGATAGGTAATAAAAAACAAAAAACCCATCAAAATTTTGATGGGTTATTCTCTGTAGCGGGAACAGGACTCGAACCTGTGACCTTCGGGTTATGAGCCCGACGAGCTGCCTACTGCTCTATCCCGCGTTGTTTCGGGTGCAAAGATACGCCGTTTTTTGAGAAATCCAACGAAAACTTTAAAAAATGTTTTATTTTCTGTATTGAGTTGATATGACTACCTTTGCAAATTAAATAATACACAAATGTCACATAAAGCAGGTTTTGTAAACATCATCGGGAATCCAAACGTTGGAAAATCAACATTGATGAACGCCTTTGTTGGAGAAAGATTATCAATCATTACATCAAAAGCACAAACAACTCGTCACCGTATTCTAGGGATCGTGAATGGCGAAGATTTTCAACTTATATTATCGGATACTCCCGGAATCATCAAACCCGCTTATGAAATGCAGGAATCGATGATGAACTTTGTAAAATCAGCTTTTGAGGATGCTGATATTCTGGTTTATATGGTCGAAATAGGAGAGCAGGATCTAAAAGACGAAGCTTTCTTTAATAAAATCATTCATGCTAAAATTCCGGTTTTGTTGTTGTTGAATAAAATCGACAATTCAAATCAGGAACAATTAGAAGAGCAAGTAGCATTCTGGACAGCAAAAGTACCAAATGCTGAAATTTTCCCAATCTCGGCTTTACAGAATTTTAATGTACCGGAAGTTTTTGGGAGAATAATTGAGTTGTTACCAGAATCACCGGCATATTATCCAAAAGATCAATTAACAGACAAACCGGAACGTTTTTTCGTAAACGAAACAATTCGTGAGAAAATCTTGTTGAATTACAGCAAAGAGATTCCATATGCAGTTGAAATCGTAACAGAAGAATTTTTTGAAGATGAAAATATAATCAGAATCCGTTCGATCATTATGGTAGAACGCGAAACTCAAAAAGGAATCATTATTGGACATAAAGGTGCAGCTCTTAAAAAAGTAGGTACTGAAGCTCGTGCTGATTTAGAGAAATTCTTCGGAAAACAAATTCATATTGAACTGGTTGTAAAAGTGAACAAAAACTGGAGAAGTAACGCCAATATGTTGAAACGTTTTGGTTATAATCAATAAGAGATCAAATAGTTTTTAGATCTGAAAGTTATTAAGAAATCATTCTGTTTTTTTTAGCCCGGATCGAAATAAAAACCCCGCAGTATAAAAATATTATTGTTCTTGTATTTGCAAAGCGACCAACGGAAGCTTTGCAAATGCATTAGAACAATTTTTTTTGCGAGGAGTTGAAATGCAGAGCTGGAATAGCTCCTCAAAAAAATATAATTCTTGTAATTCATAAAAATCGTTAAGTTTCTTTATCTGTTTAAGATCCTAAGATTTCTAAAAATACTTTTTCGATTTCATTCATTTGTTTTTCGCCATTTTTCCGAATTTGCTTAGCGATAAAATAAAGCAAAATCCAGGCGATCACCATCAAGGATAGTATAATAAGATCAGTTTACACTGGTGTTTTTAGGACGTAATGAGTATAGGCGATTCCGCAAAAAATGATAAATGTTCCTGCGATCATAAAGTGCAGAAACATAAAAAATGTCCATAAATTAGGATCAGGTCCAAATAAACCACGAATGTGACTTTGATTTTTGCCTCTTGATTCCATTTCGAGATGTAAATGTGGCGACCAATATTCCTTTTTAGAGCTTTTTATATCGATCCAAATATGATACCCTTTTATTTTCAGGATGAAATCAGGCGAGTTTTTGGTGGTAAAATAGTTGAATTTCTGAAGCAGGGAATCTATGTTTTGATCGACCTCTTTGTAAAAACGCAGACGTAGACGGATATCGTTATTGGTGTCCATAAAGTAGATAATGAAGTGATTAGCTGTATAAGTTAAAGCTAATATATCAAAAAAGTGATTCTTTTTTGATTTTTAGGTGGTAATTTTCAGACATTTTCACTGAATGCTTAAAACAGTGAACTAGAAAGTAAAAAAAGACTACCTTTGCAAAAAATTAAAATAAAGCATTTTGGATTTGTAAGAGATAGGATTCTAGGAAACTAGAATTTAAATTCTGAAATCTAAAATCTAAAATTTACAAAAATGAATAACATTGTTGCGATAGTAGGAAGACCTAATGTAGGGAAATCAACCCTTTTTAATAGGCTGATACAAAGAAGAGAAGCTATTGTAGATTCAGTTTCTGGAGTTACCAGAGATAGAAACTACGGTAAAAGCGAGTGGAACGGAAAAGAGTTTTCTGTCATTGATACCGGTGGATACGTTCGCGGGTCTGATGACGTTTTTGAAGGTGAAATCCGTAAACAAGTAGAATTAGCGATCGACGAAGCTGATGTTATTATTTTTGTAGTTGATGTTGAGGAAGGTATTACACCAATGGATGACGTTGTTGCCCGTTTGTTGCGTAAAGTGACTAAGCCGGTTTTATTAGCGGTAAACAAGGTAGATAATGCCATGCGTGAGAAAGATGCAATTGAATTTTATAACCTTGGTTTAGGGGAGTATTACACGTTTGCAAGTATTTCAGGAAGTGGAACTGGAGATTTATTAGATGCTCTAATTGACTCATTTCCTGTAAAACCAGAACCAGTTCAGGAAGAAGTTGTTTTACCTCGTTTTGCTGTTGTAGGACGTCCTAATGCAGGAAAATCAAGTTTTATCAATGCATTAATTGGTAAAGAACGTTTTATGGTAACTGATATTGCAGGAACAACCCGTGATGCAATTGATACTAAATTTGACCGTTTTGGTTTTGAATTTAACCTGGTAGATACTGCGGGAATCCGTCGTAAAGCGAAGGTAAAGGAAGATTTGGAGTTTTACTCAGTAATGCGTTCTGTTCGTGCGATTGAGCATGCAGATATTTGTATCTTGATTATCGATGCTACCCGTGGGTTTGAAGGTCAGGATCAGAGTATTTTCTGGCTGGCAGAGAAAAACCGTAAAGGTGTTGTAATCTTAGTAAACAAATGGGATTTGGTCGAAAAAGATACCATGTCTACACGTGATTACGAAGCAAAAATTAGAGAAGAATTAATGCCTTTTACAGATGTGCCAATTTTGTTCGTTTCGGCTTTAACGAAACAGCGTTTATTGAAAGCATTAGAAGCTACAGTTCAGGTTTTTGAAAATAGAAAGCAAAGAATCCCAACTTCTAAATTCAATGAATTTATGTTGAAGGTGATCGAAGCTTATCCGCCGCCTGCAACAAAAGGTAAATATGTAAAAATTAAATATTGCATGCAGTTACCAACTTTAACGCCTCAGTTTGTGTTTTTTGCAAACATGCCACAGTACGTTAAAGAACCGTATAAAAGATATCTCGAAAATAAGATTAGAGAAAACTGGGACTTTTCAGGAGTACCAATCGATATTTATATCAGAGAAAAATAAAATAAATAAGTCCTCACAAGGGACTTTTTTTACGCCTTGTTTTTATTCGAATTGATGATATTCATACTAAATGGCATACTATTTGAATAAATGTTAAAAATACAATTAAACCTTTTAGCTCTTTTTGAGTCTTACTGTTTCTAACTAACCAATTTATGACCAAAATTTATTATTTCCTGATTTTTTCTCTTTTTTGTTATTCGGCAAGTGCTCAGAATGATATTGTTCTTAAAGGAACTGTTGTTGATATCAATACACAATTGCCACTCGAGTTAGCGACTGTTTATTTTACAACAGTAAAAGATTCTACAGTAATCGAATATGCTACAACGGATAAAAACGGATCTTTTACTATTAAAACAAAAAAATATGATAAACCTATTTTTCTAAAGGTAAATTATATGGGATATCAACCATATTTTGAAGAAGAGAAAGGACTTTTGGAAAGTAAAGACTTTGGTAAATTGTATTTACTTGAGGCTGCAAATGCTTTAGATAATGTGGTTATAAAAAGCGAAGCACCGCCAATTACAATCAAAAAAGATACGCTCGAGTTTAATGCGGGTTCTTATAAAGTGCGACCAGACTCGAATGTGGAGACTTTGCTAAAACAATTACCGGGATTTGATGTAGGTACTGATGGAAAAATTACTGTAAACGGGCGGGAAGTTAATCAGGTATTAGTAAACGGAAAGACATTTTTTGATAAAGATGGTGCCATTGCTTTGAAAAACCTACCGGCAGAAATCATCAAAAAAATTCAGGTTTCTGATTTTAAAACAAAGAAAGAAGAACTATCTAAACAAGAATCGACTTCGGATTTTTCGAGTATTAATATCACTATTGACGAAAAGAAAAACAAAGGTTACTTTGGTAAAATTCTGGGCGGATATGGATCTGATGATCGTTATGAAAGCAGTCTTCTTTTGAACTTCTTTAATAATAAGCAAAAAATTAGCGTTCTCGCTTCTTCAAATAATATTAATTCTACCGGTTTTGCGATGGATGAGGTGTTTGATAATATGGGAGGCGGGAGAAACAGCAAAGGCAGCAGCGGAAGCTCAGGAAGTGGCAAAGGAATCACGCAATCGAACCTTATAGGGCTGAATTATTCTGATGACTGGTCTAAAAGTTTAGCAGCGATGGGAAGTTATAATTTTTCGAATTCAGTTAATAATAACGAAAGTAAATCGGATCAGGTTAGTTTTTTACCAAGCGGCAATATTGCTACTTCGGCTGATTCTAAAACAAGAAACGAAAGTACCGGAAACAACGTAAATTTTGAATTAGAATATAAAATAAATCCAACAACCCGATTGGTGATCGTGCCAAAAGTCAATCAATCCCGTACGAATGGTAATTCAACATCCTCCAGTTCTTCTGAAGATGAAAACGGAGATGCTTTGAATGAAAGTAATGCAAAAAATTATTCAGAAAGTACCAATACAACCTTTGGGAACACGATTAATTTCAATAAAGCGTTTAAGAAAAAGTCCCGTAATTTTAGTATTGTATTTGATAATAATAATGCCAAGACAGATGCTGAGGCACTCAATCTTTCTCAAACTATTTTTTATCAGGACGGCAAACCAAATGACGATAGAAATCAGCAAAGTAAAAACATAAGTAATTCAGATGTTTATTCTCTTGAGTTTGAATATACGGAACCCGTTACTGATTCATTAAGAATAAGGTTCGGTTCTGATTTTGACTGGAAAAGCGAAATGAAAGATATGAAAACATACGATTTTGATGCTGCATCACAATCGTATAGTAATCTAAACGAATCTTTGACAAATTATACTACGTCAAAGCAAAATTCATTCAGTCCCAAAGTTGGTATTACTTGGCAGAAGAGTAAATTTACTGTCAACCTGAATTCGAGAACAGCAATTGTAGCCTTCGACAATCACTCTTTATACCTTAACAATGCGACCGATCTGAATAAAAAATATGCTTTGCCATATGGTGATTTTCAGATTAGGTATAAGTTTAGCCGTTCAAAGAATCTGTCATTCAGATATGATTATTCGAACGCACTTCCGTCAGCAGTTCAGTTAATGCCGGTTTTAAATTTAACCAATCCATTAAATACAATTACGGGAAATCCGGATTTGAATCCTATCGAAAAAAATAGTGCGAATTTTAGTTTTAGAAATTATGATTTCCGTACACGTTCAGGTTATAGCCTTTACATAAAAGGAGATTATTACAACAACGACGTGGTTTCGACTTCAATCTATGACGATAGCGGAAAAAGAACGACTACTTACGTAAATATATCCGGTACTTATATTGCTTCGATTGGAGGAAACTGGAATCAATCGATCAAATGGGATGCTCATGTTGTAAGATATGGTTTTGGATTAAATGGTAGTTATTCATTTGATAAAGGTTTTACAAATGCTGTTTTATACAATGCAAAATCAACCGCCATTACACCAAAAGTAAATATGACGTATGAGTATGGAGATTTACTTATTATTTCGCCATCGTATAGTTTATCATACAATCAAACCGATTATGAAAATTCTTCAAGAGATGCCAGCTCGAATGTTGTACACAGAATTAATCTGCAAACCACAAGTTATTGGCCGGCAAATTTAATCTTCGGGAATGATTTTGGATATACTTATAATTCTAATATTTCGAGCAACTTCAAGAAAGATTTCTATCTGTGGAATACAAGTTTGTCTTATGGCTTTTTTGATAAAAAAATCTATGCCAAAGTAAAAGTTTACGATGTTCTGAATCAAAATTTAAGTGCAACAAGAACGATTTCGGCAACCTCGATTCGTGATGAAGAAAATACAGTTTTGAAACGTTACGTAATGTTTTCTCTAAGTTATAAAATTGGAAATTTTGCAGGCGCTGAAAAAAGGAGGAAAGAAAAGACAGAGAATGGAGTAGAGAAAGGAACAAAGGTTCAAAGTTTCAATGGTTTTATGTAGAGGCGCACAGCAGTGCGTCTTTTTTTATGCCTACGGATTTTTGCGGATGGAATAGATTTTACATCAATTTTTAAAATTTTTAATCGTGAATTCTCTTTAGAAAAGATATAAGGATTTTATCGGAAGTTTTTTTATTGGAATTTGGAATTTTTATACTGAGATTTTATTTAGAGTTTTCTGTTCTAAATCCTTGGTTTCCGATTAATTCTATGATAAACCGTAAAACGGATAATATCACGATCGTAAAAATCGACCCCACTGGAACGCCTTTGGAAGCTTTTTAAATACCCTAATTCCAAAGCTATATTAGGGTTGAAATGATATCGTAATGCTGCATAAATTCGATTTTGGTCGAAAGTATTTCTTTTGTTGTCTTTTCCGAAATTAAACATGATTTCGTCAGAAATGGTAGCTTTTAAACTTTGTTTATCTTTTTTCCAAAGATCAAATGTCGATTGTAATCTGTATCTAAATCGGTAAGCAAAAGAAAAGTCATCGAGTAATGCTGTTTTAGTTGCTTTTTGAATAAACCGTTCTTCAAGCTGAAAACGATTGTGGAAAGTAATTTTAGCAATATCATTAATAAAAGTGACATCTTGTTGGATTCTGTATTCCGGTACAGCAAAGTCAGGATCAACATGAGGATCTTGCGTATTGACATTAAAATAAGCCAGGCCGCTGCCTAAATCTATATTTTTATGAATTCGATATCTTCCCTGAGCTCTTATAACAAATAAATTTTCGTGAAGAGGATTAACGAAACTTCTGTTGTCAAACTCAGGGTGAATAGCCCATTTTTCGGTTATGGGTAAAATGTTGTAATATCGTATCCAGGTTAAGGTTTGCTGGTCCGTCTTTTTTAGACTTTGTGCTGATAAAAAAGGATTTATTAAAACAAGTAATAGTAGCAATCTAAGAACTTTCATTCAATTTGTATCAATTCAGGCTGCGAATATATACAAATCGAGATATAACTACTAAACAATAAAACTTGTTTTAAATTTTATTTTGTGATTTAGCATATTTGATTGCATAAAAAAAACGAGATAGATTTAAAAACCTATCTCGTTTAATATGATTAAAACTAACTGTGTTACAATGAATATTTCAATGTTACTCCGTAAGTTCTTTGATCACCAATTACACCCGCATATTGACCTGTGTTTCCACCAGCAGGTAATAATTGTTCGTAGTAATCTTTATTCAAAAGGTTACGTCCCCAGAAATGAACAGATAAACCTTGAGAAGCGCGGAAACCTAAACGAGCATTAAAAATGGCATAACCCGGAACTACTAAATATTTTGAAGCCGATGGGCTTGACGAAAATTCAGAACGAGCATAAGAATCTAAACCAAGGAATATTTTTCCTGCGTTTCCAAAGAATTTAGCATTATCGGATAATTCTCCGCCTAGAGATCCTGCCCATTTTGAAGCACCCGGTAATTCAGTTCCTGAAACATCTTTGAAGGCTACAGCAGCTCCAGTTTCTTCTAACGGAAGTGGTGCATTTGTAAATTTGATGTATTTACCATCAGTATAAGTTGCAGCACCATTGATTGTTAAGTGTTGGCTTATTACAAAACTTGCATCAAGTTCAGCACCTCTCACACGTACTTTATCTGCATTGGCAAGATACCCGCGGTTTACACCTAATTCAGCAGCCTGAACGTTTGTTTGAAAATCTTTGATGTCAGTATTAAAGAATGTCAGGTTGAAAACTGAATTTCTAAAAGGAGATGTTTTTACCCCAATTTCATAATGATTTACTTTTTCAGGCTTAATTACTGCAAGATCAAGTAATGGTAAACCTTTTGAATCAGTTGGAAGTCCAGCTACATTTACACCAACCGGTTTGTAACTTTTTGCATAAGTTGCGTAAGCATTGATTTTGTCAGAAGCTTTAAAAGATACTGTTATATTTCCAGAGAAATCTGTATTATCAGTACTTGAATTAAAAGCCTGATCAGAGTAAACAGATTTTTTCAAAGCAAGTAATGCCGGATCTGTAGTTTGAAGACCTCCGTATGTTGTACGAGCATAACGAGCATCTTTTTTATCGAAATTATATCTTAAACCTGGCAATACGTGTAAACGTTCTGTAATTGCCCAATCAATTTGGCCAAATACTGCCGCACTCGATGCTCTGATATTTGCATCAGTTTTGATTCCGTATCCTTCAAAAAGACCGGGAGTTTTCCATAAGGGACTTGTTGAACTTTGTGCAAATCTCCATTGAGCGTTCCCAGATTCTTCAGTACCATTTGTTTGAGATGTCTGATCTATAAAAAATACCCCTACAACACCGCTTACTTTAGAGGTTAACTGACCTGCGTAACGTACTTCTTGTGTAAATTGTGTTTGTCTTGTTGGGTTTTGTGATTTTGCCAATACCTGTAATCCCGTAAAATCTCTGTCATTTGATGGATCCCAGTTCCAAAAACGCCAAGCTGTAGTTGAAGTAAGAGTTCCAGATCCAATTTTTGTGTCAATATTAAGAGATAAACCTCCCATATCTTGTCCTGAACGCCATGGAGTATCGTGGTCAATTTTACGGTCAAAAGCATTTAAGCTTGGTAGTTGATAATTTAAATCTTTAATAATAGCATCAAACTGGCGATAAGCAGCTCTTTGAGTAGGAGCAACACCGGCAACAACTTGTGCATATCCGTCAGGGCGTTGCGTTGTGATATCTCCGGCAAATATAATATTGGTATTTACAGTTGGAGTCCAAAGTAACTGACCTCTAATCCCCTGATTGTTTAAAGTATTTGTAGGTCTTCCTGTAGCAACATTGTCAATAAGACCGTCACGTTGTGTTCCTGAAAAGGAT
The DNA here is from genome assembly GCF_027980145.1 of Flavobacterium azizsancarii. GTDB lineage: Bacteria > Bacteroidota > Bacteroidia > Flavobacteriales > Flavobacteriaceae > Flavobacterium > Flavobacterium azizsancarii. The sequence goes on along the minus strand of NZ_JAMZNK010000006.1, from coordinate 86,385 downwards.
AAACGACCTGCTAATTTTTTTCCTAAAGCTCCTGTAACAGATGCTTTAGCTTGTAGAAAGGCATAATTTCCGTAACTCACTTCAAAATCAGCTCCTGAAGTAAAACTTGGTTTACGCGTTGTAATGTTAAAAGCTCCGGAGGTGGTGTTTTTACCAAACAAAGATCCTTGTGGTCCGCGTAATACTTCGATTTGCTCGATATCGATAAAATCTAAAGTCGTAGCAGCGGGACGTGCATAATATACACCATCAACATAAAAACCAACTCCGGGATCGATACCATCATTAGTAAGTCCAAAAGGAGAACCAAGGCTACGAATGTTGATTCCTGTATTTCTGGGATTTGATGAATATAACTGTACAGAAGGAACTAATTCTTTAATACGGTTAACGTTAAAAGCTCCTGTTTGCTCCGCTTGTTTTCCAGTAATAACTGATATTGCAATTGGTACATCCTGAACTTTTTCTATTCGGCGTCTGGAAGATACAACAACTTCTATAAGTTCGTTTTCTTCTTTAAGCGTTACTTGTAATGGAGTAGTAGGTAAATCAACAAGTTCAATCTCAGTAGTTTTATAGCCTACATATTGAACTAAAATAGTGATAGGAAGTCTTCCTTTTGTATCAAGGCTAAATTTTCCGCTAGGATCTGTAGTTGTGTTAGAAGTTGTTCCTTTTATAACAACGTTGACGGCTTCTAATGGAACGTTTTCACTTGTTTTAACAACGCCTTCAATGTTTTGTGCAAATGAAATAGAGAAAGTAAAAACAGATAATAGTGTAAGTATATTTTTTATAGAATTTTTCATTTTTATATTAGTTATATGTGATTAGTAGAATTTAAATTAAATTTTTTTTACCAGCACATACACATCATAGAAGAATTGTTTTTTACAGTCTTGAATTGACTATTTTGGTTTTTTTGCAAAAGATTTTTTGACACACCCGATCGATTGTAATTTACTTTCATATTGGTTAAAATTTGTAAATTGGTTAGTTGATTTTTTTGCAAATATATGTAAATTCTATAGATTTACTAGGAATTAGGAAATATTTTTTTATTTCTTTACAAGTGAGGCGATTGTGATGCCTTGCATCGCTTTAAGAGTTTCGTCTCGAATGATCATTAAGCCGTGTCTTAGGCTACATTCTTCCTCAGTTTTGCAATCTGAGCATGGTTCGTAAAAGTTTAACGAAGCACATGGTAAAAGCGCAATTGCACCGTCGAATAAACGATGAATTTCTGCCAAAGTAATATCATTTTTGGAGCGTATCAGATAATATCCGCCAAATTTTCCTTGCTTACTACTCACAAAACGTCCTCGTTTTAGATCTAATAAAATCTGTTCTAAAAACTTTTTAGGAATATTGGCGCCATCAGCAATTTCTATCGTTCTGGAAATGTGATTTTCGTCCTGTTCTGCTAAATAAAGTAAGGCCTTAAGGGCGTATTTTGCTTTATGTGATAACATCTATTTTGAATTATAAATTGTAAATTATGAATGATAAATTTAAACTAAATTTTATTAGTATCAACTTAAAACCTGAAACTAAAAAAACTTGAAACTAAAGACTTTACCAGCCTCCGCTGGAACCTCCGCCGGAGAAACCACCTCCGCCAAAACCTCCGCCAAAGCCACCTCCGCCACCGGATGATCCGCCACCAAAACCTCCTCCAAATCCGCCACCGCTGCTTCTTCCAAGACTGCTTAGAAGGATAACATCGAGTAAACTTGGACCTCCACCGCTGTTATTGCCTGAATTTCCACCGCCGCCTTTATTTCGGGACAGCAAAATTAATACAATTACAACAATAACAATGAATGGCAGTATCGGAAAATCATTTCCTTTTGCCTGTTTGCGTTCTCCCTTGAATTTGCCTTTAAAAACATCAATTATGGCATCTGTTCCTTTGTCAAGACCATTATAAAAACTGCCTGCTTTGAATTCCGGAATAATAATATTTCTGATTATTGTTCCACCAATTCCTGCAGTCAAACGATCTTCAACTCCATATCCCGGATTAATGGCTATTTTCTTTTCGGCCTTAGCCAATAAAATAATTACACCATTATCATCTTGCTTAGTTCCTCCAATTCCCCAGGTTTGTCCCCATTTTGTAGCTAGTTGGCTAACATCTTCTCCTTTTAAACTTTCGATTGTAATAACTACAATTTGTGTTGTGGTAGAATCAGAATAACGAATTAGTTTTTCTTCTAATTGTGCCTTTTCAGATGCGCTTAAAACATTCGCATAATCATAAACTGAAGTCTGAAAACTTGGTTTTTCCGGAATTGTAAATTGTGCAAAAATACAATTGGTGGTAAAAAAAGCGATTAACAAAAAGGTAAATTGAAAAAGTCCTTTTGAATGAGATATTTTGTTTGTGGAAATTTTCATTATTTATCCTTTTGAGATTTCGTTTGATAATTCGTTAGTGTCCCCTTCAAACGAAGGAAAGTATTTTTTTAATTGTTCGCCGGCGTTCAGAATGCCATCAACAATACCTTGCTTGTAGTTTCCTAACTTAAATTGGGCAATCATGGTCTCTTTGGTGCAGTCCCAAAAATCTGATGCAACAACATCATGAATACCTTTGTCTCCACAAATTGCAAATGTTTTATCTGCTACAGCAAAGTAAAATAAAACCCCGTTTTTTAGTTGGGTTTCATTCATTTTTAATTCGTGAAAAACTTCTAAAGCCCTATCAAAAGGAACTTTAGAAGTTGTTTGTTCTATATGTACCCTAATCTCGCCAGAAGTGTTTTTTTCAGCCACGCAAATAGCATCAACAATATGTTGTTCTTCTTCTTTGGATAAAAAATCTTCTACTTTTGACATTGGAGTTATTTTAGAGTTTAGTTTGTTGATTTTAGATTTACCTAAAATGTAAAATTCTTTTTTAGAATTTTACTTCAACTGGTTTATCAGCACCTGCAACAGCTTCGAAATATGGTTTTTCTTTGTAATCTAAGAACCATTTGTTCGGGATAGCAAGAATATAACCATTATAATCTTGTACAGCTTCGTTGAAACGTGTTCTGGCCGTTAAAATTTGATTTTCTGTACTAGCCAATTCATCCTGTAATTTAAGGAAGTTTTCATTCGCTTTTAATGTTGGGTATTGTTCAACAGAAACTAACAATCTTGATAAAGAAGAGGATACCCCACTTTGAGCCTGGTTGTATTGAGCCAATTGCTCTGGAGTTACATTGCTTGGATCGATTGTTACCGAAGTAGCTTTTGCACGAGCCTCAATTACAGCTGTCAATGTTGATTTTTCGAAATCTGCAGCACCTTTTACTGTGTTAACTAAATTTCCAATAAGGTCATTTCTTCTTTGGTAAGTAGTACTTACATTTCCCCATTCTTTATTAACTGCTTGATTTTTTTGCAAACCAGTATTTTTAATTCCAATTGACCAAAAAGCAATAATAGCAATTAGCGCTATAATAATTCCTACGGGGATTAACCATTTTTTCATATCTGTTTTAATTTAAGTTTGTTTTTGATTTATTTAATAAATATACTATAATTCGTTCTTAATATCGTTTAATTGTGTTTTTATGGTCTCTAATTTACGTATTATTTCGAACTTATCTAATGTTTTCTTTTGTCCTTCTTTCAGGTGTGTTCTGGCGCCATCAAGTGTAAAACCTCTTTCTTTTACCAAATGATAAATTAATTGCAGGTTGGTAATATCATCCGGAGTAAACATTCTGTTGCCTTTGGCATTCTTTTTTGGTTTTAAAATATCAAATTCACTATCCCAAAATCGAATCAATGATGCATTGACATTAAAAGCTTTGGCAACTTCGCCAATACTATAATATCTTTTATCTTTTGAAAGCTCAATATGCATGATTTGTAATTTTCTGTTTTTATTCCAAAAATACAACTTTTTGGAGGATTAATCTAATGATTGGTTTTCCTGATTTGCCATTTGTGAAATTGCCACATATTCTGCTGCCGATATATTGCCGTAATAAAAGTTCAGCGGATTTACGACTTTTCCGTCTTTATGTACTTCATAATGGCAATGCGGACCTTCAGATCTGCCGGTACTTCCCACATATCCAATAACATCACCACGTTTGACATGTTGTCCGGCCCTGCAATTGTATTTGCTTAAATGGGCGTACAAACTTTCGTATCCAAAACCATGCCTGATGACGACGTGGTTTCCAAATCCTGAAGCCGAATTATCTGCTCTTTCTACAACACCATCGCCAGTGGCATAAACAGGAGTGCCTGTGTTGGCTGTAAAATCCATTCCGTTATGCATTTTCCTCACTTTTGTAAAAGGATCAGTGCGATATCCAAATCCTGAAGCCATTCGCTTAAGGTTTTCGTTACGAACAGGCTGAATCGCCGGAATTGCCAATAATAAATTGCCTTTTGTACTCGCCAGTTTCAAAATTTCATCTAATGATTTCGATTGAATGGCTAATTCTTTTGATAATCTGTCAATGCGTTTTGTCGTATTTAAAACCAATTGTGAGTTGTTGTAGCCTTCTAGGTCTCTATAACGTTTAGAATCTTTAAAGCCTGCTTTTCGGATAGAATCGGGAATTTCAGTTTTATTAAAATAAACCCTGTAAATATTATTGTCCCTATTTTCTAATGCCTCAGTTACATCGTCGATTTCATCCAGTTTTTTATTTAAAATTGAATATTGCAATTTCAGATTCTCGATTTCACGAGCCTGTAAACGATCCTTTGGTGTTTCAAAATAAGGAGTATTCAATAAGAGAACAAAAACTAAAAAACCAAACAATGCCGAAGCCAGCAAAAACAATAATGCATAGCCAAATTTGATTCTTTTTCTGGTCTTTATTTTTGTATAAGCCAGATTTTCTGAGTCGTAATAATATTTTACTTTCGCCATATTTTAAAATACCCTATTTTTGCAGCTTGTAAAATAAGTTAGTAGAACAAATTTAATAAATGTTTCAGATGTTCGAAGCTTTTTTCAAGAATAAAATAGAATTAGGTAATGTGTCAATCTGATAATTAGATAATGTCTTTAAAGTGAAATTTATTGTTTAGAATGATAAATTTCTAATTTAAAAAATACATTAATATATTTTCAGATGAACTAAATTATCTAATTGACACATTATCAAATTATCACATTATTACATTTCTAATTATAACATGAAATCACAAGACGTACGTAAACAATTTTTAGATTTTTTTAAAAGCAACGGGCACTTAATCGTTCCGTCGGCTCCTATTGTGCTTAAAGACGATCCAACCTTAATGTTCAACAACTCGGGAATGGCCCAGTTCAAAGAATATTTTTTAGGAAATTCAACTCCAAAAAGTAAACGAATAGCCGATACGCAAAAATGTCTTCGTGTAGCCGGTAAGCAAAATGATCTTGAAGAGGTAGGAATTGATACGTATCACCATACTATGTTCGAAATGTTGGGGAACTGGTCGTTTGGTGATTATTTTAAAAGAGAAGCGATTAATTTTTCATGGAAATTGTTGACAGAAGTTTATAAAATCCCGAAAGAGAATATTTATGTTTCTGTTTTTGAAGGGAGCAAAGAAGAGAATGTTCCTTTTGATCAGGAAGCTTGGGATATCTGGAAAACATTAATCGAGGAAGACAGAATTATCCTTGGAAACAAAAAAGATAATTTCTGGGAAATGGGAGATCAGGGGCCATGCGGACCTTGTTCTGAAATTCACGTTGATTTACGTTCAGCAGAAGAAAAAGCACAAGTTTCAGGTAAAAGTTTGGTAAATAACGATCATCCTCAGGTAGTTGAAATCTGGAATAATGTATTCATGGAATTCAACCGTAAAGCTGATGGTTCTCTTGAAAAACTTCCTGCACAACACGTAGATACCGGTATGGGATTCGAACGTTTGTGTATGGCTTTGCAAGGAAAAACATCAAATTATGATACCGATGTTTTTACACCGCTTATCGAGAAAGTAGAACAAATTACAGGTTTTACATATACATCTAATGAAATTAAAAACATCAGTGAAGAACAAAACAAAACGAATATTGCGATTCGTGTTGTAGTAGATCACGTACGTGCGGTTGCTTTTGCAATTGCCGACGGACAATTACCATCAAACACAGGAGCAGGTTATGTAATACGTAGAATCTTGCGTCGTGCCATTCGTTACGGATTTACGTTCTTGGATACGAAAGAACCTTTTATCAATAAATTGGTAGAAGTTCTGGCAAACCAAATGGGAGAATTTTTTCCTGAGATTAAATTACAGCAACAATTGGTTACGAATGTAATTCGCGAAGAAGAAACTTCTTTCTTAAGAACTTTAGATCAGGGATTACAATTGTTAGACAATGTAATTGCACAAACCAAAGGTTCTGAAGTTTCTGGAGCAAAAGCATTTGAATTGTATGATACTTTTGGTTTTCCGAAAGATTTAACAGCATTGATCCTGAAAGAAAAAGGAATGTCTCTTAACGAAGCAGAATTTGATGCATCGATGCAGAAGCAAAAAGCACGTTCACGTGCAGCATCAGAAGTTTCAACAGAAGACTGGACTGTTTTGATTCCAGGAAATGTAGAAACGTTTGTTGGATATGACAAAGTAGAAAACGACGTCAAAATCACGAGAATTCGTAAAGTAGATTCTAAAAAAGACGGAATTTTATACCAAATTGTTTTAGACAATACACCATTTTATCCAGAAGGAGGAGGACAGGTGGGTGATAAAGGAACGTTAGTTTCTGCAAACGAAACGATCGAAATCATTGATACGAAGAAAGAGAACAATTTGATTTTGCATTTTGCAAAACAATTGCCTGAAAATATTGAAGCTGGTTTTACAGCAAAAGTAAATACCGATTTAAGAAGTTCAACTTCTAAAAATCACTCAGCTACGCATTTAATGCATTTAGCTTTGAGAAACCTTCTTGGAACTCACGTAGAGCAAAAAGGTTCATTGGTAAATCCTAACTATTTGCGTTTTGACTTTTCGCATTTTTCTAAAGTTTCAGACGAAGAATTACGTCAGGTTGAAGCAAGTGTAAATGCGCAAATCGAAGCACAATTGCAATTAGTAGAACACAGAAATATTCCGATTAAAGAAGCATTAGATAAAGGTGCAATGGCTTTATTTGGAGAGAAATACGGAGATAATGTCCGTATGATTGAATTTGGTGACAGTAAAGAACTTTGCGGTGGAATTCACGTGAAAAACACAGCAGAAATCTGGCATTTCAAAATCATTTCTGAAGGCGCAGTAGCGGCTGGAATTCGTCGTATTGAAGCAATTACAGGTGATGCTGTAAAAGACTTCTATAAAAATCAGGAGAATACCTTAGCTGAAATAAAAGAAACATTAAAAAATCCACAGGATATTTTAAAATCAGTGGCTTCTTTACAAGATGATAATGCTAAATTGAAAAAGCAAATTGAGCAATTGCTTAAAGAAAAAGTAAATGCTTTAAAATCTGATTTAGAGAAAGATTTCCAGGAAGTAAACGGAATCAATTTCCTTGCAAAACAAGTAGATTTAAGCATGGCATCGACTAAAGAATTAGCTTCTGTTTTAGGAGCTTCAAAAGCAGATTCTTTTGTGTTTTTAGCTTCTATAGAAGACGGTTTGCCAAATATTCATTGTTATATCTCTAAGGATTTAGTAGCAAGCAGAAGCCTAAATGCAAATGCTGTTATCAAAGAATTAGGAAAATATATTGAAGGAAATGGAGGAGGTCAGCCTTTCTTCGCATCCGGAAAAGGTAAAAATGCTGCAGGAATTGCTGAGGCTTTGTCTCACGCAGTTGATTTTGTGAAGTAAAGAAAAGTTACTAAGAAGCTTAGTTGCTAAGGTTCTAAGTTTTTTATAAGATCTAAAAAGCGAACCCGACAGGTTTTTAAAACCTGTCGGGTTTTGCATATAAATTCAATTTTTTACCATAGGTTAAACAATTAAAATGACATACTAAACGAAAACATTCTTATGAAAATGATTGGCCTAGCCCCGATAGAAGAGAAAATCCTTTTGTGGCGGGGTTCGCCACAAAATATGGAAACGGAAAGCGGGATTAGCTCCTGAAAAAAGATTTAGTTTTATCTAGAAAACGAAATGATAAATAGTTACGTGTAATTGGTTGTCTTAATAAAAGAAAGGGCTTTAGCCAAACGTAACAGTCTGGCTAAAGCCCTTCAATTTTAAACTTTTTTGTTCCATTCAGCTAAAGCTGGACACTATCTGAAAAAAAACTTAGCAACTTAGCGCCTTAGCAGCTCAGAACCTTAAAAAAAGCTATTTTCTTTCCCCAATTTGCTGACGCCACATAGCGTAATACAAACCTTTTTCAACAATCAGTTCTTCATGTTTACCGGATTCGATAATTTTACCTTGTTCCAAGACAAATATTTTGTCGGCATGCAATACAGTAGACAATCTGTGCGCAATTAAAACCGTTATTCTGTTTTGGTCGGAGATATTTCTAATCGTAGCATTGATCTCTTCTTCAGTAATAGAATCTAATGCAGAAGTAGCCTCATCAAAAATCAATAGATTAGGATTTCTTAAAATAGCTCTGGCGATTGATAAACGTTGTTTTTCACCACCGGAAACTTTAATTCCGCCTTCGCCAATTGTTGTATTTAAACCATCTTCGGCACGTTGCAATAATTTTTCGCAACTCGCTTTTTTAAGAGCATCATACAAATCTTCATCAGTAGCATTAGGTCTTACAAACAGTAAATTTTCACGAATTGTTCCTGAGAATAATTGAGCATCCTGAGTTACAAACCCCAATTGTTTTCGTAAATCTAACAAGTCAATTTCTGTAGAATCAATATCATTATAAAGAACCTGCCCTTCGGCAGGAGTATACAATCCGACTAATAGTTTTACTAAAGTTGTTTTTCCGGAACCTGACGGACCAACAAAAGCAACGGTTTCACCTTGTTTAATTTCGAAATTAATATTTTCTACCGCTTTGAATTTTGCAGTTTTATGCTGAAAACTTACATTGGTAAAAAGTAAAGACCTTATTGCTCCAACATGTTTCGGACTTTTTGGGCGAAACTCTTTTGGTGCGCTTAATAAAACCTTAAAATTTTCCATTGAAACTTTAGTCTCATTCAATGCAATAATGAAATTTCCTAATTCTTGTAATGGTCCAAAAATGAAGAAAGTAAAAAATACCATGGTCAATAAATCACCCACGATAATTTTATGTCCAAACAAGAAATAATACAACGTAAAGACAACACAAGTTCTTAAAAAGTGAACGGTTGTTCCCTGAATAAAACTCAAGCTTCTGATAAAACGAATTTTTTCTAACTCTAATTGCAGAATTTTAAAAGTGTTTAAGTTCAGACGTTTTTCTTCCTGATACGTTAATCCAAGACTTTTTACCAATTCAATATTTCTCAAGCTCTCGGTTGTAGAACCAGCCAAAGCATTGGTTTGATTGACAATTTTTCTGGAAACGATTTTTATTTTTTTACCTAAATACGAACTGATTAAAGCAATAATGGGAGCCGTAACCAAAAAGATTAGTGAAATACGGTAATCGATTCGGGCAACGTAAACGATTACAAATATAAATCCGATAATGGTTTGAAAAATCAAAGAGATCGAAAGCGTAATTAATTTTTCAGAATCAGAGCGTACTTTCGTCAATTTACTTAAAGTTTCACCGCTTCGCTGATCTTCGAATTCGGCATAAGGTAAATCAAGCGATTTTTTGATTCCGTCAGTATACATTTGAGCTCCGGTACGCTGAATTACGACATTGGTAAAGTAATCCTGAAAGTTTTTGGTAATTCTTGAGATCATTGCAGCACCAAGGGAAAGCCCCAGCCAGAAGGATAAAGATTTTAAAAAACCTATTTCATTTCCTTCATATTTATGCAAACCAACACCGCAATCCTGCATTAATTTACCGGTAATAATTGAGTCTGATAAGCTGAAACAAATGTTTATAGAAGCCATAATCAACGCAAAAAGCAAGAGCATTTTGTGTTTGATTATATAAGAATATAATAATTTCATGTGTGAGTTTAAATTTATTGAAGATGCAAAAGTAGTGAATAGTTTGGCTTTGTAAAGTTGCTTTTAGTTATTAAAAAACTAAATTTTTTTACAGTTGAAATTAGCGGCGTGTTTTTTTAGTCTTGAGTGTCTTAATTTTTTATAAAATATATTTTTTAACACTGGCGTTATAAAAAAAACGAAGAAAACAATCAGGTATTTAAATGGGATTATTTTTGGTTAAATTTTATTACTAAGGTAATTGTTTGCTTATGTTATTCTTTATTAATGCTTTAGTAAGTAGTGGGGTTGCATGCTGTATTTTTTTAGTTTGAATGTGGGATGCCGTAAGGTTTTGATTTTTGGTTGTATTAAGTTTGCCGCAATAACAAATTTAACAAATAAAAATGAAAAAAATTTTATGTCTTTTTAGTGCTTTATCTATGGTGCTGATTTCTTCTTGTTCTAGTGACGATTCGACAGATGTTGCATCTGAAACATTATTACCTAAAAAAATTGTTGAAACAACTGTTGAAAATGGAAAGTCAGGAAGTCTTGATTTTACGTTTACTTACGACGGAAATAAATTAAAGCAAATTTCTCTTTCAGATGCTTCTAAATTTGTTTATACGTATACAGGAGAAGTAATCACTAAAGTTGAGGAGTTCAAATCAAGTGAGTTACAATCTACAGATGTATATACGTACGAAGCTGGAAAATTAGTTTCTAAACTTACTACGAGTGCTTTCAGTTCTACTCCTCCACAAAAACTAACTTTTGTTTACAATGCAAACGGTACTGTTAACGCAAATTATTCTGAGATAATCAACAGACAGGAAGTTAAATATGATACAACAAGACTTTATACTTTTGCAAATGGAAATATAATTTCTACTGAGTTTATCGATGCTGTAAGGGAAAAAAGTACAAGTACATTTGATGACAAGAAAAACCCTTTTACCAATATTACAGGAGCTAAACTTTTGTTGGATTTAGATGATAATTTTGATTTTTATTCAGCAAATAATACAGTTAAAAATGTTACTGTAGAAACTGATGCTTCAGGAAAAGTTATTGGAACAGTAACAGTAACGAATACCAATAAATACAATGCTAATAATTTTGCAACTGAAATATTCTCTGGAGATGCTAAAAACTCTTTTAAATTAGAGATTGCTTATTAATTAGCTTTTAATACAATAATAAATCCCCAATCATCAATAATTGATGTTGGGGATTTTTTTAGATCTTTAAATGAGTTTTAAACTGTATTTTTGAATAAAAAAGTCATGCAATTCAGAACGCAAATACCAATTTCTAAAACCAATAGTCCAATCGATTATAACTCGAAGATCATTTCTATTGGTTCCTGTTTTGCTGAAAATATGGCGGAGAAATTCGATTATTTTAAATTTCAAAACCAGACAAATCCGTTTGGGATTATTTTTAATCCGGTTTCGATCGAGAAGATAATCAGCAGGATTATTAAGGAAGAATTTTATACAGAGAAAGATGTTTTCTTTTATAATGAGCGCTGGCATAGTTATGAAGTACATTCGGATTTAAGTAATTCAGATCGACAGGAATTATTGGAAACTTTGAATAAGGCTATTTCAGAAACCTCTAAATACTTAAAAGAAGCCACGCACATTATTATCACGTACGGAACTTCCTGGATTTACAGAAACATAGAAAGCGATGAGTTTGTAGCCAATTGCCATAAAGTACCGCAAAAGCAATTTACGAAACAATTATTATCGGTAAATGTAATTGAGCAAAGTATTCAAAATACAGTTGATTTTATTAAGACGTTAAATCCTAAAATCAATTTTATATTTACTGTTTCTCCCGTTCGTCATATCAAAGATGGTTTTGCTGAAAATCAATTAAGTAAATCACATTTGTTTGCGGCGGTTCATTCTATTTTAAACGATTGTCATCCTGAGCAAAGTCGAAGTCTTTCGGGAATTGAATACTTCCCGTCCTACGAAATCATGATGGACGAACTGCGGGACTATCGTTTTTATACCGAAGATATGTTACATCCCAATCAAGTAGCAATCGATTATATCTGGCAGAAATTCAGTGAAAACTATATTTCTGAAAATAGTATTTCAACGATGCAAGAGGTTTCAGAAATACAAAAAAGTTTGCGTCACAGAAGCTTCAATCCGGAATCAGAACAACACCAGAAATTCTTAGCAAAACTTCAGCAGAAGATAAATGCGATTCAGGAAAAATGGAAGCACATTAAATTTTAATTTAGAAACATTTCAATTCCATTGTTTAAACCAAAGTTTATTAAAAATCTTCGTGCCTTAGCACCTTCGTGGCTAATTAAAGTAAGAAAATAATTATTTGTCCATAAAATTTTAGAATAATTGCATGTAATTATGTAAATTGTTAAGGTTTAAAATTTACAATTTTGTAAACTGTAGAAATACAGCTTTATAATGACACAACTTTAATTTAACCGTGTTTTATTGACTTATGAATAAGAAACCAATTCATTTTCTTAAAAAAACACTACGTATACTACTTTGGTGCGTGGTTTCTATCATTGCACTTTTATTACTTCTAATTGTTTTAATTCAGGTTCCGTCGATCCAAAATTATGCAAAGGATAAAGCGATAACCTATTTGCATAATAAAATAAAAACCAAAGTTGCTTTGGATCATATCTCTATTAAATTTCCAAAAGATATAGTTTTGGAAGGTTTCTATTTTGAAGATCAAAAGAAAGATACTTTGTTGAGCGGTAAACGTTTAGAGTTAGATGTCGATTTGTTTAAGCTAATAAGCAGTGAGCTCGAGATAAATTCAGTTTCCCTTGAAAATGTCAATGCTAATATTTCCAGAAATAAAGACGGCGTTTTTAATTTTGATTATATAATAAAAGCTTTCGAATCTAAAGAACCAAAGGTTGAAGATCCGGATAGTAAACCATTCAAAATATCAGTTGTAAATGTAAATCTGGACAATGTTAAATTCAGTTTTAAAGATGATTTTTCTAAGAATGATGTGAAGGTCAATCTGACACATTTTGATACAAAATTCAAGGAATTTGATTTGGATAAAATGAATTTCGATATTCCGAATATTAAGTTAGACGGATTAAAATTAGTTTTAGATCAGGATGCAGTCGAAAAAATTGCCGAAGTATCGGTAGAAACCGTTGATACTATTTCGAAAAGAAAAGATTCTAATTTGAATTTAGGTAAAATTAGTTTGTCGAAAATTGATATTGCTTATGATAATAAAGATTCCAAATTAGACTCAGGAATAAAACTGGGGAATCTTGATTTATCGGTCAATAAAATTGACCTGAACAATCAGCTTTTAGATTTTGATACTTTCGAATTGAAAAATCTAAAAGGGAACTTACGTTTAGGTACAAAAGACAAACAAATAAAAACTCCTGATTTAGATTCAACTGCAATTAAGCAAGCAGGATGGAAAGTAAAATTAAAGAATATAGATATACAGGATGTCGCCTTCAGGTTTGACGATATGCAATCGAAACCAGTTTTAAAAGGTATTGATTACAGTCATCTTGATTTGGATAAATTAAATTTTAAAGCAGAGAAATTATACTACGGAAACGACACCATTTCCGGGAACATAAAAGCTTTAACGGCAAACGATAAAAGCGGATTACAAATTCAGTCTTTAAAAACCGATTTCTTTTACGGACCTAAAAATGCATATCTGAATGATTTGTATTTGAAAACGCCTCAAACTTTACTTCAAAATAAAGTTAAAGTCGCTTATTCTTCGATTGCAACAATTTCTAAAGATTTAGGAAACCTTTCTTTAGACGCTAATTTAAATCAATCAAAAATTGGTTTTAAAGATATTTTGCTTTTTGTTCCGGATTTGCAAAAGACAAATCCGTTTAAGAGTAATCCAAATGCGATTTTGTACGTTAATACACGCTTGAGCGGAAAAATTAAAGATCTTAACATTCCACAATTCGAAATGAGTGGAATAGGAACGACAAAAGTTTCTCTTTCTGGAAAAATAACAGGGTTGCCGGATGCCCAAAAAGCCTATTACGATTTAGATATAAAAAAAATATCAAGTACTTCAAAGGATATTAATACGTTTGTACCGGCAGGAACAATTCCGAAAAACATTCAGTTGCCTTCTCAATTAAACCTGCAAGGAAAATTTAAAGGTTCTGTTCAGAATTTCAAAACAAACCTGGCCTTAAACAGTAGTTTCGGAAATGCGAAAGTCGATGCATTATTCGATCAGCGTGTTAAGAAAAAAGAGAAGTACAATGCAACAGTTTATTTGTTGGATTTTGATTTGGGAAAATTAATCAAAAATGATTCAATCGGAAAAATTACGCTTAAAGCGAAAGTAGATGGGAAAGGACTCGATCCAAAAACAGCTCAGGCGCAATTTGACGGATTGGTTCAGAAAGCAGTTTTTAATAAATATACTTATAAGGATTTAGCTTTAAAAGGAAATATAGAAAACGGATCATTTGATGTAAAATCGGGAATGAAAGATCCTAATTTGCATTTTGATCTTGTAGCAAGTGGAAATACAAAAGATAAATATCCATCCATACAATTAAAATTAAATCTGGATATTGCTGATCTGGAAAAACTAAATCTTCATGCCGGACCAATGAAACTGCGTGGTAATGTAGATGCAGATATTGCCAACAGTAATCCTGATTTTTTAAACGGTAAAGTATTTCTTTCCAATATACAGGTGGTACAAGATGCCGCACCTATTGTTCTGGATTCAGTGCGTATAATTGCTTTTGCGGATAATACGAGAAATAACATCAAAATTGCATCTCAGTTTTTGAAAGCGGAAGTTGACGGAAAATATAAATTGACCACATTAACAGCGGCAATAAAAAAATCATTATCGAAATATATTGATTTAAAAAATCCAAAAGTAAATGGAGAAGCAGATGAACAACGTTTGGTCTTTAAGTTAAAGATTGATAATGATCCGCTGCTTTTTAAACTGGTTCCAAAATTAACTGGTTTAGAGCCTGTCAATATTACAGGAAAGTACAATAACGTAACAGATTCATTAGAAATAAAAGGGACAATACCAAGAATTGTGTATGCCGATAACACAATTGCCGATGGAAAAATAAATATCGAAGGAAAAGAGAATGCTTTAGAATATATGGTTTCTGTAGCAACGATCGAAAGTGGCTCTTTAAAAATTCCATTCACAAGTTTAGCAGGAAAAGTCGAAAATAATATTTTGACTTATGCTCTTGAAGTGAAAGATGTAAAAGACAAACAACAGTATTTTATTGCGGGAGAATTTAAAACAGAAGATTCTAAAAATATCTTCAAAATCGATGCAGAAAACTTTGTGCTTAATTACGATAAATGGACGGTTGATCCTGAAAATGTAATTGAATTTGGAGGAAAAAGACTTTATATTAATAAGTTTTATTTATCAAATTCAGGCAATGAATTAAAGATACAATCTCAGGGAGAACAGGATAATGCACCGTTGAAAGTTGATTTTGTAAACTTTAAAATCGAAACCATTATGAATATGGTTAAAAAAGACGAGATTTTAATGCAAGGTCTGATTAACGGAAATGCAGTTGTTGAGAATATAATGACAAAACCCACTTTTACATCAGATTTAAAAGTAGATCAGTTCGCTTTTAAAGGGGAACCTGTTGGTGATATTGGTATTAAAGTAGATAACAAAGTGGATAATTTATTGGCCGCAAATGTTACATTAACGGGTCAGGATAATGATGTAAGTCTTACCGGGAATTATAAAGTTGACGATGGAGATCTTGATTTCAATTTAGATTTGAATAAACTGAATATAAAAAGTATTCAGGGATTCAGTATGGGTAATATTAAAGAAGGAACAGGATATTTAACCGGGAATTTTAAAATTACGGGCAATGCAAGCGAGCCAAAAGTAATTGGAGAATTAGACTTTAAGGAAACAGGTTTCAGAGTAACTAAACTGAATTCTTTCTTTAAAACGGTTGATGAAAAAATCACGCTTCAAAATGATGTAATTACGTTTGATAAATTTACTTTTCATGACGAGAATGATAACGAGTTAACAATAGACGGAACGATTAAGTCTGCTGATTATAGTAATTTCGATTTTGGTTTAACAGTTGTTGCAGACGATTTTAGAGCCATACATTCTAAAGAAGCAGATAATGATTTGTTTTATGGAGATTTAATTCTGGATACCAAACTAAACATAAAAGGAACGCTTAAAAATCCTGTTGTTGGCGGAAATATCAAAATAAACAAAGACACTAAATTTACAGTTGTTTTACCACAATCAGATCCTTCTATTGCGGATCGTGAAGGTATTGTTGAGTTTGTCGATGAAGATAATATGTTGCTGAAACAAACTGTTGCGATGGAGAAAGAACTGAATCAATCTCAGTTAATTGGTATGGATGTGAGCGTTGAAATTGCCATTGATAAAGAAGCTGAACTTACCTTGGTGATTGACAAAGGAAACGGAGATTATCTGAATCTAAAAGGTGAAGCACAGCTTACAGGAGGAATCGATCCGTCAGGAAAAACTACTTTAACGGGTAAATATGAGTTTTCTGAAGGAGCGTATGAAATGAATTTCAACATGATCCGAAGAAAATTTGATATTCAAAAAGGAAGTTCTATTACCTGGAATGGTGAACCTACAATGGCAAGTCTGAATATTACAGCCATTTATAAAGTAGAAACAGCACCAATAGATTTACTTGGAAACCAGTTAGGAGCAATGAGTCCGACGGTTAAAAACACATACAAACAGAAAATTCCGTTCCAGACATTATTGAAAATGAATGGAGAATTACTGAAACCGGAAATCACATTTGATATTGTGCTGCCTGACGGGAATTATGATGTTTCATCAGATATCGTAACAGCTTCCCAAAATAAATTAGAGCAATTACGACAAGAACCAAATGAATTGAACAAACAGGTTTTTGCACTGTTATTATTAAACAGATTTATTGGTGAAAACCCTTTTGCGAGTGAAAGCGGCGGAACAAGTGCAGAATCATTGGCAAGACAAAGTGTGAGTAAAATACTTTCTCAACAGTTAAATGATCTTGCAGGAGAGTTAATTAGCGGAGTTCAATTAGAGTTTGATCTTGAATCTACAGATGATTATACTACCGGAAACAGGGAAAACAGAACAGATTTGAATGTGGGTGTTTCTAAAAAACTTTTAAATGATCGATTAAAAGTTACGGTAGGAAGCAGTTTTGCTGTCGAAGGACAAGAACGCGCAAATGAAGAAAGTACCAATATTGCCGGCGACGTAGCATTAGATTATCAACTAACAAAAGACGGCCGATATATGCTTCGTGCGTATCGCAAAAACGAATATCAGGTTGCAGTCGAAGGTCAGGTTGTCGAGACAGGAGTTGCGTTTATTATTACAATGAGTTACAATAAATTCCGTGAACTTTTTCATAGAAGTGCAGCCGAAAAAGAAATGATAAAAGAAGAAAAACTGCGAAAAGAGAAAAAGAAGCAGAAAGAGAAGGAAGAGAATAAAAAAGAAGACGAAGAAAATAAAATTGAAGGAAATGAACAAAAGACATAGCAATATGGAAATTAGATATGTAAAATATTTTATAGCGCTATCCTTATTTTTTGTTTTTGGATGCAGCAATACTAAATATTTGCCCGAAGGAGATTTATTGTACACAGGAGGTTCTGTGACAGTAAAGGATTCTACTATTAAAAAGAAAGAAAGAAAAGCTTTCGAGAATGAACTAGAAGATTTATTGCGACCAAAACCCAACAAGCAAATATTAGGTTTACGACCTAAATTATGGATTTACAATATTGCAGGCGAACCTAAAAAACAAAAAGGAATTCGATATTGGCTGCGTAATAAAGTGGGAGAAGCGCCAGTACTTTTTAGCAAAGTCGATTTAGATTATAATGCTTCGGTTTTACGAAATTTCACAGAAAACAGAGGTTATTTTAAAACGCGTGTCAGTGCAGATTCTACTGTTAGTAACAAAAGAGCAACTGCAGAATATACGGTTGTGCCTAAAAGACAGTATATTATTAAAAGTGTAATTTTTCCGGATGACTCTCTGGCCATGTCAAGAATAATTGGGCGATCAAGCCGAAGAAGTTTATTGAAAGTAGGAAAACCATATGATTTGGATGTCATAAAAGCAGAGAGAGAAAGAATAGATGCAAGGCTTAAAGAAAAAGGATATTACTACTTTAATCCGGATTATATTTTAGCCCAGGTAGACAGCAGCAAAGGCGATCATGAAGTAAAAATCAGGTTGGTAATAAAACCTGAGGCACCGCCAAAAGCTTTGACCGCTTACAAGATTAATAAAATTGTAGTTTATCCTAATTTTACCGTTTCAAAAGATAGCGTGAAATACACTGGTAAAGATATTGTTCAATACAAAGATTTTACGATTATTGATACTGCAGATACTTTTAAACCAAGGGTTTTTGATCGGGCGATCTATTTTAAAAAAGGAGATTTATACAATAGAAAGAACCACAATTTGACTTTAAACCGATTCGTGAATCTGGGAACTTTTAGTTTTGTAAAAAACGAATTTAAACCTTCTGATAGTATAAAAAACGCCTTGGATTCTTATTATTATCTGACGCTTTTGCCGAAGAAATTTATTCGTGTAGAAGTTTTAGGAAAAACAAATTCAGCCAGTTATACAGGAACAGAACTGAATGTAAACTGGAACAACCGAAACTTATTTCGTGGTGCTGAACTGCTGACGGTTTCTGTTTTTGGCGGAGCCGATTTTCAGCTTGCAGGAACTAATAACGGAAAAAATATTTATAAATTAGGAACAGAAACCAGCTTGACCTGGCCGAGATTTATTGTGCCGTTTTTTCATATTGAAGGTTCCAGCGAATATGTGCCGAGAACAAAAGCTACAGTGAGATATGAATATCAAAACAGAACACAATTGTATGCATTGAATTCGTTTAAAACATCATTTGGTTATCAATGGAAAGAAAACATCAGAAAAGAACACCAATTCAATCTTATTGATATTACGTATGTGAGCCCAAATAATGTAACAGCAGAGTATCGTCAGGATATTATAGAAGATGCATCGTTAGGGAAAGTAATCGAAAAGCAACTGATTTTTGGACCAACGTACTCGTATACATATACAAATACAATGCAGAAGCGTAAAAAAAATACGTTTTATTTTAATGGAGAATTAGATTTGGCAGGAAATATAACTGGTTTGGCTACAGGCGCTAATGTAAAAAAGAACGATACCATAAAAATATTTGATGTTCCGTTTAGTCAATTTGTAAAGCTAAAAGGAGATTTCAGGCATTATTTAAAATTGGGTAAAGAAAGTGAACTGGCAAGCAGAATTATTATTGGTGCCGGACTGCCTTACGGAAATTCTGGTGCATTGCCAACGTCTAAGCAATTTGTGGTAGGAGGAACCAATAGTATTCGTGCTTTTAGAGCACGATCTCTCGGTCCTGGAAGTTATGTAAATACTGTCACAGATAATTCATACTTACCGGATCAGTCAGGAGATTTAAAATTAGAATTTAGTACAGAATACAGGGCAAAACTTTTTAGTATTGTTCGCGGTGCAGTATTTATAGATGCTGGAAACGTTTGGCTTTTAAATGCTGATAAAGATAAACCAGGAGGACAAATTACCAAAGATTTCATGAAAGAGATTGCCGTGGGTGCCGGAGCGGGATTGCGTTTTGATTTGTCTTTCTTAGTTCTAAGAACAGATCTGGCATTTCCGTTAAGAAAGCCTTATTTGCCGGAAGGACAAAGATGGGTAATCGACGATATCAATTTTGGCAGCGGACCGTGGAGAAAAGAAAACCTGATTTTGAATATCGCAATTGGTTATCCATTTTAAGAATTTTGCCACGTTTTTTGCCGCAAATTTCACGAATTTTCACTGATATATAGTTTGCGCATAATAAGCAATTTCACAAATTTTAAATTCACATCATTATAAATTATAAACAAAGCATTAGTGAAAATTCGTGAAATTGCTTCGCCTGTTCGCTGTTGCTCGGGTCATGGCGAAAAAACTTAGTGATGAAAAACTTTTAACCTCTTAGAAAAAAGAAGTAAATTGGTCTAATAAAATAATAGAATGCAAAATTTAATAAAGAGAATAATAGTTTTCGTTGCGGTCGTACTTTTGATAGTTTTGGCTTTCAAATATTGTGAGTTCAAAAAAGACGACGATTCTACCATCGATTACAATACCAATTTAATTCAACAGCAGATTTTAAATGTTGGAAAATTAGTAGTCACCGAAGGGCATTTTTCAGAAGTCATTACCTATAAAAATCAACAGAAATACTTGATGGATATGGTTTCTTTTGAGAAGAAAGCACTTGTTGTCGTGAATGCAAATGTTACAGTTGCTTATGATTTGCATAAAATCAAATACGATATCGACGAAAAAAATAAAACCATCACCATTCTTAATATTCCAAAAGAAGAAATTACAATCAATCCGGATATTCAGTTTTACGATGTTGAACAAAGCAAACTAAATCCTTTTACAGGAGATGATTACAACAAAATCAACAAATCAGTAAAAGCCAATCTGGCGAAAAAAATCGAGAAATCGACCTTGAAAACCAATGCCCAAAATAGATTGATTAGTGAGTTATCTAAAATTCTGATCCTGACAAATTCAATGGGTTGGAAATTGCAATACGAAGGAAAAACAATTGAATCTGATAAAGATTTTAATACAGATTTAAAATTGTAGTTTGCCACAAAGGCAAAAAGACTCTAAGTTTTTTTAATTAATGATTAATCGTATTGTTTGTCATTTCGGCCCAAGGGAGAAATCACACTAGAAGCTCCGCACAGAAAGTCGTCAATCTTTGTCGAATCCCGCGTGTGATTTCTCCCTTGGGTCGAAATGACAAAATTGTAGAAAAACTTTGCGACTTCACGTCTTTGCGAGATTAAAAAAAAACCTGCGTTAATCAGTTTAAATCAGTAAGATTCGTGGGCAAAATTTTCGCAACAACAAAAAGTCTTATTGTCTTTGTGGCAAATCCGGCAAAGAACCGTTAAATATCAAATCCAATCCACCAGTAATTAAATGTGCCACTTCAGGACGTTTTATTTTCAACTGATCCAGATAAACCAATACTTTCTGCAAAAGCTGTGCTTCATTTGAATCCTTCGAAAGCTCCGCTATTTCAATAGAAAGCAACCAATCATTAGAATGGTTTTTTTGAAGTTTCTCAAATACAGATTTCAATTCAGATTTAGCATCTTTATTTTCTCTGATCATACGAACCGTTTGGTACAAAATCTCCAGATCGTCACGTTCGTCTGAATGTTTGGCTTTTATAGTTGTAGTTTTAGGAACCGAATTTATCAAATCGAAACTATTTACATCGGCTGGACCTGAAAAAGCCGAAACTACTTTTTTACCAATTGCCATATCATAATTTCCCCATTCCGGCTGAAACAAAATTGTTTCGCCATGTGTAACGGTACAATTTCTAAAACTAATCAGGATAATTTCACCGTGTAAATTTCTGGAACCTGTAATGATTTCTCCTTCAACAATAATATTGCCTTCAAACTCCAGTTTTACAGTTTCATTTTCAACGATACTATAAGCTTGTAAATCCTTCGGGCTCATATCTTCGATTGCTAAATTGAATCCTTTCAGTTTCCCAATCGGACTTCCAAAACCTTCCGGATGTGTTAGCGTTCCGTGGCCAACTAATTCTTTTTCGCGATACGATAAAGCTGTTTTTCCTGTTGTCTGAATGTAAATTGGTTTTCCTTCCTCTTCTAATACATTTGTAAAAACTCCCGAAATCTGTAAACCTGTACTCAATTCAATAGTTCCTAAAGCATTGGAATGAATTAGTTTCTGAATCCCCGAAAGTCCCCCGGTTCTTAAAGCCATTTTATTCGCAAATTCTTCCAGGACCAAACTTAAATAAGAGAAATTTGGCGTTACATATAATTGAGGTTGCAATTGCGTAATATCAAAATTCTGATTCGCAGCAGAGATATCGTAAGGTATTTTCTTTACGTTATCCGTCATGCACCAGGCACTTTCTCCAATCGATGAAAGTAATCCTGCGCCATATATTTTTGGGTTTTCAACAGTTCCAATCAGGCCATATTCAACAGTCCACCAATGCAGGTTTCGAATTTGAGCCATTTCAGACAATTCCCCCATATTATTTTGCAGATCGGCAA
This sequence comes from Flavobacterium azizsancarii, assembly GCF_027980145.1. Taxonomy (GTDB): domain Bacteria; phylum Bacteroidota; class Bacteroidia; order Flavobacteriales; family Flavobacteriaceae; genus Flavobacterium; species Flavobacterium azizsancarii. The sequence goes on along the minus strand of NZ_JAMZNK010000006.1, from coordinate 64,170 downwards.
CAGCTTTTTCAGCCTCGTCTATTTTTTCCTGTGGAGTATCTTCGGCTTCTTTTAATATTGAAAGCAACCGAATCGCCTCGTACATCTGATAATCTTTATGTGATGAAATGGCTTTGCAGCCAATTTCTCCAAACCGGCGTAAATATTCAGCATATTCAGGATTCGCAATAATAGGAGCGTGGCCGGCACCTTCGTGAATAATATCCGGAGCAGGCGTATATTCGATATGTTCTAACTGGCGAATATCTGAAGCAATAACCAAAACGTTGTAAGCCTGAAATTCCATAAAAGCATTTGGCGGAATAAATCCGTCAACCGCAACCGCAGCCCAGCCAATTTCGGTTAGAATCCGGTTCATTCCATACATACTAGGGATCGCATCAATTTCGATTCCCGTTTTGCGTAAGCCGTCTAAGTACGAACTATGTGCAACTTTCGATAAATAATCTACATTTTTACGCATTACATAGCGCCAAACCGCTTGGTTTATAGGAGTGTAATCGCTATAATCCTGAGGTTTAATAAACTGCTTTAAATGTTTAGGCAATCGCTCTAATAACGGGTTTGTTTCAATACTTGCATTCATTTCGAAAACGTTGTAGTTTAGAATGCAAAATTACGAATTAACACCGCTATTTTTTGCTATTTGTTACAATTATTTTATTCGAAGGTGATTTTTATTGCGTTTTTCGTGAAGTTTGTCTTGAGATCTTATATAGGTTTTAGGAGCTAATTCCTGCTGTACGCTGTATCTTTTTGTTTTTAAAGAAAAAACAAAAAGGATGCCGCTTCCATCAGGGCTAGGACTTCCGTTTTCAAAAGAACATTTTAAATTTATAGAGATAAAAATTTCCAATAAAATAATTCATGATAATTCGTGAAATTGATGGCAATTTTTTTTCTAATGATTTTCAGGATTTCTAAAATATTCAATTTTGTAATTGAACATATAGGCCATATTTGCTGCACGAACTTTAGCTTCCTCAGCTAATTTTCCAATAAATAATTCATCGACAGTTGAAGTGAAAATTTCCATCCAGCGATCAAAATGAGACTGATTTACAGGTAATTGTTTGTGTGGCGGAAATGGGCTTCCGGAATAAGTATGTTCTTCTAAAAGAATGGTTTGCCAAAAACGATACATTTTTTCTAAATGTTCAGGCCATCTTCCTAGCATTTTTTCATTGAAAATAGGTCCAATTAAATCATCTTTCTGAACTTTATCATAAAATGTATTTACTAAAAGTTTGATGTCTTCTATGTTTGAAATATCCTGAGTTGCCATTTTTTTAATAAAAATAAAGTGCTTTCTTTTGTAAAGCTGGTGAAATCTTTGTGATTCTCTGCGAAAATCCAGTACACAAAGTTACACAAAGATTATGCAGTGAAACTTAAAGAAAAACAAAAAGTGGGTTAAAGTTTGATTATCCTATTAACTGTGTAAACAAATCCTGGTTGTCATTCAGATATTGAAATTCAAAACCATTTTTGGTCATGTTCATTTTAATTGCCAGAATATCTTTTTTGTTTTTCAATTCTAATCCAACTACGACAGAACCAACTTCACGGCTGTTTTTCTTAGCGAATTGAAAGTAAGTGATGTCATCATCCGGTCCTAAAATATTATTTACAAATTCTTTTAGAGCTCCGGGACGTTGTGGAAACTGAATCATAAAATAATGCATCAAACCTTCGTAAAGTAAAGAACGCTCTTTTATTTCGGCCGTTCTTTCGATATCATTATTACTTCCGCTTACTACGCAAACTACGGTTTTGCCTTTTATTTTATCCTTATAAAAATCTAAAGCAGCAATTGTTAATGCTCCAGCCGGTTCTACAACCATAGCCTCTTCGTTGTATAAACGCAAAATTGTCGTGCACACTTTGCCTTCAGGAACCAGAATGATGTCGTTTAAGTTATTACGGCATATTTCAAAAGTTTTATCGCCAACTTGTTTTACTGCAGCGCCGTCAACAAATTTATCAATAGTTGCAAGTGCAGTATTTTTATTTTCTTCAATAGAGGTTTTCATTGAAGGAGCACCTTTAGGTTCAACTCCAATAATTTTAGTATCAGGACTCAGATGTCTAAAAACTTCAGATAATCCTGAAGCCAATCCACCTCCGCCAATTGGGACAAAAACATAATCGATAGCTTCTTTATAATTTTCGAGAATTTCAAGTCCAACAGTTCCCTGACCGGCAATTACTTTCTCATCATCAAAAGGATGAATAAATATTTTATGATTTTTTACGGCATCTGCAGTTGCGGACGCATAAGCATCATCAAAAGTATCTCCGATAAGCACAATTTCAACAAACGATTTTCCAAACAGTTGAACCTGTTTTACTTTTTGTTTTGGAGTCGTTTTCGGCATATAGATTTTGCCTCTGATCTGCAAAATATGGCAGGAATATGCAACACCTTGTGCATGATTTCCGGCACTTGCGCAAACAATTCCAGTTGCTTTTTCGATATCATTCAACGAAGAAATCTTGTTATAAGCGCCTCTGATTTTGTACGATCGTACAATTTGTAAATCTTCCCGTTTCAATAAAATAGTCGATTGAAATTCGTCTGAAAGATTTAAATTTTGCGTAAGTGGAGTAGCGGCTACTACATTTTCTAATTGCTTTTTTGCAGCAAGTACTTCGTTAAATAAATTCATTTTGTTTTGTTTTTTTGCCACGAATTAGCACTAAATTTTATTGTTTGATTAGAAAAAAATAATTTGTGAACCTACGTGAAATTTGTGACAACCTTTTGATTATTTATTAAAATAAAAAACCTCCCGGTTTGGGAGGTTTCATAAATTGTATTTTGTTTACTTATTTATATAATACCTCGCCATTATTGCTGAATTGCAATAATGTTAACAGAGATAATAATGATATTTAAGTTTTTCATTTCAGATAATTGAATGGCAAATGTATAAATTATTTCGTAAAGTATTTAATAACTTTTTTTAGTTTTTTCAAATACTGAAAACTGCGACTTAAAAACTTACTTCTTAACCGGAGGATATTGTGCCAAAACTTTTGATACAAGTTCTTTTACTTTAGCATCTTTTTTCTCTACGTTTTTGGTTAAAGTTCCAACACCTTCACCTTGCCAGATCATTTCTTTCTTTTTAGCATCAATTAAGTCAATGAATAAAGTTCCTTCTGTAGAGGTTGATACAGTAGTTTGATTTCCTCCGTACATCATGTAAGGATTCCATCCCCAACCCCAACCATAACCCCAACCGGCGCTAAATTGGTTTACATTAACTTGTTCTCTTGATTTTGTAAAAATATTTATTAATAAATCTGGGTTCTCACTTTTTGTAAAACCTTTGGCTTGCATTTCTTCGTCTATGGCGTGTAGGATACGTCTTTTATCCAAATCAGAAATTTCGACCTTATCAATTCCCGGCTTAAAAAATGCATAAGTCTTATAAGGCGTGAAATCTACGTTTTTATCATAATCAGAATAAACACTGACTGTGCTGCATGACGCAAGAATTAAAAGCAAAAAAACGGGTACTAATTTGAATGTTTTCATATGTTTAAAAATTTTAATGTTCTTCTTTCTTTGTCTGGCTGAGCGGAGTCGAAGCCCTTTTTCCTCTATAGCCTTTCGACTCCACTCAAGGTTACATTAGTCAACTAAAATAGATTTTCATCTACAATATTAGGTAACGTAACTTTTAATAACGGCTGAACTTCCATTGCTCTTTTTATAGCAAAAATAGCTTCATCATTTCTAGCCCAGCTTCGTCTTGAAATTCCGTTGTTAACATCCCAAAAAAGCATTGATGCTAAACGTTTTGAAGCTTCCTGAGAACCATCAAGAACCATACCAAAACCACCATTTATTACCTCTCCCCAGCCAACTCCGCCGCCATTATGTATCGAAACCCAGGTTGCACCCCTGAAACTGTCTCCAATCACGTTTTGAATCGCCATATCGGCAGTAAAACGGGATCCGTCATAGATATTTGAAGTTTCTCTGTAAGGAGAATCAGTTCCGGAAACGTCATGATGATCACGACCTAAAACAACAGTTCCAATTTCGCCTTTTGCAATCGCCTGATTAAAAGCCTCGGCAATTTTAATGCGGCCTTCAGCATCTGCATAAAGAATTCTCGCCTGAGAACCCACAACCAATTTATTCTCCTGAGCACCTTTGATCCATTTGATATTATCCTGCATTTGCTGCTGAATTTCATTTGGAGCCGTTTTTGCCATTTCTTCCAGAATTTCACTTGCGATAGTATCTGTTTTTTGTAAATCTTCCGGTTTTCCAGAAGTACAAACCCATCTAAACGGACCAAAACCATAATCAAAACACATAGGTCCCATGATATCCTGAACATAACTTGGATACTTGAAATCGATATTATTTTCGGCCATTACATCTGCACCAGCGCGGGAAGCCTCTAGTAAAAAAGCATTTCCGTAATCAAAAAAGTAAGTTCCTTTTGCGGTGTGTTTATTGATTGCTTTAGCTTGTCTGCGCAAAGATTCCTGAACTTTTTCTTTGAATAAATCAGGATTATTGGCCATCATTTCGTTCGCTTCCTCAAAAGAAATTCCAGCCGGATAATAACCTCCAGCCCACGGATTATGAAGTGAAGTCTGATCCGATCCCAAGTCAATTTTTATGTTTTCCTTATCAAAACATTCCCATACATCAACGACATTTCCTAAATAAGCAATCGAAACCACTTCTTTATTGGCTTTTGCCAAAGTCACTCTCTTTACCAATTCATCTGTCGAAGTTACGACTTCGTTAATCCATCCTTGTTCGTGGCGGATTTTGGTAATTTTTGGGTTCACTTCAGCGCAAACCGTGATACAACCTGCAATATTTCCTGCTTTTGGTTGTGCTCCGGACATTCCGCCAAGTCCTGAAGTTACGAATAAATTGCCTTCAGGATTTAATTTTATTTTTCTGAAACCATTTAGAACCGTAATTGTCGTTCCGTGTACAATTCCTTGTGGGCCAATGTACATATAACTTCCCGCCGTCATTTGTCCGTATTGAGAAACGCCCAAAGCATTCATTTTTTCCCAATCGTCCGGTTTAGAATAATTCGGGATCACCATTCCGTTTGTAACCACAATTCTTGGCGCTTCAGAATGCGAAGGAAATAATCCCATTGGATGTCCAGAATACATTGTTAAGGTTTGCTCATTTGTCATTTCAGACAAATATTGCATCGTCAATAAATATTGTGCCCAGTTCTGAAAAACAGCTCCGTTACCGCCATATGTAATCAATTCATGCGGATGTTGCGCCACAGCATAGTCCAGATTGTTCTGAATCATATGCATAATCGCTTTTGCCTGCACTGATTTTCCGGGGTAATCGTCGATTGGTCTTGCGTACATTCTGTAATCAGGACGCAGGCGATACATATAAATACGACCGTAAGTATTTAATTCTTCGGTAAATTCTTTAATTAATTCAGCGTGATGCTGAGGTTCAAAATAGCGCAATGCATTTTTTAAAGCCAGTTTTTTTTCTTCTTTCGAAAGAATATCTTTTCTTTTTGGCGCATGGTTAATTGCAAAATCATACTCTTTTTTTGGAGGCAATATAGAAGGAATTCCTTGTTGAATTTGTTCTTTGAAAGTCATGGTTTATTTGAGATTTTAGATTATTGATTTTAGACTTTTTCTAAGGCTAAAATTATAATCTATAAATTAGTTATTATAAGTTTTAAATTATGTCGCCCCGCTGGGGCTAAAAATCTGATTGTTAAATGAAATTCTATAAATATGCGGCATAAATATACCGCTATAAATATGGCACTCCTCCGGAGTTTAATTTTAGCCTTGGAAAGGCGTCATATTTATAGAAATAAAATAGATCTTTTAGTAAAAGCTCCATTGGAGCGATATATAAATTCAGTTTAAAAAGAATTATCTATTATCAAATTGACATATTTTCTAATTAAAAACCTACGGATAACGAATATCCGACCTATGATAAGATTTGTGGATTTTAATCCTAAATTTTCTTGAGCGAATATCCATTTATAATTATTGATGATTAATTGTTAGTTGTTGATTTTTTAATTGACGAATTAAGAAATTATCTAATTAATAAATTGTCCCATTTTTTAATTAAGAATAAACTTCTTCATTAACACAAAACGGCATTTTTTTATGCTCAAAAAGTGCTATTATATTTTGTGCAGCACAAATTGCCATTGCATTTCTGGCTTCGTATGTTGCGGAGCCAATGTGTGGTAAAATGCAACAATTTGGCAAAGATAATAATGGGTTATTTTGTTTCATTGGTTCAGGATTTGTAACATCAAGTCCTGCGCCCCAAATGACATCATTGGTTAGTGCATAAAAAAGGTCGTCCTCATTATGAAATTTTCCTCTTGCTGTATTGATGAAGATAGCATTGCGTTTCATTTTTGCAAAAGCATCTTTATTGAAAAGTTCATTGCTTTCTTTGCTGTAATTTGCATGAATACTCAAAACATCACTTTGTTTAAGCAAGCTTTCGAAATCTACATATTGAGCATCAAGTTCTTTTTCGGCGTTGTTATTATGAGAGCGATTGTGGTAAATGATATTCATTCCAAATGCAGCTTTGCACTTTTTTGCCATTTCAAAACCAATTCTGCCTAAACCGAATATGCCTAATGTTTTACCGTAAAGTTCCTGTCCTAAATTTTCTAAGGCATTAAAAGAATTCCATTCTCCGCTTATAATTTTTTTATGATTAAAAAATGATTTTCTCGCAACACTTTGCATCAATAAAAAAGCAAGATCTGAAGTGGCTCTGTTTAAAACGTCCGGAGTATTGCCAACAGGGATTTTGCGGCTATTAGCGGATGGAATATTTACGGAATCAAATCCGACAGAAAATAAAGCGATACCTTTTAAATTAGGACATTGCTGAAAAAAATCTTCATCTAAATTATTGGTTCCAACATTCAGAAGAGCGTCATTTTGTTTACAGAAATTTATAAACTCATTTCGTGATGATACATTCTCTGTTGGATTTATGGTAAGTTTGATACCTTTTTCCTGAAGTAACAAAATGCCTGCTTCGGGTATATTTTTAGTTATAAAAACCTTCATTTTGTATTGTTTTAGTTTTTATTGCGGTTTGTTTATTCTTCCGGTTCGTTTATCAAACCCATACGGGCAATGACGACAGCCACTTTTGCAGCAATAACCTCGTTTTAAATGGTGTTTTTCAGTAAAGCATTTATAACCTTCGGGCGTATAGTAAAAATCTTCGCCTTCGATTAATTTATTTTCATTACTTTGCTCTTTCATAAATCTGCATTGGGTTCATATTCTTATTTTTTTTCAATCAAAATCTACTGTTAGATTGTGATTTTAATGAAATTGAACAATTTTTATCTACAAATTTATAAATTTTACAGCTAATGTTTCTGATTGTTGCTAAATATTTAATTCCAAAAGGATATCGGGGAATGACTTTATTTCCGTTTGTGTTTTTAAAATATGATTTTGATAAAGACAATCTGGTTTTTGTAAATCATGAAAAGATTCATTTGAGACAGCAATTAGAATTACTGGTTTTTCCGTTTTATGTTTTTTATGTTTTTGAATATATAATTAGATTAATACAATATAAAAATAAAGATTTAGCATACCGAAATATAAGTTTTGAAAGAGAAGCTTATACAAATGAAAATGATTTGGATTATTTGAAAAACAGATCTTTCTTTGGTTTTTTGAATTACATAACTTTAAAACAAAAATAGATTTTGAACGTACCAATTCATATCACTTTTCCAAATAATATTGCGCTTACAATAAAACGAGATGATCTCAATCATCCTTTTGTATCAGGGAATAAATTAAGGAAGCTAAAATATAATTTACTTGCGGCAAAAGCTGAAAACCAAGGAACAATATTGACTTTTGGCGGAGCTTTTTCGAACCATATCGCTGCTGTTGCCTATGCGGGAAAGGAGCAGGGTTTTAAAACGATTGGTGTTATTCGCGGGGATGAACTTTTTGATAAAATTGAAGAAAACCCAACATTGAAATTTGCTCAGGAAAACGGAATGCAATTTGAGTTCGTAAGCCGGGAAGATTACAGGCATAAAAGTGAAATTTCCTTTATTGAAAAATTAAAAGATAAGTTTGGAGATTTTTATTTAGTACCTGAGGGCGGAACAAATGAATTGGCCGTAAAAGGCTGTGAAGAGATTTTGACTGATGAAGATGCTGTTTTCGATTATGTATGCTGCGCAGTTGGAACGGGTGGAACAATCTCCGGATTAATCAATAGTGCCTTGCCACATCAGAAAATTTTAGGGTTTCCGGCGTTAAAAGGTGACTTTTTAACCGATGAAATTCGTATTTTTGCAAAACAAGATAACTGGAATTTGATTTCTGACTATCATTTTGGAGGTTATGGGAAGATAAATTTAGAATTAATTGAATTTATCAATACTTTTTTTGAAGATAATAAAGTACCCCTGGATCCAATTTATACAGGAAAAATGGTTTTTGGCGTTATAGATTTAATCTATAAAAACTATTTTCCTGAAAATTCAAAAATAGTACTCATTCATACCGGCGGATTGCAGGGAATTGAAGGGATGAATATAAAATTGAGACAGAAAAAATTACCAATACTCAAAAACAATGGTTAAAAAAATTATAACATTCCTGATTCTGGCAACTTTAGTAAGTTGTTCCTCTAGTAAACCTACTATTGCAACGACTAAAAAAGCAGCAATGCAGAAGCCCAGAGTGGCAGCAACCAGAAAGCCAGCGTATGCTAAACCAATTGGCAAAAATTATCCTTCTACAAACAATACTACAGAAGTAATACAATCTACATCAAATACAGTTGTAACCAATGATTTAATTACGAGTTACGTCCTGTTGTATAAAGATATTGCAATGGGTAATATGCAAAAATATGGTATTCCTGCCAGTATTATTCTGGCTCAGGGAATTTTGGAATCTGGTGCAGGAAGAGGTGATTTAGCTGTTGAAGCAAACAATCATTTCGGAATTAAATGCCATAAAGACTGGTTAGGAGAAAGTGTTCGTCATGATGATGATTCAGCCCAGGAATGTTTCAGGAAATATCCGGAAGCTGCGGAATCGTATAGAGATCACGCTTTGTTTTTAGTCGGAAAAAATAGATATGCGACTTTATTTACTTACGAAAAAGACGATTACAAAGCTTGGGCAAAAGGGCTGAGAGCGGCAGGTTATGCTACAGATCCTAATTATCCGGATAAATTAATAAGTTATATCGAAAGATACAATCTTCATCAATACGATTGTCAGGTTACGGGTAGAAATTACAAACCTTTTGAGAAAACAACTGTGACTAAAAGTTCCTCAGCTCCCGTTCGAAGTTCTTCAAATTCGAATGCAAATTCAAACGATCCAAATTCGTACGAAGTTCAAAAAGGAGATACCTTATATTCGATTTCAAAAAAATTCAACGTACTTGTTGACGATTTAAAACGGAAAAACAATCTTTCAGATAATGCAATTTCAATAGGGCAGAGGTTGAAAGTGAAGTAATTTTTTAGTCTCAGTGGCAGTTTTCAGTTATTATGAAAAAGAAAGTTTTAATACTAATTGTTACTTTTGCAGCAGTTTTAATCATTAGATTCTTTTTCGGAGTTTACGATAATGATGAGTTTGCGGAAAGTCATCTTTTTGTAAAACATCGCCCAACTTGGAAATGGAAATTTTATTCTCCTCAAGGAATGTCAGATATAAAATTGGAAGAACTTTCAGTAGAAAAACAAACAGAACAAAAATATTTTAATGAGTTTATAAGAGATCAGGGTTTAAGCAGATAGCTTAAATCTAGAATCAGAACTCTAAAATCTAGAATCAAAAATGATATATAAAAGAAGTAGTCAGCTTTTTGCTGAAGCAGAAAAAGTAATTCCGGGAGGAGTAAATTCACCAGTTAGAGCCTTTAAAGCGGTTGGGGGAACTCCTATTTTTGTAAAAAGTGCCAAAGGTGCTTATTTGTATGATGAAGACGGAAATAAATTAATAGATTACATTAATTCATGGGGACCAATGGTTTTGGGGCACGCTTACCAGCCAGTTGTTGATGCTGTTATCGAAAAAGCAAAATTAGGCACTTCATTTGGGATGCCAACAGAACTGGAAACTCAAATTGCTGCTTTAGCAGTTTCTATGGTTCCGAATATTGATAAAATAAGATTTGTAAATTCAGGTACAGAAGCTTGTATGAGCGCAATTCGTCTGGCGCGTGGATTTACAAAAAGAGATAAAATAATAAAATTTGCAGGTTGTTATCACGGACATTCTGATTCATTTTTGATTCAGGCAGGAAGTGGAGCCGTAACTTTTGGTTCTCCAAACAGCCCGGGAGTTACAGAAGGAACTGCAAAAGATACTTTGTTGGCGAAATACAATGATTTAGAGAATGTAAAAACTTTAATCGAAGCAAACAAAAACGAAATTGCAGCGATTATTATCGAGGCAGTTGCAGGAAATATGGGTTGTATCCCACCACAAAAAGGCTTCTTAGAAGGTTTGAGAGAATTGTGTACTGCAAACGGAATTTTATTAATCTTTGATGAGGTAATGACTGGTTTCCGTCTGGCTCGCGGTGGCGTTCAGGAATTGTATAATATCAATGCTGACATTGTAACTTTTGGAAAAGTAATTGGTGGTGGTTTACCGGTTGGGGCTTTTGCTGCACGCGAAGAAATCATGAATTATCTGGCGCCGCTTGGTCCCGTTTATCAGGCAGGAACATTATCAGGAAATCCATTAGCAATGGCGGCCGGATTAGCAATGTTGCAGGCATTAGATAATGACCGCGCTATTTTTACCCGTTTAGAAGAAAAAACAGCTTATCTGGAAGCAGGAATTGATAAAGTTTTAAAAGCAAATAATGTTGCTTTTACCATCAATAGAGTAGGTTCTATGATTTCTGTGCATTTTGATGCCAATCCGGTTGTTGATTTTCAAACGGCTGCAAAAGGAGATAATGAAACTTTTAAGAAATTCTTTCACGGTTTATTAAACGAAGGCATTTACATTGCGCCATCTGCTTACGAAACCTGGTTTATTACAGATGCATTAAGTTACGAAGATTTAGATTTTACGATTAATGCAATTGATAAGGTTTCAAAGACATTCTAAAACATAATATATTTTTTTTTCAATTTAAGGTTCAACTTTTTTAGTAAAGCTGAACCTTTTTTTTATTCAGGGGATAGTTAATGAAAAGTTAATACGTTATTTTTTTCTTCTAAAATTAGAATAAAAATTATTTTTGTTTATCGAATAATCACTAAACTTATAATAAATGAAGAAACTTTTCATTTTTATTACAATGGCATTTTTTATGCTGTTTTCTACTCAACAATTTGCACAATCAAACAAAAAGAAATCCAAAGAAGAGGAAACGGTAGTTACGCCACCTGAGAAAAAATCAGAATCTACAATTAAGGAATACAGTAAAGTAATTACTAAAAATGCTATTTCTGACGAAGGACTTTTTACGGTTCATAAAGTCGATAAAAAATATTACTTCGAGATACCCAATAAATACTTAGATAAAGACATGCTTTTGGTAAGCAGACTTTCTAAATTGCCGTCTAATTTAGGTGGCGGATATGTAAATGCAGGATCCGAGACCAACGAGCAATTAATTGTATGGCAACGATTTCAGGATAAGATTCTGATCAAATCAAAATCATATAATGCAGTTGCAAACGATACTTTACCCATTAGTATCTCTGTAAAATCAAATAATTATGAACCTACATTATTTGCTTTCGATATCGTAGCTTTTAGCAAAGATTCAGTAAATACAGTTATTGATGTTACTAAATTTTACAGTACAGATGTCAAAGCCATCAGCGGAATATCTGCAGAAATGAGGGAAACTTACAAAGTAAAAGGTCTTGATGATTCAAGAAGTTTTATTAATACAATCAAAAGTTTTCCAATGAATATTGAAGTAATTCAGGACATGACTTATAATGCTTCGAAACCATCAATGTTAGCAGATACAGAGTCGATAAGTATCCAGATGAATCAATCGATGATCTTATTGCCGGAAGTGCCAATGAAACCCAGATTAGCAGATCCCAGAGTAGGATGGTTTACAGTAAGTCAATATGATTACGGAAGTACGGAATTAAAATCTGATCTTAAAACTTATATCAGACGCTGGAGATTAGAACCTAAAGATCCTGAGGCGTATAATAGGGGAGAATTGGTTGAGCCTATTAAACCAATTGTTTATTATTTAGATCCTGCAACGCCTGAAAAATTGAGAAAATACATTAAGCAGGGAATTGAAGAGTGGCAAAAACCTTTTGAAGGTGCAGGTTTTAAAAATGCCATTATTGCTAAAGATGCTCCAACAAAAGAGGAAGATCCCGATTTTAGCCCTGAGGACATCCGTTATTCTGTAATTCGTTATGTAGCAAGTACAACCCGTAATGCGGTTGGCCCAAGTGTTTCTGATCCCAGAACAGGAGAAATTATAGAAAGTGATGTTATCTGGTACCATAATCATTTGCGTTCTTATAGAAACCGATATTTATTAGAAACCGGAGCGGCTAATCCGTCTGCAAGAACATTGCAAACCAGTGATGAAGAAATGGGAGAAATGATGCGAATGGTGATTGCTCATGAAGTAGGGCACGCTTTAGGATTTCCTCATAACATGGGCGCAAGTTGCGCTTATGATGTTGAGAGTTACAGAAATGGTGATTTCACACAACAAAACGGAATTTCGGCAAGTATAATGGATTATGCCCGTTTTAATTATATAGCACAGCCAGGAGATAAAAATATTCGTTTTATTCGTAAAATGGGGGCTTATGATCAATATGCAGTAAATTGGGGATACAGAGTGATTCCAAATGCGAAATCTCCTCAGGATGAAATAAAAACTCTGGACAAATGGATTCTGGAAAAAGCAGGAAATCCGTTGTATAAATTCGGAAAACAAAGCAGTGCTTTTGATCCTACTTCTCAAACAGAAGATATTGGAAATAATTCAATGAAAGCAAGTTCGTACGGACTTAAAAATTTAGAATTTGTTGCAGGTCATTTAAGTGAATGGACGAGCACAGCAACTAATAATTATGATGATCTTGACGAGTTGTACAAAGAAATGCTGGACGTTTGGAGTAGATATGTTGGTCATGTTGTAACCAATGTTGGTGGTGTTTATGAAAATACTAAAAAGCCAAATCAACCGGGAAATGTTTATGAAGTTGTGCCTAAATCAAAACAGATAGAGGCAATGAATTGGCTTCAGGCCAATGCTTTTGCTTCACCAACGTGGATTGTAAATGTCAATACTTTAAAAAATACAGATTTTGCAGGTTATGCTGAAAGGTTTAGAAATTTGCAGGTAAGACATTTAAATAGTTTATTAAGTATTGGCCGTATTGGGCGATTGATCGATAATGAAATTCTTGGTGCGGATACTTATAAAGCACTGGATTTATTAAAAGATACGCGAAAAGGAATCTGGAAAGAAGCCGCTACGCCAGAGAATGTAACTATATATCGCAGAAATTTGCAACGTGGTTATATTGACAGAATGGGGGCTTTGATGACGGAAGAAATTAAACCTGCAGACAGATCAGTAATATATTATAATGTAGGTCAATCTGATGTTAGGGCTTTGGTTCGTGGAGAATTAACAACGTTACGAAGTACTCTTTTGGCAGCAAAGGCAAGACCGGTTAATACGGAAACAAAATACCATTATGAAGATTGTATTAAAAGAATTGATTTAATTCTGAATCCGAAATAGAAATTTATTAAAACAAAGAAGAGGCTTTTAAAGCCTCTTCTTTTTGATCCCAATTACATTTTATCTTTTCGGTGATCTTTCATTTTGTCTTTATGCTCTTTTTGAATCGCTGTCCATTTTTTATATTGATCAGCATTCAAAACAGATTTCATTTTTGTATCAAAGGCTTTTTGATCTTCTGCCATTTGTTTTTTCATGGCGTCTTTATCCGCTGCAGTTGGTTTTGTACCGGAATCTTTTCGGCTTTTTTCAAGCATTGACCACTTAGTACTTCTGTCAGATAAAAGTTGACCAACTTGTTTTTGCTGATCAGCATTTAAGCTTAAATCGGTTGTTAATTTTTGTAGAAGTGCCTGATCGCGTTCTTGAGGGGATTTTGAATCTCTATGATGTTTCCCTTTACGCTCGTGATCTTTTTTAAGAGCCGTCCATTTTGTGTATTGATCCGCATTCAAAATCGCTTTCATTTTAGCATCGTTTGCTGCTCTTTCAGTTTCTATCTGTTTTTTAAAAGCTTCTTTTTCTGCGTCAGTAGGTTTTGTTTTACTGTCTTTTCGGGCGTCTTTAAACTTTTCTGCTTTAGCGCTTCTTTCTGCTAATAATTGTTTTACCTGATCTTGTTGTTTTTTATCTAAACTCAGTTCCGAAGTTAATTTTTGTAAATGTTTCTCATTACGCTGTTCAGGAGTTAAATTCTCTTTTTGATCACCTGTCGGTTTTTGTTTGACGTCTTGTGCAAAACTTACTATTCCAACGAACAATAAAGCTGCGATAAATAATTTTTTCATAATTCGTTTTTTTAAAGGTTTATACCAATTAGACTTCAATAACTTTGCTAAGTTTAATCATCTTGTCAGATTTATCTTTTAATTAACAAAAACTATTAACGAAACCATAATGAATGTTTAAAATAAAAAAGAGGCTGTTAAGGCCTCTCTTTGGTAAATTATAATTAGTTTTTATCGTTTCGATATTCTTTCATTTTTTCTCTGGCCTTCTCTTTGTTTTCTTCCTGCATAGACGTCCATTTTTTGTATTGGTCTGCATTTAAGATCATTTTCATTTTAGCATCATTAGCATCTTTTTCAGCCATTACTTCTTTTTTGAATGCTTCTTTTTCTGCTGCAGTTGGTTTTACATTACTGTCTTTTCGATCTTTTCTTTCCTCTCGTAATTTATCTGCTTTGGCACTTCTTTCTGCTAAAAGTTGTTTGATTTGTGCTTGTTGATTAGCATCTAAATTTAAGTCTGTAGTTAGTTTTTGTAAATGTTTCTCATTTCGTTGTTCCGGAGTTAGTCTTTCTTTTTGTTCACGAGAAGGTTTTTGGCCATTGTCTTGCGCAAAACTTGCTACTCCAACGAATAACAAAGCTGCAATAAATAGTTTTTTCATGATGTAAGTTTTTTAATTGTTAGATCAATTAGACTGAGTTAAAAACATTAGGTTTAATCTGATAATCAGAATTGTATATAATTTAACAAAACGAAAAATTATTAGTCAATATTGTATTTTGACCTTAATGTGTGTGATTTTGTCTTATTCTATTATTACTTTGTCTTATGTAAATACATTAAAGAGAATGAATACTTTAATCTTGCAAAAAAATATTTTTTTATTAAAATATATTCAGCATGACAATAACAGAAACTATAATAAATAGAGTACCGGTCGAAAAAAGGATAATGAAATCAGGTCTCAGTTCTATAACCGGAAAAATTTCTAATCTTCAATATTCCTTAGAAGAACGTCAAACTAAATCCGGAGAGTTTGAGCGTAATGCCAGATTATATGCTCCAGTTTTATCAGCACTTTCAGGAAATAGTACAGGCGCCTTAACTGGTATGGCTATGAATTGTTATTATCCTGCTGCAAGAGGTAAATTATATTGGGATGAGATGGAAATTAAGGGAGACCTTTTAAAGGTTGGCTTGGGGGGATTTTCTTTAAAGATCAAGACGAAGTTGAGTTACTTATAAAAGAGGATAAAATAATAGCAGTACATAGTCCGATAAAAAGAATTATTGCATTCGACCCAATTTATGGGAACGGTTTAAGTCTTGATTTTGAGTTTAAATCAATGAAATATATTTTTCTTGGTTTCTTTCTGTTTTCTTCACTGTCTTTAGGTATTACGCTATTTTTTTTGACAAGTGATTTTAAAGAATTTGTGCATTTAATTTTATATCTGATTCCTGTAATTTTAATTATTTCATTACTTATTTCGTTTGGTGCTAATCGAGTGGGATTTTTTCAGGCGTTGCCTAAACAAAAAGCTTTAGTTGCTCTTGGATTGCTTGGAGATCAGAATCTTATGCAGACAATATATAATGATGTTCCTAAATTTGGAAAGGTTCGGGAAAGGATTGGTGCAATATATAGTTATTGAAAAACAAGATCTAATTTTATTTAGTAGTGTTGTTCTAAATCACATTTTTAAATTTGTAAAGAATTTAAAATTTTAAAAGAGATATCCTTAGCAAATAAAAAAATGGAATTATTCAATAAGAAAAATAAAAACAGAGTTCTTAAAGCAGTAAATAACGAAATGTCGTATCAAAAATTAACTGCATCGGAATTACATCAATTTGTGCAGCATTGGAATTATGATGACGGAATCGAACCTTTTAAATGGATCATAAAGCAAATTTATCTGGATAAAGGAACTGCACTTTGCTTGTATTGGATGTTACAGCCTGATTATTTTTGCAAATTCAAAAACGAAGACGAGATAAAGCAAGATATAAATTTTGAGAGTTATCCATTAATAAAAGATATTGAAGAAAGATATATTTCCGGTTTTTATGTCGATGGAAATTTTTCGTTTGATCCAAGGGAAGAGTTTCTCGATGAAAATTCCAATATTAAATGTATTCCTGCAGAAATGCAGATAAAATCGCCAGGAATTGTTTTTGACCGAATAGATATTGAATTTGCTTTTTTAAGAAACCCGAATGAAAAGGAATTAAAAACAATAAACTCAAAAATAGCAGATGCTATAAAAATTATTCAAATCTCAAATTCTGATTTTGTTTATGGCGAGACAAATGACGCAATTAAAGCTATAATCGAAAGTATTGAATATTGGAAAACGAAAGAATTAGGAAAAATTAAAATTAAGAATCTGTCGTATTTATGGATGGATTGTATTCATAAAAAACACAATTGGAGTTGGATTATTTGGGATTGGGAAACAGGAAATAATATAGGGGTTACAAATGCAACAAAAGAATTAACTTGTTTGGCAGATACTATTATAAATCATACCATTGATGGGTTTCAGAAATCTTCGATAATTTCAGATTTGTATAAAGATTTAGAAGGAGCAAGTAATTTTTATGATTTAAAAAGAGATCCTTATAGCGGAATTGGGTTGCTTTTTAGTACTGATCATTTGAAGTTTAGAGAATGATATTTTAGTTTTTGGGATAAATAAATTAAATAGAATTCAATATGGAAGAAGTGAAATTTTCTAACTGTGAAAAGTCAATTACAGAACTTGATTTGTTAAATGTTGAAAAAAGATTGCAAGTAAAATTCACGAATGATTTTAAAATTCATTATTTAAAATATAATGGAGGAGAGCCAACAGTCTGGAAAAGAACCTCTTAATATTGATGCAAAAGAGAAACATTTTGAATACATAAAAGATGTAATATATATAAGAATCTTGAAAAGAAATACGATTCAAATTTTAATTCGATACGATTTAGATATTGAGCATGGTCTTGAATTTAAAATAAGAAATAATAAAATAGTTGCTGCAGGAGGTATAGCAGAAACCTAAGACAAATAATTAGAGAAGTTTAAAAGAGTTCAATTTTGAGCTCTTTTTTTATGATCAGAAATTTACTTTAAGATTAATTGCGTAATTTAGTAAAACCGGAAATTAACAATCCAAAAGAAACTATTATGAGTTTAAATACCGCAGTAAATAACAATAAAATCGCTTTTTTTTCAACACAACCTTATGACAAGGCTTTTTTTAATAAGCATAATAAGGAGTTTGGTTTTCAATTGGATTTTTTCGAAACGCAACTGAATCCGCAAACTGTAATTTTAATCGAAAATGCTTCAATTGTTTGTGTTTTTGTAAACGATATTGTCAACGAAGCAGTTATAAAACAATTGGTAGAAAAAGGCGTGAAAATTATTGCTTTACGCTGTGCCGGTTTTAATAATGTAGATTTAGAAGCGGCTAAAAAGTACAATTTAAAAGTCTGCCGAGTTCCGGCATATTCACCAGAGGCAGTTGCAGAACATGCGATAGCCATGATTTTGACTTTAAACAGAAAAACGCATAAAGCATATAACAGAGTTCGTGAACAAAACTTCTCTCTAAACGGATTATTAGGTTTTGATTTATTCGGCAAAACAATCGGAATCATCGGAACGGGAAATATAGGGAAAGCTTTTGCGAAAATTGCATTGGGTTTTGGATGTAAAGTTTTGGCTTATGATATTGTAACGAATCCTGAAATGGAAAAAGACGGAGTTGAATTTGTATCATTAGAAGAGATTTTTAAATCGAGTGATATTATTTCACTTCATTGTCCTTTAAACGATCAGACGAAACATATAGTAAATAAAAACTCGATTGCTTCGATGAAGGATAACGTGATGATTATCAATACGAGTAGAGGCGGATTAATTGAGACAGCGTCTGTAATCGAAGGTTTAAAAGAAGGTAGAATTGGTTATTTGGGAATCGATGTTTATGAACAAGAAGAAAAACTATTCTTCAGAGATCTTTCAGAAGATATTATCCAGGATGATAATATTCAGCGTTTAATGAGTTTTCCCAATGTTTTGGTTACAGCACATCAGGCGTTTTTTACCAACGAAGCTTTAACGCAGATTGCTTTGGTTACGTTTAATAATATTAAATCTTTGCTGACTAATAATGATATTGAAAACAAAGCAGCTTTGTTGGTTTAAAAATGAATTAGTTTCTCTCATTGAATATTCTCTGTGTTTTAAACTTATAAAAAATAATAATTATGAAAAATAAAATTTTAATGGCATTTATGATTCTGGGAATGATTTCATGCCAAAACAAGGACAAAACCGACTCAAAAAGTATCATTAAAACAGTTGCTGAAGATACATTGTCAAAAACAGTTGCAGGAACTGCAGATGTTAGCGATGCTCCCGTAAAAGATGATAAAGCGGTTGAACTGATTCGTACACAATTGAATATTCTATTAAAGAAAGATTTGCCTGCAATGACAAAAGACGACAGATTCTTTTATTACAGTGCTTTCGATTTAAATAATGATAAAAAGGATGAATATTTCGTAGGTTTCTCCAACCCTTATTTTTGCGGAAGCGGAGGTTGTTCAGGATATATCCTAAACAATGACGGAAGTGTAATCAACAAGTTTACTGTGACAGATTTCCCAATATTAGTAACAACTTCAACATCGGATAAATTTTATGATCTTATTTTTGAAACTGGAGGAAAATTTCATCTTCTAAAAATAAAGAATGGTAAATATCCTTCCAATCCATCTGTTCAGGAAATTTGGAAAGGTGATGTTCCTAAAGAAAATACGAAGGTGTTGGATATTCAAGGAAAGAAATTAGAGAAGTATTCGTTTTAAAATAGAAAGAAGCCATCCGAAAAGAACAGTCTTTGGCAAACCCGACAGGTTTTTAAAACCTGTCGGGTTTAGAACTCCAGTTTAGAAAGCCATTCTAAGTCTTCTCTATCTAAATCTTCTTAAGAAATAACTCTGTCATATTTTATATCCTCTTCGCTTTGTTTCAGAATATCAAATTCATATTGTTCGAATTGGTAAATTTTAAAGTATTCATGATTAAAGGATTTTAAGTTAAATAAATAAAAAACCCGACAAATTTTTAAAAATTTGTCGGGTTTGAATATTATAACAATTTTGGAATTTGGAATTTTTAAAAATTGGAATTTTAAAATTTACTCTACAAGTTCTACAAATTTAAACTCACCTTCAACAGCCACTTTTGTTAAACCGTGTCTAGATAAGTTTTTCATGGCAGCATCCCATTTTTTACCGCTTAAATTGGCAGTAACTTTTAGTTGTGCTAAATCCATTTTATTTTCGTTTCCTTTTAATAAATCAATAATTGCTTTCTCTTCATCAGACAATTCAATTAATTGTTTTTTCTCCGGACGCATTTGCGGGAACAATAAAACTTCCTGAATCGATGCATTGTTTGTTAAGTACATAATCAAACGATCCATACCAATTCCCATTCCGGATGTTGGAGGCATACCGTATTCAAGTGCTCTTAAGAAATCTTCATCGATAATTCCGTTTGCTTCATCATCACCTTTTTCAGCCAAACGCATTTGATCTTCAAAACGCTCACGTTGATCAATTGGGTCGTTTAATTCAGAATAAGCATTTGCAATTTCTTTACCACAAACCATCAATTCAAAACGTTCTGTAAGTTCAGGATTATCGCGGTGCTCTTTACACAAAGGCGACATTTCTTTAGGGTAATCAGTAATGAAAGTAGGCTGAATATAATTTCCTTCGCATTTTGCTCCAAAAATTTCATCAATCAGTTTTCCTTTCCCCATTGTTTTATTAACGTCAATTCCCATTCCTCTGGCAGCGTCAAACAATTCCTCCTCTGTTTTACCAGAAATATCAAAACCTGTAAAATGTTTGATAGAATCCGTCATCGTTACACGGGCATAAGGCGCTTTAAAGTTAATTTCGTGTTCACCAAAAGTAACTTCGCTCGTTCCGTTTACTGCAATTGCACAATGCTCAAGAAGACCTTCAGCAAATTCCATCATCCAGTTGTAGTCTTTGTAGGCTACGTATATTTCCATTGCGGTAAATTCAGGATTATGCGTTCTGTCCATACCTTCATTTCTAAAGTTTTTCGAGAATTCATAAACACCTTCAAAACCACCAACAATTAATCTTTTCAAATACAATTCGTTTGCAATACGCATATAAAGCGGAATATCAAGTGAATTATGGTGCGTGATAAACGGACGTGCTGCAGCTCCACCAGGAATCGATTGTAAAACCGGAGTTTCAACTTCAAGATATCCTGCATCGTTAAAATAACCACGCATTGCAGTATACAACTTTGTACGTTTGATGAAATTCTCTTTAACTTGCGGATTCACAGTTAAATCTACATAACGCATTCTGTAACGTAATTCAGGATCATTAAAAGCATCGTGAACGTTTCCTTCTTCATCTACTTTTGGTAAAGGCAACGGACGTAAAGTTTTACTCAGGAAAGTAAATCCGTCAACACGAATACATTGCGCACCAACTTTTGTAGTAAACAATTCACCTTCAATTCCAATAAAGTCACCTAAATCAGTTAGTTTTTTAAATACAGTGTTGTATAAAGTTTTATCATCACCTTCACACAAAACATCGCGGTTCACGTACAATTGTATGCGTCCTTCGCTATCCTGCAATTCAGCAAAACAAGCTTTTCCCTGATCTCTCACGCTCATCAAACGTCCGGCAACGATCACCTTCTTACCTTCTTCAAACGACTCCTTTATTTGCTTTGAAGTATGATTTACTGGAAAAAGATTAGCAGGATAAGGATTGATTCCTAAGTTGC
Organism: Flavobacterium azizsancarii; assembly: GCF_027980145.1. GTDB lineage: Bacteria > Bacteroidota > Bacteroidia > Flavobacteriales > Flavobacteriaceae > Flavobacterium > Flavobacterium azizsancarii. The sequence goes on along the minus strand of NZ_JAMZNK010000006.1, from coordinate 42,799 downwards.
GTAAGTTTTGAAGTTTTTCTCTTCTGATGATTTCTTGTTCTGATAATGCCATTTTGTGCTCTTTTTTAAGTGTGCAAAGATAAAGAAAAGAATGTAGATTTTAGAATGCAGGTTTTAGATTTTTTGTAGCAGTAATTTATTGCGTTTCAAGATTCTTTTGTACCGCTATTCGGTTGTATCTTTTTTGCAGAAAAAGCAAAAAAAGATACCGCTTCTATCGGGGCTGGATTAGAAATTTTAGTTTTTAAAAGATGTTTTGGTTGGAGTGTTTCTGTCCTTTCGGTTTTTCTGTCCTTTCGAAGAAGGAGAAATCACACCAGAAACTCCGCAAAGAAATTCGCCCATCTTTGTAGAATACTGGATGTGATTTCTCCTTCGTCGAAATAAAAAACAATACTTAATGAGTAAAATACACACACACAATATTGTGTAAAAAAATGTAAGAAATAAACCGAAAACCGCAGTATCTTAGCTTCTCAAAACCTCAGAGCCTTAAAAAAAATGAAATACATATCAGCCTTAATAATTCTACTCCTTCTTACAAGTTGTCAGATCACAGAAACCATCACAATAAAACCAGACGGAAGCGGTAATATTGAAGTTGAACAACTTCGCGATGAAAATAGTTATATGCAAGTGGTTGGAGAAAACTATTCTCGAGAAGAAGCTTTTCAGGATACAACATTTGTTTTTCAGGAATATATCACAAAATACAACGAGACATTTTTAAAATATACAACTGTCGAACAACAATTATTTAAAAGGTATGCGAATGTAAAAGCACATCTTAAAAAAAGTTCCTTCGAAAAAGAATTCCGAAATACATTTACTCAAAATTTTAGTAAAGTTTCAGAAATTGCCGATTTGTATAAAACAGAAGATTATGCAAATGACCTCAGGCACAACTACGCTTTAACTGCTGAAAATCACTATTACAAAATAGAATACTCTTTTGATGGAAAAGTTTTTAAACGTTTGGTTTCGGTCACAAATCCAGAGCAGCTACAAAAAGAAAAAGATCAATTTAGGAATGTGGATCCTAAATATGCTTCTTTAAAATTGACGCAAAGCTATATTTTGCAATATCATTTTCCTCATAAAATAAAATCAGTTTCAAATGAAAAAGCAATTATCAGTTCAGATAAAAAAACAATGACAATAGAATTTAAGCTTTCAGATTGTATGCAAAATCCTGAAATGACAAGCTTAGAAGTCGTTTTAGAGTGAATTATCATAGGGCAGGGATTTAACGAATTTAAACAGGTTAACGCTGTTTTTTTTATTTTGAAGACACGATCTTTGTCAAAGTCAAAACTTTGACAAAGATTAAACGGAAATAACCTGCGTTCAACCCATTTCAATCCGTCAAATCCGTGAGCAATTTTCGCATCAACAATTATACAAATCCACGATAAAAAAATAAAAATAGTCTTCGTATCTTTGATGAAAAATTCGCCATTATGAAATTATACAAGTTACTTAGTTTTTGTTTTGTATTAGCAACGTTAACAAGCTGCACATTAACCGAAAATATTTATGTAAACGATAACGGAACCGGGAAGTTTTCTGTCGACATGGATGGTTCGTCTTTAATGGCAATGGCAGGAGATCAGCTTGGTGATCAAATGGGAGCTGATGCCAAGAAAAATATAGATTCTACTTTTACCTTCAAACAATTATTTGAACGGAAAAAGGATAGTATTGCAAAATTATCCCCTGAAGCGCAAAAAGAACTTAAAAAGCTGGAAAATTTTGTAGTAAATACCAAAATGAACGCAGAGAAAAAAGAGTTCTTAATGACACTTTCGACTGATTTTAAAAACGTAAATGAATTACAAGATGCATTGCAATCTTTAAGCGCACTTCAAAAATTAGAAGGCGGGGCAAATTCTTCAACACCTTTTGCAAAAGGTTTAGGAGATAATAATAGTAAGTTAAGTTACAGTTATGATGGGAAGAAGTTTACGCGTAAAGCAATAATAGATAAACAAAAACTAGCTGCAAAAGCAAAAGATTCTGCTGCAGATATGTCTAAAATGATTTTTGCTTCGTCGACTTATATCATAAAATATCATTTTCCTAAACGAATCAAAAAAGTATCAAACCCAGGTGCTTTGTTTAGCGAGGATAGAAAATCAATTACAATTCAATACCCTTTCACGGATTATATGGAGAATCCTGAAAAACTTAACTTTGATGTTGAGTTTGAGAAATAATTAAAATGAATAAAAAAATTCAACTTCAGGATTTAGGAGGCAAAGATTATAAATCGACCTGGGAATATCAGGAAGAAATTTTTAAAGATATAGTCGACTTAAAAATCAAAAACAGGAGAGAAGAGCTCGATTTGCCAACTCCAAATTATTTACTTTTTGTATCGCATCCTCATGTTTATACCTTAGGTAAAAGCGGAGATCTGGAAAATTTATTATTAAACGAAAAACAACTCGAAGCCAAAGGCGCAACTTTTTATAAAATCAATCGTGGGGGTGATATAACGTATCACGGACCGGGACAAATTGTAGGTTATCCTATTTTGGATCTGGAAAATTTCTTCACTGATATTCATAAATATTTACGTTTTCTCGAAGAAGCTATTATTCTTACTTTAGAAGAATATGGTTTAAAATGTGGCAGGAGCGAAGGCGAAACTGGAGTTTGGCTAGATGCCGGAACACCGTTTGCACGTAAAATTTGTGCTTTGGGAGTACGTGCTTCACGCTGGGTTACCATGCACGGATTTGCCTTAAATGTAAATGTTGATTTGGGTTACTTCGATAATATAATTCCGTGTGGAATTCGCGGTAAAGGTGTTACTTCATTACAAGTAGAACTAGGCGTGGAAAAAGTCGATGAAGCCGAAGTAAAAGCGAAAATTGTAAAACATTTAGCTGAACTGTTTGAAGCTGAATTCGTTTAAATTGGCTTATTATATATAAATAATAGGAAAAATGCTGAAGGAGCTGCAATTTTATAATAATTGTAGCTCCTTTAGTATTTACGTTTGTTTTGCTACTCAGGATTAAAAACCAATATCATTTTTATTTCGATAAGGCCGAATGCTTTTTTTAGATGATATTTTAAAGTGGGGAAATAAGATAAATAGGTCAATAAGTTTTCCTTAATAGTTTTCTTTTTTAGAATAGTAAATTGTACAAAAGGGTAGTAATTGTATGGTTTTTTATGCTAAATTTGGTTTGACCCTTCTAATAAAAGTTTTAAACCAAATCTAATTAAATAACATATGAGAAAAATCTACTTTATTTGCTTCCTTTTTATGCTTAATGGTCTTTTTGCTCAAAAAAAAGATAAATTATATCCAATTTCAGTTTATGAAAAAGTCTGGTCAGAACGCAATAGCGAGACAAGATTAAAAATAATAAAAACAATCTGGCTAGAGGAAAGTACTTTCGAAGATCCTTCTGCGTCTATAAAGGGAACAGTTGCCCTTAATAATGTTATCAATGAGTTTTATAAAAAGTTCCCGGATGCTATATTAACTTCGGGCTCAAAAGTAGTAAAAGACAATTATGTAAGTTGGGACTGGAAAATTTTAGATTCAAAAAATAAACTTATAATGGCAGGACGTGATTTTGCCAGACTCAATGGAAAAGGACAGGTAAGTAAAATTATTGGTTTTTGGGATTCAGAAGCTACTTTGCAAGAATCAGAAGTTTTGAAAAATATTGAAACCGATAATTTTAAAGTTGTAGCACAATATTATGAAAGCTTTTTTAAAACCAGAGATTTTACCACAATGGCACCTTTAATCGAAGAAGGAGCAATATATAGCCAAGCCGAAGGATTGCCTTACGGAGGAACGTATGTTGGTTTTAACGAATGGATTAAGATGTATACAAAATCAACTGAATTTTTTGATTTACAAATAGAAAAAGAGCCTGTTTATTTTAGTGACGCGACTAAAAATGAAGTTATTATTTATTTTACAATAAAGGCGAAAGCAAAAAAATCAGGTAAAACACTTTCAATGCCAATTTCAGAACATATCGATTTAAAAAACGGGAAAATTATTGCCATTAGACCATTTTATTTTGATACAAAGCAATTTGCAGAGTTTTTAAAAAGCAAAAAATAAGGAAAGTTATTTTTTTGAATGATTAAAAACTTGCAATTATATAAGTCTTTTAATCATTCAAAAATTAATTCCAGTTGTTCCGGCAAAAGCCTGAAACTCATTCGGTGGTATTTTGTTGGGCCATATTTTCTAATAGCTTCACGATGTTCTTTTGTTGGATATCCCTTGTTTTGTTTCCAGTTGTACATTGGAAATTCTTCGTGAATTTGATCCATGTACTCATCGCGATATGTTTTTGCTAACACAGAAGCCGCAGCTATACTTATATATTTAGAGTCTCCTTTTATAATACTTTCATTGGGTATGGATTTTAATAATTCGATTTCTTTTTTCGAAAATTGTTTACCAAAAGTATTTTTTAAACCCAGTTTTGCATTCAGTAAACGATTACCATCCACAATAATAAATTCAGGAATCTGATTTAATTTCAGGATGCATTCCTGCATTCCCTTCATTGATGCATTTAATATATTGATCTCATCTATTTCGTCAGGATGTAAATGTGTCACAGAAAAACAAACAGCATGTTGTTCGATAATTGGTTTTAAGGATACTCTTATTTTCTCAGACAATAGTTTACTGTCATTTAAAATTAAATTTTCAAAATCAGCAGGTAGAATTACAGCTGCCGCTGTTACAGGACCTGCCAAACAACCTCTACCGGCTTCATCTGTTCCTGTTTCTAAAATAAAACCTGAGAAATTTTTTGCAAGCATTTTATTTTTTCTTTTTGAGATGCAAATATTATAAAATATTTTTTTTTAATTCTTTAATAATAATCTAGGATTTATCAAAAAATTAAATAAGCTATTTATTTTGATGATGTTCGTAAAAGTAGGTATTGTTTTTTATGAGGTTTACTAATTTGCCTTGATTAATTGTTAAAAAAAAGTTAAGTGTCAGATTTACGTAAGTTTGAAATTTATGCAAAAAAGCGAGGAATAATTTTATTAAAACGATTAAAATTAATGCTTTTTAAGGTATAAATTGATGGATGTTTAAAAAAATAGATTAAAAATAAGTTAAAATGTTTTGGTATTTTAAGAAATAATTAAGATGTTTGCCGCATACTAATTCAAAATAAACTAAAATGAAATTAAAATTACAATGGATTTGTACGCTATTAGTAGCGTTGTCTATGCAGTTTTCTTTCGCTCAGGAGAGAACTGTTACCGGAAAGGTCTCTGATAAAACAGGCGTCATTCCAGGAGTAAATGTTCTTGTAAGAGGAACTAAAGTAAGTACCCAGACAGATTTCGACGGAAGTTATTCCGTGAAAGCAAAAACTGGAGATGTTTTAATATTTTCATACGTAGGTATGAATAATAGAGAAGCTACTGTTGGAACATCAAACAGTGTAAATGTTCAATTAGAGTCAGAGGCTCAATTGATGAATGAGGTTGTTGTTGTTGGTTACGGTGTACAAAAAAGAAAAGAAGTTACGGGTTCTATTTCTAAAATTGCCGGAAGTGATATTGCTAATTTAGTTACTCCAAGTTTCGAGGGAGTATTAGCAGGTAGAGCAACAGGAGTTCAGGTTTTAACGAATACTGGTCTTATTGGTGCTGCTCCAAAAATTAGAATTAGAGGTGTTGGATCTATTTCAGGAAGTACAGAGCCATTGATTATCGTAGATGGTATTCCTATTTATTCCGGGGATATCGGAGGTGTGTCTCCCACAAATGGTTTAGCTGATATTAATCCTGATGATATTGAATCTTTCGATATCTTAAAGGATGGTGCTGCAACAGCTATTTACGGTTCGAGAGCTGCTAATGGTGTAATTTTGATTACTACTAAAAGCGGAAAAAGAGGAGCTCTAAAAGTGAGTTATTCAAGCGTTTTTGGTGTTGCTAGTGCTGCTAAATTATACGATGTATTGCAAACTCCTGATTTCTTGGTTATTTCTAATGAGAAAAGAACAAATGCATCACAACCTCTTTGGGCTGTAGGAAATACGTATAATACAGACTGGCAAAGAGCCGTTTTAAGAAACGCTCCTCAAACTACACATAATCTTAATTTTAGCGGAGGTTCTGAAAAAACGAAGTACTTTTTATCTTTAGGCCTTTCAGATTTTGACGGAATAAATTTATCAAATAACATGAAGAAATATTCGATTAGAGCGAATATTGATCAGGATATCAACAGATGGTTAAGTTTTGGTACCAATTTAAATGTGAACAGAACAGAGTACAATGGGGTGAATAGTAGCCCGAGTGGTTTGTCAGGTAATATTTTTAATGCGATCAGACAATTGCCAAATACGCCAATTTATGATGCTCTTGATCCAACGGGTTATAATCTTTCGCCAAATAATGCGACTGTTGGGCAATGGGATAACTTAGCTGCTGTAGGAGATAATATTACAAATATTATGTATGTTCTTGACCATAATAAATATCAATCAACAACAACGAGAATTATTGCAAGTGTATTTGCAAATGCAAAAATTACTTCTGACTTAAGTTATAAATTACAAGTAAGTGCAGATAATGCGTCAACAGATGGTTTTCAATATTGGAATCCTATTCATGGAGACGGACGTTCAGCAAACGGAATCTTGTATCAGGAAAATAGAAATCTTTTGAGATGGAACTGGCAAAATATTTTGAACTACAAGCATACTTTTGCTGAAGATCATAACCTTGGTGTAACAGGGGTTGCTGAGTACCAAAAATCAAAAGATAAAGCATTATGGGGCCAGGGAAGTGATATTATAAGTGATTTCTTCGATAAGAACTTAGTAACAAATAGTTACAACACTAAGGATACTGGTGGTGGTATTTCTGAAAAAGGAATTATATCATACTTAGGTCGTGTTACATACAACTACAAAGAGAAATATTTTGTTCAGGGATCTCTAAGACGTGACGGAATTTCTCAGTTTGAATCAGATGTAAGATATCATAATTTTCCTGGGGTTTCTGCTGGTTGGACAGTTTCTAAAGAAAACTTCATGGAAGGAATTAGTAGTACAGTTTCTGATTTAAAATTCAGAGGTTCTTATTCTCAGGTAGGTAACGTTGATATCTTAAATCAAGCGTCTTACCCTTCAAAAGATCTTACAATTGGTTCGCCATACGCAGGTTCAAATGGTATTGGTTACTATCAATTCGGAAATCCTTTATTACAATGGGAGACTTCTAGTAAAGTGGACTTTGGTGTAGATCTAGGATTATTCAACAATCGTTTGACTGTAGGATTTGATTATTATAAAAATGATATCGATAATTTAGTTTTGGCTGCACCAACACCTCCATCTATTGGTATTCCAAACAATACAATCAACCAAAACGTTGGTAAAATGTACAATCAGGGATATGAATTTGCAGTTACTTTTAAAGCTATTAATAATGCAAATTTCAAATGGGATGTTTCTTCTAACCTAACGCTTACTAAAAACGTAGTTACAAGTTTATTTCAGGGACAAGATATTGTAGGAGGTTCGTCATCTACAGGTACACAAACTGATATAACTAATATTGCACCAAATATTATTATTAGACAAGGTGAATCAGTAAACTCTCTATACGGATTCAGATATTGGGGTGTTAACAGCGCAAATGGTAACCCGGTTTATTATAAAGCCGATGGTAGTTTAGTGCAAGGTGATGCTATTAAAACAACATATTCTGTTTATGATCCTACTAATCCTGCTGATGTAGCAAAACCTGCTTCTTTAGGATCAGCTGATAAAACTATTTTAGGAAATACTTTACCAACATACTATGGTTCATTTACATCTACTATGAAGTATAAAAATCTTGATTTTGGTTTTATGTTCAGATTTAGTGGAGGAAATAAAGTTTTCAACGCAACCAGAAGAGAATTAATGAATCAAAATTTTAACAATAATGGTACTGAGATATTAGGCAGATGGCAAAGTGTTGATAATCCTGGAGACGGATGGACGCCAAGATTAATTGCTAGTTCTAATACATTTACGAATCTTTCAGGAAGTGCAAGTACTCGTTTTGTTGAAAAAGGTGATTTCATCTCACTTGATAACATCAGTTTAGGATATACATTACCTAAGTTAGTATTGGACAAAATAGGAGTAGATAACTTTAGATTATTTGTTCAGGCGCAAAATATCTGGTTAATTACAAAGTATAAAGGGCTTAATCCGGAAATGGAAACAAATGGAGTAGATGTGAATGGTACCCCACGTGCTAAAGTGATATCAGTTGGATTAAATGTAAGTTTATAAAAAAAACATATGAAAAATATAATAAAAACAATTCTACTTTCTGTAGTTGTACTCGGGATGAGCTCATGTACAGAAGAAAAAATATTGGATTTAAAACCAATAAATAATATCCTGAGTCCTGACGCTTTCAAAAGTCCTACGTTGATCAACACCTATATGAATGGTGTTTACAATGCTGCTGCAATTGGGCAATATAATGCTGCGCCAACCAGTCCAAATGGTGGTAGAGGTTATGTTTGGGGAGCTGCGTTTGTTGAACAAGGCGAAACAAGAGGTGAAGATGTTGTTAATATGGCTACTTTTTACGAATTAACATACAAATCGACTTATGACCCAACAACGGCTAATAATGTTTACTACTGGGTTGATGGTTACAGATTGATTAACAGATGTAACATTATGATCGAGGGAACAAAAGATGCAGTTGCTAAAGGTATTATTACTCAGGCTGTTGGTAATGATTATATTGGGCAAGCTAAATTTTTGCGAGCGATTACACATTTAGAATTACTTACTTATTTTGCAAAACCATATTTTTATACTCCTGGTGCTACTCATCCTGGTATTCCATATAGAGAAGTTGGGGTTAATACAAGTGAGGATATTGCATCAGAATTGGGAAAACCAAGAAATACTGTTGCTGAAGTCTATGCAAAAATTTTAATTGATTTAAATGACGCTGAAACTTTAATTACTACAGGTAGTTCAACTGCATTTGCATCAAGACTTGTTGGAAGAGCTTCTAAATGGGCTGCAATTGCTTTCAAAACAAGACTTTATCTTCAAAAGAGAGATTGGGCAAATGTAATTCTTGAAGGAGACAAGTTAAAAACTGCTTTTGCATTAACAGCTGATCCTTATACTCCGTTTCAGAATACAGCTACCCCTGCAACAAGTAACTCTGAGTCTATTTTTTCTATTCAACATTCTGCTACGGCTAATCCTGGTGTAAATGGTTCATTGCCTAGTGTATTGAGAAACAGGGCTTTAGTTTGTATTAGTCCAATTCTTTGGAGAGATACGAATTCATGGTTACCTGATGATAAACGAAGAGAAGATGGAAAGTTTATTTTTACAGCATCAGGTATTAAGTATACTAATAAGTACACAGATATTACTAACCAGACAGATGCTTCTCCGGTTATCAGATATGCTGAAGTAGTATTGAATGTGGCTGAGGCTCAGGCACGTTTAGGTAATACCGGTCCTGCTTTGACTTTACTAAATTCAGTAAGAAATAGATCTTTGGCTAATCCGGTAGCAACGTCGACTAATCCAATTGGTCAGGCTTATACTGCTGCTTCTTTTGCTACAAGTGATGCACTTGTTGCTGGTATTCTTAAAGAAAGAAGAATTGAGTTTGTACAAGAAGGACGCAGATGGACTGATATCCATAGATTACAAGGAGATCCAATAGCTTCAGTTGCTATTGATGGAATACCTGCAAAATATGCTAGTGGAGCTCCTGCTGCTGCTGCATTTGTATTAAATAATGGTTTCGTTGTTACTAAAGCTATTGTTGCTATTCCAGGTGATGACTTCAGGTTCTTATGGCCTATACCACAATTAGAAATAAATACTAATCCAGGTTTAGGACAAAATCCAGGCTGGAACTAGAAAAAATAAATATTTTGATTTTTTTTTGAAAACCCTCAATCACTTTTCTGATTGGGGGTTTTTGCTTCTATTGATACGTCTGAAAAAATACCTCAATAACAATGATTTGTTTTTTTATACGTTTTTATCTTTTACCTTTGCCAGACAAATTTTGCCAAAATAATTCCATATAAAGCGATCAAATGAGAATATTCTTTTTTCTATATCTATTAGTTGTACCAACTTTATTGTTTTCTCAGGAAAAAACTACTTCTCAAAAAGGTTTAGATATGAATACAAAATATTCAAGCATAACCGATACTGTAAAAAAGAAGAAAGCAAAAATAGCGACAATAGATCAATATCAGATTATTACGCTGGAACATGATACTACTTATGTAGATACGTCGTTAACGCTGAAAAGTGCCTATAAGCAAAACCACCTTCGAAAGGATGATTTCGGACTTTTGGCTTTTTCTAATATCGGACAAACTTTTAATACTTTGCAATACAGCCTGACCAATTTTTCTCCTTATCCGGAAATAGGCTTTAGCGGTAAACATTTTAATTATTTACAGGCAGATCAAATCAACTATTATTCAGTAGCGACACCGTTAACAGAGCTGTTTTTTAATACAACCATAAATAAAGGTCAAAACGTAGATTCATTTATTACATTAAATACCTCAAAAAACCTCAATTTTTCTATTGCTTACAGAGGTTTACGTTCAGAGGGAGATTATATAAATCAATTAGTGAGTGCGGGAAATTTTAGGTTTACAACAAGTTATGCAACAACTGATAAGAGGTATGAAATAAAAGGGCATTATACTTATCAGGATATTTCAAATGGAGAAAATGGTGGTATTACATCGACTTCGGATTTTGAGAGTGATAATAAAGATTATAAAAACCGCCAGAGATTACAAGTATATCTTACAGATGCAAAGTCCTTTCTAAAAGGAAGACGTTTGTTTTTCGATCATGCGTTTAGAATAAATCCAACAGACGGAAGCAATAATTTATATGTAACACATCAATTCAATTACGAAACTAAATTTTTTGAATACAATCAGAAGACTATTTTATCTACTGTTGGTACTACACCGGTACAAAGATTTGGAGAATCTTATGTTACCAGCGGCATAAATGATCATACAAAATATGAAAGACTGTATAACAGAGTTGGACTTGCTTATGAAAATTCTCTTTTAGGCAAATTTAATTTCTTTGTAGATGATTACAGATCGAATTATGAATACGGAAGAGTATTAGTAGATAGCTTAAACAATGTTATTCCAAATAATCTATACCTTCAGATTAATAATTTCGGGGGACAATATGAATATCAAAAAAACAAATGGAACGGGCGTTTTTTCTATTCCAGATCAATTACGAATCAGTCGCTTTCTAATTTAGATGCTAAATTGAAATATGACTTTAGTGATAAAATCCAGTTTGATTTTAGATACCGCAACATTAATAAATTACCAAATAATAACTATAATTTATACCAAAGTAGTTATGTAGAATATAATTGGTCTAAGGATTTTAAAAACGAAAAAATAAACTCGCTTAGTGCCAGTGTTCTTACGCCTTGGTTGAATGCTGAAGTTCAGTACACGGTTCTAAATGATCACTTGTATTTCGCTGATGTTTCTACACCAGAACAGATAAAAGTGAATACACAAATTATAAATCCTGCTCAATACGGGAATGCAATCAATTATCTGGAAATAAAAGCAAGTCGTGAATTTAAATTTGGCCCCTTTGCATTAGATAATACACTTTTATATCAGAAAGTAGATCAGTCAGATCTGATTTTGAATGTACCGGATTTTGTTACAAGAAATACATTTTATTATACCGGTTACTTTTTCAAGAAAGCCTTGTTTATGCAAACCGGAATCGTTTTTAATTATTTTACAAAGTATTACGGAAATGATTACAATCCGGTTATTGGAGAGTTTTTTGTTCAGGAAAATAAAAAGATTGGTGGTTATCCGTTATTTGATCTTTTTGTAAATGCAAGAATTCGTCAGACTCGATTTTATTTAAAAGCGGAACATATAAATGCTATTTTTTCTAAAAGCGATTATTATTCTGCGCCTAATAATCCTTATCGTGACTTCGTTATCCGATTTGGTTTAGTTTGGAATTTCTTCCAATAAATCAAATCAAAAGTTATATTAAAATCAAATATTAAAATTAAAATAAAAATGGACTTTTCAAATAACATTTTAGAAACAATTGGTAATACACCATTAGTAAAACTCAACAAAATTGTTGCTGAAATTGATGCGTTAGTATTGGCAAAAGTCGAAACATTTAATCCCGGAAATTCTGTAAAAGACAGAATGGCCGTTAAAATGGTGGAGGATGCAGAGGCAGATGGACGTTTAAAACCCGGAGGAACTATTATTGAAGGGACTTCTGGAAATACAGGTATGGGATTAGCACTTGTGGCTATCATAAAAGGATATAAACTGATTTGTGTAATCTCAGACAAACAGTCTAAAGAAAAAATGGATATTTTACGTGCTGTAGGTGCCAAAGTTGTAGTTTGTCCTACAGATGTTGAGCCAACAGATCCACGTTCATACTATTCTGTTTCAAAGCGTCTGGCTGAAGAAACACCTAATTCGTGGTACGTAAACCAATACGATAATATGTCAAATTCTTTGGCGCATTACGAACAAACGGGACCTGAAATCTGGAAACAAACTGATGGAAAAATTACTCATTTTGTGGTTGGGGTAGGAACGGGTGGAACGATTTCCGGAGTTGGAAAATATTTAAAAGAGAAAAATCCGAATATCAAAATTTGGGGTATTGATACTTATGGTTCCGTTTTTAAGAAATATCACGAAACTGGAATTTTTGACGAAAACGAAATTTATTCTTACATCACTGAGGGAATTGGAGAAGATATTTTACCTAAAAATGTTGACTTTTCTTTAATCGATGGTTTTACAAAAGTTACGGATAAAGATGCAGCGGTTTTTACCAGAAAGATTGCGCTTGAAGAAGCAATTTTTGTTGGGAATTCTGCAGGAGCTTGTATAAAAGGGCTTTTGCAGCTTAAAGAACACTTCAAGCCGGAAGATGTGGTTGTGGTACTTTTTCACGATTCAGGAAGCCGTTATGTAGGTAAAATGTTCAATGATGACTGGATGCGTGAGCGTGGATTCTTAGAAGAAAACATAACAAAGGCAGAAGATGTAATCAAAGATCATATCGATAAGGAACTGATCGTTGTACGTACAGAAGAATTGGTTTCTCACGCGATTGAACGTATGCGTAAATATAAAATTTCGCAAATTCCGGTTGTAGACATCAACGGATTTGTGGGTTCTGTAGACGAAACAGATTTGTTTAGAAGCTATGTTGCTGATAAAAACGTAGCCGAAAAACCAATTAAGGAAGTAATGGGAAAACCTTTTCCAATTGTAAAATTAGGAACGCCTATAGAAGAAGTTTCTAAATTATTTACCAAAGAAAACGATGCTGTTTTGGTTGATCTGGGAAATGGAAATCATCATATTATTACAAAATATGATATCATTGGATCTATAAAATAAAATAGTAATTAGGAATATTAAAAATCCTGCATGTTTATTAAACTGTGGGATTTTTAGTTTTAAATGGTTGAATTTTTGTAAAGCTCATTTTTAATTAAAGTTATCTCCCGTAATAAATTTACACTATTGATATAAGTTTTATATTTGTGCTATGACTAAGTTTTCAATGAAAATAATCCCGGAATTACTTTTAGAAGAGTATAAAAAAAATTTCCCAAAAGAATTAGAACAGAAGTTTGAGAATCTTTGTGATGCTGAGATTTCTAATGATTCTTTTAGCTTTTATACTTCAGTAGCTTCGGTTTTTTCGAGTAAGATCGAAGGAGAAGAAATTGAATTAAATTCTTATGTTAACCATAAACGTTTTGGTATAGAATTTCTTCCTGATTATACCAGGAAAATTGACGATTTATATGAAGCGTATTCTTTTGCCAAAGTAAATTCATTAAATAAAAAAAATATTTCGGAAGCTCATAAATTATTGGGAAGAAATATTGTAGCGTTGGCATATCAGGGTAAACATAGAATTCAAAACATGTTTATCACAACTGATGACGGAAAATCGAATATGTAGCTACAATTCCTGATCTTGTCAATGAAGAAATGAAAAAGTTTTATGATGATGTTGATTACCTTTTAAATGAAGAGTTAAGTTTTTCTGAAGTTTTTTATTTTGCAAGCTTAATTCATTTGGTTTTTGTGAAAATTCATCCTTGGAATGATGGAAATGGCCGCTCAGCGAGGCTTTTAGAGAAATGGTTTTTATCTGAAAAGCTTGGAGAAAAAGCATGGTTTATTCAAAGCGAGAAGAATTATTATCAAAAACATAAATTATATTATTCTAATTTACGAACTTTAGGTTTAGAATATGAAGTCTTAGATTATTCAAGCGCACTACCTTTCCTTGAAATGTTACCTCAATCCCTATTTTTATAATCTGTATAAAACTATTAATGAATTTTACCGCAATAGATTTTGAAACCGCCACAGGACATCATCCTTGTTCAGTTGGTATTGTTACTGTAGAGAACGGCATAATTGTAGATGAGTTCGTTACTTTGATCAAACCGCCCAATAATGAATATAATCCGTTTACAATTCGTGTTCATGGAATTTATCCAAGTGATACCGTGTATGCTAAATCTTTTGTACAAGTCTATCCTGAAATCGAAAAAAGGTTAAAAAATAGAGTTGTTGTTGCACATAACGAAAGTTTTGATAGAAATGTTTTAAGTAAATCTATGGCACTTTACGGATTGCAATATGAGGATTTAAATATAGCTGAAAAATGGGAATGTACAGTTAAAATCTATAAAGCAAAAGGTTTTAAACCTACTAAATTAAGTGATTGCTGCAGAGAAATGAAAATTCAGCTGAACCATCATGAAGCCTTATCTGATGCTCGTGCGTGTGCGAAATTGTATCTGTTAAAATAAATACCAAACAAAAATGTAAGATTATTATTATTTTTAATTATATTTAGGGTTTTTATAAATTAAAGTAAAAGCCTAGAAATGAAAGAAGATTTTCTTCATTACCTCTGGAAATTCAAGAAGTTCGATACGTTGAATTTGCAAACAATCCAGAATGAATCTATCACAATTATAAAAACAGAGGACTATTTACGACTTGCCGGGCCCCGATTTTTTTAACGCTCAAATTACTATTGGAGATCAAAAATGGGCGGGAAATGTCGAAATTCATTTAAAATCTTCAGACTGGTATGTACATGGTCACGAGAATGATGCAGCATACGAAAATGTAATTTTGCATGTATTCTGGGAACATGATACAGATATATACGGTAAAAACAACAGAGAAATTCCTGTTTTGGTACTCAAAGATTATATTTCTTCAGATATTCTGGCAAATTATCATGCTTTAATAATTCCCAAATCATGGATATTTTGTAAAAAAAGTATTGGCGAAATTGACGAGTTTGTTTTTAAAAATTGGCAGGAGCGGCTATTTTTTGATCGCTTAGAAAGAAAATCGAAATTTATATATGATTTATTAGAAGAGACAAACCAAGATTGGGAGGCCGTTTTATTTTCTTTATTGGCAAAAAGTTTCGGCTTAAATACCAATGGCAATTCCTTTTTACAAATTGCAAAATCAGTCCCGTTTTCGATTATTCGAAAAGAAAGCTTTGAAGTCGAAAATCTTGAAGCGATACTTTTAGGCTCTTCAGGATTATTAGATGATGAGAAAGAAGATGTTTATTTTACGGATCTAAAATTAAGGTATTACTATCTGCTTAATAAATATCAGTTAGAAAAACAGCATATAGATTCGGTGCAGTTTTTTAAGCATCGTCCGGATAATTTTCCAACCATCAGACTTTCACAATTAGCTAATTTATATCATAAACACCAAAATATATTTTCGAAAATGATTGATTTAAAATCAGTTAAAAACGTTTACGATCTCTTAGGTGTTTCTGCAAGTTTGTATTGGTAAAATCACTATCAATTCGATAAAGAGAGTATAAAGAGACCCAAAATTTTATCAAAAGCTTTTTTAGATCTGATTATTATCAATACTATAATCCCAATTCAGTTTGCTTACTCAAATATAAGAGGAGAATCTATTTCAGAAGATCTAATAGCGTTTATGAATGAAATTACTCTTGAAAAAAATGCCATTATTGATAAATTTAATTCCTTTGGCATTTCTTGTAAAAATGCTTTCGAAGCACAATCGTTATTAGAACTCAAAAATGAATATTGCAATCAAAAAGCGTGTTTAAAATGTGCTTTAGGAATAAATTTACTGAAAAGTAATTAGGCGATTAGAAAATGCGTCAATAAAATAATTTTGTACTTTTGCCTTTCTTATCAAATATTAACCATCCTGAGCGAAGCCAAAGGATAAAATCTAAAATCTACGATGTCAGCAATTTTAAAACTGAAGTTTTTCTTCGAGAAATATGGATTTCATGTTTCATCCCGACTTGCAGATAAGCTAGGTATGAGAGTAACAAGTGTTAGGTTGTTCTTTATTTATATTTCGTTTGTTACAGCAGGTTTATGGTTTGGAGTATACCTGACTTTGGCATTTTGGATTCGACTGAAGGATTTAATTCGCGCCAAACGAACATCTGTTTTTGATCTGTAACACTAAATTTTAATCATAAAAAAAAGGGCTCTAAAGTAATTATTACTTCAGAGCCCTTTTTTAATGAAATTATTTATCTTGATTTATTAAAACTGAAAGTAAATATTACGGCATGAATTGCTGCAAATATTAAAGAGAAGTAATACAAGAAGGCTCCATCAGCATTTGCATCTAAATGGTTGATATAAGCAACAGCAACTAATGCTATTACCATAGCGTATCCGGAATAAGCGATAGTTTTATAATTGCGCTCACTAAAAGTACCTTTATTCAATACACTATTTTTCATTCCGTAGAATAAGTATAAGTCAAAACCAAGCATCATCCATGCAATTAGTCTGATCCAGGTATCCAATGGTAAAAATACCATCATAAATAAACATACTAATACTCCTGCAATAGGCACGAAAGGTACAAGTGGTGTTCTGAAAGCTCTTGGTGCATCCGGCATCTTTTTACGCATAATCAATACACCAATACAAACAAGGATAAAAGCAAATAAAGTACCAATACTAGTCATTTCTCCTACCACTCTTGCAGGAACAAATGCAGCAAAAAGACTTACAATTACCATAAACAATAAATTGTTTTTTGCCGGAGTTCTAAATTTTGAATGTACTTCAGAGAAAACTTTTGGCATTAACCCATCTTTACTCATAGAGAAAAACACCCTGCTTTGTCCCATTAACATTACTAAAATTACAGAAGCATAACCACCCAGGATAGCAAGTAAAATAGCATTATTCAACCACGGGTATGCCGGAGTAATCATTCCGTTTGCTCCCACATGTCCCATCGATTCAACTGCAATCGCTACAGGTGCAATTCCGTCCTTACCGGCAAAAGCCTGATAATTTACAACCCCAGTCATTACGTGAGCAAAAAGAATATATAAAACAGTACAGATTGCCAATGATAATAAAATTCCGATAGGCATATCTCTTTTAGGGTTTTTAGCTTCTTGTGCTGCAGTAGAGACAGCATCAAAACCAATGTATGCAAAAAATACAATTGCAGCCGCTCTAATTATTCCTGAAAAACCAAATTCTCCAAATTTACCAGTGTTTGCAGGGATATAAGGAGTGTAATTTTCAGGTCTTATGTATTGCCATCCTACAGCAATAAAAACCAATACAACAGTAACTTTTAATAATACAATAATACTGTTTACGAAAGCAGATTCTTTTGTTCCTCTAATTAATATTAAGGACATTATCATTACGATCACTACAGCAGGAACATTTATTATCCCTCCTTCAAAAGGAGAAAGCATATACGATTCGTTGATATGAATACCATAACCACTAAGGAATTTGCCAAAATACCGCGACCAGCTAATCGAGACCGTTGCTGCTCCTACGGCATATTCTAAGACAAGATCCCATCCAATTATCCATGCTACAAATTCACCCATTGTTGCAAATGAGTAAGTATATGCACTTCCGGCAACTGGAATCATAGAAGAAAATTCAGCATAACATAAACCAGCAAAAACACATCCAAATGCAGCTACAAGAAACGAAATGGTTATCGCCGGACCTGCATTCATAGATGCTGCAAGACCAGTAATCGAAAATAAACCAGCTCCAATAATAGCTCCAATTCCTAAAGCAACCAATCCGGGTGCCGTTAATGTTTTCTTTAATCCTTTTTCGGAATCAGCGGCTTCTGCCAAAAGCTGATTTAATGGTTTTCTTTTCCAAATTGACATATATGTGGTTTTTATTATTATTAAGCTCCAAATGTATAGTTTTTTATAAAAAATAAAAACAATAATTAAGTTTTAAGTTATAAAAAAAGAATATTTAACTTTTCGAAAGCCATTTCTCTTTTATTAGTAGGAGAAGAACTAAAATATGAATTGCAAAAATGTCATTTAGCTTATGTAAATAGTTTTTTATAACGTATAATTGTAGTAAAATATTTATAAATTTATTAAGCTAAAAAAGCTCTAATTAAAATAACTGCATTATATAATATGAATTTCAGTACCATAAAATTATATTTTAAGTTTACAAGTCAACAACGTACGGGAGTTTTTATCCTTTTTGTTATAATAATAGTACTGCAGTTGGTATATTTTTTCGTTGATTTTAGTTTACCCGAAAAAACTTTTCCTGAAAAAGAAGAATGGATGTCTTTACAGTCAGAAATTGATTCGATGAAATTCGTAAAGTCTAATGAAAAGCCAAAAGTGTATTCTTTCAATCCAAATTTTATTACAGATTATAAAGGGTACAAGTTAGGAATGTCAGTTCAGCAGATAGATCGTTTGTTTGCTTTTCGTAAAGAGAATAAATATGTTAGTTCCGCAAAAGAATTTCAGGAAGTCACAAAAATTTCAGATTCTTTATTAAATGTGATGGCTCCTCTATTCAAATTTCCGGATTGGGTTCAGAATAAAAAAGATTTTAAAACAGAAAGAAAAGAATTTGTTCATAGAGAAAACTTCAAAAAAGAAAAAATTATAGTTTTGGATATTAATGAGGCGACGCAGGAGGATTTAATTAAACTTTACGGAATAGGTGAAGCATTATCATTAAGAATATTAAAACAGAAAGAAATTTTGGGATGTTTTGTTTCTATGGAGCAGATGAATGATGTTTGGGGACTTTCGCCCGAAGTTATTAGTGAATTGAACTCCCATTTTAAGGTTGTAATTCCTTCAACTTTTAAAAAGATCGCTATAAATGAAGCGTCATTAAAAGAGTTATCACAGTTTTCGTATTTTAGATATACCTTGGCAAAACAAATTGTCACGTATCGAAGTATGAACGGAAATATTAATAATATTGAGGATTTGTCAAAAATTAAAGGTTTTCCTGTTGATAAAGCAAAAATAATTAGTTTATATTTGGAGTTCTAAAACAAAAGCAGCTTACAATGAATTTTGAATATAACGAAACGCAGTCAATGATTGCTCAATCTATAAGAGATTTTGCCGAAAAAAATATCAGACCTAATATAATGGAATGGGACGAGGCTCAGATTTTTCCAATTCCTTTGTTTAAAAAATTAGGCGAAATGGGATTTATGGGAGTTTTAGTTCCTGAAGAATATGGCGGATCAGGTTTAGGTTATCATGAATATATTACAGTTGTAGAGGAAATTTCAAAAGTAGATCCTTCAATTGGTTTATCAGTCGCAGCTCATAATTCATTATGCACCAATCACATCTTAACTTTTGGAAATGAAGAGCAAAAGAAAAAATGGCTGCCAAAATTAGCGACCGCAGAATATATAGGAGCCTGGGGTTTAACCGAGCATAATACAGGTTCAGATGCCGGCGGAATGAATACAACAGCTGTTAAAGATGGTGATGAATGGATTGTAAACGGAGCTAAGAATTTTATAACTCACGCTATTTCCGGAGATATTGCAGTTGTAATAGTTCGAACGGGAGAAAAAGGTGATTCAAAAGGAATGACCGCTTTTGTTTTTGAAAAAGGAATGAAAGGATTTACTTCGGGTAAAAAAGAAAATAAACTTGGAATGCGTGCCAGCGAAACTGCAGAATTGGTTTTTGATGGTTGCCGTGTTCCTGATGCAAATAGATTAGGAGAAGTAGGGCAGGGATTTGTTCAGGCTATGAAAATATTAGATGGAGGACGTATTTCAATTGGAGCTTTGTCATTAGGGATTGCAAAAGGTGCATACGAAGCTGCTCTTAAATATTCAAAAGAAAGACATCAGTTTGGTCAGCCTATTAGTAATTTTCAGGGAATTTCATTTAAATTAGCTGATATGGCTACGGAGATCGAAGCATCGGAATTATTGCTTCATAAAGCAGCTTTCTTAAAGCAGCAACATAAGCCCGTTACAACACTTGGGGCAATGGCAAAAATGTATGCCTCAGAAGCTTGTGTTAGAATTGCAAACGAAGCCGTTCAGATCCATGGTGGTTATGGTTATACAAAAGATTATCCTGTAGAGAAATTTTATAGAGACTCGAAGTTGTGTACAATAGGAGAAGGAACTACCGAAATTCAGAAAGTAGTTATCTCTAGAAATTTATTAAAAGAATAAAGAATAAAGAATAAAGAATAAAGAATAAAGAATAAATCTTGCTTAATTGTCTCATTGTAAGGGATGTTTTTTTAAGTGTATTCTCTTTTTTCTATCTTCTTTTTTCTTTGAAAAAAATAATTGACAATTTATAACCCGAAATCAATAATTAATATATACTTTTGCACACTTAACGAAAGGGGGTGTCTATATTATGTTAATTATACCAATTAAAGACGGAGAAAATATCGATAGAGCATTAAAGCGCTATAAAAGAAAATTTGATAAAACAGGAACTGTTCGTCAATTAAGAGCGCGTACTGCTTTTATTAAGCCTTCTGTTAAAAATAGAATCAAAATTCAAAAAGCAGCTTACATTCAAAACATGAAAGATGGTTTAGAAAGTTAGTATTAGCTTATCGGAAATAATTACCGTTAGTTGTCAAAATTTTGATACTAACGGTTTTTTTATGCTTAATTTTGAGATAAATAATATTCGCTGTAAGTAGAGGGAAAAAAGTACTTATTTTATGAAAGCAAATAAAGAAGCATTTCGGGATTATCTTCAGTTAGAGAAAAAGTATTCAGTTCACACTATTAATGCTTATTTGAATGATATTTCATTTTTCGAAACATTCAATAAAACTCATTTTGATCAGGAGAATATCGAACAGGTTAATTATAGT
The DNA here is from genome assembly GCF_027980145.1 of Flavobacterium azizsancarii. Taxonomy (GTDB): domain Bacteria; phylum Bacteroidota; class Bacteroidia; order Flavobacteriales; family Flavobacteriaceae; genus Flavobacterium; species Flavobacterium azizsancarii. Next base: position 21,505 of record NZ_JAMZNK010000006.1, on the reverse strand, counting down.
CAGATAAGAAGTTGGATTGTTTCTCTGGTTGATCGGGATATTTCAAATGTTTCTGTAAATCGAAAGATGTCATCTCTAAAAGCGTTTTATAAGTTCCTTTTAAAAACAAAACAAATAGAAGTTAGTCCAATGTTGAAGCATAAGGCCTTGAAGACGCCTAAAATTGTGCAGATTCCTTTTTCTGAAAAAGAATTGGCAGATCTAATGCGGCAGTTTGGGGATGCATCCGGGTTTGAGGGGGTGAGGGATAAGCTTATTGTTGATCTTTTTTATACAACAGGAATGCGGAGAGCAGAACTGATAAATTTAATGAAATACAATGTCGATTTGTCTTCTAATGTGATTAAGGTTTTAGGAAAGCGAAATAAAGAACGTATTATTCCTGTCTTGCCAATTATTGTCGAACAGTTTAATTTGTATCTGCAGGAAAGAACTTCGGTTGAAAAGATAGTCGATGGTGATTATTTTTTTATTTCAGGAAAAGGGTTAAAATTGAGTGAATCTTTTGTGTATCGATTAATAAATTCATACTTTAGTAAAGTCTCCGAAAAGGTAAAAAAAAGTCCACATGTGCTTCGGCATACTTTTGCGACTCACTTATTAAATAATGGAGCAGATTTAAATTCAGTTAAAGAATTGTTAGGACATTCGAGTTTGGCATCCACACAAGTTTATACTCATAATAGTTTGGCAGAGCTTAAAAAGGTGTATGGTAATGCGCATCCGAGGAATAAATAACAGTTCTGAAATGTTTAACCCTAAAATTTGTATTATGAAGGTAGATGTTCATGCAGTTAACTTTACTGTTGACAGAAAATTAGTGGATTTTATTCAGGAAAGAATGGATAAATTAGAAAAGTATTACGATCGAGTTGTTTCGGCTGACATTTTTTTAAAAGTCGAAAGAACAAGTGATAAGGAGAATAAGGCAGTAGAGATTAAGATTAATGTTCCTGGAGATGATTTTTTGGTTAAAAAACAGTGCAAAACCTTTGAAGAGGCGATTGAGCTTTCGGCAGAATCTTTAGAGCGTGTATTAGTAAAAAGGAAAGAAAAAATAAGAGCACACATATAATTGAAAATTTTTTTGAAAAAATGTTTTGATTAAAAGATAAAATAGCTACATTTGCAGTCCGTTAGAAATAGCGGACTTTTTTATTGATATTGCCAGCGTAGCTCAGTTGGCTAGAGCAGCTGATTTGTAATCAGCAGGTCGTGGGTTCGAGTCCCTCCGCCGGCTCTAAAATTTCAAATGCGATTTGAAATTGTTCATACGATTATTGATAAAAAAAAGGGGAGATACTCAAGCGGCCAACGAGGGCAGACTGTAAATCTGCTGTGTGAACTTCGCAGGTTCGAATCCTGCTCTCCCCACAAAAAGAAGTTAAGGTTTTAGGACGTAGATTTCAGGTTTTAAAACTAAAATCTTTGAAATGCAATCTAAATCAGAACTCTCTGCCGACTTAGCTCAGAGGTAGAGTGCTTCCTTGGTAAGGAAGAGGTCACGGGTTCAATTCCCGTAGTTGGCTCAAGTAAGTAGGAAATTGAAAATTAATATATAACTAAGATTAAAAATTAAGTAAAATGGCAAAGGAGAATTTTAATCGTTCCAAACCGCACTTAAACATAGGTACAATTGGACACGTGGATCACGGAAAAACTACATTAACTGCAGCAATTACAAAAGTATTGTCTGATGCTGGTTACTGTCAAGCAAAATCGTTTGATCAAATCGATAACGCTCCAGAGGAGAAAGAAAGAGGTATTACTATTAATACATCACACGTAGAGTATGAAACAGCTAATCGTCACTACGCTCACGTTGACTGTCCAGGTCACGCGGATTACGTAAAGAACATGGTTACTGGTGCTGCTCAAATGGACGGAGCTATCTTAGTAGTTGCTGCTACAGATGGTCCAATGCCACAAACTCGTGAGCACATCCTTTTAGGTCGCCAGGTTGGTATTCCTAGAATGGTTGTTTTTATGAACAAAGTTGACATGGTTGATGACGCTGAGTTATTAGAGCTTGTTGAAATGGAAATTAGAGATTTATTATCTTTCTACGAATATGATGGAGATAATGGACCAGTTGTTCAAGGTTCTGCTTTAGGAGGATTGAATAATGATCCTGCTTGGGTTCCTAAAATTCTTGAATTGATGGAAGCTGTAGATTCTTGGATCGAAGAGCCAATCCGTGATACTGCAAAACCATTCTTGATGCCAGTTGAGGATGTATTTACAATTACTGGTCGTGGAACTGTTGCTACAGGACGTATCGAAACTGGTATTGCTAATACAGGAGATGCTGTTGAAATCATTGGTATGGGAGCTGACAAATTAACTTCTACTATTACAGGAGTTGAGATGTTCCGTAAAATTCTTGACAGAGGAGAAGCTGGAGATAACGTAGGTTTATTGTTAAGAGGTGTTGATAAAGAATCTATCAAAAGAGGAATGGTTATCATTAAGCCAGGATCAGTAAAACCACACGCTACTTTCAAAGCTGAGGTTTATATCTTGAAAAAAGAAGAAGGTGGACGTCATACTCCATTCCATAATAACTACCGTCCACAGTTCTACGTACGTACAACTGACGTAACAGGAGTTATTACTTTACCAGAAGGAGTAGAGATGGTAATGCCAGGAGACAACTTGACAATTAATGTTGCTTTATTAAGCCCAATCGCAATGAGCGTAGGTTTACGTTTTGCTATCCGTGAAGGTGGTAGAACAGTAGGAGCAGGTCAGGTAACTGAAATCGTAGGATAATCCTATAAATATTATAAAAAGCCAGCTGATTCTCTTAACTGAAATCACTGGCTTTTAATTACGGGCGTAGTTCAAGGGTAGAATAGCGGTCTCCAAAACCGTTGATGGGGGTTCGAATCCCTCCGCCCGTGCAATAAAAAAATATATCAAATGACAAAAGTTACGAATTATTTATCAGAGGCTTTCGAAGAGTTAAAGTCAAATGTTACTTGGCCTGCTTGGGCTGAGGTTCAAAAATTGACAATTGTTGTGGCTGTATTTTCGATCTTATTCGCTTTGGCAACATGGGGAGTAGACGAATTTTTTGCAAAAGCTTTGGCTGGATTTTTTAACTGGTTAAAAGGATAATTTTTTTGTGATGGCAGATAATAATGTGAAAAAATGGTACGTAGTAAGAGCTGTAAGCGGACAAGAAAATAAAGTCAAAGCTTACATCGAAACTGAGATTGCCAGATTAGGTATGGGTGATTATGTTTCCCAGGTTTTAGTGCCTACAGAAAAAGTAGTTACTGTAAAAGAAGGAAAGAAAATGTCTAAGGATAAAGTTTATTTTCCTGGGTATGTTATGATCGAAGCCAACTTGGTTGGTGAGATACCTCATATTATTAAGTCTATTACTAGTGTAATTGGATTTTTAGGTGAGATCAAAGGTGGAGAACCTGTTCCTTTGAGACTTTCTGAAGTAAATAGAATGTTAGGTAAAGTAGATGAGTTAGCTGTAAATACAGATACTCGTGCAATTCCTTTCAACTTAGGTGAAACTGTTAAAGTGATCGATGGTCCATTTAACGGCTTTAATGGTACGGTTGAAAAAATAAATGATGAAAAGCGTAAACTTGAAGTTATGGTTAAGATTTTCGGAAGAAAAACACCATTAGAATTGAGTTTTATGCAAGTTGAAAAAGTATAATTTTTGTTACATCTATAATAACCACTATAATTGCTTCCTATGATTATAGTGTTAAATTTTTTAAAAAATGGCTAAAGAAATTAGTAAGGTAGTTAAACTACAAGTTAAGGGAGGTGCTGCGAATCCGTCGCCACCGGTTGGACCTGCTTTAGGAGCTGCTGGGGTTAATATCATGGAGTTCTGTAAGCAGTTCAATGCTAGAACACAAGATAAACCTGGCAAAATATGCCCAGTGCAAATTACTGTGTATAAAGACAAATCATTTGATTTTGTTGTAAAAACTCCTCCAGCTGCTGTCCAATTATTGGAAGCTGCAAAGCTAAAGTCTGGATCAGGTGAACCAAATCGTAAAAAAGTAGCTAGCGTTACTTGGGACGTTATCAAAGCAATTGCTGAAGATAAAATGGTAGATTTAAATGCATTCACAATCGAATCTGCAATGAGCATGATCGCTGGAACTGCTAGATCTATGGGTATAACTGTATCAGGAGATGCTCCTTTTTAATTAAGAGAAAGAAATGGCAAAATTAACAAAAAAGCAAAAAGAGGCTGCTTCAAAAATTGAAAAGAACAAACTATACTCTTTAAAAGATGCAGCTGCATTAATTAAAGTTATAGCTTCTGCAAAATTTGATGAGTCTGTTGATATCGCAGTTCGTTTGGGTGTAGATCCAAGAAAAGCGAATCAAATGGTTAGAGGTGTAGTTACATTACCTCACGGAACAGGTAAAGACGTTAAAGTATTAGCATTAGTTACTCCAGATAAAGAAGCAGAAGCTTTAGCTGCTGGAGCTGATTATGTAGGTCTTGACGATTATTTACAAAAAATTAAAGATGGTTGGACAGATGTTGATGTTATTATCACTATGCCAGCTGTTATGGGTAAATTAGGTCCATTAGGTCGTATTTTAGGACCTAGAGGTTTAATGCCAAACCCTAAAACAGGTACTGTAACTATGGATGTTGCAAAAGCTGTTGCAGAGGTTAAAGCTGGTAAAATTGACTTTAAAGTTGATAAAACTGGTATCGTACATGCAGGAATTGGTAAAGTTTCTTTTGGAGCTGAGCAAATTTATGACAATGCACACGAAATTATTCAAACATTAATCAAACTTAAACCAACTGCTGCTAAAGGTACCTATATTAAAGGTATTCACCTTACAAGCACTATGAGTCCTGCAATTGCATTGGACCCTAAAGCAGTATAATTGGTAGTTAATAATTTTTAGTATGACTAGAGAAGAAAAATCAATCGCGATTGAAGATTTAACTGCACAGTTAGCTGGTACAAATATTATTTATGTATCTGATATTTCTGGATTAAACGCAGAAACGACTTCAAACTTGAGAAGAGCTTGTTACAAAGCAGGTATTAAATTAGAGGTTGTAAAAAATACATTGCTTGCAAAAGCAATGGAAGCTTCTGCTAATGACTATGGTGATTTACCTTCAGTATTGACTGGTAATAGTGCTATATTTATTTCAGATGTAGCAAATGCACCTGGAAAAATAATTAAAGATTTCAGAAAAAAATCGGCTAAACCTTTATTAAAAGGAGCTTATATTAATTCTGAAGTTTATATTGGAGATGATCAATTAGATGCATTAGCAACTATTAAATCTAAAGAAGAACTTCTTGGAGAGCTTATTGGATTATTGCAATCACCAGCACAAAGAGTTATCTCTGCTTTACAAAACCAATTCGCAAACAGCGAAGAGGCTGAAACTGAAGCATAATAACAAATGCAGGAAATTTTATTTCCTTGCTGCTTAAATAGCGCACAATAAATAAATTATATTTTACAAATCATTTTAAACGATAGAAAAAATGGCAGATTTGAAACAATTCGCAGAACAATTAGTTAACTTAACAGTTAAAGAAGTTAACGAATTAGCAACAATATTAAAAGACGAGTATGGTATCGAGCCTGCTGCTGCAGCTGTTGTAGTTGCTGCTGGTGGTGGAGAAGGTGCTGCTGAAGAAGCACAAACTGAATTTACAGTTGTATTAAAAGAAGCTGGTGCTTCTAAATTAGCAGTTGTAAAATTAGTAAAAGAACTTACAGGTTTAGGTTTGAAAGAAGCTAAAGATGTAGTTGACGGTGCTCCAAGTAACGTTAAAGAAGGTGTTTCTAAAGAAGAGGCTGAAGGTCTTAAAAAATCATTAGAAGAAGCTGGAGCTGTAGTTGAACTTAAATAAGTTTACTCGGTTTTAAGAACTAGGTTTAGGTCTTGAGTTAACACTCAATGGCCTAAACCATTTTTCGTATAATAAAATATATCAAGTTTTATTATCAAATAGTTTAAAATACGAAAAAGTTTTTGATCAGTACGAAGAAAAAAAATTAACCAATTTTTACCGGGTTATTTTTAAAGATGTATTGATTACAAAAAGAAGGTATCAATTAAACATTGTGTTTTTACACAAAAAACTACTTTTTTTTAATCAAAATTTTGTCCATTGATGATAACAAATCAGACTGAAAGATTGAATTTTGCCTCTACAAAAAACATACCTCAATATCCGGATTTTCTTGATGTTCAGGTAAAATCGTTTAAAGATTTTTTTCAATTAGAAACAAAATCTGACGAAAGAGGCGACGAAGGGTTGTACAACACCTTCATGGAAAACTTTCCAATTACAGATACTAGAAATAACTTTGTACTGGAGTTCCTTGATTATTTTGTAGATCCACCACGTTATACCATTCAAGAATGTATAGAGAGAGGTCTTACTTATAGTGTGCCTTTAAAAGCCAGGTTAAAACTATACTGTACAGATCCAGAACACGAAGATTTTGAAACTATTGTACAAGATGTTTATCTTGGAACAATACCTTATATGACTCCAAGCGGTACTTTTGTGATCAATGGTGCTGAGCGTGTGGTAGTATCTCAACTACACCGTTCTCCTGGGGTTTTCTTTGGACAATCATTCCACGCAAATGGAACAAAACTTTATTCTGCCAGAGTAATTCCTTTTAAAGGATCCTGGATAGAATTTTCTACAGATATAAACAGCGTAATGTATGCTTATATTGATAGAAAGAAAAAATTACCTGTTACAACTTTATTCCGTGCTATTGGATTTGAAAGAGATAAGGATATCCTTGAGATTTTCGACCTTGCAGAGGAAATTAAAGTTTCTAAAACAGGAATTAAAAAATATATTGGAAGAAGACTTGCTGCACGTGTATTGAACACTTGGCACGAGGATTTCGTTGATGAAGATACCGGTGAGGTAGTTTCTATCGAACGTAACGAAATCATCCTTGATAGAGATACTATTATCGACAAAGATAATGTTGAAGAAATCATTGATGCAAACGTAAAATCAATTTTGTTACATAAAGAGGATAATAACCAGGCAGATTATGGTATTATTCACAATACATTACAAAAAGATCCAACAAACTCTGAAAAAGAAGCTGTTGAGCATATCTACAGACAATTGCGTAATGCAGAACCGCCTGATGAAGAAACTGCTCGTGGTATTATAGATAAATTGTTCTTCTCAGATCAACGTTATAACTTAGGTGAAGTTGGTCGTTACAGAATGAACAAAAAACTTGGTTTAGATATCCCTATGGAAAAGCAAGTGCTTACCAAAGAAGATATCATTACCATTGTAAAATATTTGATCGAATTGATCAACTCTAAAGCAGAGATTGATGATATTGATCACTTATCAAACCGTCGTGTTAGAACAGTTGGAGAACAATTGTCTCAACAATTCGGTGTTGGTTTAGCGCGTATGGCGAGAACTATTCGTGAGAGAATGAACGTTAGAGATAACGAGGTGTTTACACCAATCGATTTGATTAATGCTAAAACATTATCATCGGTTATCAACTCTTTCTTTGGTACGAACCAGTTATCTCAATTTATGGATCAAACGAATCCATTAGCTGAGATTACACACAAAAGAAGACTTTCTGCCCTTGGACCTGGTGGACTTTCGAGAGAAAGAGCTGGATTTGAGGTTCGTGACGTTCACTATACACACTATGGTCGTTTATGTCCGATTGAAACTCCAGAGGGACCAAACATTGGTTTGATTTCATCTCTTGGTGTTTATGCAAAAGTTAACGGAATGGGTTTCATCGAAACTCCTTACCGTAAAGTTACAGATGGTGTAGTTGATTTAGTAAGTACACCTATCTATTTAAGTGCTGAAGAAGAAGAAGGAAAAATGATTGCTCAGGCAAACATTGAAATGGATGAGACTGGTAAAATCACGGCGACTAATGTTATTGCTCGTGAGGAAGGTGACTTCCCGGTTGTTGAACCTTCTGCAGTACACTATACAGACGTTGCTCCTAACCAGATTGCTTCGATTTCGGCTTCATTGATTCCTTTCTTGGAACATGATGATGCGAATAGAGCCTTGATGGGATCTAACATGATGCGTCAGGCGGTTCCTTTGATCCGTCCGGAAGCACCAATTGTTGGTACAGGTTTAGAGCGTCAGGTAGCTTCAGATTCTAGAGTATTGATTAATGCTGAAGGAGATGGAACTATAGAGTATGTTGATGCAAACATCATTACTATCAAATACGACCGTACTGAAGAAGAAAGAATGGTAAGTTTTGATTCTGATGAAAAAACATACAACTTAATTAAATTTAGAAAAACAAATCAAGGAACAAGTATCAACTTGAAACCAATCGTAAGAAAAGGTGACAGAGTAGTTCTTGGACAAGTATTATCAGAAGGGTATGCTACTCAAAATGGTGAATTAGCTTTAGGTAGAAACTTAAAAGTTGCGTTCATGCCATGGAAAGGGTATAACTTTGAGGATGCGATTGTAATTTCTGAAAAAGTAGTTCGTGATGATATTTTTACTTCTATCCACGTTGATGATTATTCATTAGAGGTTAGAGATACTAAGTTAGGAAATGAAGAGTTAACAAACGATATTCCTAACGTTTCTGAAGAAGCTACTAAAGATTTAGATGAAAACGGTATGATCAGAATTGGTGCAGAGGTTAAACCTGGCGACATTTTGATCGGAAAAATTACACCAAAAGGAGAGTCAGATCCTACTCCGGAAGAGAAATTGCTTCGTGCAATCTTCGGGGATAAAGCAGGAGATGTAAAAGATGCTTCATTAAAAGCGTCTCCATCTTTACACGGTGTAGTTCTTGACAAAAAATTATTTGCAAGAGCCGTAAAAGATAAACGTAAACGTACTCAGGATAAAGATGCTTTAGGCGCTTTAGAAATGGAATTCGAAACTAAATTTGTTGAATTGAAAGACAGATTGGTTGAGAAATTATTCTTGATCGTGAACGGAAAAACATCTCAAGGTGTAATGAATGATTTGGGTGAAGAAGTTTTACCAAAAGGTAAAAAATATACTCAGAAAATGCTTTACGCAGTAGAAGATTTTGCTCACTTAAGCAAAGGTCAATGGGTTGCTGATGATGCTACTAATAAAATGGTTAATGATTTAATTCATAACTATAAAATTAAGCTAAACGACTTACAAGGAGCTTTAAGAAGAGAAAAATTCACTATTACAGTCGGAGATGAATTGCCATCTGGAATCTTGAAATTAGCGAAAATTTATATCGCTAAAAAGCGTAAGTTGAAAGTAGGGGATAAAATGGCTGGACGTCACGGTAACAAAGGTATTGTTGCAAGAATCGTCCGTCATGAAGATATGCCTTTCCTTGAAGACGGAACACCGGTAGATATCGTATTGAATCCACTTGGGGTACCTTCACGTATGAACATTGGTCAGATTTATGAGACTGTTCTTGGATGGGCTGGACAAAATTTAGGTAGAAAATTTGCTACTCCAATTTTTGATGGTGCTTCTTTAGACCAAATCAATGAATTAACTGATGAAGCTGGAGTTCCACGTTTCGGACATACACACCTTTATGATGGTGGTACTGGAGAGCGTTTCCATCAAGCTGCAACTGTGGGAGTAATTTACATGCTTAAATTAGGACACATGGTTGATGATAAGATGCACGCGCGTTCTATTGGTCCATACTCGTTGATTACTCAACAACCACTTGGAGGTAAAGCTCAATTTGGAGGTCAGCGTTTTGGAGAGATGGAGGTTTGGGCACTTGAAGCTTATGGAGCATCAAGTACACTACGTGAAATCTTAACAGTTAAGTCGGATGACGTTATTGGTAGAGCTAAAACTTACGAAGCTATCGTTAAGGGAGAGTCTATGCCAGAACCGGGATTACCAGAATCATTCAATGTATTAATGCATGAATTGAAAGGTCTTGGACTTGACATTCGTTTAGAAGAATAAATAAAGTTTTCAGTTACAGTCTCAGTATTCAGTTCAACACTGGAAGCTGAGACTGAAGCTGTTTATTAAAATAAAAGTTTTTAGGATTTATACCCGTAACCCGTTCCGATTTTTTATTTAGACCTGAAAAGTTTTATAATTAGCGCTTCAACATTGATATTTGAAGTTTAGAGAAGTAATCCGAGGTAGTGTTAAAGTCATAAAGTAAAATGTCTTAAAGTCTTAAAGTCCTGAAAATGACTTTTGACTTTCGATTTTTAAACTTTTGACTAAAGCGAAATCAATTTTTTAATTGCAGATAAATCAATAGTAAAAACTATGATGAATAATAGAAACAATAATAAAGATAAAAATCCGGTTAAAAGATTTAATAAAATCTCAATTGGATTGGCTTCACCTGAATCTATCTTGAAAGAATCAAGAGGAGAGGTTTTGAAACCAGAAACTATCAACTACAGAACGCACAAACCAGAACGTGACGGACTTTTTTGCGAAAGAATCTTCGGACCTGTTAAGGATTTTGAGTGTGCTTGTGGTAAATATAAAAGAATTCGTTACAAAGGTATCATTTGCGACCGTTGTGGTGTTGAAGTTACTGAGAAAAAAGTACGTCGTGACAGAGTAGGACACATCAACCTTGTTGTGCCAATTGCTCACATCTGGTACTTCCGTTCTCTTCCAAACAAAATTGGTTATATCCTTGGTCTTCCATCTAAGAAATTAGACATGATCATTTACTACGAAAGATACGTAGTAATCCAGGCTGGTATTGCTAAAAATGCAGATGGAGAATCATTACAAAGATTAGATTTCTTAACTGAAGAAGAATATTTGAATATTTTAGATACTCTTCCGCAAGAAAATCAATATTTAGATGATATGGATCCTAATAAATTTGTTGCCAAAATGGGAGCAGAATGTATTATGGATTTATTAGCACGTATCGACTTAGATGAGTTGTCTTACCAATTGAGACACAGTGCTAATAACGAAACATCTAAACAACGTAAAACTGAAGCTTTAAAAAGATTACAAGTTGTTGAGTCATTCCGTGAGTCTAACTTAAACCGCGAAAATCGTCCTGAGTGGATGATTATGAAAGTGGTTCCTGTTATTCCGCCAGAATTACGTCCGCTTGTGCCACTTGATGGAGGTCGTTTTGCAACTTCAGATTTAAATGACTTATACCGTCGTGTAATCATCCGTAACAACCGTTTGAAAAGATTAATGGAGATTAAAGCTCCAGAAGTTATCTTAAGAAACGAAAAACGTATGTTACAGGAATCTGTAGATTCATTATTTGACAACACGCGTAAAGCTTCTGCTGTTAAAACAGAATCTAACAGACCATTAAAATCATTATCTGATTCCTTAAAAGGTAAGCAAGGACGTTTCCGTCAAAACTTACTTGGAAAACGTGTGGATTATTCTGCTCGTTCGGTAATTGTTGTTGGTCCTGAATTAAAATTATTCGAATGCGGATTGCCAAAAGATATGGCATCTGAATTATACAAACCTTTCGTTATCCGTAAATTGATTGAAAGAGGTATTGTAAAAACAGTAAAATCTGCTAAGAAAATTATAGACAAAAAAGAGCCAGTTGTTTGGGATATCCTTGAAAATGTAATTAAAGGTCACCCAGTATTACTTAACCGTGCTCCTACGTTACACAGACTTGGTATCCAGGCTTTTCAACCAAAATTAATTGAAGGAAAAGCAATCCAGTTGCACCCATTAGTATGTACGGCTTTTAATGCCGATTTTGATGGGGATCAAATGGCGGTTCACTTACCATTAGGACCAGAGGCTATTTTAGAGGCACAATTATTAATGTTAGCTTCTCACAATATCCTTAACCCTGCAAATGGTGCGCCAATTACTGTACCTTCTCAGGATATGGTCTTGGGTCTATATTATATGACCAAAGAACGTATCTCTACACCAGAACACATAATTTTAGGTCAAGACTTAACATTCTATTCTGCTGAAGAAGTAAATATTGCATTAAACGAAGGAAGATTAGAATTGAATGCTCGTGTAAGAATCAGAGCAAAAGATTTTAATGAAGCTGGAGAATTAGTGTACAAGATTATCCAAACAACTGCAGGACGTGTATTATTTAATGAAGTAGTACCTGAAGCAGCCGGATATATCAATGATGTATTGACTAAGAAAAACCTTAGAGATATTATTGGACACATTTTAAGTGTGACTAATGTACCTACTACTGCTGCTTTCTTGGACAATATGAAAGATATGGGTTATAAATTCGCATTTAGAGGAGGTTTATCATTCTCTCTTGGTGATATTAGAATTCCAGAACAAAAAACAAAATTAATTGCAGATGCCAGAGAGCAAGTTGAAGGTATTTCTGTGAATTATAACATGGGTCTTATTACCAATAACGAACGTTACAACCAGGTTATTGACGTATGGACTTCTGCAAATGCTCAGTTGACAGAATTAGCAATGAAAAATATTAGAGAAGACCAACAAGGTTTCAACTCTGTATATATGATGCTTGACTCTGGGGCGAGGGGTTCTAAGGAACAGATTCGTCAGTTAACAGGTATGCGTGGTTTGATGGCTAAGCCTAAAAAATCTACTGCCGGTGGTGGTGAGATTATTGAAAACCCGATTCTTTCTAACTTTAAGGAAGGTCTTTCGATTCTTGAGTATTTCATTTCTACTCACGGTGCTCGTAAAGGACTTGCGGATACGGCTCTTAAAACTGCCGATGCCGGATACTTGACAAGAAGGCTTCATGACGTATCACAAGATGTTATTGTAAACATCGAAGATTGTGGTACTCTTAGAGGTGTTGAAGTTTCTGCTTTGAAGAAAAATGAGGAAATTGTTGAATCTTTAGGAGAAAGAATTTTAGGACGTGTTGCATTGCAAGATGTTATTAATCCTCTTACTAATGAAGTATTAGTTCAATCAGGTCAACAAATTACTGAAGCAATCATGAGAGTTATTGAAGCTTCTCCGATTGAAAGAGTAGAAGTTAGATCTCCATTAACTTGTGAGGCTTTAAAAGGTATTTGTGCTAAATGTTACGGTAGAAACTTAGCTACTGGTAAGATGACACAAAGAGGTGAAGCAGTAGGAGTTATTGCAGCTCAGTCTATTGGAGAGCCAGGTACACAGTTAACACTTCGTACGTTCCACGTTGGAGGGGTTGCAGGAGGTATTTCTGAAGAATCTAGTATTGTTACAAGATTTAACGGTAGACTTGAGATTGAAGATTTAAAAACTGTAAAAGGTGAGGATAGTGAAGGTAATGCGGTAGATATCGTAGTATCACGTTCAACTGAATTAAAATTAGTTGACGAGAAAACTGGAATCGTTTTAAATACACATAATATCCCTTACGGATCTAGTATTTTCGTTAAGGATGGTGAAGTAGTTACTAAAGGATCTACTATTTGTAAATGGGATCCATATAATGGTGTAATTGTTTCTGAATTTACTGGTAAGATTGCTTACGAGGATTTAGAGCAAGGACAATCGTTCATGGTTGAAATCGATGAGCAAACAGGATTCCAGGAAAAAGTAATTTCTGAAGCAAGAAATAAAAAATTAATTCCAACTTTATTGGTTTACGGTAAAGAAGGTGAATTAATTCGTTCGTATAACTTACCAGTAGGAGCCCACCTTATGGTTGAGAATGGAGAGAAAATTAAAGCAGGTAAAGTATTGGTTAAGATTCCACGTCGTTCTTCTAAAGCAGGAGATATTACAGGAGGTTTACCAAGAATTACTGAGTTGCTTGAGGCTCGTAACCCTTCTAACCCAGCGGTTGTTTCTGAAATTGACGGTGTTGTTTCTTTTGGAAAAATCAAAAGAGGTAACCGTGAAATTGTTATCGAATCTAAATTTGGTGAGATTAAAAAGTATTTAGTTAAACTTTCTAGCCAAATCTTAGTACAGGAAAATGACTTCGTAAGAGCAGGAGTACCATTGTCTGACGGTGCAATTACACCAGATGATATTTTAAGAATTCAAGGACCGGCTGCTGTTCAACAGTACTTGGTAAATGAAATTCAAGAGGTATACCGTTTACAAGGGGTAAAAATTAATGACAAGCACTTTGAGGTAGTTATTCGTCAAATGATGCGTAAAGTAAGAGTTCAAGATCCGGGAGATACATTGTTCCTAGAAGATCAATTAATTCACACTAAAGATTTTATCGTTCAAAATGATAAATTATATGGTATGAAAGTAGTTGAAGACGCTGGAGATTCTGCGGTATTGAAACCAGGTCAGATTATTTCGCCTCGTGATTTACGTGATGAAAATTCATTACTTAAACGTAATGATAAAAATTTAGTAGTAGCAAGAGATGTAATTACTGCAACTGCAACACCAGTTCTACAAGGTATTACAAGAGCTTCGCTACAAACTAAATCATTCATCTCTGCTGCTTCATTCCAGGAAACAACAAAAGTACTTAACGAAGCTGCAGTAGCTGGTAAAGTAGATAATCTGGAAGGATTGAAAGAAAATGTAATTGTTGGACACAGAATTCCTGCGGGAACTGGTATGAGAGAATACGATAATACTATCGTAGGATCTAAAGACGATTACAATGAAATGATGGCTAATAAAGAAGAATATATCTATTAATTAGGAAACTATGAGTAATCCGAAACAACAACAGGAGCAAATTAATATTGAGTTAGACGAGACTATTGCAGAAGGAATTTATTCTAATCTTGCGATTATCAACCACTCATCATCAGAGTTTGTTTTAGATTTTGTGAGTATTATGCCAGGTATTCCTAAAGCCAAGGTAAAGTCAAGAATTGTCTTGACACCACAACATGCTAAAAGATTATTAAAAGCAATTGGAGAAAATATTCATCGTTTTGAAGCAGCCCACGGCGAAATCAAAGAGACGGAACAAGCACCAATACCGCTTAATTTTGGTCCGGCAGGACAAGCATAAATTATTAAAGCCCCATTATTTTTTTAATGGGGCTTTTTTTTTAAGGTAAGAGTAAAATGTAATTCAACTGATTTAGTTTTACTTTCATCGACTAAATTTCTTAGTATGAAACTATTGTGCTAAATTGGTTTCTCCTTGTAGAAAAGGATTAATTTTTGGAATATAATAACTTATAAAGGTTGGTTTAATTCAAATTAAAAAAAAGCGCTAATTATAAATTAGCGCTTTTTTTATGTTGTATTTTAAATAAAAACTTAGTCAAATTCTGAAGTAAAGAATAGCTTCACGCTTGGATATTTACTTTGTGTCATCTGAATCGTAAAGTCAGAATCAGCTAAGAAAACCAATTGACCGTATTTATCGTGCGCTAGGAATTTTTGTTTAATACGTCTAAATTCTTTGAATTCATTGTTTTTAGCATCATCAGGTTTTACCCAGCAAGCTTTATGAACAGGGAAGTTTTCGTAAGTGCATTTTGCACCATATTCATGCTCTAGACGATATTGAATAACCTCATATTGAAGCGCTCCAACAGTTCCAATTATTTTACGGTTGTTCATTTCTAATGTAAACAACTGTGCTACACCTTCATCCATTAACTGATCGATACCTTTGTCCAATTGTTTGGCTTTCATAGGATCAGCGTTGTTAATATATCTAAAGTGTTCCGGAGAGAAACTCGGAATTCCTTTGAAACTCATTATTTCGCCTTCGGTTAAAGTATCTCCAATTTTGAAATTTCCTGTATCGTGCAAACCAACAATATCACCGGGATAAGAAATATCGACAATTTCTTTTTTCTCAGCAAAAAAGGCATTCGGGCTAGAAAATTTTAAATTTTTCTTCTGACGAACGTGGTAATAAGGCTTGTTTCTTTCAAAAGTTCCGGAAACAATTTTGATAAAAGCTAAACGGTCTCTGTGTTTAGGATCCATATTAGCATGGATTTTAAATACAAAACCAGTCATTTTTTCTTCAGTAGGATCTACCAGACGAGTTTCAGAATCTTTAGGTCTTGGAGACGGAGCGATTGCTACAAAACAATCTAACAATTCTCTAACTCCAAAATTATTTAATGCAGAACCAAAAAATACAGGTTGTAATTTCCCATCTAAATAATCCTGACGATCAAATTTAGGATACACTTCATCGATTAATTCTAATTCTTCACGTAATCTATCTGCTGGTTTCTGACCAATTATTTTTTCTAATTCCGGACTTTGTACATCAGAGAATGCGATCGTTTCCTCGATATTTTTACGACTGTCTCCACTGAAAAGATTAATGTTTTGTTCCCAAAGATTATAAATTCCCTGAAAGTCATAACCCATACCAATTGGGAAACTCAAAGGCGTAACCGTAAGACCAAGCTTTTGTTCTACTTCATCCATTAAGTCAAAAGCATCTTTTCCTTCACGGTCTAACTTATTGATGAAAACAATCATCGGAATATTTCTCATTCTACAAACAGCAACTAATTTCTCTGTTTGTTCCTCAACCCCTTTTGCAACGTCAATAACAACAATAACACTATCAACAGCAGTTAAAGTTCTAAAAGTGTCTTCAGCAAAATCCTTGTGACCAGGCGTGTCAAGAATGTTGATTTTTTTATCCTGGTAATTAAAAGCAAGTACAGATGTTGAAACCGAAATACCTCTTTGGCGTTCGATTTCCATGAAATCACTCGTTGCTCCTTTTTTAATTTTATTGTTTTTTACAGCACCAGCTTCCTGAATAGCCCCTCCAAACAATAATAATTTCTCCGTTAATGTTGTTTTACCGGCATCAGGATGCGATATAATTCCAAATGTTCTTCTGCGTTGTATTTCTTTTAAAAAGCTCATATTTCGTATAAATAGGTTGCAAAAGTACTATTAATTACGGCTTAATAAAAATATTCACTTCTTAAATTAGGAAGACTTTCGTTTTATTACAAATCAGCCAGCATTCAAAAAAATAAGGCTGTTTTTATTCAAACAGCCTTAAAATTATTAAAATTTAAATTATTGGTTAACTGACCAAACTGAATAACCTTTGGGTGGACATTGAATTTTTACCCATTTATCTGCTTGTGTGGTTGGTACCCATGTTGAATTTCCTGTAAAGTCTTTAATTTGAGTGTTTGCCCAATTGGTCTGGATCCATCTTTCTTGCCAAGTGTTTGAATTGTTGATGTACACTACTAATCCAGGGTTTCCATTATATCCATTTCTGCGGGCTACATATTCGTCATCATCTGAATATAAAATCGAAGTTGTGCCTGTAGCCTTGTTATTATGAATCCAAATCAGATTGTTCAATTTATTTTTATCCAGCCATTCTTCATAATCTCTATAGAAAATTGTAGGATATCCTTCGTGAGTTAAAATATAAGAATAGGCTAATAATTTATTAGAAATTTCATCAGTATCATGATTTGTTACAAAAGTCACCGCTTTATAGGGGTTTCTTTTCCACATCATATCGTCATTTAATAATGCAAGATTATTTCCGTCGAATGCATCATTCATTTTATAATAACAAGCAAAATCAAAAACAGAACTATTGGCGTTATTAGCCCAGTCATTTAATACGTTTACATTTGAATCCCATAATTCCCCAACCGAAAACCCGCCTACATTAGCATTCCAGGCATTTACAACCCAAGCACCAAATCCTTTAACGTAATCGAATCTCCAGCCATCAAATTTCATGGTGTTTTTATAATATTTTCCAACCCCGTCAGCTCTTCCCCATAACCAATCCTGTACATACGGATTTGCATGGCATAAATCCGGAAATCCGCCAAAAGCACCTTCATCATTATTACCATAACTGTTTTTATAAAAGTCATTATAAGAACGTTTAAATTTTCCAGAAGCAATTCCGCTAAAATCTGTCCAGGTATTTGTTCCTGTAAACGGATTAGCTTCTGATTGACCGCCACTGTTATGATTGATTACTATATCTGCATATACTTTCATGTTCTCCGTATGTGCATTTGTGATCAGACTTACCAATTCGGTTTTAGAGCCAAATCGGGTTTCTACAGAACCATTTTGGTTGTAATCTCCAAAATCAAAATAATCCGTTGGATCATATCCCATAGAGAATGCCCCATTTTGAGCTTTTGAAGCAGGAGGTAACCAAATAGATCCTATCCCGGCATTTGACCACGCGGTTAATTTACTATTTACAGTATTCCACCAATTTCCTCCGGCAGGAACATCCCAATAAAAGGCTTGCATCATAACTCCTCCGCCCGGATTATCGACATATTTTCCTGTTAGGGATGAACTGGAAGTTCCGGTGCTGAATGGTTTTCCGTCATGATGGGTAACATTAATGATCTCAAATTGCTGACTTGAAGCTTTTAGATCTGTTTCATTTGTTTCGTTCTGCGAGCACGAATATAGGAATATAGTAATTGCTGCAAGCAGATAAATCTTTACAATAGGTTTTTTCATAGTTAGACTTGGGTTTAGGTTAGATAATAAAGTTTGTAATTTGATATTTATTAAAGGTTTTGTAAATGCTATTCGTAATTTTATCCCCTAATAATTATCAATTATTTATCTAAAGTATGTGTTTTTTGATTCGGTTTGTTTTTATAAGAAAATGTTTATACAGCGAAAACGTTGTAGTATTGATAACTTTTTTATTTTATCAAAAGTTGCTTCTTTTGAATGTATATAAAATATTCATCAAATCGATCTTTGTGAGCATTGTGGTAAAGATTACTGCCGTTTTTTTAAAGAGATTAATCCCATAGAAACAGTTGTCCTGTATGAAATTCAACGATCATCCATATAATTTTTTGTTAATAGTATAGCCGATAGTTGTATTATGTAATTGAATTGTTATTTTTGTTCGTTATAAGGTAAATTGAACTAGATCTTAATTATTTAGTATTTTCAGGATAAACATTGAAAATACATTGTAAAGTGATTTTAGTTTAAAACGAAATTCTAAAGCAAGATCTTTACATTCAAATTAAATTTAAAATAATGTTATTAAAAAAATTACAGTTAAAAACAATTGATTACAAGTTAATATTGACAATGTGTTTTTTATTTTTTTTCACCTCAATTATCTCAGCTCAGGAAATTATAAAAGATACTGTGATTAAGAAACCAGTTGAAATTCCTTCTGGACACAAGCAAAAAATTGATGGTATTATTGCTAATGTTGGAGATTATATTGTTTTAGATTCTGATATTGATAAAGGATATTTAGAAATTTCTGCATCAGGAGGTTCTACAAAAGATATTACAAGATGCCAGATGTTAGGTAAGCTTTTAGAAGATAAATTGTATGCGCACCAGGCAATTCAGGATAGTATTGTGGTTAGTGATGCTGAAGTTAGAAGTATGATGGATGACCGATTGAATTATATGATTCAACAAGTTGGGGATATCAACAAGGTTGTTGCTTATTATAAAAAGAATTCAGTAGAGGAATTCAAAACCTATTTTTCTGATATCTTGAAAGAACAAAAATTGGCGTCAGAAATGACTAAAAAAATTGTTGATGCAGTTGAAATTACACCAGAAGAAGTTCGTAATTTTTTTAAGAAAATACCAAAAGACGAATTGCCAACTTTTGGAGCTGAAATGGAAGTAGCACAGATTGTTGTAGAACCTAAAGTTTCAAAAGAAGATAAACAAAAAGTAATCGACAGATTAAACGCGATCAGAAAAGATGTTCTTGAAGGATCAAGCTTTGCGACAAAAGCCGTTTTATATTCGCTGGATCCAGGATCAGCACCTAATGGAGGGTATTACAAAATGACCAGAAAAACTCCTTTTGTAAAAGAGTTTAAAGATGTTGCTTTTAGTTTAGGTGAAGGTGAAATTTCTGAGCCATTTGAAACTAATTTTGGATATCATATTATTATGATTGATAAAATAAAAGGTCAGGAAGTTGAATTACGTCATATTTTAATTTCGCCTACAGTATCTGAAGATGCTCTAAAGGATGCTAAAGAAAGAATTACCAATATAAGAAATAAGATAGTAAACAAAGAAATTACTTTTGCTGAAGCCGCAAGAACTGAATCTGATGAAAAAGAAACCAGAGCAAACGGAGGAACTTTAGTAAATCCTAATACTCAGGATACTCGTTTTGAGTTGACTAAAATGGATCCAACTTTATACAGCCAGGTTTCTAATCTAAAAGACAATGAAGTTTCTCAGCCAATTCTGAACACGGATGATAAAGGTAAAAAAACATATAAGTTAATTACTATCACTAATAGAATTGATGCTCATACAGCAGATTATGCTAAAGATTACACTAAGATTAAAGAATTAGCATTGAAAGAAAAACAAATCACAACCATCTCAAAGTGGTTTGATACTAAAATAAAAGATACTTACATTAAGATTATTGGAGAATACAGAGATTGTAATTTTGTATACAATTGGTTGAAAAAATAATTTTTATTAAATAAATAAAAAGAGTTAGTTTTATGAATTCATAAAGCTAACTCTTTTCAATTTTAAAAACATATCTAAATGTCTGACGTAGCAGCAATTCATAATTTAGTTCAAAAAAGAAACGAATTAAAAACCGAAATAGCAAAAATCATTGTAGGCCAGGATGAAGTTGTAGATCAAATTTTACTTTGTATATTTTCAGGCGGACACGCACTTTTAATAGGTGTTCCGGGATTGGCAAAAACGTTAATGATAAATACTTTGGCGCAGGCTTTAGGATTAGATTTTAAAAGAATTCAGTTTACGCCCGATTTAATGCCATCTGATATTTTAGGAAGTGAAATTCTTGATGAAAGCAGGCATTTTAAATTTATCAAAGGTCCAATTTTTTCTAATATTGTTCTGGCAGATGAAATTAACAGAACGCCCCCAAAAACTCAAGCAGCTTTACTTGAAGCAATGCAGGAACGTTCAGTTACAATTGCCGGACAAAATTATAAACTGGATTTGCCTTATTTTGTTTTGGCGACTCAAAACCCAATTGAGCAAGAAGGAACGTATCCGTTACCAGAAGCTCAATTAGACCGTTTTATGTTTGCTATTAAGCTGGAATATCCAAGTTTTGAAGAAGAAGTTCAGGTAGTTAAACGTACCACGTCTGATGTTAAAACAATAATTAATCCTTTGTTTACTGCTCAGGAAATTATCGATTTTCAGCATTTGATTCGCAGAATTCCCGTGGCGGATAATGTGATTGAATATGCAGTAACTTTGGTAAGTAAAACACGTCCGGACAATGCATTGTCAAATGATTTTGTGAAAAATTATTTAGATTGGGGAGCGGGGCCAAGAGCATCACAAAACTTGATTTTGGCAGCAAAAGCACATGCAGCTTTTAATGGTAAATTCTCACCGGATATCGAAGATGTAAAAGCGGTAGCAACCGGAATTTTGCGTCATAGAATTATTAAAAACTATAAAGCAGATGCTGAAGGAATCACAGAAGAGATTATTATTCAGAAACTGATGTAAAAAAAGAATAAATAGAAAAGCCGGACTAAATAAATGAGGGCACTGAAAAAGTCCTTTTCAGGAATAATTGTTAATTAAAGGAGTAGAAGCTAAAAGTTTTCTACTCTTTTTTTTGTATCTTTTGGGTGTAATCATAAGGCTTTTTA
>NZ_JAMZNK010000069.1 GCF_027980145.1 Flavobacterium azizsancarii | reverse complement strand
TCCACCTCGCGATGGACACCCTTGCATTCAGCTAACACTTCCCACTGTAAAGGCGTGTTCGGGACTTACACCCTAGAGTTATCGCCCATGCTGGGCACACAACAAAAAAAGCATCCGCGGCGGCGGATGCTTTTTTGCAATAGAATATCTAGCTAATACTAGAAGTTTTTAGAAACTCCAATATTAACTGTTTTTCCAAAATTGAAATAGAATGTGCGAACATTAGTATCACTAGTATCAAAGCTTAATGTTTCATACCCTAAACCACCAATACTAAAGTTTAGGCCAAAACCTTTTTTCATATTAATAAAAAGAGACGGAGTTATTCCGGCATATATACCGTCTGCTTTACTAGTTGAAACAAGCGCCCCAGTATTATAACTTTTGTCTTTTTGATTCTGGAAACCAACTCCCAAATCGGCAAATACTGAAAAAGTTTCACTCAAAGGAATGGTATAACGCAAAAATGCTCCCACTTTTAAAGTATTAAATTTTGATTCTGATTCTCCTAAATTATTATTTAGTAAAGAAAGTGAAGATTTTGATGAAGACAATCCAAATTCAACACCAACTGTCCAGTTATCATGAAACTGATAACCCACTTTTGGAGAAAAACTAAATAAATTTGATTTTCTGCTCTCGACTTCCTGATCAATATTTTCAGAGGAATAACCAATATTTCCGCCCACTAAAACAGTTCCCTTTTGGGCATTTGCAAAGCTAAACATAGCCAATGCAAGAATAAGTAGCATTTTTTTCATATGTAATATGTGTTTAAATTTTACTTAAACACAACAACTAAAATACCAGTATCGAACTGCAACACATTTATTAACAATTTGTTAAAACAATCACCCTCAACGAAACAAGTCAAAAACAATGACTTAACTTCTGTATACAAAATAGTTTAAAACAAAAAAAGCATCCGCCGCGGCGGATGCTTTTTCGAAATTGAAATATATTTCTAAAACTTAGAAATTCTTTGAAATCCCTACAGAAAATGCTTTTCCGAAAGTGAAATTAAAGTTTTTAACGTTATCTCCGTTTCCGTTATTTCCGTCATAATTTAAGTTATTATAACCTAAACCTCCAATATTGAAGTTTAAACCAAATCCTTTATTAACATTGATGAAAATTGCCGGCGTAACTCCAACATAAAATCCGTCTCCTTTATTAATAGTAGAAGTATTCCCAACAGTATTCGTTATTTTTCTGTCTTGGTAACCAACTCCTAAATCAGCATAAGCAGAAAAAGTTTGATTTAAAGGCATAGAATAACGTAAAAAACCACCTAATGAGAAATTATTTACTTTGTTCTCCGTATTACCAAATTCTCTTTTTGTAGTTCCAACACCTGCCTCGATACCTGCAGTCCAGTTTTGGTGAAATTGGTATCCTACTTTAGGAGCAAAACCAAAAGAATTCGCTTTAGTTTCAGAACCTGAATTTGATACATTTTGAGAATTGTACTCAATACTTCCCATTACTAAAATAGACCCTTTTTGAGCATTTGCAAAGCTTACCATAGCCAATGCAAGAACGACTAACATTTTTTTCATTGTGATATTTATTAATTTTAATAGTCCTTTAACAATAAAGATGCCACTGTTTACTGAGAATTCAATTTTAAATTCAATTCTTTGAAAGACAAAATTTAGTAATCAAAACTATTTCTGTTTACTTTTGTAGCAAATAAAAAGTCATGTCCATAGAAGTAAACAACATATCAAAAAGTTACGGAACTCAGAAAGCACTAAATTCGATTTCGTTCTCGATTCAAAAAGGCGAAATTGTTGGATTTCTTGGTCCAAACGGAGCAGGAAAATCTACCCTGATGAAAATTTTGACTACGTATTTACTTGCAGATGGCGGCTCGGCCCTTGTAAATGGTCATGATGTCATGACGGATACCAAGGCGGTTCAACGTTCTATTGGCTATTTACCGGAACATAATCCGTTGTATCTTGATTTGTATGTTCGTGAGTATTTGGCTTTTAATGCCGATGTTTATAAGGTTCCTAAATTAAGAATCGAAGAAGTTATTGAACTGACAGGACTGTCAGCCGAAAGTCATAAAAAAATAGGGCAATTGTCTAAAGGATATCGCCAGCGTGTGGGACTTGCCAATGCTTTATTGCATAATCCTGATGTTTTGATCCTGGATGAGCCAACTACTGGGCTCGACCCGAATCAGTTAATGGAAATTCGAAATGTAATTAAAAACGTGGGAAAAGATAAAACGGTTTTTTTATCTACTCATATTATGCAGGAAGTCGAAGCGATTTGCGATCGTGTCATTATTATTGACAAAGGACAAATTGTTGCCGATAAAAAACTGGATCATTTGGTATCTGAAAACAAAGAACAAGTAATCGAAGTAGAATTTGATTATCAGATCGAAGAACAACTGTTAGCAAGGCTGGAAAACATTACTTCATACAAAAATATCCACGATATGACTTGGGAATTGACATTTGTTGCCGAAAAAGATATGCGTCCTGCAATTTTTGACTTTGCAAATGCAAATGGCTTAAAAACATTACAACTCAATCAGAAAAATAAAAATCTGGAAGCTGTTTTTAGAGAAATTACTAAGTAAGTTTTCAGTTTACGGTCTCAGTTTACGGTCTCAGTTTACGGTCTCAGTTTACGGTCTCAGTTTACATCAAAAGCCAATTCTTTTTATTTAAAAGAATTGGCTTTTTGTGTTAAATATTGTTTAGTATCCCTCCTTTTCCTTAAAACCTCAGCACCTTATTTTCTTAGGGTTTTCGCCCCAATTACACTGTTTGTCTACAATTTATTCTTTTTTCGCCATATCACGAATCCTTAATTATCAACTATTTAGGTTTTTCGTTGTAAATTTTAACTATATTTATTTAGACTTAATATAAATAGTGTTATATTTGAAAACTGAAACTTCAAAAATACCACTCTAATGTTCTCTATACTCAGCCTTATCAAAATCAAATTTCATAAGCTATTTAAAGGCCTGGCACATGTTCGAAAAATATTTTCTGATAAACTGGAACAAATTGTTTTAAAGTAGAGATTCTATTTAAAACCTTGACGATTGTATTGATTCTTTTCTATTTAAAATCACATTAAAACCCTTACTCCAAAAACAAATCCACATATCATGAAGAATTTTATAACATCTCTTATGCTTGCCTTTTCGGTCTACGGTTACTCGCAGACAGAAAAAGAAACTGATAGTATTGTCGAAACTTCGATTAATGCATTAGACGAGATTGTAATTACAAAAAAGAAAGTTTTATATACTCAAAAATCAGATCGATTGGTTTTTAATGTAGAAAATAGCATTGTGTCTGAAGGCGGAACAGCATTAGATGTTTTATCCCGTGCTCCGGGCGTTGTAGTCTCTCAGGATGGCGAATTATCGATTCGCGGACAACAAGGTGTTGGCGTAATGATCAACGGCAAATTGACGCAGCTTTCGCAAAAGGAACTTGCTAATTATTTAAAATCAACAACCTCATCAAACATCAAACAAATCGAGGTAATTACGAATCCGTCTTCTAAATATGATGCAACGGGAAAAGCCGGAATTATCAATATTATTTTAAAGAAACCAAATGCGGGCGGGCTTAAAGGAACTGTTTTTACCAATTACGGAAGAGGCAGAAAAAACAGAACCAACTCCGGTGCCAACTTAAGCTACAATAAAGATAAATTTGGCGTTTACGGAAACTACAGCTATACTTTTAGGGGTGAAGAAGAACGCAAAGAATTCAACCAGAATCAATATACTGATGCAACCCGTCAAACGCTTTTGACAAATAATCATCAAACTTCAACTACGGATGAGCCACTGACTTCTAACAATTTTAAAATAGGAACTACTTATGAAGTTTTTGCTAAAACCAATTTAGAATTTTATGTTGATGCAAAATTGGGACGCTATCAAAATATTGCCAATGGTAGAAATACTTTAATAAATGCTATGGATCAGGTACAATTTGATGCCGCGACTTATAATGACAGCAAAGAGAAATGGAATGATTATACATATGCTTTTTCCGGAGTTCATAAATTTAATACCGAGGGAAAAAATATGTCTTTTGATTTTGAATATGAAACTTCAAAATTCAGATCGAATCAGTTTCAGAGTGCAAAGAATATAGATCCTCTAAGCACAAATAATATTAATGACAGGAGAGGTTTTATTCCGTCTCAATTAAAAGTTTTTACAGGAAAAGTTGATTTTACAAATCCGCTTAACGAAAAACAATCTGTTGAATGGGGTTTTAAAGCCAGCGTAAAGAACAATGACAATCCATCTGTTTACGAATACAATGACAACAACCAATGGATTGTTGACCTTAATTCGACCAATCATTTTGAATATAAGGAACAAATTTATGCGGCTTATGCCAATTATAAATACCAAATGGAAAAGTTCAATATTCAGGCTGGTTTACGTTCTGAATATACTGCGATAAATATTTTACAAAAAACGCTGAATGAAGAACATAAGGACGATTATCTAAAATGGTTTCCGAGTGTTTCTATGAAGTATGAATTGAGCAGCAATCATTCGATGCATGCTTCCTACAGCAAAAGAATCAACAGACCAAGCCAGTTCGATCTGAACCCGTTTCGTTTTTATGATGATTCGTTTAACTACTCTCAGGGAAATCCAAATTTAGTTCCTGAGATCACACATTCGGCAGAAATTGGCTATGCCTGGAAAAGTGCCTTTATGGCGTCGTTGTATTTCAGCAAGACCAAAGATATATTTACTGAGGTCTATGTCTATAATCCGGATAACAATACTACGGTAACTTCTCAAATAAATGTTGACAAATCGTATAATTACGGAGTTAACATCACCAATACTGCCGAAATTTATAAATGGTGGTCTGTAAATACACTTTTCAATATTTTCGAAAATAAATTTATGGGCAATGTGGTTAATACAGACAAAATTGAACCAATTGTTACTTTGAATCTTAGCGTGCAAAACTCCTTTACAATCACAGAAAGCTGGAAAGCCGAAGCAAACGCGCAGTACCAATCAAAATCAAATCTTGGTATTTATCAAAGAGATCCATTTTTTGATTTCAGTATCGGGATCTCAAAACAAGTACTAGCTAAAAAAGGCAACATCAAACTTAATATTACTGACATTTTTAACACTAATAATTTCCATATCAATTCGGTTATTGCACAAACAAGCATCGATAAAAGATATGATCTTGATAATCGTATTGCAACAATAGCCTTTACTTATAGAATCTAATATTTTGAATCTTTAGTTTCCCCTTGTTTTTGTTTTTTTTTTGATGGAATAGAGCCTGTTGTAGTTAGCAGGCTCTTTCTGTTTTAATAAATTTAACCCATGTTAGTGAACATGGGCCGCGGATGACACGGATTTAAATGGGTTTACACTGTTTTTATGTTATTGGTTTATACACAATATTGTCAGACTGAGCGAAGTCGAAGTCCCGCAAAGTGATGCAGCATGTGGGACTTCGCTGAGTCTGACAATCATATTAGTTTTGAATTGATACTTTCCCCTTTACTTTTTAAACCCAAAAAAGTCTTTTGAAGAAGATTACTTCTCACAAAAGACTTTTAAACTAACTAACAATAACAAGTAAAATAGATCCCAAATTAAACTCTGGGTTTCTGCTTTTTCTTTCTGCCCCACCAGATATAAAAACCCGTAATAGGCAAACTGGCACAAATTAAACTAGCCGCAAAATAAATAATCTTTGTTGGCCATCCTCCTATCGCACCAATATGTAGGCTGTAATTAGAACGCATTAACCAATTTGAGAAACGTTCATCTCCAATATATTTATGAGACTTTGGGAGTAGCTCGAGTGTTTTAGCATCAAAGTATAAATCTCTCCAAACGCCTTTATTCATATCTGTACAGGCATAAATATCTTCTTGAGGATCATCCGGAAAATGAATGATTACGGCTTCCTTATTCTCTGTAGCAATTTCTGTTCGAACTTTTTTCCATATAAAATCAGCAGCAGCCAATTTATCTAATTGTTGCCGGGATAAAGTATCTTTTTTAACGGCAATGACTTGCTCCTTTTTCTCTTTTTCGTCTGCCCAGCCACCACTGATCCAGTACGTGCTTTCTCTTAGCCAATGAAAACTCATCAACATTCCTGTAAAAGCAATAAGCATTGCTAAGATCAGCGTATAAAATCCCATAACATTATGCAAATCATAGTTCAGACGTTTGAACTTCGCATCCCATTTTATTTTAAAACTAGTATTTCTGGTGGTTTTGTTCCACTTTTTAGGAAACCAAAGTATCAAGCCGCTTATCAATAAAAAGAAGAAAATAAAAGTTGCCCAGGCTGTAATTTGTGATCCTATATTGCGCTCCAGCCAAAGATTGCGATGCCCTTCATCCATAATATGAAAGAAATCTTCATGATCCACCATTCCGGTAATTTTGCCGTTATACGGATTTACATAAATCAACGAATCCGATTCTATATCGACCTTAATTGATTTATCTAAACCATTATACCAAACTCCATGAATTTCTTTATTGGGTAATGCTTTATGAACAGCTGCATAGATTTTTGAAGGTGGCAATAATTTATCCGGACTTTGGGCTTCGACACTTAAATACGGCGATGTCAATTCTTTGATCTCGTGTTCGAAAACCAAGACACAACCGGTAATTCCCATAATGACCACGATTATTCCTGACGCTAATCCTAGCCACAAATGCAGCCAGGCATTAATTTTACTAAAACGGGATTTTCCTTTATTAGGTGGTTTACTGGTACGACTTTTAAAAATATTCATTGTAATTGTAATTTTGGAAAGTAATGCTTTTTAGACAGGCAACAAAAATTAAAAAAAATGGCTTGGGCATTAATTAAATAATACCTCAAGCCATAAAAAATATAGTTACTTAGAAAGTAAGTTTAGCAATTGCAGGCAAGTAAAGACCTTCTTTGATAAGTGCTCCGGCTTTTGCTGTACCAGTTGCAATATCTATTTGATAAACACGAGCTTCTTTACCTGTTACAAAACTTTTGTATGCTTTTCCGTTTTCTACATACATACTTCCTAACCCAAAAAATTCATCTCCACCGTGATCAGGTAAATCTGTAACTGGTATGATTGTTTTTGCTGCCAGATCAAGAATTGCAGATTTAAAGATTGTTTGTGTACTTAAGAAACTGTAATAAGTATCTTTAGTATCAACAGAATTAGGAATATAAGAAATAAAAACTTTTTCTCCTCCTAATGGGTATGCAGCAAGAACTTTTCCTTTTAGAGTACTTGATTCAATATCAAAAAAGTAACCCGGATCAAACTTAGCATCTCCTTTTTTGATACGTAAAACTCCAGAAGAAACAGCTGTTGGCGGATAACCACCTGCGTTCGCATTAGAAGAAAAAGTATAGATGTCTCCTGACTCTGTCTGAACAATTCCTGTATTGGTATAATAAAGCCCAATTGCATTTGTTCTGGCGTCTTTTATTGTAGTTACATATTCTAAAGAAGGATATTTGTAAACTCGTACTGTAGCGTCAGATGATAAAATTTTATTTGTCCCGTCCGTAACATCCTTGATATATACCGGAACAAAAAGCTTATCTCCTGAAACCGCAGCTCCTGTTGGCCAGTATAACACTTTTTTATTTTCAGGAGATACTACAAAATCATTAAACTTACGAGCATCTATAGAAATTGTATTTGGATTGTAAATCATCAATTCATAATCAGATGAACTACCATCCCAGGTTGCTCCAATATTGATCATTTTTTTGTCATCAGTATACCCAACAGCATATGAGGATTCGAAAGCAAGTTTACCGCCCTGCACCAATTTTCCTGCGCTATTAAGATGAAATGAAACTGATCCTTCATCTTCTGTACTTAAGGCAAAAAAAGTATTATTTGCAGGAAAACAACTTCCTCCTTGCTCAATTCCCACACCTTTTGCACTGATTTCTCCGGTCATTAACTTATCTATAGAATTAAAATCTAAGATGTACTGAGTGTAATCGTCTAGCCAATATGAAGCAATATATTTAGAATTAGTTGTAGTTGGTTCTTCTTTTGTTGCATTATCATCACTGCTACAAGAAAAAGTAGTTAATGCTAATATTGCCAACGCAAAGCATTTTTGAAATTTGTTTGTAAACATCATTATATGTATTAAGGGTTATTATTAAAATTTAATTACTGAAGAAAGTATCTGAACTTAACAGAGAAAGCACGTCCTGGTTTTTGAACTTTAAAATAGTCGTACACTTTTACGTCTGTAATATTTCTGCACTCAAAAGCCAGATTGTATTTCCCATTTAAAAAAGAATAAGACACCATCGCGTTTTCTGTAAATTGTTCAGGAATTGCTCTTTTAGTTTCCAATGAACCTAATACCGGCCAGGTCAGGTAAAATGCATCTATATAATTGGCACTCACATTAAGAGAAAGCCTATCGTCTTTGTACTTGATATTTTTAAAATTAAAAGTCAAATCTGCATTTCCGTAGAAGATTGGAACGTTTGGTAACTGCGCGTCATAAAGAGCATCAGGACTATTTGTTCCTGTTTTGTACTTGTTTTTGTTCAGACTTTTTTGGTAGGTACCATTTACTTCAAAAGTCACTAAATCTTTATATCCATATCTTAAAACTCCATCAATACCTGTAATTTGTACATTTTGAAGATTTTCATAAACCGTTCTGTCTCCGTCTTGTTTTTCTCTGATAAAATCTTTTGCTTCTCTATAGATTAAACTCGTTTCTGCACTAAACTGATTCTTGTTTTTCTGAGTCAAAAATGCCAAACCTAAATTAGCATTATCACTACTTTCAGGTTTTAATCCTATATTACTGTTTACGGTCAACCCATCTCCCAACATCTCTACAGCCGACGGCAAACGATAAGCATGTTCATAAGATCCTTTTATCTGAAATTTGTCTGATAAACGATAAGCTGCTGTAGATCCGTAACCATAATTTGTCGATGAAGTAGATTGAGTTACATTATTAGCAATCATTTCAGTAGTTAAACCAAACATTTTTCCAAAAGCCGTAATCGCTAATCGATTGTCTAAACCACTAAAATTGTAGCCTAATCCTAAAATGTTTTTATTAATTGTTGGCTCGCCAAGATCAACTATTGTTAAATACTCATTCGTTGCTTTACGCTTATATCCCAAATAGGAATAATTTATTGCCAGAGAATGCTGGTCATTTAATTGGTATTTCAGGTTTGTATTTACTTGTGCATTTTCTTCATCGTAGACGTACATTGTTTTATTTCCTAATTCTCCTTTATCATTTGTTCCTGCAAATTGTCTGTAGACATAATTTCCTGTCCAGTCATAAACCCGGGAAGAAGTATCTATAGAACGACTGTTTACTAAAGCGTAAGTCGAATTAATATTTACCGATAATCCTTTTGCAAAAAGGTTGTCTTTTTTATATTTTAAAGAGGTAATAAAACTGTTACTATCTGTAAAGGCTTGTCCAACGACTTTTTGCATGGTTCTTCCTTGCTGAATTTCTTTTTTGTTACCCGCCATAGCAAAACCAACAAGCAAATAATCTGCAAAACTTCTGTTCTTGAATCCTGCTTCTGCCATTATAGTTCCCGACTTATAAGCATCGTGAAAGTGTTTGTATTTTTGTTCCGGTAAAAACTTCGATGTGTTTTTATCTACAATACTCACATCTACTTTATAATCATTGTCTGAGTAATTAGCGAAAGCATTAATGTTGGCAATAAATCCGTCGCAACCAGAAAACCTCGTATTAATTGCAGCTCTGTGCGTATTAAATGAACCATAACTATATGATGCGTCGATATAACGATTCACATTTTTGTTGGTTACAATATTAACTGCACCACCAAGAGCATCTGCACCTAACTCAATAGGAACGACCCCTTTGTAAACATCGATTCTTTCAGCCATATTTACCGGAATATTATTCAGTGTAAGAGCTGAGCCATAACTATCCATTGGCACTCCATCCAGAAAAAATTTAACCTGATTTCCTGAAAATCCATTTAATGAAAAATTAAAGGCAGATCCCAATCCTCCGTATTCACGAATACGAACTCCTGTTGTTTTATTCAAAACCTGATTTAAATCGGCTGAGGTATTGTAGATTTTTTTCAGATCTACCGAAGTAATATTATAAGCCTGTTCGCGGGCTCTCTGAACTTTAGATTTTCCTGTTACAGCAACTTCACTTAAAGCGGCCATATCCTCTTCCATTGTAATATTCTGAGTAGGTTTTCCACCTTGTTTCAAAGAAACTGCTGCTGCTGTTGTTTTAAAACCAACATTGGTAATTAATAAAATGTAATCACCTGTTTCTGCACTAATCCTATATTCCCCTTTACTATTTGTTAGCGTAGCATAAGTTGTTCCTTTAAACGATACTGAAACACCTTCAGCAGGTTTGCCAAGATTTGTTAAAACAACTCCGGTTAGGTTTACTTTATTTTTTTGTGAATATCCTTGAAGCGAAGTAAAGACAATCGTGATCAAGAGTAATAATCTGCTTATTTGCATCATTTAAATTTTTGATTTGAAAATTAAATTTGCAACAAAATTAGCTACTCAGAATAGTTTTTCCTAACTATTTTTAATTATTCTAAATAAGAATAGTAATTAACTTTAAAAGAGAGATATTTGTAAAAAAAATTGACAATCTTAATAAATAATTAAATTAAACTTAACATTTGCTTAATTTTTATTATTAATGAAGTTAAATCTCAATGCATCACTAAATGCAAAAAGATAAAAAAACATAAAAAAAGCCCGCTTACAGTATAAGCGGGCTTCAAAAAATTTGGTCTATTTTATATGTCTAAATCTAAAATAGTCTCTTTGAGTTCTTCTATTATAATTTTTATGTCATTTTCTGTCGTACGCCAGTTTACAAAAGAAGCCCTGATACCTTTACGATTTTGATATACAGTTGGGGTCATAAAAACTTTTCCCTTATCATTTAAACTGGTCAAAAACTGACTTACATTTTGCTGATTATGATCTCCTTTCAAAGTAAAACAAACATTATTCAGCCGAATTGGAGCCAGAAGTTCAAAATTATCCTCTTCAATAAGTTCATTTGCAAAATGTAATGCCAATGCTGCACTATCCTCGACAATATCCTGAAACCCTTCTTTTCCGTAGGCTAATAACGAAAACCAAACAGGCAAAGCTCGTAAACGACGAGAATTTTCAGGCAGTACATTTAAGTAATTAAAATTCTCTAACGGATTTCCTAAATAAGGCGCATTTGAATTTTGGAAAGTTTCTATTTGAAGATTCATATGTTTTTCCTTAATCAGATAAAAAGCACTTTCATAAGGTACATTGAGCCATTTATGACAATCGATAGTGATGCTATCTGCACCTTCCCAGCCTTCGACAAGATGTTTGAATTTGTTTGAAACAGCAGCAAATCCACCAAAAGCAGCATCAATATGCCACCAAAAAGTATATTTCTCCTTTAGTTTTGCAATGGCTTCAAAATCATCAAAATCTGCAGTATTAACCGTTCCGGCACTTGAAATCAGAATAAAAGGTTTTCCGTTTAAATTTTGAATATTATGTTCTAAATCAGCTATATCAATTGCTTCACGATTGCCTTCAATAGTTTTAATTGTTGTATAATTATTACTTCCAATACCTAACATCGACAATGTTTTTATAGAAGAAGAATGTGGTGTAGCAGTCAGGATATTTATGGTTTCAGTTATTCCGTTTTTTGCAAAATCTTTTCCTAATTGTGCTCCAAACCATTGTCTTGCTGTTCCTAAACAAGTAAAATTTGACATTGTTGCCCCTGTTACAAAACCACCTGAAAATGTTTTTGGCAAGTCTAACAATTGTAATAATAAATTTATAGTTTCAAATTCTATCAAGGCCAAAACTCCTCCCTGAGCATGTACAGCCTGCGTATTTTGATCATATACTGTTGCCAGCCAATCGCCCACAATCGACGCTGGTGTTGAACCTCCAGTTACAAATCCTAAATATCTAGGCCCAGGAGAAGCAACTATCAAAGGCAATAATCTTTCTTTAAATTCTTCTAGAGCAGCCAAAGATCCTAAACCTAATTCGCTTAAATTTCGAGTAGGGTCAATTCTATTTTTACTTGAAGTAGGAATATTTTCAAGATTATTAAGGAAATCTAATCCTTGTTGTTTGGCCTGATTAAGTATGTTTTCAAGATCATTTAGATCATGTTGAAGTATTGAATTCATTTTAAATAAATTATATATGCTTACTTCAAACCACCTGTAGAAATTG
This sequence comes from Flavobacterium azizsancarii, assembly GCF_027980145.1. GTDB lineage: Bacteria > Bacteroidota > Bacteroidia > Flavobacteriales > Flavobacteriaceae > Flavobacterium > Flavobacterium azizsancarii. The sequence continues at coordinate 10,436 of NZ_JAMZNK010000069.1, read as the reverse complement.
CCCACAGATGATACAGATTAAGCGGATTAATACTGATTTTTATTGTTGAGGTATAATTAGTTTTTTACCACTTCGTTTTTTCCGAGAACCGAGAGACCATCATAGAAGAAATCACATCGCCATTAGCATTTAATAAAGTAGCAATTGGGTCAACGAGAGTTCCAAGGATCATAGCTACAGGCAAAGCTTGTTCCATTGGTAATCCGTAAACGGTAATGGCTAAAACTTCTCCAATATATCCGCCATTTGGGATTCCACCTTCGACAATCGAAACAATTATCGTAATTCCTAATGCTAAAAGTATAGTTGAAGGTTCTGTAAAATCTTTGCCAAACATGGCAAAAAGAAACGTAATTTTTAAGATAGAAGACATGCTTGAACCGTCTTTATGCAAAGGCGCCCCTAGTGGAATAACCAAATTGCGGACATGTTTTGGGATACCCATTTTTTCAGCTGCATCGAGGTTCGCCGGAATTGTAGCAATGCTGCTGCAAGTACCTATTGCGGTTAATGAAGGCGTAATGTTATTGCTCCAGAAAACGACAAAAGCTTTTTTACCTCCTGCTAATAAAGCATACAAACTAAAAAACACAAAGAAGTAAAAAATACAAGCAACATAATAAACACCTAACGGCTTGGCGTAAACTCCAAATAATTGTGGTCCGTAATAACTAACCTGATAAGCAAAATAAGCTCCAAGGCCAATTGGTGCTAATTTCATAATCATGTTCAAAAGCTGTTTCATGACCTCATTTCCTGAATCCAGAAAACTTTTGAAAGTATTGCCTTTTTCTCCAGATTGCAAAGTTGCAAATCCAATCAAAAATGAAAAGATAATAAGTGCCAACATACTTTTTCGCGATAACAATTCATAGAAATCATTGGTCGTAAGCAATTGGGCAATTTGATCACCAACACTTCCGGATTGGATATTCTCCAACGGGATTTTAGTAATTATAATATTTTCATGAATAGGAAATAGGGAAACAGCTATAATCATTACGATTGCTGAAATAAGAAGTGTACCTAAAAAAACGGCAATCATTACAACAAACAATCTTCCTAGTTTTTCTGTTTTCTCCAAATTAGCAATTGAAGAAGTTATAGTAAAAAAGACAAGCGGAATAATTGCTGTAAAAAGTAAGTTCAGAAATATATCTCCAACAGGCTTTATAACAGCAACTTTTTCTTTAAAAACTAATCCGAAAATGCTTCCTATTATGATACCGCCTAAAAGCAATAATACACTACTATAACTTTTTAGAAAATTGATTTTTTTAACCTCCATAATTTAATCGTATTATAATTTGGAATAAAGAAACGCAAAATAAAAATCAATTAAATTACTAAAAAAAAAGAGTACTATTTTTTTTTTGCCACAGATTAAAAGGATTTCAATTCATGATTTCTACCAACATTTAGTGCCTAACTGCACAAAGAAAAGGCTTTGATCCTTGATTCGTATGATCACTACTTTTCTAAAACCAAAGTTGTAAAAGCCCTATCGACCAATTCGCCGGTTTTGCTTTTTACTTTCTCTGTGAGCGTTTCTTTGTTGATGATTTTGAAAGATGTTTTCTCAATTAAAATTTCAGCTTTTTCTGTGCTGTAAAGTTCAAATTCAAATTGAGTAAAAGGAAGTTGTTTCATAAAACTTTCTTCGGCAAAAGTGATACACAAGATTCCTTTTGGCTGTAAAACCCTGTAGATTTCCGAAAGCAATTTTTCAGGTTCCTGCCAGAAATAAATGGTGTTTACTGTAAATACTTTATTGAATAAATTTTCTTCAAACGGAATTAGATTTCCGTCATAAATCGAAAAGAAAGCTTGTTTTTGAGAAACATAATTTCTGTTGATCTGGCGTGCTTCCTGAAACATTAATTCAGACATTTCAAGTCCGTAATATTTAATGTTTTCAGCCTGTTCGAAAATGAATTCTACGTGTCCAGCGTTACCGTGACCTAATTCCAGAATTGTATTTGCTTCTTCTATATGTAGATTCTGAATCGAATGATGCGTCATGTTGATGTTGGTTTCATTCATCATGTTTGCCATTTCGATTCCCTTTTCTCCCGTTGGATGCTTGAATTGAGAAGCTATTGCTTGTAATTCTTCTTGTTTCATAAAATTTTAAATTCCAATTAATCCCGATAGCTATCGGGACCAAATTCCAAACTGTATGTCATTGCGAGGAACGAAGCAACCGCATTGATAATAAATCCCGTTATTCTCAAAGTTTTGTCATTTCGACGAAGGAGAAATCACACACGAAACTCCGTACCTAGAATCACCAATCTTTGTCGATCTTCTAGTGTGATTTCTCCTTCGTCGAAATGACAATATTGTGGAAATATCACACAAAAACTCTTAAAAAAGATGGCTCGCAATCTGACGAATATTCTCTGATTTCCCCATTGAATAATAGTGCAAAACAGGAACTCCGGCAGCTTTTAATTCTAATGATTGTTGGATTGCCCATTCGATTCCTACTTGTCTGATTTCTGCATTATTCTTGCATGAATCAACAGCATGAATTAAATCTTCTGGTAAATCAATACGGAAAATTTGAGGTAAAACCTGTAAATGCCTTTGAACCGCAATTGGCTTGATTCCTGGAATAATAGGAATTGTGATTCCCATTTCTCTGGCTTTTTCTACAAACTTGAAATATTTTGAGTTGTCGAAAAACATTTGTGTTACCACATAATCAGCTCCGGCATCTACTTTCTCTTTAAGTCTTTTTAAATCTGATTGTAATGATGGAGATTCTAAATGTTTCTCAGGATAACCTGCAACCCCAATGCAAAAATCAGCTTTGTTATCAGCATCCATGACTTCGTGAAGGTATTTTCCCTGATTCAATAAACTGATTTGTTTTACCAAATCAATCGCATAGTCATTTCCTCCAGCTTTTGGAATAAAATATTGTTCGTCTTTCATAGCGTCACCACGCAAAGCCATAATATTGTCGATTCCTAAGTAGTTACAATCTACCAAAAGATATTCAGTTTCTTCTTTGGTAAAACCTCCGCAAAGTACGTGAGGAACGGTATCTACGTTATATTTATGTTTTATAGAAGCGCAAATTCCAAGCGTTCCAGGACGCATACGAGTTAGCTTTTTGTCCAAAAGTCCGTTGCCTTTATCTATATAAATATACTCCTCGCGAGAAGTCGTTACATCAATAAACGGTGGTTTAAACTCCATCAACGGATCTATATTATCGTATAATTCCTGAATGCTTTTCCCCTTTTGAGGCGGAATAATTTCAAATGAGAATAATGTATTTCCTTTGGCGTTTTCTATATGTTGTGTTACTTTCATAGTCAGCCCCCTAACCCCCGAAGGGGGAATTCCTGAAAGGGGTCATCAGGTTTGTGTTATTTTATTCTGCCTTTCTCTTCCCCCTTCGGGGTTAGGGGGCTAATCTGCTATATTAGGGTTTAGCCATTTCATGGCTTTATCTGTTGAAATGCTTCTGCGTTTGGCGTAATCTACTACTTGATCTTCTTTTATTTTCCCAAGTCCGAAGTATTTACTTTTTGGATTCCCGAAATAATATCCTGAAACTGAAGATGCCGGCCACATTGCCATACTTTCTGTTAAGGTTACTCCAATTTCCTTGTCTACATCTAAGAGTTTCCAGATTGTTGGTTTCTCTAAGTGATCCGGACATGCGGGATAACCTGGCGCAGGACGAATTCCTTTGTAATTTTCTTCGATCAAATCTTCTGTCGAAAGTGATTCTTGAGGATCATAACCCCAGAAATCCTGACGTACTTTTTCGTGCAGATATTCCGCGAAAGCCTCAGCAAAACGATCCGCTAATGCTTTTACCATAATCGAATTGTAATCATCCAGATCTTTTTCGAATTCGGCTGCCCATTCGTCAACACCAAAACCGGTTGTAACACAAAATGCTCCTATATAATCTGTAATTCCTGAATCTTTTGGTAAGATAAAATCAGACAAAGCGATATTTGGTGCTCCTTTTGTTTTTTGTGATTGCTGACGAAGCGTTAAGAATTTCTCCAACACTTTTCCGTTTTCATCACGCAATTCGATATCGTCATCATCGATTTGATTCGCAGGGAAAATTCCGTAGATACCTTTTGCAGTTAGTTTTTTCTCTGCTAAAATCACTTTCAACATTTCCTGTGCATCTGCAAAAACCGAAGTTGCTTCTTCACCCACAACCTCATCCGTTAAGATTGCCGGATATTTCCCAAACAATTCCCATGTTCTAAAAAAGGGTGTCCAGTCGATATACGGAACCAAAACATCTAACTCTACTTCAACAATTTGTTTACCAATAAATTTTGGTTTTGTTGGCGTGTATTCAGCCCAATCCAATTGTAATTTGTTTTTACGTGCTTGTTCGATCGTCAGGAAGTTTTTATCTCTCGAACGATTCAAAAACGTTTCTCTAAACGCATCATAGTCAGCACGAATATCACTTGCATATATTTTTCGGTTATGATCTAATAGATTTCCTGCAACCGTAACGGCACGCGAAGCATCGTTTACGTGAATTACAGTTTCTCTATATTGAGGCGCAATTTTCACGGCAGTATGCGCACGCGAAGTGGTTGCTCCACCAATCATAATCGGAATTTTAATTCCTTGTTTGTCTAATTCTTTGGCCAGATACACCATTTCGTCAAGCGAAGGCGTAATTAGTCCGCTTAAACCAATAATGTCAACATTATGTTCAATAGCTGCCGCAATAATTTTTTCCGGAGGCACCATAACACCAAGATCTACAATCTCATAATTGTTACAGGCCAAAACTACCGAAACAATGTTTTTACCAATATCGTGAACGTCACCTTTTACGGTTGCCATCAATATTTTTCCATTTCCAGATTTGTCACCGGCTTGTTTGCTTGCTTCAATGTAAGGTAACAAATACGCCACGGCTTTTTTCATTACACGTGCCGATTTTACTACCTGAGGCAAGAACATTTTCCCGCTTCCGAATAAATCTCCAACGACATTCATTCCTGTCATCAAATTGATTTCGATAACTTCAATAGGTTTTACGGCAGCCAAACGCGCTTCTTCAACATCTTCTTCAATAAAAGCATCAACTCCTTTTACCAATGAATGTGTTATACGTTCCTGAACCGTTCCTAAACGCCATTCCTGAATCGCTTTTTCATCTGATTTTACTTCGCCTTTTACGTTTTCAGCAAAGTCTAATAAACGTTCTGTCGCATCATCACGTCTGTTTAAGATTACATCTTCAACGTGTTCTAATAAATCTTTTGGAATATCATCGTAAATCGAAAGCATTTCCGGATTCACGATTCCCATTGTCATTCCGTTCTGAATTGCATGGTATAAAAACACGGAGTGCATCGCTTCACGAACGTGATCGTTTCCTCTAAAAGAGAACGAAACGTTACTTACTCCACCGCTAATATGTGCATGTGGCAAGTTATCACGAACCCATTTTGTACCTCTAAAAAAATCAATTGCATTCAAACGATGTTCATCCATTCCGGTCGCAACTGGAAAAATGTTCAAATCGAAAATAATATCCTGAGGTGGAAATCCAACTTTATCGACTAATATATCATACGACCGCTGACAGATTTCAACTCTACGCTCAAAATTATCGGCCTGACCTACTTCATCAAAAGCCATGATAATAGCCGCAGCTCCGTAGCGCTTGATTAATTTTGCGTGATGAATAAAGGCTTCTTCTCCTTCTTTCAAAGAGATCGAGTTTACAACGCTTTTTCCTTGTACTACTTTTAGACCTGCTTCAATGATTTCCCATTTCGAGCTATCGATCATAATCGGCACTCTCGAAATATCCGGTTCTGATGCTATTAAATTCAGGAATTTTGTCATTGCCTGAACACCATCAAGCATTCCCTCATCCATATTAATATCGATGATTTGTGCTCCACCTTCTACTTGTTGTCTTGCAATATCAAGTGCCTCGTCATACTTCTCTTCCTTGATTAAGCGAAGGAATTTTCTTGAACCCGTAACATTCGTACGTTCTCCAATGTTTACAAAAACACTAGTTGGCGTAATAATCAACGGTTCTAATCCTGCTAATACAAGGTCTCTTCTTTTTTCTGCCATTTCTTTTTAAGTTACTGAGTTCCTAAGTTGCTTAGGTTCTGAGTTTTTCAATTCTATTTTTATAAGGTTTTAAGGCCTTTTATCTTCATTATATCTTTTTGGGCGTGTTTCGCCGCGGCGAACCGGGCTATCCGTTACAAGTCCTCGACCAATTTCGTTATCACTACATTGATCTTTGGGCTTTTCACTTCTATCCCTCACGCAATCTCGGTTTCATAAAAAAATTATGATTCTCCGAGATTTTAATTGTCTTTTTTCTTTTGCTAGCGCGAGCGTCACGCTCGTGCACATTTCAATTGTAAATTTTAAAATCTTATAATAATATCTTTCTTTGCGTGCACGAGCTAGAAGCTCGCGCTAGCAGAAGTTTTTTGGTTTCAATATATATTTCTCAAAATTCTTGGAGAAAATAAATATTGAACAAACAGTAATTAATTATATTACATTCACCTATTGGTTTAGTAATTTATTCAATTACAAATTGCTTTTACTGCTTCACTTGAAGATTTTCCTCCTAATTTTTTTCCTTTTTGAAAATCAGAACAAGCTTCCTCTTTTTTATTTAATTTTAATTTACTCAACCCTCTATTATGATAAAACTCTGCACGATCCGGACTTTGTTTAATCGCTATATCATAATAAACAATTGCATCATCGTATTTTTCTAATTTAGAAAGTGCATCTCCTTTAGCAGAATAAGGTCTTGAAAAGTCAGGTCTTAATTCACTCGCTTTACTAAAATCACTAATAGCTCCTTTATAATCTAAATTATTATATTTAATCAGCCCTCTATTATAATATGCATTGGTAAAATCTGGATTAAGTTCAATTGCTTTATCATAATCTGCTATTGATCCTGTAGCATCACTGGCATTATACTTTACAATTGCTCTGCTATAATATAAATCAGCGTCTTTATTACTAAACCCAATTGCTTTATTATAATCAGTTATCGCCCCACCGTAATCATTAAACTCAGCTTTGGCTGAAGCTCTTTCAGAATAATACATATCAGGAAAATTGGTTAAATCATCATTATTTAATTGTATAGCTTTATTTAAATCATTTATTGCTTCTTTATAATTCTTTAGAAATTTATTTGCTATTCCTCTATTAAAATATGCATTTATATATTTGGAATTAAGTTCAATTGCCTTATTATAATCAACAATAGCTTCTTTATATTGCTCTTTTTTCGCTTTTATAATACCAATCCCACAATATGCTCTTGAATAATTCGGATTAATTTCTATTGCTTTATTATATTCAATAAGAGCATTTACATAGTCCTCTCTTTCGTAGCTTTCCTTTCCTTTTTCAAAATGTATCTCTGCAGTTTGCGCATAAAATTTCTCAGTTGCAGCAAAAGAAAAGAAGACTAATAGAAATAGAAATACTCTCATAGTTATAATTATTATTCAAATACCGGCGCCACACGTGGCTTATAATCCTTCGCAACTTCAGCAATTAATCGAATATGATCCGGAGTTGTTCCGCAACAACCACCTATAATGTTGATTAAATTATCATCTAAATATTCTTTAATGAAAGCCTGAGTTTGTTCCGGGGTTTCATCATATTGTCCGAATGCGTTTGGTAAACCTGCATTTGGGTGTGCCGAAACATTAAAACTAGTATGTTGTGCCAATGTTTTTAAGTATGGTTTCAATAAATCGGCTCCAAGAGCACAATTGAATCCTACGCTTAATAACGGAATATGCGATACTGAAATCAAAAACGCTTCTACCGTTTGCCCGGAAAGTGTTCTTCCTGAAGCATCTGTAATCGTTCCTGAAACCATGATTGGAATATCAATATTTCGGTCGTCTTTTACTTCTTCAATTGCAAAAAGTGCTGCTTTGGCATTTAAAGTATCAAAGATGGTTTCTACCAATAGTAAATCGCAACCACCATCCATTAAAGCTTCTACTTGTTGTTTGTAAGCAATTCGCAAATCATCAAACGTTACGGCTCTATAACCCGGATCGTTTACATCCGGGGACATACTTGCGGTTCTGTTTGTTGGCCCAATTGATCCCGCAACGAAACGTGGTTTGTTTGGGTTTTTGGCTGTAAATTCATCAGCTACTTCACGGGCAAGTTTAGCCGATTCGTAGTTTAATTCGTAAACGTACTCTTCCAGGAAATAATCGGCCATACCAATTGTGGTTCCTGAGAATGTGTTGGTTTCTACGATGTCTGCACCCGCTTCGTAATAAGCGGCGTGGACATCGCGAATGGCTTGTGGTTGTGTTATGGATAGTAAATCGTTGTTTCCTTTTAACGGATGCGGAAAATCTTTGAAACGCTCTCCACGAAAATCTTCTTCGGAGAAATTATAGCGCTGCAACATGGTTCCCATTGCTCCGTCAAGGATTAGGATATTTTTTTTAATTGCTTCCTGAATTGTTATTGCCATGACTTTCATCTTTTAGCTACTAAGACGCTAAGGCGCTGAGATGCTAAGTTTTTTATTTAATTATAATCTTTATCTTGAATATATAATACCTAACAGGTTTTTGAAACCTGTTAGGATACGCTATTTTTATTCACATTAATTCCAAGAATTCACTATTGATGACTATCTAGCCCCGATTACTTCACTTAATTTCTATTTTCATAGGAGTTCACTGAACTCCGTTTGAAGTGGAAATCCTTTTGCTTTTTTCTTTAAAAAGCAAAAGATTGCAACGAAAATCGGGAACGATTGACAGAAAAAATGCGTCAATGATTCGCTCATGATACTGAATTCAGTAAAATAATATTGTATGGTTGTCAGGAAGTGTTTTGAGAAATACTTTTATGTATTTGTGTTATCTATCTTTGATACTAAGAATAGTATAAAGTAGAATGTAGCACCTTCTTTATGATAAAGGGTTGCTAAGGTTTCATTGGGTCTTTCCCTCCGCCTTTCGTGATAACTTTCAATAAATTTAAGAACAGTGCAAAGTAAAGACATAGACTCAACAATTGCAAGTGTTTTTTAAAGTTTCTAAGGTGCTAAGATTGTGAGGTTCTAAGTTTTTTTTTAAGTGGCTAAAGTTCTAAGATTTTAAGGTGCTGAGTTTACTACTTTAGGTGTATTAAGCTCTGGAAGAATGTAATATTTCTAGCTTTAGATTCTTCATTCAGCCAAAGCTACCGCGATATGTTATTGTCGTATCAATATATCACCCCGATGGGGTTTATTTCCATAAATATCGTTAATTCTATAAATATTACATCCCGCCGGGATTTATTTATATTATAAACAATTTCGGTTGTTACTTTTTCTTACTTGCTTTTGCAATGGGATTAAACTCTAAACAAATCTGTAGCCAAAACTCTAAATCCGGATTTCTCTGCCAGCCATTTTCTGTGACAAAAATATAGTTTTTCATTGGCCTTTCGGCATTTGGCATTGGTATAATATCATCTCTTTCTAAAGCATCTTGGTAAGCTTTATCATCGATTCTGCAGAGTAAAAGATTTTCTCCTGTTTGTTTGTCAAGTCGAGTTCCGCAGCATAATTTTTTATCTACCATGAAAACAAGGCCACCAAACATTTTCTTTTCGAAAAAGTCAGCTTCTTTGTGCTGGAGAAATGTTCTTATTCTTTGTGCGTTATTTTCGTCAAAAGCCATTTTTTTTGAAGGTTCTGAGTTGCTAAGATTCTAAGTCTAGAATTCAACTTTAGTGTTTCGGCTTTTGTTTTGTTCCTCTAAAATTGATAATCTCAATAAGATTGGATTCCTTATTTATTCTATAAACCAAATAGTTGTTTTTGTCTACAATTGCTTTATACAAAGATTCGCTTTTTTTGGATCTTGGGAATTGTTCGGGATTAAGGTTAATTTGATTAATAACTTGCTGAATTTTATTCTCTAAGTTTAAAATTTCCTTTATCGTCCATTTTTGCTTCCAAATAATCAACAACTTTATTAAAACCTTTAACTGCTTGCGCTGTCCATATAAATTTTAGTGCCATTTAGAAAATCTTTTCATAACATCTTCATGGCTTGTAAATTCGCCTTTTTCAGCCTGATCTAGTCCAATTTGAATTTCAGCTTTCTCAGATTCTGATAACTCATCATACCAATTGTTTTGATTTTCTTTCAGAATTAATTCCAGTTTTTCTAAAACGCTTTCATCCTCAACCTTAACCAGCTCTTGAATAAATTGATATTTTCTAGCTTCTAAATTCATGATACTCAAAATTTATATATTACAAAGATACAAATAAAAAAAGAAGCCGTCTCAAAACATATAATTTGAGACGGTTTTTTATTTGATGATGTTTTGATTTTTATTGGGTTAATTTTGAGTGGAGGCAAAAATTGCCCTTATGCTGCAATTTT
>NZ_JAMZNK010000068.1 GCF_027980145.1 Flavobacterium azizsancarii | reverse complement strand
GGGTTTAAAAATAGAAAAAAAGTTATTTCCGAAAAACATTTTGAGCTTTTAAATTTGCTCAAATATTTTTCAGAATAACTTTTCAACTTACACAGTTAGTGAGACACTACCGATTTTTTTTATTCTCTTTTTTTTTATTCGTAATCTTGTCATCCTTATATAGGAAGAATCACACCAATAATTCGATAAAGATTATCGATTTTGATTGCGGAGTTTCTGGCGTGGGCTTCGACTCCGCTCAGCCTGACAAACTATACGAAAAACCCGGTGTAAAAACTACATTCTATTTCTATTACTCTTTACTCTATACTCTTTCCTCTTCATTCTTCATTCTTTCTTTTTTTTTCTTTCTTCTATACTCTTTATTCTATTCTCTTTATTCTATTCTCTTTATTCTATTCTCTTTACTCTATTCTCTATTCTCTTTACTCTATTCCCCACATTTCTTCCACTTTGTCCTAAATGACCTTAAAATAGTCGCAAATGTGTATTTACACAACAAAATAAGAATCGTAAGTTTGTAACACATTAACTGATAACCATTTAAAAATAAACCACATGAAAAAAGCAAAGATCATTTTTTGGATTACGACAATTATTATTTTTCTGTTCGAAGGTGTTATGCCGGCATTAACTTCGCAAACTGAACTTGCTAAAGAAGGAATCAAACATTTAGGTTATCCGGAGTATTTTGGAAATGCTTTAGTTGTTTTTAAAATCCTGGGCGTTTTAGTATTGGTAATTCCTCAAATTCCAAAAAATGTAAAAGAATGGGCATATGCCGGATTTGGTTTCGATTTCATTTTCGCTTCGATAAGTCATTTTTCTGTTGACGGTGTTGGTTTTCAATCCTTTTTTCCGCTAATCTTTTTAGTGATTCTCGCAATTTCATATACCTACTATCACAAAATTGAACGATATAAAAATATTGCTTTGTAATTTTAGGAAACGATGATCGAAGTTTTTAAAACAAATGTTCAGGAAGTAGAGCAATCGCAAATGATTGTTCAAAAACTTCTTGAGCATTTCCCAAACAGCGCCATTAATTTTGATTTGGAAGATTGTGACAAAATTTTACGGATTCACAGTTTATCAATTTCAAACAGAAAAATTATTGCCCTTCTTAATGCGCATGGATTTTATTGTGAAGAACTTTAAAAACCATTTACGTCATAATAAACTGATTTTTAAATTCTTAATTTAAAATTGTAAATTTATCATACTAACTATTAAAATAATAGAAATATGATTTTACCAGCAGGACATCAGGCGATAATGCCTTATTTAATTTTGAATGGTGCAGCACAATTCATCGATTTTACAAAAAAGGTTTTTGATGCAGAAGATTCTAAAGAACAAATTCTTCGTAAAGACGGCACTATTATGCATGCCGAAATTATCTTAAACGGAAGCACTCTTATGGTTACGGATGAAACTAAAGACTGGACGAAACAAACTGCCAACTTATTTGTTTATGTTCCTAATGCCGATGAAACCTACAAAAGAGCGCTCGAAAATGGCGCAACAAATCTAATGGGATTATGCGATCAGAATTACGGCAGGACTTGCGGAATTACTGATTCTTTTGGAAATGTGTGGTGGATAACCTCTGTTTAGAAACAATTTCAATTTTAAAATCAACAAAATGAAAACAGCACTTCAAAAAAATATTGTTGAAACGTTTAAAAAATTAAACGAAATCCTTTCATCTTTTTCTAATGAAGAATTAAATATTGTTCTTTACAAAGGGAGCTGGACAGCCGGACAAGTTGTACAGCATATTATTTTGGGAAATTCCGGTTATCCCGAACTGTTTAATGGAAAAACACAAAAAACAATCCGTAAATATGATGAACATGTAAAAGAGCTGGAAATTCTTTTTCTAAATTTCAATACTAAAATGAATGCGCCGGATTTCCTAAAACCAGAAATGAAAAATTACAATAAAAATGAGTTAACTTTATCCCTGCACGAAATAGAATCTGAATTATTGAATGCATCTCAAAATTATGATTTAACTTTAACCTGTGTCGATTTTAATGTCCCGGGGTTTGAAAATTTTACTATTTATGAATGGATTAATTTTGCTCTTGTTCATTCTCAGAGACATACACACCAATTGAATTCTATATTTAAGATGTTAACTAAAGTGTAATGTTTTAAGATCCAACACAAACCCATCTCTATGAAATCAAAATCAGGAACAATTTTTTTATCAGGTCTAATAGCCGGAACACTTGATATTCTGGCGGCTATTTTTGTGTATGTCATCATACTCGAAAAAACAACCACAATAAAAATTCTGCAATCTATAGCCAGTGGTATTTTCAAAAAAGAGGCATATACGGGAGGATCACAAATGATATGGTTTGGACTGGGATTTCACTACCTGATTGCTTTTGTTTTTGCCTGGTTCTATTTTAAAATTTATCCCTATTTACCATTTCTTAAAAAGAGTACTGTCATATCTGGATTTCTATACGGAATTTTCGTGTGGATTATAATGAATCTAATCGTCCTGCCAATTGTATTTCCAGTTCTGCCAGAAAAACATTTTGATTTTCCTTTACTATTATCTATCACAATATTGATGCTATTTATTGGTCTTCCAATTGCGTCTGTCACAAAAAAGTACTATTCTCCATTAGAATAAGTTTTCAGTCGCAATAGCAACCAGAAACCTAAAAACTTCAAACGATCTGAAACAAAAAGTCCCCGTATTCAAATTTGCAGCAAAAAACTGAAAATTGAATACCGGGACTCGATACTGTATAAAGTTTTGCTACACTTTTGTTCTTCCGGTAAATAATGAAATTATAAATAATACCAAAAATATAAAGAATAAAATTTTTGCAATGCTGGCTGCTCCTGCGGCAATTCCGCTAAAACCAAAAATTCCCGCTATTATAGCCAGAATTATAAATGTGACTGTCCATCGTAACATAATTATAGATTTAAATTTATAAATATGACTTTTATAAGTCGGATTTGTTTGTTACACAAAGTTTCTTAAATCTTACAAAATCCTTTAACTCAAAACGTTAATTTATTATCTCAATCAACTATAAATCAGTTTTTTGACGTACTTTTATAATTCCCCATTTTCGTTACAGAATTCCCACAGAAATGCTTTTGAGTTAATTTTTTGATTGATTGGATTAATCGGGCCTGCATCCATAAAGTAATTTTAGATAAAATTTTCAGAGATATGGAATTGGCGACAAAGCATGGTGTGATTTTAGAAAAAACCGAAAGAGCTTTCGAAGAATTAGGTGTTTTGAATCCTGCCATATATCAAGATGAAAATAATGTTCATATGTTTTACAGAGCTGCTAAAAGAGGAAACTTTTCCACAGTGGGTTATTGTCGACTTGAAGGTCCGCTAACTTTAGTAGAAAGAAGTACAGAGCCCATTTTTTCTCCTGAATATATTTACGAAATTCATGGTGTAGAGGATCCCCGAATTACAAAAATCGATGATCGCTTTTACATGACTTATGTAACTTATGATGGCATTAATGCATGTGGAGCTTTAGCAACTTCTAAAGATTTAAAAAAATTTAGAAAGAGAGGAATTATTACACCTAAATTCATTTTGAATGAATTTACTAATTTGATTAGAAAACATTTACAAAATCCGAGTATTGCAAAAATACTTGCTTTTAATCTGGAAAGAAATTATCCTTTGACAGAAACGATAAAGGATAACTTATATGTATGGGATAAAAATGTAGTCCTTTTTCCGAAAAAAATCAATGGAAAATTTGTGGCATTACACCGCTTATTTCCATCAATTCAAATCTTTACTTTCGAAAAAAAGAAAGATTTAACAGTTGAATTTTGGAAAGATTACTTGAAAAACCTTCCTGATTATATTGTAATGGAGCCTAAATATGATCACGAAACAAGCCATATTGGTCCCGGCGCTCCTCCTATCGAAACTCCTGATGGATGGTTATTAATTTACCACTCAGCAGAAAAGCGCGATAAAGGATTGGTTTATCATGCATCAGCAGTTTTACTGGATCTTGAAAATCCGCAAATCGTTTTAGCACGATTACCAAAACCAATTATTACGCCCTCAGAATATTACGAACGACACGGTTATGTAAATTATGTTGTTTTCCCAACAGGGACAGCCATTTTTGAAGACCGATTATATATTTATTACGGTGCTGCCGATGACAAGATTGCGGTAGCTTCATTGAACCTAAACGACTTATTAACAGAACTAAAACAGAATCCCAATGAAAACGATATCAAATAAATCAAAAATAGTTTTTCTATCTACATTTCCACCAACTCAATGTGGCATAGCAACATATACGCAGGATACCATAAAAGGAATTACAGAAGTTTTTGGGAAATCAATTACTTGTCAAATTTGCGAATTAGTAGATAAACCGAAAGAAAATCCAACTCAGGCTTATACTTTAAACACAAAAAATAAGCAAGAATATACCAAAGTTGCACAGGAAATCAATAAAGATAAATCTGTGAAATTGGTTCATATTCAGCATGAATTTGGTTTATTTGGAGGAAATTATGGAGACTATTTATTAGATTTTTTGAATGAAGTCAAAAAACCATTAACCTATACCTTTCATAGCGTAATTCCAAACCCGAACAACGAACTTAAAACTTTCGTGAAATTGTTACTTTCTTATAGCAATTCGGTATTTGTAATGACCAATCAGTCAAAAGAAATTTTGATAAAAGACTATGACATTAAAGAAGAGATTATCACTTACGTACCACACGGAACCCATATTGTAATTTATGAAGCTCCACAACAGGCTAAAGAAAAATTTAATATACAGGACAGAAAAGTATTATCAACTTTTGGCCTTTTAGGAGAAGGAAAAAATATCGAAACTGGTTTACAGGCATTGCCAAAAATCATTGAAAACACACCAAATGCCCTATATTTAATCATTGGCAAAACACATCCTAATTTAATTATTGATGGCGTTGACGCTTATCGTGATAAACTAGAAGGCATTGTAAACGATCTCAACCTAAAAGATCACGTTCGTTTTATAAATCAATACCTTGATACAGATGAGCTTTTAGATTACTTAAAAGCCACAGATGTATATTTATTTACATCAAAAGATCCAAATCAGGCAGTAAGCGGCACTTTTTCTTACGCGATGAGTTGCGCTTGTCCTATTGTAGCTTCAAAAATTCCACATACCAGAGAAGTTTTAACACCAGATTCAGGGATATTAGTAGATATAGGAAACGTAGATCAATTTTCTAAAGCCGCAATAAAACTACTGTCAAATGACAATTTAAGAGAAGAAATGGGGATTAACGCATTTAGAAAAACCCGCGCATCATCTTGGGAAAATGCAGCAATTACACATATGAATACTTATCAGGAACTTTTTGAAAATCAGACAGAAGTAAAATTTACATATCCTTCTATTCAATTGGCACATATCAAAAAAATGACCACTGATTTAGGAATTATACAATTCAGTAAAATCTCAATTCCTGATCTTGATTCAGGATATACATTAGATGATAATGCTCGTGCATTAATTGCTTTTTGCATGCATTTTAAACTAACTCAGGACAAAGAAGACTTAGCTTATATTTTAGTTTATTTAGATTTTATTATTCGCTGCCAACAGCCAAAAGGCGATTTTATCAATTACGTTGATCAGGAGAACCGTGAACATGTCGAACAAAATGCCGAAGTAAATTTAGAAGATTCTAATGCAAGAGCCATTTGGGCGTTAGGAACTGTTGTGGCAAATAGCGAAATATTACCTGAAGCTATTGTTAAAAAAGCGTCTAAATGTTTGTTGAACTCTCTAAAATGGGCTGAAAATATTCAATCGCCACGTTCTATTGGTTTCGCAACAAAAGGTTTGTATTTGTATCATACAGCTGTTCCTAACTTATATGTAGCGGCGATCATCAATAAACTGAATGCGAAGCTGCTTTCTAATTATGAAATTCATGCTTCAAGCGATTGGAAATGGTTTGAAAACTATTTAACTTACGGAAACGGAATCTTGCCGGAATCAATGTTATATGCTTTTCTCACCACCAACAAACCTATTTATAAAAAAGTAGCATTAGATTCTTTAGACTTTTTAATGTCGAAAATGTTTATTGATAAAAAGTTCAAGGTAATCTCTAATAATGGATGGCTGCACAGAAATTCACAAGAAGCAGTAAACCAATACGGAGAACAACCAATTGATGTGGCGTATACAATTCAGACTTTGAATTCATTTTATAGTGCATTTGGAACTCCTGAATATAAACATAAAATGAAAACGGCCTTTAATTGGTTTTTAGGAAAAAATCATCTGGGAGAAATTATGTACAACCCAATTAGCGGCGGTGGTTATGACGGACTTGAAAAAGAAAATGTAAACTTGAATCAGGGTGCTGAATCGACTGTTTGTTTTCTAACAGCAAGATTATTAATGGAAAACCTTAAATTATCTGAGATAAAAGTAATACCGCTAATGAAACCTAAAAACGGAATCGCTATTAATTCTTAGCAATAACATCCTATATTACTGACTAAATATACTATTTAACCGTAAAGGGCTGCCACAAAAGGCAGCCTTTTTTATGCTCCATTTTGTCGTTCTCGCGAAAGAGGAATCATATTATCCCACTGACAACAATTGCCCCTGCAGATACAAGTACAAGCTAAGTATGAATTTTACTAATTATTACTAATTGGTTTGTAAAATTGATTTCTCAAACCAGATTAACACAATAAACATTTGTGCAAATTCGTGCAGTTCATGTTGTTGTTGATTTATGATATTCATCTTGATACATTATCCTTAAAAGTTTCTTTGTTTTTAACAATTTCCCCATAACGTTACTATTTTCAGATTATTGTGTTTAATTATGTTAATTATATAAACTTGAAAAAAAGTTGTGTAAGATTTTTTCTGTAGTTCTAAAGTAATTTTAATCTACAATAATCAAAGGGTATGCAACCAGATCAAACCGTTGGTTTTCATGCATTTGATTTAACTTAAAAACATAGTATTTTGATACTTACTTTAAAAAATACATTCACAGAAATAGGAAATGCAACCGTGTTTGCAAAGCAGTTTTTTAAGGAGGTTTTTGTTCCGCCTTATGAAACGAAAGAGTTTTTGAAACAATGTTATGTTATTGGCTATAAATCATTGCCGCTCGTTGCCATAACCGGTTTTATAATGGGTTTGGTACTTACGCTTCAATCCAGACCAACTTTGGTGAAATTTGGGGCCGAATCGTGGTTGCCGGGAATGGTTGCGCTTTCGTTAATTAGAGAAATTGCTCCGGTAATTACAGCCTTAATTTGTGCGGGAAAAATTTCGTCAGGAATTGGTGCTGAACTAGGCTCTATGAAGGTTACCGAACAAATTGATGCAATGGAAGTTTCAGCTATTAACCCTTATAATTATTTAGTAGTTACCCGAATTTTAGCCTGTACATTAATGGTTCCTATTTTGGTGTTTTTTGCTGATGCAATAGGAATTATAGGCGGATACGTTGGTATAAATATTCACGGTGATGTTAATTTTTACCGTTACCTGACACAAATACTACAATCACTGGAATTTTTAGATCTTTTTCCGGCAACTATTAAAACATTTTTCTTCGGTTTTTTTATTGGAATGATTGGATGTTATAAAGGCTTTAATGCTGCAAATGGAACTGAAAGCGTGGGAAAAGCAGCCAACTCTGCAGTAGTTACGGCTTCGTTAACCATTTTTATTATTGATATGGTCGCTGTTCAAATAACCGATTTATTTTTTTAAGATGATTAAGGAAAAAGAAAATATAAAAAAACCTGTTTCAAAAGCTAAAAAGCAAGAGCCTATTATTGTGATAAAAGACCTTCACAAGACTTTTGGTTCTGATAACGAAGTTTTAAAAGGTGTAAATCTTACGGTAAACAAAGGAGAAGATTTAGTGATTTTAGGACGTTCAGGATCAGGAAAATCAGTTACAATAAAATGTATCGTAGGCTTAATTGAACCTGATAAAGGCGAAATAAAAGTTTTTGATGAAAACGTATTAAACCTAACTAAAACGGAACTGAATAAAATCAGGGTCAGAATTGGGTTTTTATTTCAAAGTGGTGCTTTATACGATTCAATGTCCGTACGAGAAAATCTGGCTTTTACATTAAAAAAGCATAAAAGGGATTTAACCGCAGAAGAAGTTGAAAATGAAGTAATCGAAGCGCTGGATAATGTTGGATTAAGTGATGCAATCGACAAAATGCCATCTGAATTATCTGGCGGAATGCAAAAACGTATTGGCTTAGCCAGAACTTTAATCCTAAAACCGGAAATCATTTTATACGATGAACCTACAACCGGATTAGATACCATAACATCCAGAGAAATAAGCGAGTTAATTCTCGACATCAAACATAAACGTAAAACAACTTCGATCATTATTACGCACGATATGGCTTGTGCAAAATTGACAGCTGACAGAATTATGGTTTTGAAAGATGGAGTAATACATGCCGAAGGGACATACGAAGAACTAGAAAAAGACGAAGACGAATGGGTTCGCTCTTTTTTTCAATAATACTAAAAATAAATAATTAGAAATCATGGATAAGCAATCTGGATATACTTGGAAATTAGGAATGTTTGTAACAATAGGTTTGTTGCTTTTTATAATGGCGATTTACTTTATTGGGAAACAAAAAAATCTTTTTGGTTCAACATTCCACATCTCATCAAAGTTTAAAACCGTTAGTGGTTTAGAGGTGGGAAATAATGTTCGTTTTTCAGGAATTAATATCGGAACAGTCGAAGAAATAAGATTGATTAATGATTCTTCGGTTGTGGTAAGAATGGTCATAAAAGATGAAGTTCGTGAATTCATTAAAACTGATGCTCGTGCCAGCATAGGTTCAGACGGATTAATGGGCGATAAAGTTTTGACTATTTCTCCAGGTGAAAAATCTCAAAAAGTCGTCGAAAACAACAGTGCAATTGCTTCTATTGATGGTATCGAAATGACTGACATCATGAAAAGTGTCAAAAAAAGTGTGGATAATATTGGTGTGATTTCTGATGAAATTGCCATTTTCAGCCATAGCATGAATAACGGAAATGGTGCTCTGGCACGATTAGTTCGTGATGATAAAATGGCCAATAGTGTTTCTAACACGCTTTCTAACCTAGAATCAGGTACAAAAGGTTTCAGTGATAATATGCAAGCAGCTAAAAGCAACTTCTTGTTTAGAGGTTACTACAAGAAAAAAGAGAAAGAAAAGGAAAAGAAAAAAGAAGAGCTGAAAGAGAAAAAAGAGGAACAGCAGGAAAAGGCAGCAAAAGAGAAAGAGGAGAAAGAAAAAGAGAAAGCTGACAAAGAACTAAAAGCGAAAGACGAAAAACAAAAACAGGAGAAGCAAAAAGAAGAAGACGCTAAAAAAGCTGCATCTGAAAAAGGAAAAAAATAATTGATTAAAGTCAATAATATGAAAACTTCATATAAAAATATAAGCCTGAAAATCTTAAAAGTAACGGGAATAGTAATAGCAAGTATCTTGCTGTTACTATTTTTGATTCCGCTGCTTTTTCCCGGAACTGTAGCCAGCGAAGTAAAGAAAATTGCGAACGAACGTTTAGATACCAAATTAAATTTTACGAAATCAAGACTATCATTTTTTACTCATTTTCCCTCATTAACCGTTTCATTAGATGATTTATCCCTTACCGGCTCAGCACCTTTTAGCAACGATACTTTGCTTAAAGCAGACCAAGTTGCTTTTGGGATTAACTTAAAGAGATTGATTTTTGACAATGAAGTAAAAATTAATAAATTATATGTTTCTAAAGCATTAATTAATATCATGGTCAACCAAAAAGGGCAAGCCAATTATAACATTTATGTAGCTCCTGAAGACCGCGATAAAAAACCAAATGATCCAAATGCACCTGAGGAAGGAACTGCCATTCGATTAGAACGAATTGATCTTAAGGATTGTCACGTAAAATACAACGATCGTTCTGCTAAAATTTTGGTCGATGCAAAAGGTTTTAATTATATTGGAAAAGGAAATCTGAGCGAAGATATCTTCGACTTAAATACGGATGCCAGAATTGATAATGTCGATTTCTATTATGACCAAACTGCGTATCTAAGAAAAAAAGCAGTGCGTGCTGATTTAATTACCAGAATTAATACACATGCACTTTCGTTTATTCTTCAAAAAAACGAATTAAGAATCAATAAATTACCTCTAAAATTTACCGGTTTATTTACCATTTTAAGAGATGGATATAAAATCAATATCAAAGCGGCATCAGAAAACACAACCGTCAAAGATTTGCTTTCTGTAATGCCTCCGGAATATTCTTCCTGGATGGATGAAACCGAAATTTCGGGTAATAGTGACCTCCTTTTTACTTTTAGGGGAAATTATAATGTAGCCAAAAAACAAAAACCGGATCTGGCTTTTAATCTAAAAATTGATAAAGGCGCCATAAATTATCAAAATGCCCCTGCCCCGTTAACAGATTTTCAAATGAACCTGAATGCAGTTCTGCCTTCACTTGATATCGAAAAACTCTTGATTAATCTGGACACTTTTAAATTTAAAGTTGGAGAAAAAGATTACTTCACCGCTTATTTACGAAGCAAAGGTTTTAACGAAATGACTGTAGATGCGAGCGTAAAAGGTGCATTAGATTTAGCCACAGTCGATGCTGCACTGGGTTTAACAAGCATTGATCTAAAAGGAATTTTAAAAACTAACATTCAGGCAAAAGGAATTTTTAGCACATCAAAAAAACTATTCCCTAAAACGATTGGCGGAATCGCATTACACAACGGCTGGCTAAAAACAGATTCTTATCCCAACCCTATTAAGGACATTACTTTTGTCGCTAACGTACTTAACAAAGCAGGAACGTTTCAGGATTTAATTGTTGCAGTTGCTCCCGCTTCATTTGTTTTTGAAGGCAATCCGATGTATGTAAATGCAACACTTTCTGACTTTAGTGATTTAGCTTATAATGCCAAAATAAAAGGAGAACTAAATGTTGGTCGCATTTATCAGGTTTTTTCTAAAAAAGGACTTGATGTAACTGGTTATGCAAAAGCTGATCTCTCACTTAAAGGAAAACAAAGTTACGCCACAAAAGGACAATATGAAAAACTGGACAATCGCGGTACAATTATCTTAAAAAACATTAAAACAACATCAGAACTTTTCCCTAAAGCATTTTTTATTAAACAGGGAAATTTCCGCTTTCAGAACGAAAAAATGTGGTTCGAAAGATTTGATGCTTCTTACGGAAAATCTGACTTTGCCATAAACGGATATTTACTCAATACAATCAATTACTTTCTTGAATCGCACGGAACTTTGAGCGGGAATTTTAACATGAAGTCAAAACTGATCAATGTCGATGAATTTATGGCGCTTAAAAAAGGTGAAAATACAGATCGTAATATCGAAGTAGAATATGCTAAAGAAGATCATCCAAAAATGAGCGGAGTTGTTATTGTGCCCAAAAACTTAAATGTTGCGCTTACTGCAAATGCGGATAAAGTAGAATATAACGGATTGGTCTTAAACAAACTTAACGGTAAAGTTGGAATTACTAAAAATGGTTTTTATTTAGAAAATACCACTTTTAATATTATTGACTGCCTATTGGGTGTTGATGCTACCTACAAAGATGAATCGCCAACATCTGCCCATTTCGATGCTCATTTTACGGCCAAAGACTTTAGCGTTCAAAGGGCTTACAAAGAAATCCCGATGTTTCACGATATGGTTAGTGTAGCAGAAAAAGCACAAGGAATTATTTCTGTCGATTATAAAATAAAAGGTGATTTGAATGGTAATATGGGACCTATTTACGAATCGCTTGAAGGTGGCGGAAAATTGAATTTACGTGATGTAAAAATTAAAGGATTAAAACTATTTGACGGAATCAGTTCGCAAACTGGCCAAAAAGGCCTGGATGATCCTAATCTGAAAGGAATCGAAATTAATTCGACGATCGATAATAATTTAATTCATATCGAAGACTTCACTTTTAGCGTCGCCAGTTTTAAACCTACGATTAAGGGAACAACAAGTTTCGACGGACTTCTAGATTTACGAATGCGATTAGGATTGCCGCCATTTGGTATTATAGGATTTCCAATTGTTATTACAGGAACACACGAAGCTCCTAAAATTAAAATTTTCAGTAAAACGGGTCAAAAAATTGATCCTGCTGTTTATGATGAAAAACACAATAAAGTTATTCGCGAAGAAAAAGTAAGTAAAAAAGTAGATAAACGGAAAAGGTAAATTCAAATGAAAACTAAAAAACAAAACAAAAGCAGTGCTTTCGAAAAATTCGCAACCAATGTTTCTAAAGCCGCAGGAAGTACGACCGCTTTTATTGGTGCTTTTTTAATAGTCGTTGCCTGGGCAGTTTCAGGACCAATTTTCGATTATTCAGAAACGTGGCAATTGGTTATTAATACCGGAACTACTATTATTACTTTTTTAATGGTTTTCCTTATTCAGAAAGCGCAGAATAAAGATTCACTTGCTATACAGCTAAAATTAAACGAATTAGTAGCTTCAAACGAGTATTCAAGTAACAGTTTGGTCGACATTGAAAGTATGACTGAAGAAGAGATGATTATTGTTCAAAAATATTATCATAAACTAAGCGAGCTTGCCAAAAAAGATGAAAGCATAAGAAATTCCCATTCTATTGCAGAAGCATCTGAACAGCATGAACGCAAAGACAAAAGCAGAACTAAATTACGTACCAGAAATATCACTAAAAAATGAAACTACGCTCTACTGAAACTTTCTGGCCCTTAAAAAGTGCCATGAAATACAGTTATCCGTCTATAGATTCAGATCTTAAGACGGAGATTTTAATTATTGGCGGAGGAATAACAGGGGCTTTAATCGCTTACAAGTTAATCTCTGAAGGCAAAAAAGTAATATTGGCAGATCGCCGCGACGTTGCAAACGGTAGTACGGCTGCAAGTACGGCTTTGCTTCAATATGAAATTGACGTTCCGCTGCACGAACTTATCAAAATTAGAGGATTAGAATGTGCCGTTGATAGCTATAGAAACGGAAAAAAAGCCATTTTTGATCTCCGCACTATTATTGATACAATAAAAAGTAACTGCCAGTTTGAATTCAAAAAAAGTATTTATTACTGCTCTCTAAAAAAGGATATTCCATTTTTAAGAAACGAATATAAATGCCGAAAAGAACACGGGTTTGACGTCAACTGGCTCGAAAGATGGGATCTTGAAAAAATGGGTTTAAATGCAGTTGCAGCCATAGAATCTAAAACTGCTGCTGTCATGGATCCTTATAAATTAGCGATAGATTTATTGCGTTATTGCCAAAAAAAAGGAATGCAGATTTTTGACAGAACTAATATAACATCTATTCAAAATATAAGAGGAAAGTCTATAGCGCACACTGAAAATAAATGTACCATTACGGCAGATCACGTTATTCATTGCAGTGGTTATGAAAGTACCGAAACATTAGCTGAAAAAGTAGTCGATCTAAAAAGCACTTACGTCATAGCATCAGAAAGCATAGAGGTATTGCCAACAGCTTTTAAGAATGCTATTTTTTGGGATACTTCTAAGCCTTATCTCTATTTTAGGGTCACGGCAGACAACAGAATCATTATGGGCGGTGGCGACGAAGATTTTAAAGATGCTGTAAAGCGTGATAAATTATTACCTAAAAAAGAGCAATATCTTTTAAGACATTTTAGAAGAAAATTTCCCAACATCAATTTTAAACTAGATTATTCATGGGCGGGAACTTTTGGAGAAACTAAAGACGGTTTGCCTTATTTTGGAAAACCAAATCCGGAAAAAAATGAACATTACGTTTTGGGATTTGGCGGAAACGGAATTACTTTCAGCGTGATAGGCATGAACTCAATTCTTGATTCTATTAACGGTAAACAGAATACTGATTTAGACTATTACCGCTTTGGAAGATAAAAAAGGTTAAACCTTTTTTAGGCACAAAGTAACAAAGGTTCAGAGGGACAAAGTTCTAACCTTTGCGCCTTTGCAACTTTGAACCTTTGTAACTAAATTTTTAACTCCATCTGAATATTACAACGTTTATAAGGTGTTGCTAATCCAAAAACCTTCTGGAAACCTAATTTATAATACCGGTTTATTGCAGGTTTCAGTATTGTATTGCTTTCCAGGTAAATTTTCTCAGCACCTAATTCCCTGGCACTATTTGCGATTGCCTGACCTAATAAAAAACCAATATTTTTGCCTTGTGCTTTAGGCGAAACCGCCATTTTTGCCATTTCAAAATCATAATCTGAATTGTTCATTTTGATAAGTGCACAAACGCCAACAGGCTCATCATGATACAAAGCCACCAGAATTTTTCCCCCTTTATTCAGGATATATTCATCAGGATTATCTAAAGCCTTATAATCCGCTTCTTCCATTTCGAAATAAGTCGAAATCCATTCTATGTTTAACGATCGAAAAGCGTCCAGATATTTAGGCTCAAATTCAACAATTTTTACATCCTGGCTTTCGCGTTTCTTTTTATGTTCATTTACCCTTTTTAGCAAACTTTTTTGCTCCAATAAAAATTCCCATTCTTCCAGCGCGGCCCAAAGATTATGACTCGATTCGGTTATTAAACCATCTACAGCAGCTTCAACATCTTTAAGCTGTAATTTTAACTCTTTCGAAAATTCCCACCCTTGTGGCGTGAGCACAACAATGTTTCTACGTTTGTCACTGCTCTTTTGATTTTCTTCTATCAGCCCTGCAGCAATCATTTCCTGAATAATTTTACTGACTGATGGTTGCGAATGACCAATTTCGCTCGCGATTTCAGTAATTGTCATCTCTTTTTCTTCCAGAAGAGTATAAAAAACAGGAAACCATTTGGGCATAAAATTCATACCATACGACTCATATATTCTTGCCGCATCATCTGTTATGATTGCCGTCATTAAACGTAAACGACTTCCTAAAGCCACTTTACCTACTTTATTAAAAAATTCCATATATAATCAATTACATAACTAGTTATGCAAATGTATATATTTTTTAGACACTAAGGTTCTAAGTTGCTAAGAATCTAAGTTTTTTTTTGAAATACTTATAAATTAAAATACATATCTAATGAAAACGAGTGCCATAGCCCTGATAGAAGTGGAAATCCTTTTTTGCCGGGGTTCGGCACAAAAGATTGAAACGGATAGCAGGAAACAGCTCCTAGAAAAGATGCAAATTCAGCTTGACATTCATAACGAAAGACACACTGCTACGAATCTCTACGGTAAAAATCCAGAAAACTTTGAACACAAAAAAAAGACGCACTTGATGTACGTCTTAGTATAATTTTCGCAACTTAGCAACTCAGAACCTTAGTAACTTAGCAGCTTTAATCAAGCTGTAATAGCCAAAGGATTTAAATTGAATTTATATTCTTTAGGACTGCAATGGAATTTTTGTTTGAATATTTTTGAGAAATAGCTTCTGCTTGTAAAGCCAATACAGTACACAATTTCGGATATATTTAAGTCTGAAGTTCTAATTAGAATTTCGGCTTTTAGCACACGCATATGGGTAATGTAGTCGTTTACAGTTCTGTTGTGGATCATTTTAAAACCTTCCTGAAGTTTATTGGGTGACAAACCTGATTTTTTGCTCAACGATTTTATCGTAAAAGCTTCTTCAGGATTGGCTTTTATAGCTTCAGACAGTTCTTTAATTTCTTCCATTTCGCGTAAAGTCAAACAATTTGTATCTTTTGAGAATGCACATTGATCATCAGTATGTTGTTGGATTTCCATTGCCAGAATGATTCTTAAAATTCCTTCTTTCAAAAGATTTCTAACAATTCCGGTTTGATTAATGGCATCTAATTGCTCTATTTTCTCGGCAATTTTAAGATTGTACGACCCTAAATAAAAGAAATCCTGACCTGCATTATTTTCAAAGAAAGTTTCTTTTACTTTTTGGTTTAAAGAATGCATTTGATCCTGTACAGTGTTTTGGGTTCCTACAATAATTAATGTGAATTTTGTTTTCTTGTCTTTTTCAAAAAGCAATACATTATCCTGTTTTTGTTTTGAAGTTACGATCGCAGTCTGAAAGGTTTTAAACTTTCTTTCTTCGCCGGTAACGCCAAAACTGTGCGATAAATTACCTTTAGAACAATAAGCAAAATATATAGGAGACGATTTACTGTTAATGATATCCATGCGAACATCGACTGAAAAAGTCATATCGAACTGAACGTACGAAATATTGTCATTGAAAGAGGCACCAATAATTGAACCTTTTGCAAAACTATTGTTCGTTTCAAGCGTATATTCGTTCAAATCAAATGTTACTTTTCCTCCAAAGTTTGTATTTAATTCTTCAAAAATATTTTGTGCTTTTTCTGTATTTATAGTAACTATTTTCATTTTGCAAGGATTTAGAATTCTACTTAATTTTATATAGATTTATAAAAAAGAAAAACTCCGTTTTGTAGTACTGGATTTCTAAAAATCTATAGTTCAAAGTTCGTCCACAACCAAAGCAAAAATGTTATATAATTTTTCTAAATTGTTTTATAATTACTTATGGATGATTATTTTAACTTTTAAAATCTTTACCTTGTTATATTACTAATAAAAAAATTATGAAAAGTTTTTCATTTTCCCCTATATCGAATAACGATGCTACTATTTTGATTTTAGGCACAATGCCCGGAACAAAATCCCTGGAACTGAACCAATATTATGGTCATAATCAGAATAATTTCTGGAAATTTATGTTCGCCATTTTCAAGGAAGATTTCTCGAACGATTACGAAACCAAAAAAGCTCTTTTGCAAAAAAACAAAATCGCTTTATGGGATGTGCTCCAATTTTGTGACCGAGTGGGAAGTTTAGACAGTGCAATAAAAAATGAAATTGCCAATGATTTTGAAACGTTTTTAAAACAACACCCCAATATTAAAGCGATATTATTTAACGGGCAAAAGGCAGCGGCTTTCTTCAGGAAATATGTTCACTTAAATAATGCGTATCAACTTATTACGTTACCATCAACAAGTCCCGCAAATGCGAGCAAAACATATCAATCAAAATTAGAGGAATGGCAGATTGTTGCTTCTCTTCTAAAAAACAATTAAGTTCTTAAATATTGAAATTTTAGAACTTTTCTATTTTAAAATATAACATAAATCAAACAAAGCGAGACTAATTTTACCCTAAACAAATTAAAGCCATGAAAAAGGATGATCATGCAAGTGAGGCTTTTTTAAATATTGATATTACTAAACAAACTTTAATAAGTTTAATTTATAAAGGAAACATTGGTTATGTTAGTTTATTTTTGGAAAAAAAGCTATTCTATTTTTTAGGGTAGCTTTTGTTTTTTTATGCCATACTTAAAACAAATAAATTATGAAAATTCAAACCTATTACAATCATATTCGCTATTATGCCCCACATCATTTTGTTTACTATCCAGTTTTGACAATCTTCTTAGCTGCAAGTATTTACTTTGCTTTTACAACAGACGATTCGTTAATCTGGTCGTTTATAAGCGTAGTTTTTGTGTTCCTGTTTTGTCTTGCTTTTATGTTGCGCCAACATTATGCATTAATTCTTCAAAACCGAATTGTACGATTAGAACTTCGCTATCGTTACTTTACTCTTAGCGGGAAAAGATTTGAAGATTTGGAATACAAATTAACTGATGATCAAATATTTGCCTTGCGATTTGCTCCCGACAATGAACTGTTGCCTCTTATCGATGACGCCTTAAAAAATAACCTGACGGGCGATGCTATAAAAAAAGCAATCGTACACTGGAAAGCCGATTATAACAGGGTTTAGAATAGCACTTGCAATGTCTAAATCAATAGCAATGGCAGGAATAAATATAAATGTAAAGAAGTAAAAACGCTATTTAGTCTTTTTATCTAGGCCGTTTTCTTTTATAATTAAACAAAATATAAATTAGAAACCCAAGTAGCCAGGCACCAAAAACAACACCAAAAAAGATTCCAATAATCGAGGGATGAAGATAATTGGGTTCATAAAACAATCTGTCCAAAGTTGTAAATTTTTCTTCTAATATCTTTCTGTCAAAGTTATTATTGATTCCGTTGAGCAGTTCATTATTATGATCTTTAAAATAGGCAACCTCTTTAGCAAGCTGTTTAGGAGTAATAGAACTTTGTACTCTATACTTTTTAAGCAAAGTATCCAGTTTCTGAAAATTAGCTACCAACGAATCCGGTTTATATTTATAAATCAGTTTGTATCGTTTTACCGCTGCATCATATTGCTGTTTCTCAACCGGAACTCCTTTTACAGGCTTGTACAAAGAATTGTTCTCTACAAATATGCAAATATCTACATCATATCTCGGGTCAACGGTTCTGCCCTTATAAATAATTTCAGTACTGTCTTTTATTATATTCTTCTTAATTATTCGATCCAGAAGTTCTTTTTTACCAAAACCAATGCTGTCCAATATTGTGCCCGCTGCATTCGAAACTTTATTTAAATCTGTTGTCAGCATTTTCAAAGTATCAATACTGTAATATCTATAGTCAACACTATAATAGTTACCCGAAATCAAAGTGCTGTCGACAACCTCAATAACCGGATAAGGTTTCGGATATAGAATATTAAGCGGATTAAATAATTTCTCTGAGCTATAAGATGTATAATTATACAAAAACGGATTCAGGACATTCAGCAGCATTTTGTCCTTATTGAATTTTGCTTCAGACAATTCCGATTTCAATTTTGCATTCATACCAAAACTATAACTGAGAAAAAATGAAAAACTCAAAAAAGAAACCAACAGCAATACACCGCCAATTTTAAGCAAATTTGCAAAAGAATAATTTTGTTTGGAATGATTTTTTAATAAAAAAATCAGAAAAATGAGTAGAAATAAACCGGTAACAAAAAATTGGGAAATCGAAACATCATCATAAAATTTAAACCTGTAGAACTCTGTATTGATATAGATATTTCCTATGCCATCAAACTTGAAATAGCCGTATAAAAAATACCCTAAATGAATCAACAATAGCACTACAAAAGACTTAACGAAGAATTGCTTTAATTTTTTATCCATAATTGTTTTCAGATTATACTTTCAAATATAAAGAATCAATTTTAAATATCAATAGCAATGGCAATTACAACTACAACTAAAAAAATGTGATTACAGAATCAAAGGCAAAAAATGCACTGCTGTGCGCCCATACAGAAAACCTTTTGAGACCAAAAAAATTTACTGTTGTTAGACCCGACAGGTTTTAAAAACCCGTCGGGTTTATATTGAACACAAAAAAAAGACGCACTGCTCGCTTCTACAGAAAAACTTTGAGCTTTCTTTTAAACCTTTAAACCTTTCAAAAGAAGCCCTACTTAACCTCAAATCCTTCTTTTACGATTTCTTTCTCTACTTTATTTATTAGTTTATTTGTTTTACCGGTAAGTCGCTCTTTTTTCCAATCGCCTTTTGCATAAATAAGCATTGTCACAATTGCAGTAATAACGGTTGAAACAGGGAAAGCCCACCATATTCCGACTGCTCCAAGTGAGGTATTATGCGATAAAATATAAGCCAGCGGAAATTGCAGAACCCATTGCGAAACCAATGTTAGAATCATAGGAAGCGTTGTATTTCCTACCGCTCTAAAAACACCTAACAAACACATTTGAAGTCCCAAAAATCCCCATGACAAACACGTAATTCTCAGGAAAGTTGTACCTCCCTCGATAACTGCGGGATCATTTGGTACGAAAAAAGCAATTAAATGTGGCGCAAAAGCATATGCTATTATTCCAATTCCGGTTAATAATCCAAAACCTAAATAAGCACCTAATTTTGCTATTTTTCCGGCACGAAGCATATTCCCGGCGCCAATATTTTGTCCTACCAAAGTAGCAATTGCCATAGAAAGTCCCAAGGCCGGAATCATAATCAACTGAATCAGGTTAGAGCCGGCTCCATAAGAAGCAACCGTTGTTGTGCCAAAATGTACGATCAAAAAAGTAATGGCGGTTAATCCAATCGCACGCATCGATTGTTCTATTGAAGATGGAAAACCAATTTTAAACGCTTTTCTTATATGCTTAAAATCTGGTTTAAAATCTTTTAATTGCAAATGAATACCATGTTTTCCTCTAAACAAAATGACAAAACCAATGATGATTGCCAGGCTCTGAGTAGACAAAGTTGCCAGAGCTGCGCCTTTTACCCCCATTGCAGGAATAAAATTCCATCCAAAAATAAACAACGGATCTAAGGCAAAATTTAGAATTACAGTTCCCAATACGATATATACTGGCAAAGTAACACGACCAACGCCTCGCATAACGGACTGAAAAATCATGAAACTAAAACTAAAAACCAGTCCAATAAAAGCAATCTGCATAAAGCCCAGCGCATTATTATAGACTTGTGGTGTGACTTTAAGTAAATATAAAAAATACGGACTCAGCCAATATCCAATAAAAGATAGCACTATAGATACTGTAATAACCATTAATAATGTTTGAGCAGCAACATGATTGACCATTTCCTGCTGTCCTGCACCAAAATATTGTGCGATAAGTATAGATCCGGCAATTGCCAATCCGGTTCCTAGAGCAATCATCAGAAAAATTACAGGTGTACTTACAGAAACTGCAGCAACGGCATCTCCGCCCAAACGTCCCACCCAAAAAGCATCAACCAATTGATAAGCAGCTTGTAGTAAATTAGCAATCATAATTGGCACAGCCAATTTTAATAATGAAGAAAGTATCGGACCTTCTAATAATTCAGTTTTATTCATTTTGCATTTTTTGTTTTTAATGTTTTTTTATACCACGGATTGCACAAATTTTCATGAATTGCATTTACTTCTTCTTCTGTATAAAAATTCGGGCTAATTTGTGTAACTCGTGGCGAACTTTTTTTAGAGAATAAAAAATTCCTCGAAAACCAGCCTAATTCATAAAATCATTGTACTGTTTTAAAGCGTATCCAATTTATCTGCATAACCTCTGATTGTTTCTAAAGCTTCTGTTCTTTCTTTAACTGAAAAAACGGCCAAAACCTCATCTTCTGATCGTTTCATTAAGAGCCGAATGCTTTTTGCCAGACTAATTCCTTCTTCCGTGAGGCTTACGATATTTTTACGCTTGTCTTCTTTATCTTTCTGAACGTTCACTAAAACTTTTTTTTCAAGTGCATTTATACTTCTTAAAATAGAAGATTTGTCACGCATTGTAATATCAGAAAGTTCTCTTTGAGAAAAACTCTTTCGTTGCAAAATCATAATTATCGGAAGTTGTTCTAACTGTAAATTTATTCCGGCTTCATTCATTAAGGCATTTGTATGACGAAAAATAGTTCGTTTCATTCGATGTATCTGAAAGAAAAAACTCTCTGAAATTCCATCATTAAAAGTATTAAAATCTTCTTCATTTTTTTCCATAGGACAAAATTACAAAAAAGAGTGACATGTCAACTAATTTTAACAAATCACATAATTCATTGATAATCAGTATTTTTATTCAAATAAAAAATATAAAAAATAAAAATGAGTGATTTTTTTTGTTAACTTTAAGTGTTAAAAATTTATCAATAAAATTTAAAAATAAATCCAATGAAAAACTTATTTTATTTTTTGATAGTCTCTCTTTTTTGTCTCTCGATTCAAGCTCAAACCACTTCTGAAATCCCAATCGAAAATTCCCTGCCTGCTATACAAAATGATAACTCAGAAAATCCGCAGGATTATGACGCCACAGATTTACCCTGGCATGATAGACGATTTAAAGTAACTGCCGGAGCTTTTTTTCCTGTAAATAATACTGAAATTGAAGTAGGTACAAACAATGGAAACAGAGGTACAAAAATAGATCTCGAAAATGACTTAGGATTCTCAAAATCAAGCGCTTCCTTTATGGCAACATTTGACTGGCGTATTTCAAAAAGATCGAGATTAGGTTTTGAATATTTTGCTTTAGACAGAAGTTCTACCAAAACTCTGGAAAAAGACATCACTTTTGGAGAAAATACTTACCACATAAACACAAGAGTAACCGCGTTTTTTGATGTTCAGATTGCCCGGATTGCTTACGGTTATGCCTTTTTAGTAAAACCAAAATATGAAATCGGTTTATTAATAGGTGCCCACGTACTTTTTACAGATCTGGGGCTACGCGTTGATGCCAATCAGGCTGTAACAGAATACAGAGATAGTTTTAATTTCACGGCTCCATTGCCTGATGTTGGAATCTGGGGCGAATTTGTCCTGACAAAACGTTTTGGCTTGTATGTGAATGCAAATTATCTTGCTTTGAAAATTGACGATATCGATGGGCGAATTATTAGCTATAATTTATCCCTTTTATACAATGTACACAAAAACTTTAGCCTTACCGCCGGATATACGGGACTAAATTTTAAAGTTGATGCCGTAGAAAAAAGACTAAACGGTTTTTTAAAATGGGGATATAATGGTCCTACTCTCGCAGCAGCCTATACTTTTGGCGGACACATAAAGCTTAATAAACATTAGAAAGTTAAATTACAATTGTTCATAATTTTTTCATTTTCGACCACGGGGAGAGTACTTGATTCCAAATAAAAAATCTGTTTTATCCGCGTTTTCGCAAAGCGAATCAGTCAAGTAATAGCATAAAAATCACACAATTAGAGTATTCAATTCTAGATTACCTTTGTCAAAGTTTAAAACCAAGAGTGTAAGGAACTTTATTTTATGCATTGAATGTCTCTATTTTAGCAGGATCCCCACCACAATGTATTACTATTTGTTGAATGATTTCATTTTGTAATTGATTACAAAATGAAATTTTGGGGATCTTATATCCTTT
>NZ_JAMZNK010000067.1 GCF_027980145.1 Flavobacterium azizsancarii | reverse complement strand
TGAGAAAAGCAAATTTTTAAACTGAATAAACTTTTTTGTATTATTGTAATCTCTTTCAAAGTGGCACCATTTCAACCGAAATGGGTGGCACGGTCCGACCGAAATACCCAACAAGTACCACTTACGTAAATCCTCTTGATAGAGTTGTGGAGCTTCACAAACGTTTGGTTCAGGCTGAAAAAGAAAAGGTTGAGTATTTAGAAAAGTTGATGAAAGGGAGATAAGGTTTTCTTTTTCTTTATATATAAAATGCGCAACGGGAGTTGCGCATTTTTTTATTGGTATAATTCTTCACGAATTTTAATCAAAGTTTGAATTACTTTTTCTTCATCTGGTTTTTCAGGCAAAGTCGATGTTTGATAATGATTTTCGATTGAAGCGATTAAGTTATCTGCCATTTCAAGTAAATCATCGTATTCTTTATTTCCGGCTTTTATGTCTAATAATTCTTCCCGATTGGAAACTCTTATATTTAGTTTTCCTGTTGACAAAATTTGTTCCGCAGTTTGCAAAAGCCTGATCGTATGCATCATGTTTTTGCTGTCGTAATTTTTTCCGTGTTGTTGATTCGTGTTGTAACGATCTTCGTTTCGTTTCTCAATCCATGACCAATATTCATTATATTCTTTGCAATACTTAGAATATCCATCCTGATTGCACGACAAATAACCGATCAACTTTTCGTTTTTAGGAATTGATGAAAGCGAAACTTCATTAGAATTTTCTTTTTGAATAATTCCTTTGTAGCCTAAGCTTTTATCATCATCATAAAACAATGCAAACATTCCTTTTGAATTAGGCAAATTAACCAAACCGCATTGTTCCTGTTTTAAATTATTTTCTGCTAAAAAACTATTTGCAGCAACAGTTTCGTAACCTTTCAAAACATAACAAAAATCCAAAAGACTTTTCTTTTCCTTTGGCATTGGGTTTACGATTTTCTTGTTTAAACCTCTCGCCTTTTTGATTTGCGTTACGGCATATCCCGCAAAAGAATCTTTGCACAATTTAGACAGAAAATCTTCTATCTTCAATTTCTCCATCAACGGATGTTTGTACAAAATACAATCTTCCGGCGAAGCCAAAATTTCCAAAATATTAGGATTATTTTTTATCAGCAATTCTATAAAACGACCAATTTCATAATAAACCTCATCATTGGTTTCATTACTTATCTGCGGAATATAATCTAACCCAAAAAACTTTTCTTTTGGCAGATAATAAACGCCTTTGATATCAGTATCTGATGTTGGTGTGTTTAACCCAAAAGATTTACTTCCCGAGATTACTTCGAAAACGATTAGGTTTTGGGATTTTAGGGTTTGGATTGTCATTGTTAAAATTTCATTTCAATCAAATATTAAAAATAATTTAGGGACTAAACAAATTAAGACACTTCCAATCATTATTTAAATCTTCAGAAATTATATGCGCAATTTGCATAGAATCAAAAGTCATTACTTTATTTTTTTTTGCAAATTCAAGTGCAGGTTGAGTAAATCCTTTATGACTGAAGACAATCAAATGAAAAGCATTATGCCTAATCTTAAAATATTCAAGTTCATCAAATCTGATAAATAGAGAATCTCCTACTAATTTTCTTATTACAGGAGTATCAATTGATTTATTATAAAATTTAGTTTGAATCAACAAATAAATATCATCACTAAAAATTAATTTTGTAATGTTTTTAGAAAAATTAACTGTATAATTCCCTAATATATCGATTCCTTTATCATTTGAATTCCTAGTAACCTCAGTATCAATGCCTAAATCAGAAATAAATAATTTACAGAAATGTTCGTACAAAGTCCCTTTATTTTTTCTTTTCTCAATTTCTTCAAATATAGAACAAACTTCTTTATACTTTAATGTTACTAAAACATCACTAGAAACCTTTTTAACATAATATCCATCATATTCATCAAAAATTTCAATTTTTTTAAACGAATTCTCCTCATTAACATTTTCTATACAATTTATCAATCTCTTAAAATATTGAGTAGTACAATCACAATATTTTTCACAAGCTTCTTCTAAATCATATTCTGTAAAATTAAGATAAAATACTTCAAGTAAAACTTCATCAATTCTCTTTGAATTATCCCAATGATATGAAATCAATAAGTTTAGAATGTTTTTAGTAGAAAACAAATTATTCATCTGACATCTCAATAATATTAATATGTCTTATAACTTTTGTACTTATTTGTTTTAAGATATCCAAATAATCTTTTGACCAATCTGCTACACTTGGAAAAGATGATATTTTATCATTAACTAATTTTAAATCCGTTGCCCATTGTTCTTTATCTGATGTTATTTTTAGATTATTTTTTAAACTGACAAGACTAGTATCCGTATTTTGATCTAATATATCTTTTATAAAATGATTAAAATCTTCACTCGTTTTAATTTTCTTTGCATTGTCATTTATTACATCTCTAAATTGCTTTGTATTCAAACCTTGATTTAGAGCTTGTTTTACTAACGCAGGTATGTCACCAAGTATCTCCTCAAAATATTCGTCTTCGTTTTCGTCAAACTCTAGATTTTCTGGATTTAAACCTAGCAAACTTCTCACATTTGAATTTTTGTCGAAAGCTTCCAAGTAACCCCAATTTTCATCAGGTATTGGCTCAGCAATATATTCAATTCTTGAAAATATTTTATATCTAATAATTGAATCTCTAACATCTTTAATATTTAACCCTAATTCTGATGAAATCTTTTTATATACATCTTGAGCTTTGGAATTAGTAATATAGTCAGTAAATAATGCATTTAAATGTTTAGCTTTAGCAACAGGACTCCATTCTTTTACAACTGTAACATTTGCAATCCCCTGTGTTATTCTAACTTGTTTACTAAATTCTTCTTTGGATTCATCTTTTTCTCTTTCAGCAATTAATACTGGAATTACTGTATCAAGATCATATCCTTCAATTTTGCTTGATTTTAAGCATGCAATTCTCGTATTTCCTTCAACAACCACAAAATTAAATTCTCCCTTTTTAGACTCAAGAATAGTTGATTTATCATGATTCGCAATTTTTTGTATCACAATTCGATTAACCCATTTAATATCTTCTCGCATACTATTCAATAGTTCTTTTGATTCTTTAGATATCAACATATGATTAATTAATGTTTCTTGGTCAAATGTTTTGTTAGTTGTAAATCTAGGATTGAATGGATCAATCATAATTTCTTTTAAAGAAACCTCTTCTGGACGTAATTTCATAAACTTTTATTTTTAATTATTTATCATTTTTCTAAAAAACAGATCCAACTCCTCATTCAACTTTTTACTACTTCCCACCTTACTCGCATTGTCCTGATTAAACTTCACTGTTTCCAATAAAAAATCAGTTATTAAAACTTCTTTTGGGTGCAAATACTTTTCGTCTTGGTTGGCTTTTATTTCTTGTAATTCTATTATTTTTTCTTGTATGTTTTGTGGGGCGATTTGCAATAAATCAGCAAAAGCAACGGGTGGAAAAGTATTATTTTCTATAATCCATTTTCCAGCTAAAGCAGTTCTTAAGGCGTAGAAATAACTTTTTAGTTTTACTTCTTCCATTTCGCAAACATCCATGAAATTTTTTGTCGTTCCTAAATAGTGATGTAAAACCGCTATTGGCGAAAAACATTCTACGGCTAAGTCCTGCATTTGTTTTGCAAAATCATTATTTGCATAATACACTACAGGCGAAAACAACCACTCGATCAAAGGTGCGTTAGATTTTGCTAATAACTTTACGG
Source organism: Flavobacterium azizsancarii (assembly GCF_027980145.1). Classification (GTDB taxonomy): domain Bacteria; phylum Bacteroidota; class Bacteroidia; order Flavobacteriales; family Flavobacteriaceae; genus Flavobacterium; species Flavobacterium azizsancarii. The sequence goes on along the minus strand of NZ_JAMZNK010000067.1, from coordinate 20,072 downwards.
CTTTCCGTAAATCCCAACCAGAACCGTCAAGATCATCATCGGTCATGAATTCGATTACGTCTGGTTTTTCCCAAAGCGATAAGTAATAATCGGGTTCGTGTTTGTATATAAAACGGATATCATAATCGCTGTCCGGAGAAGCAAATCCCCAGGCGCGACTTCCTGATTCTACAGCAAAAAGTATTTCTACATTTTTCTGTATTTCTATTTCTTTTAATTTTTGAAGTATTTTTTCTTTCATGATTGGTTTCAAATATAAATAAACAAAAAGCCTTTAAACTCAGTAAATATACCTGATTTAAAAGCCAACAAATAAAATCCTAACAACAATACCTAACAGGTTTTTGAAACCTGTTAGAAAACGCTAGATTCCAAAAAAGTCTTTAGCATTTTTCGACGTTTCCTCCGCGACTATAATTCCTGAAATTCCTTTAAACTGTGCAACTGTTGCTGCAACAAAAGGCAGAAAAGCAGGTTCACAACGGCGTTCGTGGTATTTTTTCAGGAGATTGTTTGGTACGTTTTTCGGCAGCATAAATGGCGCATCTGTTTCGATCATCATTCGGTCCAGCGGTACATATTGTATCACTTCTTTTAAATGCTCAAATCGTTTACTGTCGGATATTGCTCCGGTAAAGCCAAGGTAGAATCCGGTATCGAGATAGGTTTTGGCTTCTTGCAAACTTCCTGTAAAACAGTGTACGACGGCTTTTGGCAATTGTGGTAAATAGTCTTTTGTCATCTCCATAAACTTATTAAAAGCCGCTCTTTCGTGCAAAAACAAAGGTTTTTGAACTTCGATCGCCAATTCTAATTGGGCTTTGTAACAGGTTTCCTGCATGTTTCTGGGCGAAAAGTCACGATCAAAATCCAGTCCGCACTCACCTACTGAAACTACGTGTTTCTGTTTTAATAAATTTCTTAGTTTCGAGATGCTTTGCGCATCAAAACTCTTCGCATCATGCGGGTGAATTCCTGCCGTGGCATATAATATTCCAGGATATCCTTTTGCTATTTGAGCAGAAGCTTCGCTGTTTTTTACGCTTGTTCCGGTAAGTATCATTTGCGATACATCGGCATCTAAAGCGTTTTGTATGACATCGTCTATGTCGTTTTGGAATTGTTTATTAGTTAAATTAATTCCTATGTCTATATATTGTTTCATTTTTTTTGTTTTTTGCCACTAAAGGCGCTATTTTTATTTTGCCACTAAGGCGCTAAGGCACACAGTTTTTTACTTGGTTTGTTTTGCCACGAAGGCGCTAAGACACAAAGTTTTTTATTTTTGGTGTGTTTTTAATCTCGCAATGACTCGGAGCCGCAAAGTTTTTTACAAAAAGTTTGTCATTTCGACAGAGGAGAAATCGCACTAGAAATTCCGCAACGTGAATTGCTAATCTTTGTCGAGTCACTTGATGAGATTTGCTTTGCCTGTTCGCTGTCGCTCGAGTCTCCTCTGTCGAAATGACACAAAATGAGGAAAAACCTTTGAGCCTTTGTAACTCTGTCCTTTGAACCTTTTAATTCTCATAAAGCCATTTTTGGGCTGTTACTATAACTTGTTGTTCGACAGTATCCAGAGTAACATCTTTATAATACCAATTCACTTTACCTACTATCAAATCATTCCAAGCATCATCAAGAACATATAAATCGATTATGTCTTGGTCTACAGTAAAGTCGCAATACAAATACAGCATTCTTTTCAGGTTGCCTCTCACATCATCATACTTTACTACTTTATTTAGAAAATATCTTATATGACTTTTTTGAGATTCCACTTTATTTTTTGTCGTTAGGTTCAATTCTGAGAGCACGGCTTCGAGATAAGGCCGAACTTCATCACAATCAATTGGCTTATAGAAACAAGCCAAGTTATAAATAGCTTCACTCTCATAACCTGAATTGATTAGTTCGATCGCCCAATCTTCGATTAGATCGATATTGAGATATTTATAAAAATGAAAAGTCAGGATGTAATCTGTGAGTATTTCAAAATCTCTGTTTAGTATTTCCATGTTTGTTTGTTTTTAAACGGCAAAGGCGCAAAGTTTCTTGTTTCACGCAGATTTAAAAAGATTTAAGCAGATGTTCGCAAATTATTCTAAAAAAATCTAATTTAAATCTGCCGGAATCTTTTTAAATCTGCGTGAAAAATTATTTGCTCACTTTGCGTATCCCAATAACTATTGGAATTGCGATCTTTGCGGTTAAAATTACTACAAAGTATTAGCTTCTCTGCAATGCGCCTCTACACTGAAAACTGTGACCGAGACTGACCACTAAAAAATTAGTCTTCCCGACTTCCGTCATCCGCCATTCTTACCAATTTTGGAGTGAACTTCGCTACGACATCAACCAAATCCTGTTGTGCTTCCATCACCTGATTGATATCTTTATACGCCATTGGGGCTTCGTCAAGACCTGCACCAATAAGCGTAACGCCGTGATCTCTCAAGATAGTTTGCATCTCGGTTTTGGTGATGCTTTTTATGGCTTTTGTTCGGCTCATTTGTCTTCCTGCTCCGTGCGAAGCCGAGTTTATAGCGTTCTCCTCGCCTTTTCCTCTCACCAAAAATCCCGGTGCGGTCATACTTCCCGGAATGATTCCCATAACGCCTTTTCCGGCTGGGGTTGCTCCTTTTCTATGTACGATTACTTCCTCGCCGTTCCAGATTTCTTTCCAGGCAAAATTATGGTGGTTTTCGACTTTGGCTAAAATAGTTGCTCCTAAAGCGCGTTCCATTTTGTTATGGATGATCTCATGACAAGCCGATGCGTAATCTCCCGCCAAATTCATCGCCATCCAGTATTCCTGACCCAATTGTGAGTTCATATCAAGATATGCTAAATTTTTAGCGACTTCCGGAAGTTTACAAACATCTTTTGCCATTTTTGTATAATGTCCGGCAATCGTTGCGCCCATTCCGCGTGAACCTGAGTGTGTTAACAAAGCAACATATTTACCTTTCGGGATATTCAAAACCGCATCGTCTTTTGCAAATTCCATGATTCCGAATTCGACAAAGTGATTTCCACCACCTGAAGATCCTAATTGCGACCAGGCTTTATCTTTTAAATGTTTCACAAACGGAGTCATATTAAAAGCATCGTTTTCTAAAACCGCATGATCTGATTTATATTGACCCTGAAATCCGTGTCCGGCTCCAAAAACCGAATTAGCAACTAATTCTTTTTTGAATTTGGCTTCATTTTCAAAGTAAAAATCCTCTGCAATATCATAAACCGATAAAGCCATTCGACAACCAATATCAACACCAACACCATACGGAATAATAGCATTTTTAGTGGCTAAAACTCCGCCTATCGGCAATCCGTAACCTTGATGCGCATCAGGCATTAAAGCTCCTGCAACGGTAACGGGCAATTGCATGGCAACTTCCATTTGTTTTCTGGCTCCGTCTTCGATACCTTCTAATCCGTAAGCCGAATAAGCATTCGGGTTTTGGTTTAAAGGAATGAAATCTTCCGGTTTTTCATTTGCTTTTTCGATCAAAGCAATTGCCAGTTTGCTAAAAATAGCGTCATCTATATAATTTTCCGGAGTTGCTAAAACATTCTTGAAATTAGTCATCATTTCATCACGTTTCAACCCGTGTCTTTTACTGTTTATTCTTAATGCGATTCCGATTGCTTTTCCTTCCGGGAATCCTAATTCAATTATATCTGTACCGTTTATTTGTGTATTCATGATTTTTTATTTTTAAGGGGCAAAGTTCCATAGGTTCATAGGTGCAAAGGTTTTACATTAGTGCGCAGTTATTTTGCGTACTTTTTATTTCACACAGATTTTACAGATTTGAGCAGATCTAAAAAAGATTTTTATAAATAATCTGCCTCATCTGCTGAGATCTTTTTAAATCTGCGTGAAACAAAAACTTTGTGAAGACGCACTGCAGTGCGCCTCTACAAAAAACCTTTGAACCTTTGTCCCTTTGCACCTCTGAACCTTTTCTCTAATCAATTAATAATTGCGTAACTGCCGCAGCATTTATCGCCCATTTTGCATCGTAAATCTCATCGGCATTTTGATCTTCGGTGATGGTTAAACCCTGGGCTTCTGCTTTGAGTTGTAACAAACTACCAATATTCAATTTGCTGCTTAGTTTTGCCAACATTGCCTGAACTCCTTTAAAATCCAAACCTTGCACAACTTGCCCTCCAAAGGTCATCTCTAACCAAACGATTTCTCTTTTGGCAACATCCAACACTCCAAAAACCAAACCTTTGGCAACATTTTGCGTCACACGAACCTGATGATCTACACAAGACGGATCGTATGCAACTCCGGTTTTTTCGGAGATTTTCATTGGGTGTTTACTATTCATCCAACCTACAATAAGATTTGGCGTGATACTTCCGTTGCTAAAAGCATTGCAGGTAAAAGTTACAAATTTGGCGTTGGCTTTCGCCAAGTCATCAATGTTGATGTTGATGTATTCTGCCGTTCCAATTTTAGCCGGAATACTTCTGATATCACCGCTATGTTGACAACCTGTTGTTTCCAATCGGCTGTACGAACAGATATCTGCTTTATCTTCGTAGGCTATATGACAGCTCAAATCCATATCCAGGTGTTGTGCAGGCAAGTCTTTACCCCATTGCATGAACAACCGCACTTCGTTACCTTCAATCGGGAAACGTGTTCCCATTAAGGCAACCGGTAAATCCTGAACAGTCTCGCTTCGATCTCCTATAGAAACTGGCATATTAAACAATTGCGAATCGATATAGATCGTTTTATTCGGGTTTGCAATTGCTGCAAATCTCTTTTTCATGGCCAATAAACACAACTCTTCGATTTGATTTTTCATCGCTTCTAATTGCGCGTCGTCGTACAAATTCAATAAACCATTTGGTGCAATTCGTTTGTTTGTTCCGCCCAAAGGTTTCACGCTTCTTTGCATGTTTTTATCAAAATAATTTTGAGCATACATGTTTAATGTAAATACCAATCTTGCCGGAACTTTATCGATAATTTCTGTAAAATGCGCCACAGTTTCGTCTGCACCAAACCAAAGCATATTCGAGAATAAAGAACGTGCAAACAATCCCGGACGTTGTTTTAATAATGCAAATGTTTTATCAGCATCAAATTTCAATCTTGATGTGTTTACTTTGCTTTGCCAAACATCGTACACCTGATTGTAAAACACATCCATCAAAAAAGCCAATTTTTCAAAGCCTTTTCTTTTACTGTATTCTGCCAAACGTAACGCTCTGATAAAACGAACCCAGATTCCTCTTTTTGGGTGCATGATTTCGCAGATTGTCTCCACATCCATACCCAGATTATTCAACCAATTGGCCACCATTAAACATTCTTTTCGGGAATATTTAAGTTTCAACTCTTTTGTCGCTGCGATTTTAGATTGCGCACTCGCATCTAAGAAACCAACAAAATGCTGGGCATTTTTTGATGTTCTTTTGATAATCGTTTTTGGCTCGATAATTTGCAGCAATCCTGTATTCTTGAACCATAAATATCTTAGGATATCGGTTGGAGATTTAAAATACTGAGAAGCCTTTTCGGACTTACCTTCTTCGATTAAAACATCGATTACCAAAATCAAAGTTTCTTTGATGGCAATATCTGTTTTTGGCAAAGGCAAATATTTTAATGCGATTTTTAAACTATCTGCTTGTGTAGCGTCAAGAGCGGTTTTAGATTGTAATAACGATTTATAGAAATCTTCTAATTCTGTTTCTGTCCATAAATCCAATACTTTTAATTTACTTCCTTGTCCGTAATTTTCGATTTTACCAAATTCAAACGGAGTTCCGCAGAATGGGCAACCATTGTATCGTTCTAAAGGAAAAGTATTGTTTGGGATAATATGTCCGCATTGCAAAGTTGTTCCGTTATTCGTTTTAAAAACGTTGGCAAAAAAAGTTGCAACATGATCCAAAACAGTTTCTCCGGTTGGAATATGCCATTCTTTTACCAAAGGTGTCCAGTTTTTATCTGTTCCTAAAACTTCCTTTAGAACGTCTAAAACTTCTATTTTATAATTTGGGTTTATATTATTTAAAGCGTGTAATAACGATTCAGAAAATGTAAATCCAAGTTTCGAAACATTGGCTACTAAAACCGATGTTGATCCTGATAATTTTTTAATATCATTCGCGATCATCGCTGATGGAATGAAAATAGCGTTTTGACGCAAACTGATTTTTAATAATTCTTGTGTTTTCATTTTTTTATTTTTTAAAATTTAGATAATGGTGTTTCTGATTCTACCAAAAAGATTTGAAGTAAGAGACACTTGACCTGAAATTGGAGTGTAATTGATGAACTGTTTTATCAGATGGGTTTCCCCTAAGAAGTAAGTTAATCTTGACCCTCGTTTTTTTTTTATTAATGATGATTTTAAAACTTTGTTCGGATTCGAACCGAAATTAGCCGTGTTCTGAAGTAAGTTTTAATTGACCATTAATTGTGAAGCAGATGGGATTCGAACCCACGACCCGGACATTAAAAGTGTACGAAGTAAGTTTTGATTGACCTTTTTTGGATAATTACAAAACTACCTGCTCTAACCGCTGAGCTACCGCTTCATTTTAAATTGTGTTAACCGGTAATGGTGTAAGTAGTACGTTGGAAAGTTTTAGAAGTAACTTAAACTTGACCTTGTTAACCCAATTTTTTATTTCAATGAACTTGTTTTTATTTCTTAAGCAAAGATTTCAAAACTACTGCGCAATTATTCTGCGCAGTATAAAATTCTTTTTTGTGACCCTGATGAGATTCGAACTCATATTCCCTTTCGGGCATTGCGGCTCTAAATACGCTTCCCTACTTTCCCTAACGATTTCGGTGCTTCTGTAAATTCTACCCATTAGTCCGCTCGGGTCTAACCGGAATATCCGCAAACTCTATAGTCAGTAATTTTTCTATAGGCTTTTCCTTTTAAGCTACAAGGTCTTTCGTTTTGACATTACAAAGATTTCAGAACTACTACGCAATTATTTTGCGCAGTAAAAAAAGAATTTTATATTTGAATACATATTTATTTAGCAAAATCGTGTAAGCCCTATTAAGGACGGCACATTTATGGATTTTTTTAGATTTAATAAAACCAATAAAGTCCCAGAGGGACGAAATATTTATAGCAATTTTCCAAAAGCATTTCAAGAACCCCAGCAGGGTGACATATTTTATTGATAAAACATAAAAGCCGAAGTATCGCACCGCTGGAGCTTTTGATTCTCTTCTAATAAATTGCTCTGCATATTTCGCTCCGATGTAGCTTAATGCCGAACAATGTGAAATTAGCTATAAACATATTGCTCCGGTGGAGCTAATTACAACTCGAAATATAATTGTCTATAAATATTACGCTCCCGTAGACTTAACAGAAGATTAAACAAAAAAACATATGAATTTACAGAAAATTTATTCTGAATTACTCACAAATATTGGCTTTTCAGCAAATGAAATTCAACAGAATTGGACTGATTTAGAAAAGGCTTATTCCAATAAATCAAGACATTATCATAATCTAAAGCATTTAGAAGATATGATCGAATGTTATGAAACCTACTTTGACAAACTCAAATTGCCAAACGAAGTATTATTCTCTATTTTCTATCACGATTACATTTATAAGAGCAGTAAAAAAGACAATGAACTTAAAAGTGCTGAATTTACTTTGTCTATTTTACCCGAAAATATCCAACTGGATAAACAATTGGTTTTTGATGCAATTTGTGCGACGCAACAACATCAGCACAATATAATTGAGGACATTAATTGGTTAATAGATTTTGATTTGAAAATTCTCGCCCGCGATTGGGAAGAGTATAAAATCTATTTTGAACAAATCAGAAAAGAATATAGTATTTATCCTGATTTCCTCTACAAACCCGGAAGAGCGAAAGCTTTGAAACATTTTCTGGAGAATGAATTTATTTTTCAGACGGAAGATTTTAGGGATTTATATGAAGAGAAAGCGCGATTCAATATTGAAAAGGAAATTTTATTATTGACGTAGATATTCCCGTTGTTAAACCTGACAGGTTTAAAAAACCTGTCAGGTTTGCTGAGAGGAATTAATTGTGGTTACGATGTGTTAGACGCACTGCTGTGCGTCTCTACGATAATAGGAACGAGAAAATTGGAATAAAAAAATTTAATAAAATAACGCAAAGTTTTGTTTCACGCAGATTTAGGAGATTTTTATCCTTTTAATCTTTTAATCTGTGGCATTAAAAAAACTTAGTGTCTTAGAGCCTTTGCGGCAAAAAAAACAAAAATTATGTCACAAAACAAAAATGCCCTAATACGGTACAAAACCATTGACAAATGCCTGCAGAATAAATACAGACAATGGACTTTAGACGATTTAATAGAATGCTGTTCTGAAGCTTTGTTTGAATATGAAGGCCGCGAAAACCCAATTAGCAAACGAACAATCCAAATGGATATTCAGCTAATGCGAAGTGAAAAACTGGGTTATAATGCGCCAATCGTAGTTTACGATAAAAAGTATTATAAATATGAAGACGAAGAATTTACGATAACTGATATTCCGCTGACGGAAACGGATATGAATGTTTTGACAGAAACGGTTTCGATGCTGAAACAGTTTAAGGATTTCTCTTTGTTTAGCGACGTATCGGATATTCTGCAGCGTTTAGAAGATAAAATCTATTCTGAGAAATCGCATACCAAACCGGTTATTTATCTGGATAAAAATGAAGGATTAAAAGGTTTGCATTATCTGGATGAAGTATATCAGGCAATTATCAAGAAGATTGTTTTGGTGATTACGTATAAGTCTTTTAAATCGCGAGAGGAAAGCAAATTTCATTTTCATCCTTTTATCTTAAAGGAATTCAATAACAGGTGGTTTTTGATAGGAAAGAAAAAAGGTTCTCAGCCCATTAGTAATTTGGCTTTGGACAGGATTATAGCGATAGATTATGATTTTAATCTTCCTTATTTAGAAGAAGATTTTGATGCGGAACTCTTTTATAAAAATGTAATTGGTGTGACTGTAAACACAGGTTTGCAGCCCAGAAAAATCGAACTTTGGATAGACGCTATAAACGCACCTTATGTTTTAACCAAACCTTTGCACAATACTCAAAGATTAATTAAGGAAAATGAGGACAAAAGTATTATCGTGCATTTGTTGATTTCTCCTAATTACGAAATGGAGCGTATTCTATTGGGCTTTGGTGACGGAATCGAAGTTTTGAAGCCTGAAAACTTACGAAATCGTATGAAAAAGACCCTCGAGAAAGCATTTTCACGATATCAGCCTGAAAATAATACTGAATTAAACTCATGATTTTTTACAAAATGCAGAATTAAATCATAATTTAAAACCATAAAACGATTTTTACAGCATAAAATTTGTTAAAATCTCAAAAAAGAATAGTATATTTCAATTAAAATTAAACCATAAACCGCTCTAAATCAGAGATATTTTTTTACTAACCAAAAATTTATCATAAATTAATATGCATGCATAGTATTTTTTGATTATATTTGAAATCGATATAGTTACATATGAAAGAGAAAACAATAGATTATATTTTAAGAGCTACCTGGCAGGCTGTATCAAGAATGTACAATGAAGAAGCTGCGAAATACGATGCTACAATGGCCACCGGATTTGCACTTTTGAGTATTGACAAAGAAGAAGGAACTCCGTCTACCGCTTTAGGACCAAGAATGGGAATGGAAGCTACAAGCCTGACAAGAACACTAAAATCGATGGAAGATAAAGGTCTTATTGTTCGCAAAAAAAACCCAACAGATGGCCGCGGTGTTTTGATATACCTAACCGAGTTTGGAAAAGAAAAAAGAGATTTATCTAAAAATACGGTTCTGAAATTTAATGAAACAATTAGAAAACATGTTTCTGATGAAAAACTGAAACATTTTATTGAAGTTTCTGAAATCATCAATGAATTAATTCAGGACAAAAACATATTTAATCAAACAGAAAAATTAGAAAAAGAATAGACTAGAATATTTTTTATAAAGGTCTATTTCAAATTCAAATAAAAAACAAAATATTAACTCTATGAAATCGCCCACATTATTTTTTTTTCCAAATAATAAAAAGGCGATAACATATTTGACCAATAGAAATAAAATTAACAAATATGAAACGCACAATTAAAAAAGTTGCTGTAATTGGATCCGGAATTATGGGTTCAGGAATAGCTTGTCATTTTGCCAATATTGGTGTTGAAGTTTTACTGCTTGACATCGTACCACGCGAGTTGACAGAAGCTGAAACTAAAAAAGGATTAACGCTTGAAAGTAAAGTTGTTCGCAACCGAGTTGTAAACGAGCACTTGGCGAATTCATTAAAATCGAAACCATCCCCTATTTACAGTCAAAAATTCGCAAACAGAATTACGACTGGAAATACTACTGATGATATAGCAAAAATTGCTACTGTAGACTGGATTATTGAGGTTGTAGTAGAGCGTTTGGATATTAAGAAACTAGTATTCGAACAAATCGAGAAATTCCGTAAACCAGGAACTTTGGTTACTTCGAACACTTCTGGTATTCCAATTCATTTTATGAGCGAAGGAAGAAGCGAAGATTTTCAACAACACTTTTGCGGAACTCACTTTTTTAACCCTGCGCGTTACTTAAAGTTATTTGAAATTATTCCTGGTCCAAAAACTTCTACTGAAGTATTGGATTTCTTAAACGAATACGGATCTAAATTTTTAGGAAAAACTTCTGTTGTTGCTAAAGATACTCCGGCGTTTATTGGAAACAGAATTGGTATTTACGGGATTCAGAGTTTATTCCACTTGGTAAAAGAAATGGGATTAACGATCGAAGAAGTTGATAAATTGACTGGTCCTGTAATTGGTCGTCCAAAATCAGCTACTTTCCGTACGGTTGACGTTGTTGGATTGGATACTTTGGTACACGTTGCCAATGGTATTTATGAGAACTGCCCGACAGACGAACAACACGAATTGTTTAAACTTCCTGATTTCATCACAAAAATGATGGAGAACAATTGGTTAGGAAGTAAAACAGGACAAGGTTTCTACAAAAAAGTAGACAAAGATATTCTTACGCTGGACTTAGATACTTTAGAATATCGTGCTGCTAAAAAAGCAAACTTCGCTACACTTGAACTTACAAAAACTATTGATAAACCTATCAACCGTTTTAAAGTTTTGGTAAAAGGAAAAGACAAAGCGGGAGAATTTTACCGTAAAAGCTTTGCCGGAATGTTTGCTTATGTATCGAACAGAATTCCTGAAATCTCAGACGAATTATATAAAATTGATGATGCGATGAAAGCCGGTTTTGGATGGGAAAATGGTCCATTTGAAATTTGGGACGCCATAGGTGTTGCAAACGGAATCGAAATCATGAAAGCAGAAGGTTTAGAGCCAGCTGCATGGGTAAACGAAATGTTAGCTTCCGGAAGCGAAAGTTTCTACTCTGTAAAAGAAGGAGCAACTTATTTCTATAACATTCCAACAAAATCACAAACTAAAGTTCCGGGACAAGATTCATTCATTATCCTGAACAACATTCGCGAAAGCAAAAAAGTTTGGAGCAATAGTGGTGCAATTATCCAAGATCTTGGAGATGGAATTTTGAACTTAGAATTCCAATCAAAAATGAATACAATTGGCGGCGACGTACTTGCTGCTATCAATAAAGCAATCGACTTATCTGAAAAAGAATATCAAGGTTTAGTTATTGGAAACCAGGCAGCGAATTTCTCTGTTGGGGCAAATATCGGAATGATTTTCATGATGGCAGTTGAGCAGGAATACGACGAGTTGAACATGGCAATCAAAATGTTCCAGGACACAATGATGCGCGTTCGTTACTCTGGAATTCCCGTTGTAGTAGCACCTCACGGAATGACTTTTGGCGGTGGATGCGAAATGAGCTTACACGCTGATAAAGTGGTTGCTGCTGCAGAAACTTACATGGGATTGGTTGAGTTTGGTGTTGGTGTACTTCCTGGTGGTGGTGGATCTAAAGAAATGGCTTTGAGAGCTTCTGACTTATTCCATAAAAATGATGTGGAATTGAATGTCCTTCAAGAGTATTTCTTAACTATCGCTATGGCAAAAGTGTCAACTTCTGCTTACGAAGCTTTTGACAATGGACTTTTACAACACGGTAAAGATATTGTAGTAGTAAACAAAGATCGTCAGATTGCTGAAGCTAAAAAACATGCATTATTAATGGCTGAAGCTGGTTATACACAACCTATCAGAAGAACTGATGTTAAGGTTTTAGGAAAACAAGCTCTTGGGATGTTCTTAGTTGGAACAGATCAAATGGAAGCTGGAAAATACATTTCTGAGCACGATAAAAAAATCGCTAACAAATTGGCTTACGTAATGGCTGGTGGTGATTTATCTGAAGCGACTTTAGTATCTGAACAATATTTATTAGATATCGAACGTGAAGCTTTCTTGAGTTTATGTACAGAACGTAAGACTTTAGAGAGAATTCAGTACATGTTGACAAAAGGAAAACCACTTAGAAATTAGAGAATAGAACAAAGAAAATAGAACAAAGAGAATAGAATATAGATTTCAGACTTGGTAAAGTCTATTCTCTATACTCTATCTTCTATACTCTTAAAAAATAGAACAAAGAAAAAAGAATATAGATTTTGAGACCAAGTAACAGTCTATTTTCTATACTCTATTTTCTATAATCTTAAAAAAGAAAACAAATGAAAACAGCATATATAGTAAAAGCTTACCGTACTGCGGTAGGAAAAGCACCAAAAGGGGTTTTTAGATTTAAAAGACCTGATGAATTAGCTGCAGAAACCATTCAGTTTATGATGGCTGAATTGCCTGATTTTGACAAAAAACGTATCGATGACGTGATGGTAGGAAATGCCATGCCGGAAGCAGAACAAGGTTTGAACGTTGGACGTTTGATATCTCTTATGGGATTAAAAGTGGAAGATGTTCCTGGTGTAACCGTAAACCGTTATTGCGCATCTGGACTTGAAACTATCGGAATGGCAACTGCAAAAATCCAATCAGGAATGGCAGATTGTATCATCGCCGGTGGTGCAGAAAGTATGAGTTTTATTCCGATGGGAGGTTACAAACCAACTCCGGATTATAAAGTTGCTGCTGCAGGTCACGAAGATTATTACTGGGGAATGGGTTTAACTGCTGAAGCGGTTGCCAATCAATATAAAATATCCAGAGAAGATCAGGATGAGTTTGCTTATAACTCTCATATGAAAGCCTTGAAAGCGCAAGCTGAAGGGAAATTCGATAAACAAATCGTTCCTATTACTGTTGAGCAGACTTTCGTTAATGAAAATGGTAAAAAAGAAACTAAATCATACGTTGTAAAACAAGACGAAGGTCCACGTGCCGGAACTTCTGTTGCTGCATTGTCAGGACTAAGACCGGTTTTTGCTGCTGACGGAAGTGTAACTGCCGGTAACTCTTCTCAAATGAGTGATGGTGCCGCTTTTGTTTTAATCATGAGCGAGGATATGGTAAAAGAATTAAACCTTGAGCCTATTGCAAGACTGGTAAACTTTGCTTCTTCTGGTGTTGAACCAAGAATCATGGGTATTGGTCCTGTAAAAGCAATTCCAAAGGCGTTGAAACAAGCTGGTTTAGAGTTGAAAGATATTGACTTAGTTGAATTAAACGAGGCTTTTGCTTCTCAATCTTTGGCTGTAATCCGTGAGTTAGGCTTAAATCCTGATATCGTAAACGTAAACGGTGGAGCTATTGCTTTAGGTCACCCTCTGGGTTGTACCGGAGCTAAACTTTCAGTTCAGTTATTCGACGAGATGAAACGAAGAGGTAATAAATACGGAATCGTTTCTATGTGTGTGGGAACTGGACAAGGTTCTGCAGGGATTTACGAGGTTCTTTAAGAAGAGAATAGAAAATAGAGTATAGAATAAAGAGATAGATGTTTTTTAAATGAAAGAGACAAGAATAAAGATTTATTAAAAGTAATAAAAAACTTACTTTTAAGTTCTTAGTTTCTTATCTTGGTCAAAAAACATGAGACATAATTATAAGAATTTGAAGATTTGGCAAATGGGAATTTCAATTGCTAATGATATTTCAGATTTATTGCTAGACTTTCCGAAACATGAAAGGTATGATTTAAGTTCACAAATAAGCAGATGTTCTGTTTCAATGCCTAGTAATATAGCTGAAGGTTCATCAAGAACTGATAAATCTTTCAGTCATTTTTTAGATATTTCTCTAGGTTCTTCATTTGAATTAATAACACAATTATTAATTGCAAAGTATAGAAAACATATAAACGAAACACAATTTAACCAATTAGAAATTAAAATAGAAGAATTTCAAAGAATGACAATGGGCTTCCAAAACGGATTAAAATAACGTTCAGTCTAAAATCTATTCTCTTTATTCTATTTTCTTTTCTCTAAAAAAAATAAAAATGGCAGATACAATCGAAAAAAACGTAACCCGTGGTGGTCAGTTTTTAGTTAAAGAAACAAAATGCGAAGATATCTTTACACCAGAAGATTTTTCGGAAGAGCAATTAATGATGCGTGACTCTGTAAAGGAGTTTGTAGACAAAGAAATTTGGCCTAACAAAAATCGTTTTGAGAAAAAAGATTACGCCTTTACAGAAGAAAGCATGCGTAAAGCTGGTGAACTGGGACTTCTAGGAGTTGCTGTTCCTGAAGAATACGGCGGATTAGGAATGGGATTTGTATCTACAATGTTAGTTTGCGATTACATTTCTGGCGCTACAGGATCTTTCTCTACTGCTTTTGGTGCTCATACAGGAATTGGAACTATGCCAATTACACTTTATGGTACTGAAGAACAAAAGAAAAAATACGTTCCTAAATTGGCTACAGGCGAATGGTTTGGAGCTTATTGTTTGACTGAGCCAGGTGCAGGTTCTGATGCAAACTCAGGAAAAACGAAAGCTGTTTTATCTGAAGACGGAAAATACTACTCTATTACAGGACAAAAAATGTGGATTTCGAATGCAGGTTTCTGTAGCGTTTTCATCGTTTTTGCCCGTATTGGAGATGATAAAAATATTACAGGTTTCATCGTAGAAAATACTGCTGATAACGGAATTTCTATGAATGAAGAAGAGCATAAATTAGGAATCCGTGCTTCATCTACACGTCAGGTTTTCTTCAACGATACGAAAGTTCCTGTTGAAAACATGTTGTCTGAAAGAGGAAACGGTTTCAAAATTGCAATGAACGCTTTGAACGTTGGTCGTATTAAATTAGCAGCAGCATGTCTTGATGCTCAAAGAAGAGTAACTTCCGGAGCTGTAAAATATGCTAATGAAAGAATCCAATTCAACACACCAATTTCAAGCTTTGGAGCTATCCGCTATAAATTAGCAGAAATGGCTACAAGCGCTTACGCAGGTGAAAGTGCTTCTTACCGTGCAGCAAAAAATATCGAAGACAGAATTATCGCACGTGAAGCTGAAGGAACAACTCATCAGGAAGCTGAACTAAAAGGTGTTGAAGAATATGCTATCGAATGTTCTATCCTTAAGGTTGCTGTTTCTGAAGATGTTCAGAATTGTGCTGACGAAGGAATTCAGATTTTTGGTGGAATGGGATTCTCAGAAGATACTCCAATGGAAAGTGCCTGGAGAGACGCTCGTATTGCCCGTATTTACGAAGGTACAAATGAAATTAACAGAATGCTTTCTGTGGGAATGTTAATCAAAAAGGCAATGAAAGGTCATGTTGATTTATTAGGACCTGCGATGAAAGTTTCTGAAGAATTAATGGGTATCCCATCTTTTGACACTCCTGATTTCTCTGAATTATTTGCTGAAGAAAAAGCGATTGTTGCCAACCTGAAAAAAGTTTTCTTAATGGTTGCAGGAAGTGCAGTTCAAAAATATGGTCCGGATTTAGATGCTCACCAACAGTTATTAATGGCTGCTTCTGATATCTTAATCGAAATCTATATGGCTGAAAGTACTATTCTTAGAACTGAAAAATTAGCTAAAAATCAAGGTGAAGATAAAGTACAAGAGCAAATTGCTATGGCAAAATTGTACTTGTATAAAGCAGTAGATATTGTAACTCAAAAAGGAAAAGAAGGAATTATTTCTTTTGCCGAAGGTGACGAACAACGTATGATGTTAATGGGATTACGTCGTTTTACAAAATACACTAATATGCCAAATGTAGTGGCATTGAGAGAAACAATTACCAATAAATTAGTTGCAGAAAACGAATACTGCTTCTAATATAAAAATAGTTTTTAGCTTTTAATTTGTTTAAACCCGCACTTATCCGAAACAGTGCGGGTTTATTTTTTTATTTTTAACCTTAAAGTATTTTACCAGATAAGTTATATAAGTTCACTTAAAAAATGAGAATGCTGTTTATCTTTTATTACGTCATTATATAACCCCACCTAAATTTATATTTAAAGTACACCACTTGTATTTTCTTATACAAATAATTATAAGTTGCACAGCTTATTAAAACACAATACTTACGTTATCTTATATAACTAACATAGTTTAAAACACGTACAGTCAGATTTTTTTTACAATTAACTATTAGGTTTCATAATTAAATCGTGATCGCCCTCGGAACTAAGATTTAGAAAACGTTCGTATTCTCTTAAAACATCTGATATAATTCCATCCTTAGTCAAGTATTGAATATCATATCCTTTACGGTGGTCTCCAAAATAAGTAATCGGTTCAAAAACAAATTCCTTATCTATATCAGGAGTATTTTTCTCGTTCAGTAATGTTTCAGAAACAGTTTGAGGTTGCGCCATTACACCATATTTAAAATTTCGCAATTGATCGTATTTTATCTCTAACTCAATAGCTTGTTGTGGCGAAGAAAAAGTATTTATATGAGCTTCAATATTATTCTTCGCTAATTCCACCAATAATTCTTCAAAAGCCTTTTTCACCGTTTCATTTAGAAATTTATGAATGTCTTTCTTTTTAGAAACCGTTACAATCTTTTCTAAATGTTCTTTCCAATTGCTATTGTTCCAATTTAGGCTTCCGTGTGAATATTTTTTCTCACTATATTCACTATCAACAACCAATGCTTTCCACAAATTATAACATAATAACGCCATAATAATTCCAAAAGGCAAAGCAGTAATCAATGTCATTGTCTGCAAAGAAGCCAAACCTCCGGAATGTAATAAACTTAGCGATAAAAGCGATAATAAAACACCCCAAAAGACACTTTGCCACTTCGGAAAACTTACGGCTCCTTTTGATGCAATACCATTCATTATAAAAATTCCAGAATCTGCTGACGTGATAAAAAACACACAAATAATCAAAATCGACAAGATATTCAAAAAGGTAGTAAAGGGAAAATAGGTAAAGAAATTAAATAATAATGTATCCGGATTTTTAGCAAACTCGCTCAAAGCTCCATGTGCTATATGTTCATCAATCCATACCGCACTACTTCCAAAAACGGTCATCCATAGAAAATTAAAAAAAGCTGGAATAAATAATACAGCCAGAATAAACTCCCTTATAGTTCTTCCTTTAGAAATTTTTGCAATAAATAATCCAACATAAGGCGCCCATGAAATCCACCAGGCCCAATATAGAATAGTCCACTTTGAAAACCATTCCTGGCTTCCTTTTTCATAAGCATACGTATTAAAAGTAAGCGAAATAAAATGACTTATATAATGTCCCAAACCTTCAGTAAATGTACTTAAAATGTATATCGTTGGCCCAAAAACAAGTATAAACAACATTAACAAAACGGCCATAATAATGTTTAATTCACTTAATTTCTTAACCCCTTTTCCTAAACCAGAAATAGCAGAAGAAACTGCAATTACCATCACTACCAAAACTATAATAATCTGATAATTAAAACTGGATTCAGGTATTATATGAAGACTTAATAATCCTGCACTTAATTGAACAACGCCAAAACCAAGCGTCGTAGCGATTCCAAAAAAGGTACTGCACAAACCAAAAACATCAACAATATTCCCAAACTTTCCGTGAATTCTATTTTTTAAAATCGGGTAAAATCCGCTTCGGATTGCAAGAGGCAAATTATGTCTATAAGCAAAATACGCCAGTGACAGCCCAACTACCCCATATATCGACCAAGCATGAAAACCCCAATGAAAAAAGGTATACAATTGCGCTTCTTTTGCCCGTAAATTATCTGCTAAATTAGCATTGGCCGGCGTTGCATAATGTGACATAGTTTCTCCTACCCCAAAATACATCAAACCAATTCCCATTCCGGCGGCAAAAAGCATCGCTACCCAGGAAAAAAAAGAATATTCAGGCTCTGAATCGTCTGCACCTAATTTAATCTTACCAAATTTACTTATTGCCAATGTGATCAAAAACAGCACAAAAACTGTCACCAGCAATACATAAAGCCAGCTTAAATTCTTGAATATTATTTCTTTTACAATATTAAGTGCCTGCTCTGTATCCTTCGAAAAAAAAACACAAAATAATGATATTGCAATAATTATAGCTAAACTGGGTAATGCAACTGATTTTGTAAAATTGGTTTGAAAGACACTTGAGCTTTTAGTTTTATTCATGGTAAAATTGTTTGTCACTTATTATCAAAAGTTGTTCTGAATCTTAGATTCAGATAAAGGAGTTTTTTTTTATTATAAAAATAACTTTGATAATCTATATAGAGATGTATTGTAAATTTAGTCAAAAAGAAAAAAAAATCCTATTTAAACACAATAAACTTGATTTTTGCAACCAGAAACGTAACAAATCAGCTTAAGACTGTTTGCCAATTTAGTTCATATTTCATTCGAAAAGTTCTATATTTAGCATTCTAAAAACTTTAAAAAACATAAAATGAAACAAATTAACCTGATTGCCCTGATTTTATTGTGCAGCTTTACGTCAAGTACATTTGCACAAAAAAACAAAAAGATGGACATCATTGCTTATTATACAGGCGATGATAAACTCATTAACGATTACGAAGTAAACAAGTTAGATCAGATTATCTTTAGTTTTTGTCACTTAAAAGACGGAAAACTAAGCGTTGATTCTCCTAAAGATTCAACTACAATTAAACATTTAGTTTCTTTGAAAGCATCTAATCCACAGCTTAAAATTCTTCTTTCGCTTGGTGGTTGGGCAGGTTGTGAGCCTTGTTCAGCGGCATTTTCTACAGCTGAAGGAAGATTGACTTTTGCTAAATCAGTAAAGGAAGTAAGCAATTATTTTAAAGTGGATGGTTTAGATTTAGATTGGGAATATCCGGCAATTGAGGGACTGCCAGGACATTTATACCAAGCTGCTGACAAACCTAACTTTACAGAATTGATCAAAATTTTACGTTCTACTTTAGGCAAAAAATATGAATTGAGTTTTGCTGCAGGAGGCTTCCAAAAATATTTAGATGAATCTGTTGACTGGAAAGCTGTTGCTCCACTAGTAAATCGTATCAACATTATGAGCTACGATTTAGTAAACGGATATTCTACGGTTACAGGACATCATACTCCTTTGTACAGTACAAATCCTAAAGAAGAATCGACAGACAGAGCTGTTGAATTTTTATTAAAGCAAGGGATTCCTGCTGAAAAATTAGTTATTGGCGGTGCATTTTATACCAGAACCTGGAAGAATGTAGAAAACGTAAACAATGGTTTATATCAGGCAGGAGAACACATTCAGGGTGTTTCTTTCAAAAGCTTTGCAGACACTTATACAGAAGCAAATGGCTGGAAATATTTCTGGGATGATAAAGCTAAAGCTGCTTACTGGTACAATGAGAAAGAAAAAACATTTGCAACGGGAGACAACTTAACTTCTATAAAAGCAAAAGCTGAATATGCCAAAGCTAAAAAACTGGGCGGAATCATGTTCTGGGAACTTCCTTTGGATACGCCTCGTGACGGTATGGTTGATGCTATTTATAAAGTTAAAACAGCTAAATAAATCATTTAAAAAAAACAATAAAAAAGAGGCTGTCCGAAAAGTAATTTCGGGCAGTTTTTTTTTGTTTTACACATTGATTTTTCTTATATTTAAGTACTAAAATCAATGATTATGCAGCCAGTTTTTAAGC
>NZ_JAMZNK010000066.1 GCF_027980145.1 Flavobacterium azizsancarii | reverse complement strand
GTTTCAAGGAAATGACTCCAGAGAATTCTGGGTGAGAGCCGAAGACCGTAACAAAAACACAGCAATTCTATACGATGATTTAGGATTGGCAGAATACGAAGCAATCGAAGCTTTTAAACGTTTTGATTACTAAAATTAAAATATAAGATTCGGGTGAGAGCGGATCACATTGCAAAATTCAGATTGATTTCGTTATGAGAGTGAGGATTCAATAGAAGTCATTCTGAATTTTGTTTCTTTTATCTATTTAATACTGTTATCTCAGGATAACATCTTTTCAAAAACAGTAAAAATGAAATATTTATTAGTCCTACTATTAGCAGGTGTAACATCTAGTGCTCAAATTAAAAAAGAGCAGTTAAATCTTATGCCCTGGCCTCAGAGCGTTGTTGTAAACGACGGAAATTTTGCTTTAAATAAAACTTTTAAAGTAAACATTACCGGAAATCCAAATCCTCGAATTTTTGATGGAGTAACTCGTTTTTTACGTCGCTTAGATGGTAGAACCGGTATGTTTTTCGAGCAGGGTTTTATTACAAAACTAAATGAAGTTCCTAATGCGACACTTCAGATCAACTGTACTAAAGCCGGAAAAATTGGTTTATATGAAGATGAAAGTTATCATCTGGATATCAAAGAAAACCAAATTACAATAAATGCAACCAGCGATTTAGGAGCACTTCACGGGCTTGAAACGTTATTGCAAATGTTGCAAAACACAAATAACTCATTTTATTTTCCAAACTCAAAAGTTTCAGATTTTCCAAGATTTACCTGGAGAGGTTTGATGATTGATGTTTCAAGGCATTTTCAGCCAATCGACGTAATCAAAAGAAATATTGATGCATTGGCGGCAGTGAAAATGAATGTTTTTCACTGGCATTTAGTAGATGATCAGGGGTGGAGAATCGAAATGAAAAAACATCGAAAACTAATTGATGTAGCTTCAGATGGAATGTATTACACACAAGAGGAAATTAAAAATATCGTAAAATATGCTGATGAGCGCGGTATTTTAGTAGTTCCTGAAATAGATGTTCCGGGTCACGGATCTGCGATACTTACGGCTTATCCTGAAATAGGAAGTAAAGTAACGAAATTGACAGGTGGAACTTCTGAAAAAAATATTGAAGGTACAGCGATTGCTACCTATGGAATTGAAAGAAATGCTGGTATTTTTTCGCCAACATTAGATCCTTCAAATCCTAAAACATATCAATTATTAAGTGAAATTTTTGATGAGGTTTGTCCATTATTCCCAGGGGCTTATTTTCATATCGGGGGAGATGAAAACGAAGGTAAAGACTGGGATTCAAACCCAAAAATTCAGGAATTCATGAAGAAGAATAAGTTAGCAACCAATCATGAATTGCAAACTTATTTTACAATGCAATTAGTACCAATGCTTAAAAAACATGGTAAACAATTAATGGGATGGGAAGAGATTTTGACAAAAAACATGTCTAAAGATGCTATCATTCATTCCTGGAGAGGTCCAAATGAAGGAGTTGTTGCAGGGCAGTCATTAGTAGATGCAGTAAAAAAAGGATATAAAACAGTTTTGTCAAACGGGTATTATATCGATTTAATGTATCCGGTTGCAAGTCATTATTTGAATGATCCTATGCCAAAAGGTGCAAACCTGACAACTGAAGAAAAAGCAAGAATATTAGGTGGCGAAGCTACTATGTGGACAGAACTTGTAACGCCTTTGACAATAGATTCAAGACTTTGGCCAAGAACAGCTGCAATTGCTGAAAGACTTTGGTCTGCAGAAGATATTACAGATGTTGCCAATATGCGTAAACGCCTTGATGTAGTTTCATTTAGGTTAGAAGAACTTGGTATTACACATATTCGTAATAAAGCAGTTATTTTAAGAAATATTTCAAACAATCAAAAAATCGATTTATTAGAAGAATTTTCAAATGTGTGTGAGCCATTAAAAGGGTATACACGTAATAAAGGCGGAACAGAATATCAAATGTATTCTCCATTTACACTTTTTGCAGATGTTTGTACGCCAGATGCTAAAGATGCTTTAGCTTTTGATGATGCTGTAACACAATATTTAGCCAATAAATCTCCGGAAAATAAAGCAAAAGTCGCAGCGTTTTTCAACAAGTGGATCGCTGTAAATAAAGGATTAACAGAGTTAAGTGCCAATGCACCTTTAATGCAGCCGCTTTTACCATTGTCTAAAAAATTAAATGATGCATCACAGGAATTGTTGCTTGTTTTAGATAATAAATCAACATTAAACGAAGATGCTCTAAAGAATTTAATCGAGCAATGTAATACAAAAGATCATGCAGATGTTGAATTATCAGTTTATGCAAGTCTTAAAAAATTAATTTAATGAATTTGGTCTGAGTTAGTATTTAGTAAGTTTTTGTTACCCTGATTAGTAATTTATTTATCTCTGCCAAATTTTTTTTGGTAGAGGTAAATATGGTAATGTAAATTGTATAAAATGCATTAAATCAAAAAGATAAAATATATAGCCAAAAAGAACTATTAACAATTAAAGCCAAATAATACAGAATAAAAATAAACATGACAAACAAGTAAAGTATTAAAATTGATGAATCCCAAATTTATCTATTCTTAACCTAATTTTTTGAAAAATTAAATAAATATCAATCAGTGCTATTCACTAGTGATTATGGAAGATCAGTAATAGTAATATTTATTTTTAGAAGTAATATGAATTAATTTCCAATGAGTTGTGATTTGTTTGCAATTTATCGAAAGCCAGTTATTGTATTTACATGCTTTTTTAGTACGTAAGGTATCGTGATTGGAATATTTATTTTCTATTAACCAATATTAATTTAATTATGAAACATTATTACAGATTGCTTTTTTTGTTATTGTTTTCCTTATTTGCGTTAGTACAGCCGGTTCATGGCAAAAACACAGTAGGGGATGACGCGCAATGGTCTATTAATACCCGGTATTTTAATATTCCCAGGGTAGATGAAAGTAAGTTGACGCATTTGAATTATTCTTTTTATGAGACAGTTTCTGATCGTGCTTTGGCTAACAAAACATTGGATTTGATGCAAAATTTGCCTGTTGCAAACCTAATTAGCGGAACTGTAAAAAGCGGTTCAACACCGGTTACGGGAGCGAAAGTAGAATTGATCGTGCCCTGGACAGATAATGCCCACGGATGGAAAAGTGTTATAGCGACAACAGATGCTCAGGGAAATTTTAGTTTTGATAATTCAGTTGTGGCGGGTTATACTACTATTTCAAGCCTGAAATTGAACGGCTGGCAGAATAATGACATTATTTATTCTCCAACGAATCTGGCCAATTTTGCAGTGCCAACAACACCGCAGGTTTACAATTTCAATTCAAATTCAGTTGCGCCACAAGTAACAATTACAAGCCCGTCTCTGGCAACTGTAGCCATTGCGCCAGGAACTGCTATTCAGCTCAAAGCAAATGCAAGTTTGACTTTTGCAGATCCTAGTGTAACTATTTCTTCGGTTGTATTTAACATCAACGGACAAAATATTACAGCAACACTTACAGGAACTGAATATGTAGCAAGTTGGACACCAGCTGCAGCAGATTTTAATAAAAATTACACCTTAAAAGCAAGTGCAACAGCTTCAAATAGTCTAACTGCCGAAAACACAAAAGCATTCTATTTGCAATGTTCAGGAACTTCCTGCCCAAATATAGTACCTGAAATTGCATGGATAACACCAGCAGCAACATCAATTAATCAGGCTTCAGGATTTCAGCCCGTTCCGGTTAGCGTAAATGTTACAGATTCAGACGGTACGATTGCAAGTGTTTCAATTAGTATCGACGGAATTTCTTTTCCTATGACAAAAGGAACCGGAAATGCATACAACTATACTTTTACACCAAATGCCTATAAAAATTATGCAATTATAGTAAAAGCAACAGATAATCTTGGCGGAATAAAAACATTCAATCAGACTATTAGTATTATTAGTTCCGCTTTTAATCCATTGCCTGCAAAAGTAATTGTGGGTTATGCCCATGGATGGGATAATGCCAGTGCGCCATTTTTGTATTTCAATCAAATGGGAGATAAGAAATTCAATGTTGTTGTTTACTCTTTTATCGAAACGCTTAACAGAGATGGTTATACGCCAATTTTGGTAGTAAACGAACCAAGGTATATGACAAATGGAGTTTTTAATCCTCAGTTATTAAAGAACGATATCAAATTTCTGAGAGACAAAGGGATTCCGGTTATTGTTTCTATCGGAGGGCAAAATGGTCACGTAGAATTGCAAACCGTAGCTCAAAAAAATACTTTCGTAAACGGGTTAAAAGCTATTGTAGACCAATACAGTTTTGATGGAGTAGATATTGATTTCGAAGGTGGATCAATGAATTTTGGAGCAGGAGCACTTAAGGATTTTTCTTATTCAGCGATTTCAGCCTATCCAAAATTAAAGAATATTGTAGATGCTTTCAAAGAACTAAAAGCAAGTTACGGAAGCGGATTTATCTTAACATCTGCACCGGAAACGTTTTATGTGCAAGTAGGATATTCTGTTTATTCAGATGGAGCAGGTTCATTCCTGCCCGTAATCCACAACTTACGTAACGAATTAGACCTTCTAATGGTGCAATTGTACAACACAGGATCTATAAGTGCTTTAGATAATGTAGCATATTCACAGGCGACACCGGACTTTTTAGTCTCTATGTCAGATATGTTGATGAAAGGATTCAACGTAGCTTCAACAGGATTTTATTTTCCTCCATTGCCACCTTCTAAAATCGTAATCGCGATTCCGGCTTGTGCAGGAGCAGCTCCGGCAGGAGGATATTTAACACCTGAGAAAGGAATTCAGGCATTCAATTATTTAAGATATGGTACAACTTTCTCAGGAAGAGCATACACATTAAAAGGCGGCCCATATCCTGATATGCGCGGAGTGATGACCTGGTCAATCAATTGGGATGCTGCTTGCGGTACAGGGTATCAGTTCTCGAATGCTTATGCGGCATATTTTAATTCGCAATCAGCAGCAAAAAAACTGCCATTAGACAATATAGAAGTCAATAGCGGAACTGTAGCTTATTTTAAGAATGACGCATTATCAGTTACAAATGAAACTCAGGATATCACTCAGGTTGAGGTATTCAACACGATAGGGCAACCATTAGTAAGTCATAAAAATATTCAGAATAATAAAGAAGTAGTGATTCACAATCAAAGTTTTTCGACGAAACAAATATTTATAGTGATAGTAACAGACAAAGCAGGAAATAAAAAGTCATTGAAAGTAATGAACTTTTTAAACTAAAGTTACAAGATGAAAAATTTAGAAATAGAAAAATTGGAACGGTTAAAATTGAGTTTGGTTATTTATTTTTTAATCTAATTTTTATTTCGATTAAATGCTTTGAATTTGGGTGATTTGTTATTTGGTTTTCACCCGTAGGAGAACATTATGAACCTGGCAACTGTATTGCCAGGTTTTTTTTATGGTTTGAATTAGAGTAAAAATAGGAATGATTTTTTTTAGGAGCTATTTCCTGCTATTCGTTTCAATCTTTTATGTTTTTAAAGAAAAAACATAAAAGGATTTCCACTTCTATCAGGGCTATGACATTAGGCTTGATAAGCACATTACTAATATTAACATCTGATTTGTCATCCTGAGTGGAGTCGAAGGCGTACCAATTGGAACGCTGGCTTCGACTCCGCTCAGCCTGACATAGATAAACAATAAAATTCACCCGAAAATGCGCTCCCATTAAAGCACAAACAAACCATAATCTTGTCATTTTAGACGCAGGAGACCTAGCGATAGCTAACAGACGCAGTAAATCACATACGCAAAATCGACATAGCTTTGCGAGGTTTCCAGTGTGATCCTTCCTGCGTCGGGATGACAAAAATGACAATAAAAAATCTGTTTAAATCCGCGTTTTTGCGATAGCGAATCCGTGTCATCCGTGTACCATTTTTTGCGACCAAAATTCATAATAATTTTAAGTACTTTTGAATCCCAATAATTCCATTCAAACTTCATGCAAAAAGCAATCAACATTATAATAGCCTTTTTAATTTTTACTTCAGGTTTCGCTCAATCAAATCATGAAACCCCAGAAGTTGATCCCATTCAAATTCAAAAAAACTTTGCAGATTGGTCAGCATACCAAAGCAAAAGCATAATGCTTTCAAGAGATTTTACAGCATTAGATTCAAATTCAAAAGAAATTTCAAAAGAATCTTTCTTAGATCAATTAGCAAACGGCAACTTCATCCCAATCCGATTAAAATCAGAAGATTCTAAATACTATTATAAACTATTCGAGATTCAGCCCAATTCAGATACAAGTATAAAAGCAACCATCAATCAGATTGGTTTTGACGCGCATAAGAATTTCGAAATGGAAGGAACAGCTTTCCCTAAATTCTCTTTCAAAGATTTAAACGGAAATCTAGTAACAAACGAATCCATTAAAGGAAAAATCATTGTTATAAAATGTTGGTACATTCACTGCACGCCATGCATAAGAGAATTTCCTCAGGTAAATAAATTAGCAGACGAATACAAAGACCGAAAAGACATACTATTTATAAGCCTCGCCGAAGATTCGCCAGAACAATTAAAAACATTTTTAGCCAAAAGACCTTTAAAATATTCGGTAATTCCAAGCATGAAAGTCTATATGAATGAAGCCTTACAACTCAATTCATTTCCAACACATTTTATACTGAACAAAGAAGGAATGATTGCTAAAGTGCTGCCTAATTTCGAAAGTTTAGAAGTGGCTTTGGCAAAAGAAAGCATATTGCAGTCGAATTAATCTCGCAAAGTCGCAAAGTTTTTATTAGGATTGTTTTTAAGTTTAGTTTTGAATAAGCTTTCGACTTCTATTTTGAGATTTATTGCCTTTAAAAATTTCTTTTCTTTGCGCCTTTGCGTCTTTGCGAGAAATTTTCTTCGCATGGTAAAAACTTAGAGCCTTTGCACCTTTGCAACTCTGAACCTTTTTCCGTACTTTTGCACGAAATTAATTAAAAAGACATTCATGTTAACAGTCAATAATTTATCAGTTCAATTTGGCAAACGAATTTTGTTTGACGAAGTAAATACCACATTCACACACGGAAATATTTATGGAGTTATTGGAGCCAATGGTGCTGGAAAATCTACTTTTCTAAAAATCATTTCAGGCGACATTGACCCAACTTCTGGCCACATTCATTTAGAACCGGGAAAGCGTATGTCAGTTTTAACCCAAAATCACAATTTGTTCGACGAGCATACGGTTTTGGAAACTGTTTTGATGGGAAATAAAGTTCTTTATGCTGTTAAAAAAGAAATGGATGAACTTTATTTAGACTACAACGACAAAAATGCAGACAGAATTGGAGAACTTCAGGTTCAGTTCGAAGAAATGAACGGTTGGAACGCAGATTCTGATGCTGCATCGATGTTGTCTAACTTAGGAATCAACGAAGAGCATCATTATACATTAATGGGCGATCTTGAGGGAAAAATTAAGGTTCGTGTGCTTTTGGCACAAGCTCTTTTTGGTAACCCGGATTTGCTTATTATGGATGAGCCTACCAATGATTTGGATTTTGAAACCATCTCATGGTTAGAAAATTTCTTAGCCAATTATGAAAATACAGTAATTGTAGTATCTCACGACCGTCACTTTTTAGATTCAGTTTGTACACATATCTCTGATATTGATTTTGGAAAAATAAATCACTATTCAGGAAACTATACGTTCTGGTACGAGTCTAGCCAATTAGCGGCAAAACAACGTGCACAGCAAAACAAAAAAGCCGAAGAAAAGAAACAGGAATTAGAAGAATTTATTCGTCGTTTTAGCGCGAACGTTGCCAAATCTAAACAAGCAACTTCTCGTAAAAAAATGATTTCTAAATTGAATATTTCAGATATTAAACCTTCAAGCCGTCGTTATCCAGCAATTATTTTTGATCAGGATCGTGAAGCAGGAGATCAGATTTTGAATGTAGAAAATTTAGAAGCTTCTGTAGATGGTGAACTTTTATTTAAAGGAGTTGATCTGAATATGGCAAAAGGCGATAAAATTGTTCTTTTCTCTAAAGATTCACGTGCTACAACAGCATTCTACGAAATTCTGAACAACCAGCAAAAAGCAGACGCAGGAACGTTTGATTGGGGAATTACAACCAATCAAGCTTATTTACCAGCTGAAAACCATTCTTTCTTCGAAAACGATTTGACATTGGTAGACTGGTTACGTCAATACGCAAAAACTGAAGAAGAGCGCGACGAAGTATTTATTAGAGGTTTCTTAGGGAAAATGATTTTCTCAGGAGAAGAAGCTTTAAAAACAAGCCGTGTATTATCAGGAGGAGAAAAAGTACGTTGTATGCTTTCGAGAATGATGATGGAACGTGCTAATATTTTAATGCTTGATGAACCAACGAATCACTTAGATTTAGAGTCGATTACAGCATTTAACAACTCGTTGAAAAACTTCAAAGGATCTGTAATTTTCACCACACATGATCATGAGTTTGCACAAACTGTTGGTAATAGAGTAGTAGAGTTGACACCAAACGGAGCAATCGATCGTTATATGACATTTGATGAATATCTTGACGATGAAAAAGTTCAGGAATTAAGAACAAAAATGTATGCTAAATAAAACATAGCTTTTAAATAGAAAAGAAATCCCGATCGTTTTACCGATCGGGATTTTTTTATGTTTATTTATTACCACCAAAAAGTTTAGCGAATATAAAGATGATTATCGCAATAATAAAGATGACGATAAAGATCCCGAATCCCATTCCGGCTTTAAAGATGTCTCCAATAGCCTCGCAACTTGTAAATGAAAATAGTATTACGAATACCATTAACAAACGTGTAATGTTCTTTTGCATGATTTTGCTGTTTTTAGTTGTTTTAAAAAGAATCTACTATTCTAATTATCGTAGAATAAAATTACTTCAAACATCAAAAAAAGGTGTTATATAATTTGGTTCAAAAGTTCTATGATTTTGACTAAACGACAAATTGAAAATATTAAGGATATTCGAAAAAAAGAGCCATAGGCTCCATCCATATTATAGGGCTGGATTTTAATCCAGTTTACAAGCATAAAAAAAGAAAAACATCAATATATTCCACGTTTAATTTACAGCGTATTTAATTTTGAATATGCACCACACAGTATAGCGTTGTCAAACTTTTTAGCCACGGAAAAGATTTCTGCGCTATCGTTGCGCTTAGACGATTGCTTGGGTTGGTATTTGTATACCTGGTAATCACGTTTGCGAGAACTGTTATTATGACTTAGTAGTATGTTTCTTTAGCCATAAAGTTGCTTCATTTGTATTTTCCCAAATGTATTTAGCAAATTCTGCATAATAGTTTGCCTCGTCTGCGCCGCCCCAACTATAATAGTCAGTGGTGTTAGTAATTGGTTTTTTAGACAGAAGTTTAGTTGCTACAAATTTATTTTGCTTAATTGCCTTTTGGAGTTGTTTATTAGTATTATCCGTTTCTCCTTCTGTTTTGAAAGCGAACAGGGCTCTGTTAAAAAGCGAAAATGTACCATCGTCATCTTTAAACATCGTAGCATATTTTTGGAATTTTTCATTCTCGTCAAGCAGAATAAAATAAAGTAAAAGTTGATCTCTTACTCCTTGGTTGTCATTTTCATTGAGTGCAATTATTTCTTCTGAAATTATTACGGCCTCTTTTGTTTTTCCAATTTTGTAAAGGCAAACAGAGTAGTGATATAGACAACGCATGAAAGGCCGGGTTTCATGGATGTACCAAAATTTCCCTTTATTTCTTTCAAAAAAAGTTTCATTAAAATTTTCCCGGCCTATTTTAATTCCTTTTTCAAAAAAAAGAATTGCAATTTCTTCAACATCTTCGATTGAACCGAGAAATTCATATGCCTCAATACAATTATTGTCAAGTTTTAAAGCTTTTTTTATATTTTGTCTAGCTTTAAAAGTTGGAAGATCGTAAGCTTCATAAACTAAGTTTTGTGCTTGTTCTTGTGAAGTTAATACTTCTTCCGGAAGTGATGGGATCTGCTGATCCATACTTTCCATAAACTTGCTTAGATCTTTTTCTGATTTGAAATCTTGTGAGTTTAAAAATCGATGTAAGTCGGTGATTAATTTATCATGATCTTTATTCATAGGTTAAAAGTAAAAAAGTATTGTTATGTTAAAATAGTTCATTAATTAAAAACAAAATGTAAAAATATTATTTTTTATAAAGTTACAATGTATAGTATGAAATTTATTTAAGCGATAAAAGTTTCTCCAAATCAAAAATAAATATTTCCCCACCCAACACCCCAACAAATAAATTCTGATTTCGTATATTTGCCCAACCAAACATTACACTTAATTATGAGTCAAAAAGTATTACTTAGTTCAAAAGAAGTTACTATTATACTCCATCGTTTGGCTTGTCAGTTAATCGAAAAACACCTTGATTTCTCGGATACTATTTTAGTTGGGATTCAGCCAAGAGGCGTTTTTTTAGCTGAACGTTTAAAACAAATATTAGAAAACGAATATCAGGTTCCTGAAATTTCTTTAGGATATCTGGACATCACTTTTTTTAGAGATGATTTTCGTCGTACTGATAAACCGCTGGAAGCCAATAAAACACAAATAAATTTTATAGTCGAAAACAAGAAAGTCATTTTTATCGATGATGTATTGTTTACCGGACGAAGCATACGTTCTGCTTTGACTGCAATTCAATCTTTTGGGCGACCATCAGAAATCGAATTGTTGGTGTTAATCGACAGACGTTTTAGCCGTAATTTACCTATTCAGCCCGATTATCGCGGCCGTCAGGTAGATGCAATTAATGACGAAAAAGTAAAAGTAAGCTGGAAAGAGAATGAAGGCGAAGATGCGGTTTACCTCATAACGAATTAGTTTAATCGGTTAATTGTTTAATCGCAAAAACGAGACAATTAAACAATCAAACAAATAAACGCTTAAACAATCAACGATTAAACAAAAAAACATGACAGAGAATGAAGTTTTTATTTATGAATCGATTTTTAATCAGGTCAGAATGGGATTTCTTTCACTTGATGAGATTCAGGAAAACATCTTAGAAGAAATTGAAGACAACGAATTTGCAGATGAAATCTCAGAAGAATGGGCTTTTGACAAAATAAGAGAAGAATACCAAAAATTAGTCGCAGAAAGTAAACAATGGAAAAGCCCAACAGATACTGAAAGGCTAATAAAAGCGTTTGATGAATTGGGTGATGAAAACATCGTCGCACTTCACAACGCAGGTTACACCACAACCGATGGTGAATATGAAGTGGTTGAGGTTGAAAGAGAACTGCAGGAAAACGAAGTAGAGTCTGATGGTTATTGTTTTTATCACGAACAAGATTTGGCGAGAGCAATTGCAATCGAAAATCCAAGTTTGTTTATCGCTTTTCAAAAAGTAGATAATTCTGATGATGCAACGACAATAGAAGTAGGGAAAGTAGTGGCTGAAGTTTTAATAAACAACGATTTTAAAATAATTTGGAATGGCTCTGCTAAAACTAAAATCGAAATTCCGGGTTTCAGATGGCAAAAGATTTTTGATGAAGATGCAAGAGATCTCCAGGATTACAGTGAAGTTGTAGACAGAATGGTTCAATAAGCAGCTTCTCTTTTTAGAAGCATTGAAAGACTGAGTGTTTCAGAAATTCATGAATTTGACAAATAAATATTAAAGAAATAAAAATGAAAGAATTAAGCGTAAATCATTTATTAGGAATAAAATACATCAATGAGAATGATATTAACCTGATTTTTGAAACTGCCGATCATTTTAAAGAAGTCATTAACAGACCTATTAAAAAAGTTCCTTCATTACGAGATATAACCATTGCCAATATTTTCTTTGAAAATAGTACCAGAACAAAACTTTCGTTCGAGTTGGCACAAAAACGATTATCTGCTGATGTTATCAGTTTTTCGGCAGCTCAGTCTTCGGTTAAAAAAGGAGAAACCCTGATCGATACAGTAAACAATATTCTTTCCATGAAAGTAGACATGGTTGTAATGCGCCACTCCAATCCCGGAGCGGCTTATTTTTTGTCCAAAAATGTCAAAGCCAGTATTGTAAACGCCGGAGACGGTGCACACGAACATCCTACTCAAGCTTTGCTTGACAGTTATTCAATAAGAGAAAAATTAGGTGATGTAGCCGGAAAAAAAGTAGTTATTGTAGGTGATATTCTGCATTCAAGAGTAGCCTTATCTAACATTTACGCTTTACAAATGCAAGGTGCCGAAGTAAAAGTTTGCGGACCAAAAACATTGATCCCAAGATATATCGAATCACTTGGTGTTACAGTTGAACCCAATCTAAGAAAAGCTTTGGAATGGTGCGACGTAGCCAATATGCTTCGTGTACAAAACGAACGTATGGATGTGAACTTCTTCCCATCAACACGTGAATACGCACAACAATACGGAGTCGATAAACCTTTATTAGATTCTCTTGGAAAAGAAATCGTCATCATGCACCCGGGACCAATCAACAGAGGAGTAGAGATCACTTCTGAAGTTGCAGATTCCGATCATTCAGTGATTTTGAATCAGGTAGAGAATGGTGTTGCAATCAGAATGGCGGTGATTTATTTATTGGCGTCTAAGATTCAGTAAGTTTAGTTTACAGTTTCGGTCTCAGTCTGCAGTGTCAATGACAGGCTTATAAACGGCTGTCACCCTGAGCGAAGTCGAAGGGCGCACCAATAGGAACGGGCTTCGACTTCGCTCAGCCTGACAAAATTGAGAATGAAAACTGAAAACAGCGACTGCGATTGAAAACTGAAATCACAAAGTTTAAAAAACTGAAAACTGACACTGCGACTGAAAACTAAAAAAATTGTACCTTAGCTTCTCAATAGCGCCTATAAATTAGAAGATGAAAGTAGATCAAAAAGGACATACCGTTACGATTAAAGATACACAGGGAGATTTTAATGCTTTTCTGGAAAAAGTAACGCAGCAATTTAAAACCTTTGAAAAACAAAATATTATAATCGATTTATCAGCAGATGCAGGTTTGACTGAAAAAGATTTGAAACTTTTTTTACCACTTGTAAAACAGCAAAAAAAAGCCAAAAAGTCGTTTGTAATTGTAGTCGCTGATCTTGACTTTAATGCTATTTCAGAAAAATTAATCGTGGTTCCGTCGGTTTTAGAGGCGCACGATATAATTGAAATGGATGAAATTGAAAGAGACCTCGGTTTTTAAAAAATGATCAATAGTTTAGCTGTTTAATCGGTTAGTCGTTCAGCTGTTTAATCAATTTGCGATTCAACCAAGTACCAATTTTACGATTACACAGTTAACCACATAAACGAATAAACATAAAATTGAAACTTACCATACTTGGCTGTTATGCCGCAACTCCCAGAACTATTACCAACCCAACTTCGCAGGTTTTAGAAATCAAGAACAGATTATTTTTAATTGATTGTGGCGAAGGAACTCAGGTACAATTGCGTAAAAACAAGATTAAATTTTCAAAAATTAATCACATTTTTATTTCGCATTTGCACGGTGATCACTTTTTTGGACTAATTGGAACCATCTCGACTTTTGCACTTTTAGGACGTACTACGGATCTTCATATTTATGGTCCAAAAGGAGTAAAGGAAATCATTAATTTACAACTTAGATTATCCAATTCCTGGACGACTTATGAGTTGTTCTTTCATGAATTAGAATCAAAAGAAAGCGAAGTTATTTTTGAAGATAACAGAGTAATTGTAAAAACTATTCCGTTAAAACATCGTGTATATACGAACGGATTTTTATTTCAGGAAAAACCCGGAGAAAGAAAACTGAATGTTGATGCAGTTCAGCAATATGATATTCATACTGCTTATTATCAAAAAATAAAGAATGGCGGAGATGTTACGCTTGACGACGGAACTGTAATTGAAAATGAGAAATTATCTTTTGATCCAATTCCAGCAATGAGTTATGCATTTTGTTCTGATACTGTTTATCATGAAGACATTTTACCGATTATAAAAGATGTTGACGTGTTGTATCATGAATCAACTTTTTTAGAATCAGAAGCTCCTCTGGCTTTTAAAACATTGCATTCAACAGCCAAAGAAGCAGCCAGAATTGCATTGAAAGCAAATGCAAAACAATTGGTTCTGGGACATTATTCTACAAGATATGATGGTATTGAACGCTTTAAAGAAGAAGCCGAAGAAATCTTTCCAAATGTACTTTTAGGAGACGACGGAAGAAGTTTTGAGTTTTAATCTCAGTTTCTATACGGAGGCTTTGGAACTAAGTTTTCGAAAAAGTTAGACTCAACAATCTAAAATCTAAAATCAACAATCTAAAATTAGCAATCATGAATGATTTAAGCAATTATAGAAAATCTTACGAGAAAAGTGAATTACTGGAAGCTAATATTCCAGAAGATCCTATTAATCTTTTTAACCGATGGTTTCATGAGGTAGAAGATTTTGGTGTAAAAGGAGAAGTAAATGCCATGACCGTTTCGACCATTGGATTGGACAGTTTCCCAAAATCAAGAGTAGTTTTATTAAAGAAATTTTCTGAAGAAGGTTTTATTTTCTATACCAATTATGATTCAGAGAAAGGAAAAGCAATCGCTGCAAATCCGCACGTTTGTTTGTCTTTCTTTTGGCAGGAAATGGAACGTCAGGTGATTATAAAAGGTATTGCACAAAAAACATCTGAGAATATTTCTGATGGATATTTTGATTCTCGTCCTGATGGAAGTAAGTTGGGCGCAATTGTTTCGCATCAGAGCGAAGTGATTCCTTCAAGGACTTTCCTGGAAGATAATTTGAAGAAATTAGAAAAAGAATTTGAAGGAAAGCCAATCCCGAGACCTGCAAATTGGGGCGGCTATTTAGTAACTCCATTAGAGGTAGAATTTTGGCAGGGAAGACCAAATAGGTTGCACGACAGGATTCGTTATCAAAGTCAATCTGATTTCTCCTGGAAGACTGAACGACTTTCTTCTTAGTTTGTAGGATTTTTATATTTAATAATTGAATAATTATGTATTTCGTCGATTAATTTTGCAGTTTGCCGATAAATTGAATATGTTTGAATAAGAAAAACAAGACAATTTATTTAAAAATATAATTTAAGGAATTTGCCCCAACATTTACTTTAATTTTAACTGCTATTGATTATGAAAAAGATTATGTGTGCCATGATGTTCGTTGTAATATTTATTACAATGAACTCATGCTCTGCAGATAGTGCCGAGGGAAGCAATAATAGTACTACTACTGAAGCTCTGATAACAAACTACTCCTATAATGATTCAGAGTTAGAAACCATGAAACTTATTAATGACTATCGTTTAAGTATTGGTTTGAATGCATTAGAAAAAATAAATCATATTTCGTTTAAATGTGAAGAGCATAATAAATACATGATTGCAAATAATGTTGTTGATCATAATGATTTTACCTCACGTTCTAATAATATTGTTAGTGTTTTAGGAGCTAAAAAAGTAGGCGAAAATGTAGCTTATAATTATAAAACTTCTGAAGCAGCTGTTAGAGCATGGTTAGATAGCCCTGGACATAAAGAAAATATCGAGGGAGATTTTACTCATTTTGGTTTGTCAGTAACAACTGATCCAAAAACAGGAAAAAAATACTATACGAATATATTTGCTAAAATTTAAAATATTATTGGACTGGTTGGTTTTTAGTGGTCGTTGTAAATCTATGATTTGCAACGACTTTTTTTATTAGAAAAAATCCCAAAATAAAAATTCCAAATTTCAATAATGTATGCATTTACATTATTGAAATTTGGAATTAAATAATATTGGAATTTAATTAATAACATTAGATTTTTAAAGTCCTGTAATAATAAATTCGCTTCTTCTGTTCATTTGGTGTTCTTCTTCAGTACATTGTACTCCGTCAGAACAACCGTTTACAAGTTGAGTTTCTCCATATCCTTTTCCTGTTAATCGGTTTTTGGCCACACCGTTTTTGATCAGCCATGCAATCGTCGATTTTGCTCTTCGGTCTGATAAAGCCTGATTGTACTGATTTGTAGCCCTGCTATCGGTATGGGAACGGATATCGAGTTTCATCGTTGGATTGTTGTTTAATACATCAAGGATTTTCTCCAGGTCGAGTGCTGCTTCGGTTCTTATGTTTGATTTATCCAAATCGAAATAAATCATTTTGATGCCAAAACATTTTCCCAGATCATCCCCAATGGTCACCTTGCAGGTTGATTTTTCCAGAGCAATAGGAAGACTTGTTTTTCCGGTTAGTTTTCCAATAGTCACGCTGACTTCTTTGGTTGTGTACTCTTGTTTCTCGGCCCTAACGTTATAGGTTTTCCCACATTCAACAGCAAAAGTATAGTAGCCGCCTGCATCAGCAATTGAGGTATTTTTGAGGATTGTACCTTCGTATAAAGTAACTTTTGTTCCCGCCAGAATTGCGCCCGTATTAAGATCTGTAATAATGCCTTCTAATGTCTGAACACATTGCAGTTTTCTGGTTTCCAAAAATTTGTAGATATCATCAGAACCCTGACCCCCATCTTTATTAGAGCTGAAATAACCTCTTCGCGAAGCCGGATCTATGATATAGGCAAAATCATCTTTGGGAGAATTCACATCGGCTCCCACGTTCTGAATATTGCTGATGGTTCCGTTGTCCTCAATTTTACCCACAAATACATCAAGTCCCCCAAGTCCGGGATGTCCGTCTGATGCAAAATAAATTTCGTTTTCGCTTGTGACATATGGAAATGTTTCCTTGCCTTCGGTATTGATGGTATTGCCTAGATTCTCAGGAGTACCATAACCTCCGTTATTATTGATGCTGACTTTATAAATATCAGATTGTCCTAACGTTCCGGGCATATCAGATGCAAAATACAAGGTCTTTTCATCCGGACTCAGGGCAGGATGCGCCGTGCTGTAATTATCACTATCGAAAGGAAGCTCTGTAATGTTGGTCCATTTGCCGTTTTCCTGGGTCGCCTTGTATATTTTGACTAAAGTAATTTTGTTTTCATCTTTTCCTTTTTTGCCGTTTACATAATTGTTTCGGGTAAAATAAACTGTTTTTCCGTCTTTGGTAAAAGCCGGTGAAGCTTCATGGAATTTGGTATTGATCGAAGTTTTGAACTTGTTTACCTTTGAGGCTGTGCCTGTTGCAGGATCTACATCTGCAAAATACAAATTGGTAAAATATTCATTGGTCCATTTGTGTTTGCGCTGCGAGAAGTTTCCGGTATCCCTGGCCGAGGCAAAGTATACCTTGTTGTCGTATACAAAGGATCCGTAATCGGAATACTTGGAGTTAATTCCGGCATCTTCAATTTTATAACGTCCTGAATTGGCTTTGATCTGATCCAGGTAATTGACATCTTCTTTGTATAATTTTCCCCTGTTGTCATTTTTGAATTTGGCATTGAACTCTGCTAGAATTTTGTTGGCCTTATCGGTTTGTCCTGTTGATTTCAACGATTGCGCATATCGGTAGTAATACTCCGGTTCCACACTTGTATTCATGGCAAACAATTCTGTGTACCATTTTGCAGCACCGTCAAAGTCGGAATTAAAGTAATAGGAATTTCCGAGTTTTTTAAACATGTCTTCGGATTTGTATCCTTTCTCAGCTACACGCTCATAGGTTTTTATGGCATCGATATAAGCATAGTTGGCATATTTTTTATCACCGGCCGCTACTTTGGATTGTTGGGCATAACTGTCAAATGAAAAAACAATTATAAGGGTCAGGCAAAGGAATATATAATTTTTCATAGTCATTTATTTTTAGAAGAAACGTGGTGTTGTCATTTTACCGTTGTTTTTGAAGAATTCATAACGCAGGAATATCTCATGTGATCCTGAGTTATAATTTTGCAGTCTGGTGGTTTCACGGTCGTAACCGTAACCTATGTACAAACCATCTGTGACCTGAAAGCCTACCATCGCACTTACCGCGGCGCTCCATCTGTAAGCTGCACCTACAACAAATTTATCGATGAACATAAAGTTGGCCGAGATATCGACCTGAAGTGGTGCCCCTTCGACCATTTTACCCAATACAGCAGGTTTGAACTTGACGTATTGGTATTTATCAAGATCAAATACATATCCTGCAATTAAATAATAATTGATTTTATCTTTATAAATGGCCACATCATTATCATCATACCGATTGGTTTCAATAAAATTAGGAACTGATAATCCGATGTAGGCTTTATCAGAATGCCAGTAAACCCCGGCTCCAATATTAGGCTTGAAGACATTATCGAGATTCTGGAATTGTGGATCTCCCTGATCGGCAGGATTTAATTTACTCACATCGAGGTTGAATAAATTACCTGTGGCTTTTATACCAAAGGAAAGTTTAAAATCTGCCGATGTCTGAACGGTATACGAAAGATCAACCGAAAGATTGTTCTCATTGGTAGGACCAATTTTATCATTGATTAATGAGATACCAACTCCCAGATTACTGTTGTTAATTGGGCTGTTAACCGAGAAACTGCTGGTCTCGGGAGCTCCGTCGAGTCCAACCCATTGGGTACGATATAAACCAAAAATACTCAAAGCCCCTCGCGATCCTGCATAAGCCGGATTTATGGTTATGGTGTTGTACATGTATTGCGTGAATTGTGCATCTTGCTGTGCATAACTGGCAATGGTTACAAACATAATGACGAAGAAAAATAATTTTGTTCTCATAGTAGATTATTTTTATTATTACTATTGATTTTTTCTATTAATTAAAATCCTAAAAAAAGTCAATTCATTTGTATATTCAAAAATAAGGATTTTTTCTATTAATTATTTGTAAATATATTTTTATGTATTTGTTATACAGTGATTTATTGATTCTTGTTATTTTGATATATATAAATATCCATCTTTCTTGTTGTTCTGAAGTACATTATTTCCATCTAATGATTTATAATTAATAATGTAGAAATAAGTTCCCGTTGGCAGTCCGTCAGATTGCTTAACAGTTGTTCTGCCTCTTGATGTTCCGTCGAAAGCGTTGGAGGTATTATTATAATTATCAGTTTCAAAAACCAATATTCCCCAACGATTATATATTTCTACATTGTTTTCAGGATAACAAGTTGTATCA
Source organism: Flavobacterium azizsancarii (assembly GCF_027980145.1). Taxonomy (GTDB): domain Bacteria; phylum Bacteroidota; class Bacteroidia; order Flavobacteriales; family Flavobacteriaceae; genus Flavobacterium; species Flavobacterium azizsancarii. Next base: position 4,758 of record NZ_JAMZNK010000066.1, on the reverse strand, counting down.
TCAATATTATCTATTTTGAAAAAATCATTTATTCCGTCGCCATTAGGAGAGAAAGCATTGTTTACCACAACATTTCCGCAGGCTAATACTTTACAGTCATCATTTACTTCCATACTAAGTACAATACTTCTAGAACAATTTTGATCAGCGATTCTATATTCAAAAGTATAACTACCAAGCGCTAAGCCCAATGCATTAAAAGTGTTTCCTTGTATGGTATTGCTATTAGTAGAATCAACCCAAACTCCTGTTGTTGGTGTGTTCTCCGGTAACAGTTTAAGTAAGTCAATAAGGGTTGAATCATCATTACAAGCTTTGCTGACAATATTTATTATTCCATTTGGAACGACAGTTATTGTAATAGTCGCTGTAGAACAATTTCCTGAATTTAATTTGTCGCAAATCTGATAACTATAAGTGTAAGTTCCTGCTGGAGTTAAACCCGATACATTTACATTTCCTAAAGCATCAAAAGTGATGTTCGGATTTGTTTTTGTTCCGTTATTAGTTTCATTTAATAATGTAAAGTTTACCAATTCTAACGACGCTTTGGTGATACCTTTAAAGTCATTGATCAAAACGTTTCCTACTAACCCAAATGTATTACAGCCAATATTATTATAAACATCATTTACAGCAAGTACGGGAGTAGGAGGTGCAGGATCGACAATAGTAATAGTTACAGTTGCAGTATCACAGTTTGAAGTCTCATCAGCCTCACAAATTTGATATACTAATGTCAAAATACCGGTTGGTGCATTTGGTAAAACATTTACTGAACCACCAGGATTAAGTTGTAAAAACTCATTAGGTGTTACTGTTTTTATAATAACATCAGAAGCAGTTACAACAACGCCTTCAAGTGTGTCATTTACCAATACATTTAAAACACTTGATGTTGTAGTAGTCGATCTGGCAATTGGACCACCAGTATCATCGTTAGCAACAATATCAGAATATGTTTTACAATTAACTCCAAAGTCTGCATCTAGATGTACTAAATCTTCAGGTGTTATTGTTACAATATATCCGCTTGCGCCTCCGGTAGTACTACAAACAGTATGCTTTTGTATTTTATTGGTTATTTTTTTGCCTGTAATTGTTGGAAGAACTTTTACCAAACCTGTAGCTCCTAAGGCCGAAGCAACAGCATCCAGATTAGCATCTTTTACTAATTTAATAGTATAATCTCCATAGGGATTAGCAGTATCTGGTCTGTCTCTCCAGTATCCGGTAAGACCTACAATTACTTCTTCGTGATATCCGTTAGGACCATCAATAATAACATTAGAACTCAGAGCATTTCCGAAACCACCGGCATTTAATTCACCTACATTCGAGGGTCCCGTGTAGCTTCCATCCCCATTTAAGTCAATCCATTCCCATTGGCTGTAATCAATAGCTCCATTGCTGTCAGGAATGTTTTTGGTTACAACACCGTCATTATTGGCATCGTACCATTCATCCTGTACTCCGTTTCCATTCGTATCATACCAAACATAATCACCTAAAACAGGAAGATTTGATTTTTCGTATTCAAAATTATGTTGTTGAATTTTACAGTCTTCCAGTGTTGTAAAGAATAAACTTGAATCTACAGGATACAATTGATATGCACTATTAAGATTAGCATCCTGAACTTGTACTACATAACTTCCGGCAGACATACCTGAGAAATTATAAAGCCCATCAGCACCAGTTATACGTAATAAAACAGGACCGGTAGTAGTACCTTGAGGAATCAAAGTAACGGGTACATTTGCAATTGGTGTATTAGTATCTTTGTTGATTATTTGCCCGGATATTTTAACGGTATAACTTGGTTGAGTAATTACAACCGTTGAAGTCGCTGAACAAGTTTCGTTTCCGGCATTTACCGATGATGTTGCTGTAAGTGTATAGGTTCCTGCCGGTAAATTTGAATTACTGACAACTTCATTGTTTTCATTTCTAATAATTACAGTAGATCCAGGACTATTAGTAACTAAGATCAAACCATCTTTTCCTCCAAAACAAGTTACATTAGAAACAACACCTGTTACTGAAACTTTATTTTCGACAGTAAACGTTTGTTTTAGTTCCGTTTTATTTCCGGCACAATCTGTTAAAGTATAAGTTCTGGTTAATATATATGCATTCCCATCGCAACCATTTCCTCCATTATTAGAATCGCTTACTGTGATGTTTACAGTAGTGCTGCAATTATCAAGAGCATCTTTTATATCATTTGGACTACCAGCCGGAATCGCAGCAATACTTTGCAAATTAGCAATATCAGACGGAGTTGTTCCTGTAGGGGCAGTCGTGTCTCTAACGGTTACAATTTGAGTGTAAGATGTTGTATTTCCACCACAATCACTAGTAGTCCATTTGCGTGTTAAAGTATAATTAGAAGCACACTCGTTTACGATATTGCTTTTAGTTTCTGTGAAAACAATTGGTAAATTACCATTGCAATTATCAGAAGCCTCCATATTTGCAGGTTCAGGAACAGCATCACAAGAAACTGTAATGTCAGAAGGAAGATCACCAATAAATGTTGGAGCAGAAGTATCTTGTATCGTAATCACTTGCGTGAAAGTATCAGAAATATTTCCGCAATCGTCTTTAACAGTCCATGTGTTGGTATAAGTTCCTGCATTCGAACAATCAGCCGAAGCGACAAACAAACCACTTATTTTAGTGATATCCGAAACATCACTATCACATAAATCAGAAGCTGTTGGGAATAATGCTTGCGCCGAAATTAAAGCCGTTGCATCGCTGCATTCAATAGTTTTATTTAAAGAAGCGATTTCAGTTGACCATGTTGGAGCAGTAGTATCTTGTATCGTAATCACTTGCGTGAAAATATCAGAAATATTTCCGCAATCGTCTTTAGCAGTCCATGTGTTGGTGTAAGTTCCAGCATTCGAACAACCAGCAGAGGCTACAAACAAACCACTTATTTTAGTGATATTCGAAACATCAGCATCACATAAATCAGAAGCCGTTGGTAACAATGCTTGCGCCGAAATTAAGGCTGCAGCATCACTGCATTCTATAGTTTTGTTTAAAGAAGCAATTTCAGTTGACCATGTTGGAGCAGAAGTATCTTGTATCGTAATCACTTGCGTGAAAATATCAGAAATATTTCCGCAATCGTCTTTAGCAGTCCATGTGTTGGTGTAAGTTCCAGCGTTCGAACAATCAGCCGAAGCTACAAACAAACCACTTATTTTAGTGATATCCGAAACATCGGTATCACATAAATCGGAAGCTGTTGGTGATAATGCTTGCGCCGAAAGTAAAGCCGCTACATCGCTGCATTCTATAGTTTTGTTTAAAGAAGTAACAGTAGTTGACCAAGTTGGAGCAGAAGTATCTTGTATCGTAATCACTTGTGTGAAAGTATCAGAAATATTTCCGCAATCGTCTTTAGCAGTCCATGTGTTGGTATAAGTTCCTGCATTCGAACAATCAGCCGAAGCTACAAACAAACCACTTACTTTAGTGATATTCGAAACATCACTATCACATAAATCAGAAGCTGTTGGGAATAATGCTTGCGCCGAAATTAAAGCCGTTGCATCGCTGCATTCAATAGTTTTATTTAAAGAAGCAACTTCAGTTGACCATGTTGGAGCAGAAGTATCTTGTATCGTAATCACTTGCGTGAAAGTATCAGAAATATTTCCGCAATCGTCTTTAGCAGTCCATGTGTTAGTGTAAGTTCCTGCATTCGAACAATCAGCCGAAGCTACAAACAAACCACTTATTTTAGTGATATTCGAAACATCAGCATCACATAAATCAGAAGCTGTTGGTGATAATGCTTGCGCCGAGATTAAGGCTGCTGCATCGCTGCATTCAATAGTTTTATTTAAAGAAGCGATTTCAGTTGACCATGTTGGAGCAGTAGTATCTTGTATCGTAATCACTTGTGTGAAAGTATCAGAAATATTTCCGCAATCGTCTTTAGCAGTCCATGTGTTGGTGTAAATTCCAGCATTCGAACAACCAGCAGAGGCTACAAACAAACCACTTATTTTAGTGATATTCGAAACATCAACATCACATAAATCAGAAGCCGTTGGTAACAATGCTTGCGCCGAAATTAAGGCTGCAGCATCACTGCATTCTATAGTTTTGTTTAAAGAAGCAACTTCAGTTGACCATGTTGGAGCAGAAGTATCTTGTATCGTAATCACTTGCGTGAAAATATCAGAAATATTTCCGCAATCGTCTTTAGCAGTCCATGTGTTGGTGTAAGTTCCAGCGTTCGAACAATCAGCCGAAGCTACAAACAAACCACTTATTTTAGTGATATCCGAAACATCAGTATCACATAAATCGGAAGCTGTTGGTGATAATGCTTGCGCCGAAAGTAAAGCCGCTACATCGCTGCATTCTATAGTTTTGTTTAAAGAAGTAACAGTAGTTGACCAAGTTGGAGCAGAAGTATCTTGTATCGTAATCACTTGTGTGAAAGTATCAGAAATATTTCCACAATCGTCTTTAACAGTCCATGTGTTAGTGTAAGTTCCTGCATTCGAACAATCAGCCGAAGCGATAAACAAACCACTTATTTTAGTGATATCCGAAACATCACTATCACATAAATCAGAAGCTGTTGGTGATAATGCTTGAGCCGAAATTAAGGCTGCAGCATCACTACATTGTAAGGTAGTGTTCAAAGCCGTTGCAGCAGTTGTCCATGTTGGAGCTGTATTATCCTGAATGGTGATTACCTGAGTAAATACTGTAGAAGTATTCAAA
>NZ_JAMZNK010000065.1 GCF_027980145.1 Flavobacterium azizsancarii | reverse complement strand
TCCACCTCGCGATGGACACCCTTGCATTCAGCTAACACTTCCCACTGTAAAGGCGTGTTCGGGACTTACACCCTAGAGTTATCGCCCATGCTGGGCACACAACAAAAAAAACAGGCTGTCCAAAAGACAGCCTGTTTATATTATGACTCACAACTGCTACAAGTAACAAGACTTGTAACAAGCTCTTTAGATACACTTTGACTACGTTGGTAATACAAACTTTTGATTCCTAATTGCCATGCTTCGATCAATAAACGGTTTACTTCTTTGATTGGCAAATCCGATGGGATATTTAAGTTGATACTTTGTCCCTGATCGACATATTTCTGACGGATTGATGCTTGCTGTACAATCTCTAACTGACTGATTTCCTTAAATGTTTTAAAGACATCTTTCTCATTTTGGCTCAATTGGCTCATGTGCTGAACGCTGCCGCCATTAAGCATAATTTCTCTCCAAACCTCTTCATTATCAAGACCTTTTTCTTCTAATAATGTTTTAAGGTATTTGTTTTTACGCATAAAATTACCTTTGCTCAAACCAGCTTTATAATAATTACTGCTAAAAGGTTCGATTCCCGGCGAAGTTTGTCCCAGAATAGCCGATGATGATGTCGTTGGCGCAATTGCCATTGTTGTCGTGTTACGTCTTCCGTATCCTTTTAGCAATTCTGGTTCTCCATATATTCTTGCCAGATCCTGAGTTGCTTTATCAGCTTTGTCACTAATATGTTTGAATATTTCTGTCGTTTTCATTTTGGCTTCAAGTCCTTCAAACGGAATCATATTTTTTTGCAGATACGAATGCCATCCTAAAACCCCAAGTCCAAGTGCGCGGTGTCTTTTTGCAAAACGATTCGCTGCTGCCAGATAATAGTTTCCTTCTGTTTTTTCTATGAATTCCTGCAAAACGGCATCCAGGAAAAAGATCGCCAGTTTTACTGCTTCAGTATCTTTCCATTCCTCATAAAGTTCCAGGTTCATTGACGAAAGACAACAAATAAATGATTCATCAAGGCTTGACGGCAACATGATTTCGCTACAAAGATTACTTGCATTAATGCGCAGGTTTTTGTCTTTATAAACTTGTGGTTTGTTTTTATTTACGTTGTCACTAAAAAAGATATAAGGCAATCCTTTTTGCTGACGGCTTTCTAATACTTTTGCCCAAATTTGTCTTTTATCTGCATCGCCATCAATCATTTCCTGCATCCAGTAATCAGGTACACAAATTCCGGTAAACAAATTCTGAATTGGGTTTCCGATGCTTTTTATCTTCAAAAATTCTTCGATATCCGGATGATCTACATCTAGATATGCTGCAAAAGCACCACGACGAACACCACCTTGAGAAATCGTATCCATTGTAGTATCAAAAAGTTTCATGAAACTCACTGCTCCACTACTCTTTCCGTTATCAGTTACGGCACTTCCTCTTTCGCGTAATTCGCCAAAATATCCTGAAGTTCCGCCACCAATTTTGGTTTGCATGATTACTTCACCCAATTTATGTGTAATCCCTTCGATTTCGTCAGGAACGTGAACATTAAAACAAGAAATTGGCAAACCACGTTCTGTTCCCATATTTGCCCAAACAGGCGAACTAATACTCATCCAACCACGTTCGATCATTTCAACAAAAGACTCTTTTAACTCGGGTTTGTACAATCTTTTTGCTGCAGCGGTACAAATTCTGTCAATTGCCCCCTCTACAGTTTCACCTTTTAAAAGATAGCCACGATTTAAAATTTGCTCACTTTCAGAGTTTTTCCACCACATTTTATTGTCTGCTTCGCTTAACGGAGCACTATTTCCTGAAATTGTATCTATTGTATTCATAATTGTAATTTGCTTTTTTAGAAAAGGTCGTTTGCGGTAATACTTTTGTCATGTTTTGTATATTCTACAGGTCTTTTCGCAAAGAAATCATCAAGACTATTTGCAAAAACTTCTTCTTCGAACCACGCCATCGCTTTATAATCATCGGCTGGAACATTGAATATTGTTTCGATGCCAATTTGGGTCAGACTTTCATCTAATCTAAATTTCATGAAATTCACTAAATCTTCTTTTTTGATACTTTCGATTTCACCTTCTTCAAATATCCAGTCTAATATATCTGCTTCTACACCAATCGAATCCTTAACTGTTTCTCTTATAAGCACTAAAGTTTCCTCATCTAAATAATCCGGAAATTCTTCTTTGATTTTATTGATGATATAAATGCCACCATTTGCATGAATCTGTTCGTCGATAGAAGTCCACGCAATAATGTTGCTTACATTTTTCATATATCCTTTGAATCTCGTAAACGACAATAAAATCGCAAACTGACTAAAAAGTGATACATTCTCGATCAGAATACTGAACAATATCAGCGAAACCACATATTTTTTATTGTCCTGAGACTTGGTATCTTTTAAAACATTCGATAAATAATCGACACGTTTGCGGATTACCGGAATCTCCATCAGTTTTTCGAATTCATTATTATATCCTAAAACTTCTAAAAGACGAGAATATGCCTCAGAATGCCTGAATTCACATTCAGCAAAAGTACTTCCTAAACCGTTAAACTCCGGTTTTGGGAAATGCTCATAAATATTCCCCCAAAAACTTTTTACAGCTACTTCTATCTGTGCAATTGCCAGTAAACTGTTTTTGATTGCTGTTTTTTCAGCCAGATTTAAATGGGAATGAAAATCCTGTGTATCTGCAGTAAAATCGACTTCGCTATGAACCCAATATGCTTTATTTATGGCATCAGTAAATTGTAGGACCTCTGGATATTCAAAAGGTTTATAATTGATTCTTTTATCGAAAATAGACATATATATAAGTATTAAATTGGTGACGTAACCAGAATAAAATGATTTGTTTATTTGGGGGTTAAACGTCATTTCTCTAATTACAAAATTAACCCACAGTTCGTCTTTTGACCTAATTTTGATGTTAAAAAACCACTCAATTATCAACAGGTCAGAAGCAACGAAAAGTGACAGGAAATTTAGTTTTATCAACAGGATTATACTATTTCATAACCCTCGAAACATCAGCTATTTATACAGAATCTAAATAAAGTTATCAACATAAAAATGCCCTCGCAAACTACCCTCCCAAAAAACAGTTATCAACAATCATATTCATAAAAGTAATATTTTTAATACAAAAATGTTCGTTTGTAAAAAATAACGAAGCCCTATTTTACAATTTCGAAACTTAAAATATTTTACTCTTTATAACGTACTTTTAAAGTTTATAAAACCAATAACTAACTGAATTAAAATAGATTAACTTATAAAAATAAAATTAATTCTATTTTAATATTTTATTAAAAAACTAAAAAACTGAACTATTTACAGCATTATCTCAATCAAAAGGACTAATATTTAAAAGTTACCGTAATTTTGTACTCTTAAAAAGAAAAGTCATGATCATTAGAAAAGCAACTATAGAAGATTCAGAAAGTATTGCAGCACATTTGCTGTTGGCCATAGAAGAAATTATCTATAAATTCATCGCAGAAAAAGATCCTAAAACAGCCTACTATTTCCTGCTTCATTTTGTCGAATCAGAAAACAATCAATACTCTTATGAGAATTGTTTTGTGGCCGAAGAAAACAATGAAATTATTGGGGCAGTTTCTGTTTATGACGGAGGCAAATTGCAGGAACTTAGAAAACCAATTGTTGATTATGTCCGCCTGAATTTTAATCCTGATTTTAGTCCTGAAAACGAAACCCAAAGCGGCGAATATTATATTGATTCATTAGGTATAAATCCAAATCATCAGGGAAAAGGAATTGGATCTAAAATACTGCAGTTTTTGATTGAAGAATATGTAACCAAAAATAAACAGACTTTGGGTTTATTGGTTGAAGAAGGAAATCCGGGTGCGAAGAAATTGTATCTTAAATTAGGTTTTAAACCGGTTGGAGTAAAAACTTTAGTGGGGAAAACTCTGGAGCATTTACAGATTTCCTGATTTGTTTCAAGTTTAAAGTTTCAGGTTTGAAATGAGCATAGAATTTCTGTGTCATTTTACCGCAAAGAGCGCAAAGGTTTTAATTAGCAAATTTTTATAAAAACACAAAGTTCGCAAAGCTTTGTATTGAACCAACTTTGCGAACTTTGTGTTTTTTAAACGTACTGTAAAATAAAAATCTTAGCGCTCTTTGCGGTAAAAATCAACACAACTATAAATCGCAAAGATTTACTAAAAGTCCGCAAAGTTTAAATTCAAAGCTTTGCGAACTTTGCGTTTTTATAAACGTACCTAAAATAAAAAAAATTGTGCTCTTTGCGGTTAAATCTACACAAGCCAAACCTGAAACCTGAAACAATTTTAAACCAAATTTTCTCCTTAACAAGATTTTTACTAATCGACTGCATGAAAATTGTGTTAAGATTTCATAACTAAAAGTGTATCAGGCAAAAAGTTTTATATTTGCACACGAAAAAAAATTATTACCCTATTACAATAAGGACTTAAATACTCCTTATTTTTTTTTATTACACTTTTGAAATTTACATTAAAAAATACCTTTTCCGGCAGGAACTTCTTCATTTTAGGAATCATTTTTATTATCCTTACACTGCTTTCGGTTTATATTTTGAGTGGTTTAATGACTCAAATTACCGAAAAATCGAATGCAGAAAGCTCGCAACGAAGTTTTGTAAAAAAACAGGAAGTTATCGCGCAGGAATTATCACGCTTTTTAGAAACTAAAAATGAACTAAAACGTATTGTAGACATTAGTAATGCTAAAAACTTATCTAATAACTTAAAAGTTTTAAGTAACATTCATGCTAATGATAGTCTGGTTAGAAATAATTGGTTTGGAATTAATGATCAGCAAATAGAATTTAGTACTTCTAAAATCAGTCCTGAACTTGAAAATTCTATAAAAAATTTTGCTGCTAAAAACAAGGACCTTACACAATCTAATACTATTGTTGAGGATCAGGAAAACTTTTTTTGGCGTATTTACTATAAATATATCGCAGCAAATGGTACTGTGGTGCGATACGGATATGATATAGATTTGCAAAGTCTTCAATCTTACTTTTCGACTATTGACCAAAAGGCACCCAATTATGCTTTTGTATTTGATAAAAAAGGAACTATATTATATCATCCTGAAATAAAATTATTAAAAAAGAACATTTTTAATATTACCAATATAGCGCCACAGGATACTACTTTTGCCAAAAAAGAAGGTTTTAGCAAAAGAATCGCTCCATCAGAATTTTTATTATTAGATATTGTACGATATACTAAACGACTGAACGTAAAGGGAACGCATTGGTATATAGCGGTAAATTTTCCAAGAGAAATTTCGAATGAAGATGTAAACGAGGTAAAAAAATATGCTTCTTTAATTTACATCATTACAACTGCAATTCTAATTGTGTTCTTTTATCTATTTACCATTTTTACGCGTAGAACCTTCCAGGAGAAAGAAGTGCTTGCTGAGGAAAAAAACAAGCTGCTTTTAGAAAACGAAAAGATCAATAAAGAAAAAGCATTGATCCAGCTGCATCATTTAAAAGAGCAAATTAATCCGCATTTTCTATTCAATTCATTGAATTCTCTTTATATGCTAATTGAAAGCAATACGGGAGTTGCACGAAAGTTTACTTTAAATCTTTCTAAAATTTACAGATACCTTATTAATCCTCCGGTTAACAATATTGTTACGGTTCAGGAAGAATTACTTTTTATAGAAAAATATATATTTCTGCAGCAAATCCGTTTTACAGAAGAATTTGTCTTTACTGTTACTATTCAAGACGAAAACTTCTTGGCAAAAAAGGTTCCTTATTTAGCATTTCAGATTGCTGTAGAAAATGCCATAAAACACAATATTGCTTCAGATGAAACTCCGTTAAGGATAACAATTGACATTAACGAAAACGTTGTAATTATTACTAATAATTTAAACGAAAAGCAAAACTTCGAGAAAGAATCTAAATTTGGTCACAAATACTTAGAAAGTATCTATAAATACTACTCGACAAACGGTTTTAAGGCCTTTAAAAAAGACGGCGATTTTACTTGCATTTTACCTTTAATCGGATAAAAAAAAACATTCACTCCCAAAAAAAAGCCACTCACTCTATTTTGCTTTTTTTAACGTAATCCATGCAATATTTTTAGCCAAAAATTAACCTAAACTTAACTTTCGATGAGAGAAAAGGCATTGTTGAGAAATCTAAAAAGTATCGCTTTAATAGTAATGATATTAAGTACTAGTACTGTAGTTTCTCAAAAAAAGAACAAAAAGAGCAAAGAAGACAAAACAGAACAAGTTAAAGATTCATTAAAAAATCCTAAAACGAAAAAATATGCTGATCTGATCAAGCAGGGAACTTTCAAAAAAGGATTATTCAATACCATTCAGGTAAAAACAGATCTTTATCTGGAGATTAATGACTCCCTTTTTCAAAGAGAATTTTTAGTCGTTAATAAAATTTCAAATGTTCCTTTACCGGTTAATGATGCAGGTTTAAATAAAGGAATGAATTATGAGAATAAGATCATCACTTTTCATAAAGATCTTGTTGCTAAAAAAGTTTGGGTAAAATCATCTGTACCAAAAGTTTCATCGCCTGTTGGAGATGCTATTACAACTTCTGTAAATAGTAATTTCTCAGAATCTATTATCGAAGTTTTTGATATTGAGACAAAAAATAGTGATTCTACTTCTGTAGTAATCAAAGCCAATAAAGTTTTTGACGGAAAGCAAAAAAGTTTCAATGATGTTTTGAGTAATATTAGCTTTGGCGGATCTGTAAAATCTGAACTTTCGTATATAGAAAGTGTGAAGACATTTCCTAAAAACATCGTCGTTAAATCGCAACTGACAACTTCTGTAGCCGAAGGCGGTCCTGCCCTTTCCGTTACAATTGGTGTTACTTCTAATATTATTTTATTAGACAAAGTACCAATGAAACCGCGTTTTGCAGACAAACGTATAGGTTATTTTTCTGAAGAGCATTGGTATTTTAGCGACAGCCAACATGCTGTGCTGGAAAAAGAACTAATCACGCGCTGGAGATTGGAACCTAAAAAAGAAGATATTGAAAAATATAAAAAAGGTGAATTAGTAGAACCTAAAAAACCTATCGTTTATTATATCGATCCATCGACACCTAAACAATGGCGTCCTTATATTATAGAAGGTGTTCGTGATTGGGAGGTTGCTTTTGAAAGAGCAGGATTTAAAAATGCCGTGATCGCAAAAGAACCTACTGCCGAAGATACTGATTTTGATATCGATGATGTTCGCTACTCCGTAATTACGTATGTGGCATCGCAAAAATCGAACGCTATGGGACCTGCGGTTGTTGACCCAAGAAGTGGTGAAATTATTGAATCTGATATTATCTGGTGGCACAATGTTATGACATCGTTACACAGCTGGATGCGTATTCAGACAGGTGCAATTGACCCAAAAGCAAGAGGAAACAAATTTAGTGACGAACATATGGGAGAAGCAATTCGTTTTGTATCGTCTCACGAAGTAGGTCACACTTTTGGTCTAAAACACAATATGGGAGCTTCATTTGCTTATCCGGTAGAATCACTGCGATCTCCATCTTTTACAGCAAAAATGGGCGGAACAGCTCCGTCAATCATGGATTATGCCCGTTACAATTATATTGCACAGCCAGAAGATCATGTAGAAGCAATTACGCCAAAAATTGGTGAGTATGATAAATATGCTATCGAATGGGGTTACAGATGGTATGCTGAGCCAACTGAAGAGCATAATGCTTTGAACGCATTGATTGCAAAACACAAGGATGATCCTGTTTATTTCTACGGAGAACAACAAGATGGGAATGCTACTATCGATCCGCGTTCTCAATCTGAGGATTTGGGTGATGATGCCATGAAAGCGAGTGAATACGGACTTAAAAACTTAAAAAGAGTTGTTGCCAAAATCCTGGAATGGACGTATGACAAGGACGAATCTTATTATGAAACGGGTAAACTATATATTGGTGCAATTGGCCAATGGAATCTGTACAACTATCATGTATTAACGAATGTTGGAGGTATTTATCTGAATACAACAGTTCACGGTGATAACAAACCAAGTTATGTTGCAGTTCCTGCAGCAATCCAGAAAAGAGCCGTTTCTTATTTATTAAACAATAGTATTAAACTTCCGGAATGGTTGTTTTTCAATCCAATTTTGGATAAAACAAATCCGCTGAAGGATTCTCCTCTTGGGCCTTACGAATACACGCCGTATACTCTTGCAAGAGAATTACAATACGGAGTTTTATATAATTTATTGAGCGATGATCGTTTATTGAGAATTACAGAAAACGAATTGTTTCAACGTAATGAAGCTAAAGAAAATGTGTTCACGGTAACACAATTATTCAAAACAATTCACCAAAGCATCTTTGCTCCTACTATCCAAAATAAATCGCTTAACATTATGGAGCGTATGACTCAAAAAAATTATGTCGATGTACTGATTGTTTCTACCAATAAACTTTTTGAGAAAACAGATGCAAAGAAAATCACTCAATTAGAAGAGACTTTAAGTATGCCACATTTATGCGATTATTTAGATGAATCAAAAATGGCACGTAACATCAATCAGTCTTCTCTAAAAAGGGTTTCTGAAGTTACCTCTGATAAAAAAGGAGAATTGAATCAAATTTTACAATTATTGAAAACAAAGAGAAATATTGGAAATCAGGAAACCAAAAACCATTATTTCGATTTGATTCAACGTATTGAAAAGGCTTTAAACAACACACTATAAATTAACACAATCCAAAAACAACCCAATGAAGAATTTATTTTACATGCTGAGTTTCCTACTTACCCTATCCGGGTTTGCGCAGGAAAGGACTATTAAAGGAAGGGTACTTGATGCCAAAGACGGACTGCCGATACCGGGAGTTACTATTTCTGTAGAAAACAGTTCCGTATCAAACAACACAGAACAAAAAGGAATTATTACAAGTGCAAGCTTAGGTACCGTAAGTGATTTTGACGGGGCATTTGAGCTTAAAATCAACAGTAACATCAAGAGTTTAAGAGTAACCTATATGGGATACCAACCTTATACAATTGATATTACAGACAAAAACCAATACAATATTTCTTTAAAATCAGATGTTAGCGAACTAAAAGAAATCGTAGTAACGGGTTACCAAAAAATCGAAAAAAGAAAACTGACATCAGCTGTTGCAAAAGTTGAAATGGCAGATATCAAACAAGCGGGTGTGGCGAGTTTAGATCAAATGTTAATTGGTCAGGTTGCTGGTGTTGCCGTAACACAACAAACGGGAGCTCCGGGAACAATCTCAAAAATCAGAATTCGTGGTACTGCATCACTTTCTGGTGCTCAGGATCCGTTATGGGTTTTAGATGGTTTGCCTCTTGAAGGAAATGATGTTCCTCAAAATTACGACAAAGATAATATCGATGTTTTAAACAATTTTTCTATTGCAGGCTTAAATCCTGAAGATATTAAAGATATTACCATACTAAAAGATGCTGCTGCAACTGCCATTTATGGGGCAAGAGCTGCAAACGGGGTTATTGTGGTAACAACAAAAAAAGGAAAGAAAGGAAGTATGAAAGTAGATTTGAATGTGAATACTTTCGTAACTCAAAAACCTGATTTTTCTAAATTAAACCTTATGGATGCTTCTCAAAAAGTAGATTTTGAACTTTCACTGGCTTCAAGAGAAGATTTGACTTACAGAGACGGTAATGGAGAAATTTCCCGTATTCTTAATCAGGCTAATGAATTAGGAGCCTATAGATCGGGAGGTTTTTCGTCTCTAAGTCCAACAACGCAAAACTCTATTAATGCTTTAAGAAACAACAATACCAACTGGGGTGATTTATTGTATAGAAGTGCGATCAACAAACAATATACATTAAGTTTATCCGGTGGTGGAGAAAAATCAGATTACTATTTCTCTTTAGGTGCTTACAATGAAGAAGGTGCTACGATAGGAACTGGTTTTGACCGATACAACCTTACCTTAAAAAACAATTTTGATGTAACGGATAAATTGCATGTTGGCGTTGGAATTTTTGGTACCCAAAGCAAGAAATCATCTTACATTACAGATTCAGACACTTTTACAAATCCTGCTAATTACTCCAGAAACGTAAACCCATATCTAACTCCGTTAAAAGCTGACGGAAGTTATAATTATGATAAAGATATGACTGGATATGGAAATGGAAGTGTGTATATTCCTTTTAATTACTTAGAAGAAAGAGAAAATACCAACTATGAATTAACTACAAGATCTATAAAAGCATTACTTGATGTTGATTACAATATTACGAAAGGCTTAAAAGCAAGTACGCAAATTGGTTTACAGTTTGATAACAATGCTTCTGAAAAATATGCCGGTAAAGACACTTATTTTACAAGAAAAGAAAGAGAAAAATCAAGTGTATTTGTAAACGGAGCTGATACTTATTTCCTTCCTGTTGGCGGAATTATTCAAAATTCAAACACAGACTTTTTTCAGTACAACTGGAAAACGATGGTAAACTACAGCACTACTCTTGGCGGAAAACATGAGATAGAAGTTATGGTGGGTAATGAATTAAGAAAAAACAAAAGTACTGCTATCAATACAAAAGGTTTTGGTTTCGATCCTAAAACATTGACTACAACACAAATCATTTTCCCAAATGCAAATTATGCCAATAATGCAAACTGGAGAACTTATTTGAAAAATGAAAATGAAAATGCATTTGCATCCTTTTTTGCAACAGCATCCTATACCTATGACAGAAAATATACTTTCTTTGGAAGTGTTCGTTACGACGGTTCAGATTTATTTGGTGTAGACCCTAAATACAAATACTTGCCATTATGGGCTGTTTCCGGTTCATGGGCAGTATCTGAAGAAAATTTCTTAAAAGGCAGTGAAGTAATTTCTAATTTAAGATTACGTGCATCTTACGGTTTACAAGGAAATATTGACAAAAATACTTCTCCGTATGTAGTTGGAATCAACAATACAACAGTTATTTTACCGGGACAATCAGAACCTGTTATTACTATAACTTCTCCTCCAAATGATAAATTAAGATGGGAAAAGACAGCGAATACCAACTTTGGGATGGATCTTGGTTTATTCAACAATCGTATTAGCATTGTAACTGATGTTTACGGAAGAAAAAGTACCGATTTAATTGGTTTACAATCGCTTCCTGTCGAAAACGGATTTGAGTTTACAAACGCTAACTGGGCGCAGGTAACCAATAAAGGATACGAGATTTCTTTGTCTACACGAAACATTGATCGTCCGAACTTTAAGTGGAATAGTACAATTAATTTTGCTCATAATAAAAGCAATGTCGATCGTATCCAAACAAGATCTAACACTTATTTACCATCAAGACAAGGATTACCTGTTAATGCAGTATTTGCATTAAAAACTGCAGGAATTGATGAAAACGGTTACCCTCTATTTGTAAATAAAAAAGGAGAAACTGTAAACACACAAACCCTTTTTGGTCTTTTTGACCCTTATGCAGATTTCTTCCCGGGAGTTTTATCTCAGTCGAAACTTACAGATGAAGAAACAAGAGATTTGTTTAGTTATGTAGGAGATGCAGATCCTAAATTTACCGGTGGTTTTATCAATACTTTCAAAATTCATAATTTTGATCTTACTATTGCCACTACTTTCAATCTTAAGCAAACTGTTGTAGAAAAACCTAATTTTAATGGTACAGCTTTAGATCGTGGTCAAAACTATACTACAGATGTTCTTAATGCCTGGTCGCCTACTAATACAGGTTCAAATATACCCGGAATCAACGGTGAAACTTCAGGAACAGGAGATTCCTGGATGGCTTACCAATGGTTTTCTCCAGGAGGAGCGCCACTTAATGTTTACAATTATTTAGATACCTGGGTTCATGAAATGAGCTATATGCGTTTGAGCAGTGTTCGTTTGGGATATTCATTGCCTAAAAAAGCAACAAAAACGTTGTATATGGATAACGTTAGATTTAGTATCGAAGGTAGAAACTTATTCGTAATCAGCTCTGATTACAAAGGTTACTTTGACCCTGAAACGTACGGAAATATCTATGCACAACCAATCCCAAGATCAATATCTTTAGGATGTAACCTAACTTTTTAATCTGATTTAAAATGAAAAATATATTAAAATACGTATTCTTTGCCGGCGTAGCCATTACTACTGTAAGCTGTGATCATTATCTTGATGTTGAGCCTGTAGGTAAAGTAATTCCGGAAACCTTAACTGATTACAGAGCAGTAATCACAACCGGCTATTCTATAACTGCTATTCATAAAGCATTATCTGCTATCAGGGCAGACGAATTAATTTTAGATGAATTTAATGATAATGCCACTTTCTACAGAGACCATTATATCTGGAAAGATGCCAATCCTGATAAAACTACAAACAGTTTTCCTTATGCGGCTTTGTACAACAGAATTTTCTATACGAATGTGATCATCAATGATGCGAGCGTAAAATTAGCGCCTTCTGCAGAGAAAGATCAGCTAATTGGAGAAGCATATGCACTAAGAGCCTTAACTTATTTTGACTTACTGAACATCTTCAGTAAACCTTTTAATGCTGCAACAGCTGCAACAGACAGAGGTGTTCCGTTGGCTCTAAAAATAGATTTAGAACAAGCTTATATTCCTCAAAGTGTCGCTGTTATTTACGATCAGATTTTATCTGATAATGAAGAGGCCCGAAAATTATTGAATTTAGACACTCAGACAGCAGGTATAAACTACCGTTTTTCTAAGGCTGCATTATATGCTATGGAATCTCGTATTTTTCTTTACAGAAAAGAATGGGCCAAAGCCATTGAAGCTGCAGATAAAGCAATGACTTATAAAAGTGCTTTAATCAACCTGAACACTACAGCTGCTTTACCGAACCTTTACAACGGACCGGAATCTATATTAGCGCTGGAGGATCCTTTTATCAATCTTTTAAAAGGTACGTCATATGCTTCGCCAACCTTAACAGGTGCTTATGATAAAACAAACGACTTACGTTTTGCTTTGTATTATCAGGCAAGCGGAAGCAGGTTCAGGTTTAGAAAAGGTGGTGATATTGCTCAAAAATGCACTTTTAGAACATCAGAATTATACTTGACAAAAGCAGAAGCATCGGCACAATTAAACGATCTTCCAACGGCAAGAACAACTGTAATCGCTTTTATCAAAAACAGATATACTGCTACCGCTTTTAACGCATTAAGTACATCGATTGCTGCCATGACACAAACTCAGATTCTTGATTTTATAGCTCAGGAAAGACAACGTGAGTTTGCTGTAGAAGGTCACCGCTGGTTTGATTTGCGAAGAACTACTCAAAAACAAATCATACATACATTTGCCGGTCAAAATTATACACTAATAGAAAATGATCCGCGTTATACGCTTCCATTTCCTCTGGATGCCCGTTTAAATAATCCTGAATTGTAATAAAATTAGCTCCGTTTTTAACGGAGCTTTTTTTTTAACTTTACAGAAAATTAAACGTAATGAAAATAGTTATTATTGAAGACGAACATTTGGCTTCAAGCTATCTCAAATCCATTTTAGAACAGCAAAGTATCATTTCGATCAGCGAAATAACGGTAGTAAAATCTGTAAAAGATGCCGTTGCTTTTTTTAAAGTAAATACTGTTGATCTTGCCTTTATGGATATTCATTTAGGAGATGGCAAAAGTCTTGACATTTTTGAGCAGGCACCTGTTTCATGTCCCGTTATTTTTATTACCGCTTATGACTCTTATGCCGTAAAAGTGTTCAAACATTTTACTATAGATTATCTTCTAAAACCTTACGAAGAAGACGAATTACACGAAGCTTTACTCAAATACAAAAACATCAAAGAAACGTTTAACACCAATTTAATTGTTGAATCTTTGGTCGAAATTGAAAATCAAAGCACAGTCCAGCATCACTTTTTGGTGAATCACAGAGATAAGCTAATTTCTATAAACGATACCTCTATTTCCTATTTTTACGCCACGGGCAAACATATGTTTATCTACAGCAATTCCGGCAGTAGTTATTTGTACAATAGCAATCTCAAGGATCTTATTGGTAAACTTAATCCTGTAATTTTCTTTAAAATAAATCGAAAATACATCATCAATCGCCATCATATTCAGGAAATTATCAAACATTCCAGCCAGAAAATAGAAATCCTTTTAAATGTTGCCGTTCCTGATACAGAACCAATTATTCTAAGCAAAAAAGAAATCAACAATTTCAAGAACTGGCTGGACTCTTAATACTTTGCGCTTCCTTTTATTTAAAATACATAGAAAAAAAGCTACAGATAAAAAACCGCAGTAATCTCTTTATCATTCGTTAAAGCAGCAACCTGATTTTTACCTTTTCTCAAGAAAGCAAACTTTATACAGACTTTGTTTATTTATCTGCGTAATCTTCTCATTCTGACAAAGAAAGAAACCTCTAAAAGATTATTTGCAATACAAAAATGAGCACTTAAAAATATTGGTCATAAAATACAATAAAATATTTTTTCTACAATTTTACTATTATTTTACATTATTCCCATGTTTTACCGTCAAGCGTTTTTGATATGTTTGAATTATTGCTAAACAGCTGTTAAATCTTTAATAAATATTAATTGTTAATATTCTAGGAAAACGTATATTTGAGTCAATAGAATTTAAATATCGTGCAAGAACAAACAAAATCACATAGTTTTATATTTCCCAAAACTCCTACAGGAGTTGACGGCCTTGATGAGATTACTGATGGTGGATTCCCTCAAGGGCGACCAACTTTAATCTGCGGTGGTGCCGGCTGCGGAAAAACATTGTTATCCATGCAATTCCTTATTAAAGGTATTACAGAATATAACGAACCCGGAGTTTTCATGTCTTTTGAAGAACCTTCGGATGATCTTACTTTAAATGTAAAATCACTTGGTTTCGATCTGGAGCAGCTCAAAGCTGATAAAAAGCTCGTAGTCGATCATGTCAGGGTTGAAAGATCTGAGATTGAAGAAGCCGGCGAATATGATCTTGATGGTTTGTTCATCAGGTTGGGACATGCCATAGATTCAATAAAAGCGAAACGTGTTGTACTTGATACCATAGAATCACTTTTTGCAGGACTCGACAATCAGGCGATTCTCAGGGCAGAATTACGCAGATTATTTCATTGGCTCAAAACCAAAGGTGTAACAGCGATTATTACAGGAGAACGCGGCGAAGCTACTTTAACACGTCAGGGATTAGAAGAATATGTTTCTGATTGTGTCATTGTGCTGGATCATCGTGTAATCGAGCAGGTTTCTACAAGAAGACTTCGTATTGTAAAATACAGAGGATCAACACATGGTACAAACGAATATCCGTTTCTTATTGATGAAGACGGTATTTCGGTACTTCCTATTACTTCTTTAAAACTAAACAACGAAGTTTCTTCAGATATTGTTCCTACGGGATTATCGGGATTAAATGAAATGTTTGAGGGTGGAGGTTTTTATCGCGGAAGCAATATATTGGTTTCAGGAACGGCTGGTACGGCTAAAACAACTTTGGCATGTTATTTTGCCAGTCAACAATGCGAGAACAACGAAAAAACAATCTATTTTGCTTTTGAGGAATCGCCACAACAATTGGTTCGTAATATGAAATCAATAGGTGTCGACCTTCAAAAACATATTGATAATGGTAATTTGCTAATTCATTCATCACGACCTTCTTTAAATGGTCTTGAACTGCATTTGCTTACACTTAGAAAATTTATTAAGGAATTTAAACCTACTACGATTATTATAGATCCTATTAGTAATTTAATTTCTGTAGGAAGCGAACATGAAGTACGCTCAATGCTGGTAAGGCTTATAGACATGCTGAAAGCGAATAATATTACAGCACTTTTTACCTCGTTAAACAAACAAACGGATAATTTCAGGCCTGATCTTGCCGAAGAGTCTGTGTCATCATTAGTAGATACCTGGATTACCGTACGGGATATGGAGGGAATTGGCGAAAGAAACCGCGGGATTTTTATTGTAAAATCCAGAGGAATGGGACATTCTAACCAGGTAAGGGAATTTGTTATTACAAACAACGGTATAGAATTGCTTGATGTAGAATTAGGACCACAAGGAATACTTACGGGTGCCGCCAGAAAATCTCATCAGTTCAAGAAAACAATCTCGGATATTAAACTTCAAAATGAGATTAATAGAAAAGACAGAGAAATTGAGCGTAAACGCCGTGTTCTGGAAGCCAATATTGAGGCACTCAAAAATGAATTTGAATCTGCCGAAGAAGAGTTAAGTATCCTTAAAGCAACAGAAGAATTGCAGGAAAAACTAACTTCTAAAAAAACAAAATAAAATGAAAAAAGAAGTTGTAGCAGAGTGGCAATTAAGACTTTATATAGCGGGTCAAACCCCCAAGTCTATTACTGCGCTTGAAAATATAAAAAAATACGCCGAGGAACATCTGAAAGGGATTTACAGCATTGAAATTGTCGATTTGCTAAAAAATCCTCAATTGGCAGAAGGCGATCAGATATTTGCTGTACCTACATTGGTGAGAAAATTTCCTGAACCTATTCGCAAAATTATTGGCGATCTTTCTAATGAAGAAAGAGTACTTGTGGGGCTTAATATCAAACCCTTAAACTCTTAAAAAAATGGATATTTCATCTGATGAAACAAGTACAACCAAACATAAGTTTATGCTTTTTGTTTCGGGTATGTCTGTAAAATCAGGGCATGCAATCGAAAATCTACGCAAGATATGCGATAAATATCTCGAAAATAACTACGAACTAGAAATTATTGATATCAGTCGCGATAGCGAACAGGCCGTAATTCATCAAATTGTAGCAATCCCTACATTGATCAAAGTAAATCCTGCACCAAGAAGAATTATCTTAGGTGATCTGTCAGACAAAGAAAAGGTATTGAGAATATTAAATATAAGAGAATAATTTGCAGGACAACAATACAAATATCGAATTCTTATTAGCCGAAATAGCATCATTAAAGGAAAAACTTTATGAATCTAATAGTATTGTCAATGCTATAAAAGACGGGGATGTCGATGCATTAGTAGTAAATAATAACGGAGTTCCGCAGCTGTACTCACTAGAAACTGCTGACTATACTTTTAGACTTCTCATTGAGAAATTCAGACAAGGTGCCTTGAGTATTTCAAGAAATGGGCTCATACTCTATTGCAATGATTATTTTTCTAAACTAGTAGGGATTCCATCCGAGAAAATAATTGGTAACTATCTCTACGAATACTTTAATAATGCAGAACATTTTGTTCCTGTCATTGAAGCGCTAAAATATGGAGTTGCTACACATGAGATTCTTTTTAATACTGAGGATGAAAACAAAACTTTTCCCGCCTATATTTCCCTCACAGACCTTGAACCTGCCGTTCAGGGAATAGGTATCATCATTACGGACCTTACAGAGAAGAAAAAACATGAAGACGCCTTAATAAAACATCAAAAAGATCTCGAGGAAAAAATCAACGAATTAAACAAAACGAATGCTAATCTCGAAGAATTTATTCATGTGATATCGCACGATCTGAAAGAACCATTAAGAAAAATCGTAATGTACAATGGCAGAATAGATGCTGCTCATCTTTCAGAGGCAGATAATAAGTCAATGAATGTCATGAAAGTATCTGCATTGCGGCTCAACTCACTTGTTGATGATTTGGTAAAATATTCATCTCATACCGCACAGGAAGAACGTACCGAAGTCAATTTAGTTGAAATAATCTCTGAAGTAACCGATGATTTGGAAATTATAATTAATGACAAAAAAGCCAGGATACAAATTGGTCAATTGCCTACAATATATGCCTCTAAAGTACAAATGCGTCAACTTTTTTCTAATCTTATTTCAAATGCCATAAAATATAGCAAAACAGATTTTTCTCCACTTATTCAGATTTCCCAAATCGACAATGCTGAATCTAAAATTCCAAACCAAACAGAGCAATTCATAAAAATTCAGATAAAAGACAATGGTATTGGAATGGAAACAACCCATCTTATCAAAATTTTTACTATATTTCAGAGATTGCACGCCAAAAATGAATATTCCGGAAACGGAATTGGTCTTGCAATTTGCAAAAAAATCATGGAAAATCATTCAGGAAATATTACTGTTGAAAGTAAACCGAATGAAGGCACCATCTTTAACCTTTTTTTCCCACTCTCATAAAAATGCAAAACTTAAACAATTTACATATTCTTATTGCCGAAGACGACAGTGATGATGCAGACATTATTTTTGAAGCTTTTACTAAAAATACTAATTTCGAAAAAGTAAACCTTGTCACCAATGGTGAAGAACTTTTGAATTACTTAAAAAATTCTTCAAACAAAATTCCGGACGTCATCCTGACTGATATCAACATGCCTATCGTAGATGGTATCGAAGCACTACAGGAAATCCTGAATACTACTGAACTAAAAAAAATACCCTGCTTTGTTTATTCAACAAGCATCAATCCTGTCTATAAAGAAAAATGTGATTTGCTTGGTATAAAAGCATACCTCATTAAACCATATTCGATAGAAGGTTTTGATGAAATTCCTAAAAGTATCCTTTCATTGATTGAATAAATATAAAAGAAAAAAAATAGCTTCCTGATAAAAAATCAAGAAGCTATTTTACATTACAGAACAGCTTAATACACTATATTATTTAATATTTAATCGCAATTTTTCCAATTGTTTTACCCGATTCCAATAATTTGTGTGCTTTCTTGAAATTATCCGCTGTTAGTCCCGTAAGAGTTTCATTAAGCGTTGATTTTATAGTTCCATTATCCAGCAGATCAGCTATTTTATTCAGGATATTGTGTTGTTCCTGCATATCTTCCGTTTCAAACATAGAACGAGTGTACATTAACTCCCATGAAAATGAGACACTTTTGTTTTTTAATTTATTCAGGGCAACAGGATCATTACTTCCTGTAATCGAAGCGATATGACCTTGCGGCTTAATCAACTCGACCATGATATCCCAATATGAATTAGTATCTACAAAATCTAAAATAAAATCTACATATTGAAATCCCGCTTCGTGAACCGAAGCTATTAAATCTTTATGGTTTACCACAAAATCAGCACCTTGTTCTTTGCACCATGCAATAGTTTCCGGTCTTGATGCCGTTGCAATAACCGTTAAACCAGCAATTTTTTTAGCCAGTTGAATCGCAATCGAACCTACTCCGCCGGCACCACCTATTATTAAAATAGATTTTCCCTTATCTTTCTCAGGATTTATTCTAATACGGTCAAACAGTATTTCCCACGCTGTTACACCAGTCAAAGGCATAACAACAGCTTCTTCAATGCTCAGTGATTTTGGTTTTCTACCCACAATTCGTTCATCAATAATCTGATATTCGGCATTGCTTCCTTGTCTCGTTATATCACCCGCATAAAATACTTCATCGCCAATATTAAATAAAGAAACTTTTTCTCCAATTGCTTCCACAATACCAACAGCATCCCAACCAATAATTTTAGGCGTTTCTAATACCGTATCTTTTGCACTATTCTGGCGTATTTTAAAATCAACCGGATTCACGGATACAGCACTAATTTTTACTAATAAATCTCGTGCTCCCGGAATTGGTTTTGGAGTTTCAAATTCTATAAAACTCTCTTTTTCAGTTATGGGTAATGATGTTTTAAATCCTATAGCTTTCATCTTTATATTTTTTAAATTGTAATAGTATTACAAAGATAATAGCATACTGAATTCTAAGAATGGTATAACTTGATAGTATATTTGTACATGTTTATCAAAATTTATTTTTGTTAAAAAAAAGCTGATCCTAAAATCAGCTCTCCTTATATGACTTAAAATTTTACAGCAAATTCTTTTGCAAAATCCTCCAACTTAATCTTTCCGTCAATAGCAATTTTATTACTTAAAAAATCTTCCTGAATTTTTCCACTTCTTAAACCTGAACCCATTTCTGCATATAACTCAGCCATTTCTAATGGCAAACCCGCTTCCTTCATTCCAACAAGAGCTTGTTCATCTGTAAATTCAATCCACGGCAATTCAGGTTTACCAATTGCAAGACCCAAAGTTTGAGCCACATCGTTTGGGGTGCGAACATCGCTAACAATATATCTAATATTGATACCTGATTCGATTTTTTGTAATTCTTCAGCAACGGCAATTGCAATATCCTCCGGATGTACAAACGGAATTTTTGTTGTCGCTCCATAATTCGATCCAATAATTCCCGCTCCTTTAATCATAGGAACATCATTATACAAATTAGTATAGAAAAATCCGGCGCGCAAAAAAGTTAGTGACACGTTTTCTAGTGTTTTGTATATTTTTTCGATATTGTGAAGCCCTGCAATGGGACCATTTCCGTGTGATAAGTCAGCACCAATACTGCTCAGCATCACAACGCGCTTTACTCCTGTTTCTTTAATTGCTGTAGCAAAAGCCTGTCCGGCAGCCGTAGTATTGGCAATAATATTAACTCTTCCCATATTTGGCGGTGTCATGGCAAAAACCGCATCAGCATCTACAAACGTATTTTTAAGAAATTTTGCATCGCTTACAGATCCTATTGCCGCTTTTGCTCCTAAATTTTCAATAGCTTCAACTCTGTCATTATTACTCGTAATTACAGTTACTTCGTGCCCTGCAGCAACTAATTTTGTGGTTAAAGGTTTTCCTATATTTCCTAATGAACCTGAAATTGTAATTTTCATATCTAAATTATTTTTTTATTATCTGTAACAAAGGTATATTTGTACTTACTTTTATACAAGTACTTACCCTAAAGTATGCACAATGACAGCAATTAAAGAATCGTCGACAATTCAGGAAAATAAGCAATATGCCTTAGAAAAATGTCCTGTAACGTATGTAATGGAGAAAATAGGTGGCTATTGGAAACCCATTATTATTTATCATCTTTCGAGCGGGGCTTTGCGTTACAGCGAACTAAAAAGGGCAATTCCTGCCGTAACCGAAAAAATGCTCATTCAGCATTTAAAACAGTTAGAAGCTGATAATCTTGTCATTAGAGAAGCAAAACCTGTTGTGCCGCCTTTCGTAACTTACAGACTCAGCGATTCAGGAAATGGTTTAATGCCTGTTATTGAAGCTATGGCAAGTTGGGCTTTTAAGGATAAAGACAATGGTTTTCAAAAACATTAATTCTTTATGGTACCATAAAAAAGCAATGGTTATAATTGAATTAATTCCTGCTGAATCTGGGCTGTGGTTTTTATCAAAATTGGTATAGAAAATGAGTCCATGACAACAATACTTTTGTATAAAAATTTATCAAAATGAAGAAAGTATTAGTCCTGAATTCAAGTGCAAGAAAGCTTAACTCTAAAAGCAGAAAACTTACAGAGGTATTTACAGATCATTGGAAAAACATCCATAATAATCCCGTTATTCATTATCGTGATTTAGCGGATAGCCAAGTTCCTCACATTGATGAAGCATGGATAGCCGCAGCTTTTAAGCCGAAAGCTTCAAGATCTCCAGAAGAAATAGAAGCATTAACAACAAGCAATACTTACATCGCAGAGTTACAGGAAGCTGATGTTATTGTAATTGGTGCGCCCATGTACAATTGGTCAATACCAAGTACATTCAAAGCTTATATAGATCAAATTTTAAGGGTTAACGAAACCTGGAAACTTAATCCGGATAATTTTGAGAATCCATATTTTGGTTTACTCAAAAACAAAACGTTGTTTCTTTTACTTTCAAGAGGTGCGCAGGGTTATGAAAAAGGAGAATACAATGAACATATGAATTTTCAGAGCAATTATCTAAAAACCGTTTTCAATATTATAGGCGTTACCAATATTCATGTGGTTGCGGTAAACGGAGAAAGCTTTGATCCCGAAAAATATCAGGAATCTATAAAATCTTCACATCAGGCAATAAAAGACCTGATCGAAAAGGAATTAAATTAATTTTATAAAACATAAAAAAGTCTTCTGTTCGAAGACTTTTTATGTTTTAAGCGTTTTAAAAACTTCTATTTTAATCGCTTTGTCAAGTGAACGGCAACCAATTCAAATCCGTTTTTCAGATATACTTTTTGCGCTGTATTGTTAGTAAAAGCCGTGTCAAGCACAACAGCATCCTTATGCAATAAAAGGGCAATTTCTTTGACATGATCTAATAATTGAGTAGCAAAACCTTTGCCTCTGTACAATTCAAGCGTACATAAATCGTCTATGTAAATAATGTTTCCGCTATGCAAGGACGTCATTTTGCGATATCCTGCAAAAGCGACAACCTTATTATTGTCGATAATTCCGGCGATGCTATACTTTTCATTTTGCATCATTTCGGCAATAGTAGCATTCCATTTATTTTTATCCAAATGTGGTCTTAGCAAAAAAGCAACATCCCAGCATTGCTCAATTTCTAATTCGGTTTCAATTTTTTTGATTTCATAAACAGTTTCCATAATTCTTTTTTTTTCAAAATTATGATATTCACCAGTAGTCAAAACGACCCAATTTTAAAATCAATAGTAGTCCAGAAACTTTTACTGCAAAATCTTTTTTAGAATTCCCAAAGCCTTTTCGATTTCATTTTCATCCAGCGAAGCAAATCCCATTCGTTGCCCGTTTGATGAAAAAGCTTCATTTTTATAAAAATTGCCGTTTCCTATATAAAGACCATTTTTCGAAGCTTCATCAGACATTTTAATCAAATTGATCCTTTCATTAAAATTGGCCCAAACTGCCAGTCCGCCTTCCGGAGTTCTAAATTCTATTTCATCTTTAAAATCAGTTTTCAGGATTTCGCAAAAGTGATTTCTGCGCTGTTTGTATATTTTCAATGATTTTCTAAAATGCCTTTCCATTTCCCCATTTTCAAACATCAGTGCAAAAGCTTCTTCTAAAAGAGTATCGCCCTGCCTGTCTATTAACTTTCGCAAAGACGCAGCAGCTTCAATAAATTTTGCAGGTCCCACCATAAAACCAATTCGCAAAGCAGGTGCAAAAGTTTTAGAAATAGAGCCAATATAAATCACATTCTGGTTATGATCGATACTTGCCAGAGGCAAATAAGGCTTGTTATCATAATGAAAATCAAAATCATAATCGTCTTCAATAATAGCAAAGCGAAATTCTTTTGCCAGATGTAAGAGTTTTAACCGGCGCTCCATAGTCATTGTTACACCAGTTGGGCAATGATGATGCGGAATTATATATACTACTTTTATCTTTTTGTGCTTCAGGATTTCTTCCAGATAATCAACGTCCATTCCGTTACAATCCACAGGAATTCTTTCTAAGTTAGCACCAGCATATTTAAAAGTATCATCTGCAGAAAAAAAATTAGAGTTTCCAACCGCAATTGTATCATTCGGATTCAGCAGCAATTGTGCCGCCAGATAAATCCCCATTTGACTTCCTTTTGTAATAATAATATTATCGGGCAAAACCGTCAAACCTCTGGTATTGGAAAGATAACTGCTAATTGCAATTCGCAGATTTTCAGATCCCATCGTGCTGCCATATTTCAGAAAGTTTTTTCCGTAAAATTTTCTCGACAAACTTCGATATTCGCGCATTAGCTGATCTATAGGCGCCAAACGAACATCCGGAAAACCGTCATCCATCACAATTGGCTGTTTGTGATTGCTCCTGCCTGAATGAATAATTTCAGTGCCCAATTTATTCGTCCACTCAAAACCTATCTGAGATTTAATACTTTTAATAGATTCCGGAGCAGTAGTTCTAATAATTAAAGGCAATTTTGAGAGTACAAAGATCCCCTTTCTATCGACAGATTCAGCCCATCCCTGACTCATTAATTCTTCATAGGCCAGTTTTACCGTGTTTCTGTTTACACCAATTAGTTCGGCCAGAATTCGCGAACTGGGCAATGCATCAGACGATTTTAAGGTTCCGTTGGTAATCAGCGAGATAAAAATATTACACACTTGTATATAAAGTGTTACCGAAGATTCGCGGTCAATTTGTATTAGAGATTTATAGGGTAACATCTGGGCTGTGGTTTTTATAAAAATTGGTACACAAAGTTACCCAACATCTTTATACTTTTACATAAAAATTTATCCAAATGAAAAATATAACAATACCACAAGCGGGTTTAATACTACGAGTTGTTTTAGGAATCACAATGTTATCTGCAGTTGCAGATCGCTTTGGACTTTGGGGCGCTCCCGGTGCACCGGGAATTGCATGGGGAAACTGGGAAAACTTTATCGCTTATACGCAAACCTTAAATTCTTTTGCCAGCAAATCTGTAGCCGGAATATTGGGCGCAATAGCCACTATCTGCGAAATCGGATTTGGTATATCTTTAATCATCGGATTCAAAACGCGACTTGTAGCTTTGGGAACATCAGGTTTAATGTTACTTTTTGCGATTAGCATGGCGATTTCAGTTTCGGTAAAAGCACCATTTGATTATTCTGTATTAACAAGTGCCGCAGCAGCTTTATTGCTTTCTGCCATTGACAAAACTTTATTTGCAGTTGACAATAAATAGAATCCCTTCTTTTCATAAAAAGTTTTGTCTCATTTAAACAAAGAGAAAAACAGATTTAAAATCCTAATAATGAATATTTTATAAATTAAAAGAACAAATCATGTAAGTGATTGAAATCCTGAAGGTTTAAATTTGAAATAATTAAATTATTAACGAAATAAATAAAATTATGAAAACATCATTCAAATCAAAAATGGCATTTCTTTTTATTTTAATCGGACTTTCATTTTCATGCAAGAAAAATGACACGATTCCAGCCGATAGTACTTATGTTGATTCAACAGAAACAGCCGTTGATAGTGTAGATGCCACTGTAGATACTACATCTGCAATTGTTGATACAGCAACTGTAAAAAGAGACACAGCCACGAAAACTAAAAAATAGATTGTGATTCTAATTCAGGAATGGTAATCCTTATTTTTATAAAGAGGTTGTCTGAAAAGACGACCTCTTTCTTTTATTATACTAGTAGATTTACAGAGTGTTTCTTGAAAAATGTAAATTTGGGCTAAAATGGTCTTCTATAAACTTT
>NZ_JAMZNK010000064.1 GCF_027980145.1 Flavobacterium azizsancarii | reverse complement strand
ATTTAATATTTCTTTTACTTCTGTTCTGATTTGCATTTTCTGATAGATTTATAAATACAGAAAATAAAAATAATAGTTTTTTACAAAAGTTCCTTACACTCTTGGTTTAAAACTTTGACAAAGGTATCAACCAAACTTATAATATCTTACCTCAACTTATATGGTAAAAAAATAAAAATAACAAACCCGATACTTTTTTTCAAAATATCGGGTTCATTGCACCAACTTAAACTTAACTCAAAATAAAATCAAACTAACTTATTTCTCGATTGGAGTAAATTTTATAGCTGTTCCTCCGCCAGCTGCCAATTTAAGATCAAATACCGTTTTGTTATTTACTTTCTGTTTTGAAATCGTGACAGGATATGGGTTTGTTTTATAATTTGCTCCCGCTCCATCAGCATAAATTTCAGCTTCATACTCTTTTTCAGCATCTAAAAACGTCAATGCTACTTTTAGATTTCTGGCATAGCTGTTTGTAATAGAGCCCAAATACCAATTTTTCTCGTCCCAGTCTTTACGCACGATTGTTGTATATTCTCCTATTCTGGAATCTAAAACTTTAGTGTCTGACCATGTACAGGGAACATCTTTGATAAACTGAAACTCCGGTTTTCCTTCGTAATTCTCCGGTAAATCTGATGCCATTTGCAACGGACTGAAAATGATAACATACAATGCCAATTGATTGGCTAAAGTTGTTTGCACTCTTGCTCCGGAAGGTGTTTTATAATCAAAATTAAAATTCCCTGGTGTATAATCAAACGGTCCTGAAAGCATTCTGGTAAAAGGCAAAGTCGTTAAATGTTCCGGAGTATTTCCGCCATCAACAGACCAGGCATTGTATTCTTGTCCTCTTCCGCCTTCTTGTGTCATAAAGTTTGGATAGGTGCGCTGCAATCCTGTTCCTTTTATAGGCTCGTGATTGTCGATCATGATATGATATTTAGCCGCTGTTTCCATTACTTTTCTGTAATGACGTGCTCCGTATTGGCTATCATGCCATTCTTTTTTATCCAGATATTTATTTACATAACCCGTTTTTACGGTATTTACGCCCATTTTCTGATACAATTTAAAAGCATCTTCTAGCTGGCTTTCGTAATGTTTTGTAGCACCTGCCGTTTCGTGGTGCCCTATTAGACGAACATTTTTTATGGCTGCATATTTTGTAATTTCTTCCAGATTAAAATCAGGATATGCTTTTACAAAACTAAAAGAAGATCCGTCAGCGGTCCAATCGCCATCCCAACCTTCGTTCCAGCCTTCTACAAGAACTCCGTCTAAATTATTTTTGGCAGCAAAATCAATATATTCTTTTGTATTTTTAGTTGTCGCACCGTGTTTTGGTCCTTGTCCCCAAGTGTATTTTTCCAGATGCATTCCCCACCAGATTCCAATATATTTTGAAGGTGTAATCCAGGAAAGATCTTCAATTTTTGAAGGTTCATTTAGATTTAGCATAATGGTCGAAGTCGCAACTTCTCCCGGATTTTTTCCTACCACAATTGTTCTCCAAGGAGTTTTAAAAGGTGTTTGGGCATATACTTTTACGCCATTTTTCCAAGGCACCAATTCGCTTTTGTATTGTTTATCATTTGTTTTCAATAATGTCATTGAAGTGAAATCCGTTAGATTGGCTTCGTGAATTGCTACAAATAATTTTTCTTTTGTTTCAAAAGTCGCCGGTGTATTGATCGTATCAGTTTTACTTGTTGGCGTTTTACGGTAGGTACTTTCATAATAACTGTTTTCACGGTGCACGGGAATCCACCAAACATCATTATTTGATTTGAAAGTAAATTGAGTAATCTCATTGGATATTTCAACTTTATTTAAATGTGGCTGTTTTGGAAATTCATATCTAAAACCAACTCCGTCATCAAAAACCCTGAAGATGATATCAACCAAACGTTCTTCTCCTTTTGACTCTTTCAAGTGAACAATTAGTTCGTTATGGTGATCTCTTACTTTTTTGAATTCTCCCCAAGGTTGTTCCCATGTTTCGTCTGCTGATTTTTCTTCGGTGGAAACCACTTCAAAACCGTCGGTCATTTTTTGGATTCCTTTAAATTCAAATCCCATTAAAGAAGGTTCTATAACTGATTTTCCGTTTGCTGTAAAACTATATTGTGGCTGACCTGTGGGGGTTAATTCAAAAACTAATTCAGTATTTTTTCCCGGAGAGCTTATTTTATATGTTTTTTTAGTACTGCATGCAACTAACAATATTGATGCTAAGGCGATTAGACAGTATCTATATTTTATGTTTTTCATTATTTAATTGTATTAATTACAACTCTTTATTTAATTTCGTTTAGTAACTGTTTTGCTTTTGCTGGCTGCATGGAAACAAAATAATTAAAAGCCTGATCTATTTTTTTCTGGGCATCGGCATTGCCTTTTTTATCCATTCGCAGATTGTACATTTTACTGATATCAGGAAAAACAGTTTCGGTACTTTTTACACCGGCAAATGCTTTTACTTTTTCGATATAAGTATAGCCAAATTCTACTGTTGGTTCGAACATTGTTCCTTCTCCAAAGTCATTCCAGGTCACCAATTGCAGGTAATTGACATTGGCATTTTTTGCCAGAGAAAGTGTTTCATCCAGAGTTGCTCCGTTATTGTGTTCTATAGTCCAGCCAATTGCTGCTCCACCGCCGCCTTCGGCATAAAAATCTTTAAAACCGGGATAAGCACTTCCCATTGCAACGCCCAATTTTGGCATTGTATTGGTGTAAAAATTTGTAAGCGTGGTACTGTTTTTATATACCCAGGCATATTCTCCTGAGGCATTGTCTCCCGCGTCTGCAGATTCGCCCCAAAGGGTTAAAAAAGTAGGTTTTACGGTTAACGTATTAAAAACATTTGTCCATTCAGCCGGTGTCTGCAATACAATTGGTCCGAAATTAAGCAACAATGGTTTTCCATTTATTTTGATATAATTTTTATCTCCAAAATAATTGGTTTGCAAATAAGCTAAGTCCGTTTTTGCTGCACCTGTAACTGAAATCGCTTTTCCTGCATTTACTACATTGGGCAAAAATCGATCTTCATAAACAATAGCATATTCTAGTCCTACTTTGTTTAACATGGCTATTAACTGTTCTGTGTTTTCCTTTACCATTCGATAATCGTTTACATCAAAAGTGCCATACCAATCGATCAAAACACCATCGATTCCTGAATATTTCATCAATAATAAATGATTTTCAATCACATTTTTATCGCCTGAATGATAGGGACCAATTAGCGGATAATAGTACGACGCAATTTCTCTGCGATTGTTTGCACCAATGTTATTTGGATTTTTGTTTGCCATTGTCCAGTGATATCCCCATTTTTTATCGGCACTACTTTCATTGGTTTCAAACCAAGACATATAATGAACATAAATTTTGGTGCTATTTGTTTTTTCAATCGCAACAGGTTCAAATGTTTCCGGTTCTGTAGGTTTATCAGAATTTTTATCATCGCTGCTACAACCTGCGGCGACTAAAATATTCATGATCCCAAAAAACAATAATGTGATAGATCTTTTCATATTGATGTGTTATTTGTTTTATTTTTTTGCCACAGATTAAAATGATTAGAAAGATTTTTTTTTAATTATTTCATGTAGATGAATTGTAATTATATCAAAACCAAATCTGCTTTAATCTGCTCAATCTGCGTGAAACTTTTTTAATCATTTTAATCTTCTAATCTGTGGCTAAAATTATTTCACGCAGATTGAGCAGATTATTTTTTTTGCCACTGATTAAAAAGGTTTCCATAGATTTTTTTAATCATTTTAATCCTCTATAATTTGTGACTAATTTTTTCTCGCAGATTTTGCAGATCTGGCAGATTTATTTTTTTTGCCAATGATTAAAAGATTTTTAATTCTCAATTTTTAATTCATAAGTTTCATTCATATAAAAATATGTCAGCCTTCCACGACTAACCAACACGGAAGACTGACATTCAAGAACCTAATACCCAGGATTCTGTACCAGGTTTTTATTTGTAGTTAAAACTGTGCTTGGAATTGGAAAAATTGCTCTGTACTTTTCAGTTGTTCCTTTTTCCCACCATGTCTTGAAGAATGTTCCAAAACGGATGTTATCTGTTCTTCTTCTTCCTTCAAAAGTAAATTCCTTAAGCAATTCTTTATCAATAAAGTCAAGATCGATCAGGGTTGGCATTTCTTCTCCGGCACGAGCTGTAATTTGTTGAACAAATGGTTTTGCCAAATCTGCAGATCCCAGACGAACATAACATTCAGCTTGCATCAATAAAATTTCGGCATAACGAATCAATACAAAATCATTATCACGTTCCCATTGATCACCTGCTTTCATTTCATATTTTCCTAAACGAACTCCTTGGTTTTCTTTGGCATCAGCAACACTGGTAACTTCTTCTGTATATGTTAACGGTTCTCCGTTATCCATTACAATAACCTGACCTGTTGCAACACTAATCTGATCTCCGGCCACCATACATTTTCTTCTTTTATCTGTCTCGGCAAAAGCAGAATATACGCCTGGTTGAGCACACATTCCGTTCGCACTCCACGGAAAATCATTTCCTGATGCCGAGATCGTCAATTTATGTAAATAATGGCACGACATTGAGCTCATATAATTACCTACTGTTCCTGCTTTTTGATCGTAAGGAATTGCGAAAATAATCTCTGGTGACTTTTCATTTTCTTTTGCAAAATTGGCAAAGAAATCGGGTGTCAAAGTATATCCGGTAACTTTCTGGCACATATTGATGCAATCCTGCCAACGGGCCGTACCTATAAAAGCTTCTGAATTTAAATACAATCTTGCCAGTAAAGAATAGGCTACATTTTTTGTCAATTTAGAATACACCACATTTGAATTTAAATATGGAATAGCATCCAGCAGCTCTTTTTCTACAAAATCATAAACTTGTTTTCTGGTAGAATTTGATGGTAAAGAAGTATCCTCAAAATTGACTACAATTGGCACATTACCAAATGCATCTAAAAGGTTGTAGTAATAATAAGCTCTCAACGATTTTAGCTCTGCATAAATTGGAGCTTTTGCTGCATCTGTCAATGGCGATTTATCTACTTGGTAAATAATCGAGTTGATTTTGGCAATTCCGGTATAATTGTAACGCCAGGCCGAAAGAATCAAACGATTATCTGCCTTCCAGGTGTGCTTTTGTATGTCCTGATATTGACCTCCATCATACCAGTTGGTTCCTCTTGTTGGAATCGTCGCTTCGTCTGAAGCTGTTTCATTCAGGAAAAATACATACTCACTTGTTGGATAATTATTTGATATTCCGTCTGCAAATCCTCTTAACGAAGAATAAGCTCCTCCCACTAATGCATCAACTTCTTTTGGAGTATTTCCAAAATTGCCGTCTTCTACTCTGTCATATAAATCTTCATTCAGATTGGTACATGATATCGTAAAAAGCACGCTCACTAATAGTGCTGCTGTTATTTTGATTTTCATTTTTTATATTTTTGAGTTAATCGCTTAGTTATTTAGCGTAAAATTTAATCCTACAGAAATCGTAGTTGGTCGGGGATAATTATTATATCTGTCAATTCCGGGAGCTGCTAATCCGGTTAAATCCATTACTCCAGTCTGATTGATTCCGTCTTGTGCATTTAATCCAATTTCAGGATCTACGCCTTTATACTTTGTAATTACAGCAAGATTTTCTCCCATAAGATAAATTCTCAATTTTGAACTTTTGTATTTCAAAGGCATAGTATACCCAACAGAAACATTTTGAAGCCTGAAGAAAGAAGCATCTTCGATCCAATAACTGGAGTATTTTGGAGCAGATGTAATGCCGCTATTTAGAAAATCATCAGGAACATTAAAACTTGGTAATCTGTTAGGATCGTTCAACATCATGTTGGTTGCATTCAATGCTTTTTGACCAAACATTCCGTATCCTGTCACACCTAAATCAAAATTTCCGTAAGCAAAATTCATTCCGATACCCATAGTCAAATCAGGCTGGATATTTCCTAAATCTCTTTTGTCACCATCTACTAAAACATTATCTAAAACTTTGTCTCCGGCAGCATTATAGTATAACATTTTTCCATCGGCACCAAGTCCTGCGCTTTGAAAGCCCCAGAAAGTTCCAACTGCATAACCTTCGGCAATAATTTGAGAATATTGTCCTGACATACCTGCTAAACCATGCAAAGATCCACTGTAAATTACATCAGTTTTATAAGTAGGATTGGATAATTTTTCTATTTTTTGAACGTTGTGACCTAAAGTCAAATTAGCGTTCCATGAAAATTTATCTCCTTTTATGATATCAGCATTCAAAGTAAGTTCAACTCCTTTGTTGGACATTTCGCCAACATTTGCCAACATTGTTCCAACTAAATAAGGAGGCTGAGGCACTTCGTAAGTATATAATAGATCATCAGTGTTTTTTATATAATACTCAAATGAACCTGTAATTCTGTTGAACAAACTAAAATCTACACCAACGTTTAATTGTCTTGTTGATTCCCATTTTAAATCAGGGTTCGGATTTTGTTTTGGTGAATATGCCAAACTCCAGGTTCCTGTCTTTGGATCGTAGTAACTATCATTACCAACTCCTAAAATCGAAAGTGATTTGTACTCTCCAATTCCGTCCTGATTACCTGTAACTCCATAACCTACTCTAACTTTAAGATTGTCTAACCACCCTTTTGTTGAGCTCATAAATTCTTCGCTTGAAACTTTCCATGCCGCAGATGCTGATGGGAAAGTTCCCCATTTATTGTTTTCTCCAAAACGGCTGGAACCATCCCTTCTTACAGTACCTGTAAGCAAATATTTACCATCGTAAGAATAATTTGCACGGGCATAAAACGAAACCAAATCTGATTTTCCTTTATAAGAATACACATCGCCCAAACGATAATTATATCCCGCTCCTAAATTGTTTGAGGTAAAAGCATCTGTTACAAAACCACTACGCTGAGCACCAAAACCTTCGTAAATATTCTCTAAGTAAGAATATCCTGCAAGAGCACCAATAGTGTGTTTATCAATTACTTTATTGTAATTTACATAAATCTCGCCTTGAGCATTTGCAAATTCTGCATATGTTTTTTGAGCATAACCGTTTTCAGTTGTCCCTTCCATAACTGCATAACTTGGTTTGTAAGTACTACCTTTTACTGCATTATGTTCGTATGAAATGTTTGCTACAGCAAGAAAGTCTTTTGCAAACTTTACTTCGGTTTTAAAATACCCTAACAATCTGTGTCTTTCGTTATCAACCGTTCTGTTGGTTAAAATCTCTACTGGATTTTCGTAAATATTTCCGGAAACAGCTGAAAATTTGCCATTAGCATCATATACCGGAATTGTTGGATTTAGATTATAAGTACGCTCAAAAATTCTATAATCCATAGGATGCCACTTATCAACATTGGCAAATAACCCCATATCGAATTTCACCTCTTTATTATCTCCTAAATATTGATAAGCATTAACGTTTCCACTTAATCTTTCTAAACCTGTTTTTTTAATAACTCCCTCATTATTCAGGTACGAAAGTGATGTTCTAAAACCACTGTCAGCTTTTCCTGAATTAATACTTAAAGTATGAGATTGTGAAATTGCAGTTTGTTCAATTGCTTTTTGCCAGTTTGTATTTCCGCCATAATCAACAGCATCTTTATTTCCTGTACTGCGAACATAACCTCTCCATTGATTGGCTGATAAAAGATCTAAATTATCTGTTACATAACCCACACTTGATAAACCGGTGTAGGTAACTGAAACTCCTTTTGTACCGGATTTTGTTGTAATGATAATAACTCCGTTTGCTCCTCTTGATCCGTAGATAGCTGTTGCCGAAGCATCTTTTAGAACATCTACTGATTTAATATCAGAGGGCTGAACGATATTAATATCAACTCCTGCAATACCATCAACTACAATAAGCGGACTGTTGCTTGCTGTTAATGAAGTTCCGCCACGTAAACGTATAGTAGAACCTGCTGCAGGATCTCCCGAAGGACGAATAATATTTAATCCCGCTACTTTTCCCTGCAAAACCTGCTCTGTAGAAGAAAGTGTTCCTTTTACTAAATCATCTGCCTTAAGACTTGAAATTGCTCCTGTTAAATCTGATTTCTTTTGTGTTCCGTACCCTACAGAAACTACCTGAACTTCAGCAAGCATATAACCGTCATTTTGCAAACGAACATCTAAATTTGGTTTTGTTGCTGTAGTGATCTGAACTTTCTGAGTAGTTGATCCTATAAATGAAACTTCGATAGAACCTCCTACGGCTACGGCTAAAACAAATTTTCCGTCAAAATCTGTTGTGGTTGCATTTCTGGTTCCTACCTCAATTACCGTCGCTCCCGGTAATACACTTCCCACATTATCATAAACGGTACCTGATACCTGCTTTTTTTCCTGAGCAAACATTCCTGCCGAAAGAAAAAGCATGAAAATCATGAATACCACATTTTTAGTAGTCCACATTTGATGCAGGACTATTTTTTTATTTTTACTATTCATATGTAGTTATTTATTGTTTTTATCGGTCATATGCAATTCACATAGCCATTATTGGTTTTAGACCAAATTTTAGGTTATGCTCATTTCATTAGAATTGATGTTTTAATTTGATAGTGAATTATTTGTCTAAAGTTTTAAGAGGAATCGTGGTATCCGAAATCGTTTTGTCTTTATTATCTTTTACCAAAACATGAATTTCATTTAAATTAGGAACATCCTTAAGCTCTGTAACCAGATTGACAAATCCTTTTATTTCTGCCGTTCCTCCGGCAAACTCACCCTGAATTACTTTGCTTCCGGCTGTAATTGTATAGATCAATTTGTTTACACCCGACTCATTATTTTTTCTTGACATTCCAAGAAAATCTTTTTGACTGATTTGCAACGGAAAAAATCCAAAAACTGGCGGTGGAGGTGGCACAAAAGCTCCTGCGTATAAAACCTGATCCGGAGTTGTACCTGCCCAATTATCTTTTACCATCAGGAATACTAAATTTTTCATTTCGTAACCATCCGGTGTATTGTAATAATCCTTAGGAACTAAATCCATTTTATAAAAACCGTTTCCTAAATCTTTCAATTTTGTTTTTTCGGCAATTTCTGGTTTCGATGCTTCATACATTTGCTGAACGTCCCAATCATTCAATCCGCTATGTATGTGAACACTTGTTGCTCCCGCAAATTCCGGAATTAGATTAGCATTAAACAAAATACTTACTCCTTTATCAATTGTTGGTTTGGTCGGATAAGCTCTGATCAGCTCATTAGCCGTGTAAAATGAGGAAAAATCAGTATAAGCTATATTTGCTACTTCACTTTGTTTTGATCCGTTTTTATTTTTTATACGAAGCCAAAATCCATCACTTGCAGCAATTTGAGCTGCGGTTTTAGAAAAATATTGTGTTGGAGTCAAAGTAAAACTCCAGATTTTGTCTTTGACGTGAGTCAGTTTTGCAAAATCAGAAGAATTTTCCCAATGTCCTGCATCTGGTTCTGATGGTGACCAAATCCACATGTATAATTCTTCATTTTCAGCATATGTAGTTGCCGAAAGATCAAAAAACCATGTCACCTTTTCATCATATTTGTACACGACAGGAAATGATGATATAGCACCCACAGCTCCTACAGTTTCTTGTGCCTGCATAAAATTAGGAGCCATCAAAAGGGCAAGTAAAATTGTATATATAAATTTTTTCATATTACTTTTTATTTAATAGCAGTTAATTTAAACACATAAGATAGAAACGTAGCCCCTCCGGAAGTACGCGCTAACTGTAATTCCATTTCACCACCTTTACCCGGAATCGAGGTCACTCTTAATTCATCTGTTTTCTGAGTTTTTTGCGCATCGCTATACAAATAAATCTTAACAGCAGTACCCGGCGTTGTTGGCTGAAAGTCTGAACTTAGCTGCCAATAGCCTTTTGGTGCAAAAAGTGCAGGCACATTGCCCGTAACTTCATAACTTGTTGGATTGTTTTTTTCATCTACGCTGAATTTGATTTTAAAATCCTCGTAGTTAAAATAGGTACTCAAGTTTTCTTCGCTTGGTTCGATCTTATTTGCCTTCGCAAAATCATCCACCATTTTCAAATTTGTTAATCCCCAATTTCCACTTACTTTCTCATAAATGGTAATCGGATCAACGTAGCTTCCCTCTTCAGTGTTATCACAGCCAATGGCAAATAAACACATCATAAGAGCTAACCAGTAAATACTTTTACATCTCATAAATTTTGGTTTTTGTTAGTTTTTTTATCCCTTTAAAAGGACAGTACGAAACTAGATGTTAAATAAATCTAAAAAAAAACATCTGTGAAAAATCAAGATAATATCTGAATATATTCAAACTTAAACCGTTGAAAATCAATAAACTATTACGTTTTCGTAAATTCAAAAATCAAGACTTTGTTGAGATAAAAAACGCAAATAAATTATGGTAAAAATGACAATATCCAAATTAAAACATATTATTTTTTCACTATACTTATATTTAATTGGTTTTTATTGTATAATTGCAAGTTATTAAATTACTTTTAACATTTCGAAACCACTTTCTCACTGTACTGCCACTTTATTTAATCATATATTTATACTAACTACCCTAATTATTAAAAGTTGCTAATCATCAGCTCTTAAACTATTTTTGAATTACAAAAAGATTAACCATAACTATTTTTTTTACCCTAAACCAATCCAAAAACATGCGAAGAATAGTAATTCTGTATTTTTTCATTGCGGGTTTTTCTCTATCTGCAAAAGAGACAAATCCTGTTCTAGAAGAATTAGATAAAGTACTCCTCAAAAAGGAAACATACTTAAAACAGAAGTATCGTAAAATAGAAGCTTTAAAGAAAAATGTATCCAAGTTTACTTTGAGCCAAAACAACGATCTTCTCTATGATAATTATATGCTGTTGTTTGAAGAGTATAAATCTTTTAAATACGACTCTGCTTACTACTATTTAGAACAAGCTAAAATCAAGGCAATTGTTCTAAAAGATCCCAAGTATCTGGCTAAAAGCCGCATTAAAGAAGGATTCGTATTGCTTTCGTCCGGTCTTTTTAAGGAAGCAATTGATACACTAAATGTAATCGACGATAAAAAGCTCGATCTTAAAAACAAATTCGAATTCTACTCTATAAAAGCGCGCGCTTATTATGATTTAGCCGATTATAACAGGGACCAACGCTTTAATATACATTATGTACAACAAGGAAATCATTTCCTGCAAAAGGCGTTGGCCTTAATTGGTACCAATACTAATGAGTATTGGGCGGCAGAAAGTTTAAAACGCCTGAAACAGCAAGATTGGCGTGGCGCAGAATTTGCTTTTAGTTATTGGATCAATAATTATAAATTACCTCCGGATTATTACGGTATTGCAACTTCAAGCCTGGGTTATATTTACTCTGAAAGAGGATATACAAAAAAAGCCATTCATTATCTGGCTCTTGCCGCTATTGCTGATGTTAAAAATGCGACAAAAGAAACTGTGGCATTGAGAAATTTAGCCAATGAGCTTTTTAAAATGGGCTATCTCGACAAGGCCAATGAGTATATTAATATCGCCATGGATGATGCAACGTTTTATAATGCTAGGCATCGAAAAATAGAAATTTCGTCGATATTACCTATTATCGAAAAAGCACAATTGAATAATGTAAAGGAGAAAAATGATAAACTGGAAAGAATTATTATACTATTAACGATTTTGACTTTGATTATTATTCTGTTTTCTATCATTATTTTCAAACAACTAAAAGAAAGAAATAAAGCCAGAAAAATAATGGCTTCGTCATATGCGCAACTTCAGGAAATGAACATTAGCCTGAGTGAAGCAAATAAGATTAAAGAAGAATATATTACGTATTTTATTAAGGCAACTTCAGCTTTCATTAATAAAATAGATCATCTGCAAAAAAGTACATTACACAAGATCATAACTAAGAAAACAGATGAAGTTATTGCGAGTTTAAAGCGTTATAATGTTAAGGAAGAACGCGAAAATCTCTTTCATCAATTTGATGAAATCTTTTTGAAATTATTTCCCACTTTTGTGGCTGATTTTAATCATTTATTCCCAAATGACCATAAATGCATCGTTAAAAAAGGAGAACTTTTAAATACGGAACTCCGCATTTTTGCTTTGTACAGATTAGGAATTCAGGACAGCAATCAAATGGCAGAATTTCTGGAACTTTCTGTGGCTACAATTTATACGTATAAAACGAGAATCAAAAGCAAATCTGATTTTAAAGATTCTTTTGAAGAGAAGATTATGGCGATAAAAACGATTTAAATTATTTGGCCAAGGGTTAAACGGGTTAAAACAGATTTACACAGATTTTTTTTAAAATCTTTGGAAAAAAAATAGCCACGACCCGAACGATCAATGTCATTAAGTTAAACGTTTTTGGAAAATAAAATTAATCGCGCAAAGGCGCTAAGATGCAAAGTTTAAACACAATAATGTCCTCCGATTAAATCTTTGCGATTTTGCGAAAGATTTAATCGGAAAACATTATTGCTTTTTTCTTAACTTAATGACATTGCCCGAGCGAGAGCGAATAAGCCACGCTATTCACGAATTTTCACATACTGATTGTACATAATAATTCGTCAATTCGTGGCTAACTTTTTTAATCTTTATAAAAAATCTGTGATAATCCGTTTAATCCGCATAATCTGTGGGCTATTTTTTATTCTGAAACTTCTAATTGAAGGACCACGTTTTGATATCGGGTACTTAATGAAAATAGCTGCTCGGCAAAAATCATAATGGCAAGCGGAACAAAGAAAAACGAGATTAGATTTTCTTCGTATAAAAAGTAAGTCGTTACAATAAAAATGCGTCCATATTCGAGATAATATATCCATTTTCGCTGTTCTAACAAAGCACCACAATTCACTAAAGTGATCAGAATAATCAAAAGCACAAATACCTTATCAACAGCATTCAAATATTCAAAATAATACGTAAAAACGGTTAAAAACAAAGTGCAAACTCCTAACTGAATATAGAGATAATTTTTGAATCGAAGTCTCTGATGCGGATTGGCTTTGTCTTGCAGAAAACGTTTCTCTAATATTGGCCTTATATCCTGATCCATATGAGCAGGACTTCCAAAAACGGCTTTCCATTTGGCTTTAAAACCTTTAGAACGTTTCCATAATTCATAGATTTCGAAATAATAATGAAAGTGCTGCCACAGAAAACTATAACTTTTTAAAGGATGTGTCAATCCATATTTGGGTTTTTCCTCTTCTTCCTGGAAAGTTCCAAAAATACGATCCCAAAAGGTAAACATATCACCATAATTTTTATCCAAATATTTTTCGTCAGAGGCATGATGGATTCCGTGAATAGATGGTGTTACAAAAACATATTCCAGCCATTTTATACGTTCAATAAGCTGCGTGTGTGTAAAAAAAGAATACGCTCCGTGAACAATTAACATTGTAATAACCATAGACGGATGAAAACCAACAAACGGAAGTACGCACCAAAAACCTGTTCTTACTATTGCCTGAAAGGTTGTAATTCTTGCTGCTGCAGTAAAATTAAATTCTTCGCTGTGATGGTGCACGATATGCGCCGCCCAGAAAAAATTGACTTCATGCCCTAACCGATGGTACCAATACCAAACAAAATCAGTCGCAAGAATTAAGGCAAACCAAACAAAAACATTACTTGGTATGTCAAAAATTCTATAATTATCATAAATCAAATAATACAATTGATAGAAGCTTGCCGCAATAAATAAATTGATCAATCGCTCTGCAATACCAATGCTAATATTCGAAACTGAACTTTCATAATTAAAAATTTCCGGTCTCTTTTTTCGTTGCGCTAATTTATATTCTAAAAACAAGAATAGAAAAAAAGCGGGCATTGCAAAAGCTAGAAAATTAATATGTTTCATTTTAAAAATTACTTTTTTGATTTAAAAAAAACTTAATACATTTTACTATAAACACTGGGACAATTATTTTTAACACATAGAAACATAGCTTTTGCTTACTCAAAAAAAAGGACGTTTCACTTATCTAAATTCACATAGCAACTATGCGAAAGAAATGTATTTCTTTTTGTATCCTTTATTTCACATAAATTCCTATGTTTCTATGTGTTTAATAATTTTTCACGTCATACAGTGCATTACTATTAACTTAAAACAAAGATATTTTCATTGATTAATACTTCTTTTTTGAAAAAATAGT
This sequence comes from Flavobacterium azizsancarii, assembly GCF_027980145.1. GTDB lineage: Bacteria > Bacteroidota > Bacteroidia > Flavobacteriales > Flavobacteriaceae > Flavobacterium > Flavobacterium azizsancarii. The sequence continues at coordinate 11,910 of NZ_JAMZNK010000064.1, read as the reverse complement.
AATCAATGAAAACAGTCTTTATATTCTAAAATCTAATTTTTAATTTTGCTTAAATTTTGGTTCAGCCAACGCTACTTCTTTTACAGACTGTGTATCGGCTACTTTTTGCAAAGCAATTATATAAGCTGCAATACGCGGTGTCACATTATGCTTTGCTGCAATTCTAAAAACGGTTTCGAAACCTTTTTCCAGAATATCTTCCAAACGGGTATTAATTTGGTGAATTCTCCAGGATTCTAATAGTGAATTTTGAAGCCACTCGAAATAAGAAACAGTTACTCCCCCAGCATTTGCTAAAATATCAGGAACTACCAAAACATTATTATCATGCAATATCTGATCAGCATCAGAAGAAACTGGCCCGTTTGCACCTTCTACTATGATTTTAGCACGAATATTATTGGCGTTTTTTTGCGTGATAACATCCTCTTTAGCCGCAGGAATCAGTACATCGACATCTAATAATAATAAATCCTCATGTTTGATAGCAATTGAATTTGGATATCCTTTGATACTTTTATTATTTAGATTATAGTATAAAATTAACTCCGGAATATTTAATCCTTCAGGATTATAAAAAGCTTCAGAAACATCACTAACAGCTACTACTTTTAATCCTTTTTCGAACAAAAACAAAGCGGAGTGCAATCCTACGTTACCAAAACCCTGAATTGCAACACTCGATTTTGCTGGTCTTAATTTTAATTTTTGAAGCGCAAGCAAAGTAATAATACTTACCCCTCTTCCTGTGGCTTCTACTCTGCCTAAAGAACCGCCTGAATGCAAATGTTTTCCGGTTACAACGGCGTGAATCGTTTTGCCGTGAACTAATGAAAACTCATCCATCAACCACCCCATTTCGTCAGGGCCAGTTCCCATGTCCGGTGCAGGAACATCTTTTTCAGGTCCAAAAATATCAGCTAAAGCTTTTGTATAAGCTCTCGTAATTTTTTCTAATTCAGTTTTAGAAAGTAATTTAGGATCACAAATAATTCCGCCTTTTGCTCCTCCAAACGGAATTCCGGTTACGGCTGATTTCCAGGTCATCCAGGCTGCAAGAGCTTTTACTTCATCCAGATTTACAGCTGTATCATAACGAATCCCTCCTTTTGAAGGCCCTAAAGCTGTATTATGGATGACACGATATCCTTCGAAATTTTGTTCTTTTCCGTTGTCTAACCTAATAGAAAAATTAACAACAATTTGTTTTTCAGGTCGTTGTAGTTTTTGTCTGATCGATTCATCTAAATTAAGAATGTCAGCAGCGATATTAAAACGATCAATCATCGATTGAAAGGGATTCTGTTTTATTAATTCTGTACTCATGATATATTTTTTTTAATTTGGGTTATTTGGTATCTTTTTAAGTCTTTAAAAGCTTTTGTAATTACTCAAAAGCTATTTTATTTATTCTTCATTAATTAATGACGACATCCGCAACATGGAATTTTAATAAGACAGCATTGCATTATGATATTGGTATTTCTATTTGATCTCATTTTATTTGTTTTTTAATAGTTCTAAAAAAAGCCTTTCATGGTGCATGAAAGGCTAAAAAAAAAAATAACTAACAAGTACTTTCTCTATTAACGCCATTTCATCACGTAGTTTTGCATGCAACACATCGTGGTACTGCATTTGAACGGGATGATATATAGACTATAGTTTTTCATTGTTACTGCAAATCTATAAATATATTTCTTATATTCTATAGAATTAGTCGAGTTTATTTTCAATATAATAAAAACATAACACAAAAACACCTGTAAATTAACGATTTAAGAGTTAAAAAAAAAATTATTTAAACTGGGAGATAACAATCAAAATAATAGAAATCAAAGCCAAAAAGATTCCAATAAAATTAATTTTTGATAGTTTTTCCTTAAAGAATAACAAACCAACAAGACTTCCTAAAATGATCACTCCCATATTCATTCCGGCAAAAACTGTTGAAGGATTTTCGGCGAAAGCTTTATGTGCTTTCAAATAAAACAGAATATTTCCGAAATTAAAGACGCCAACTAAAGCTCCAAAAAGAATATTTTTAGATTTTAATTTTACCTTTTTAAAGCCAATTTCATAGACAGAAATTAAAATTGCAACGGCCAAAGCAATACAAAAAACTACAAATAAAGAGGTAGGATAAGGTAAAGTGGTATAAAGTGCTACTTGCTTAAAAAGAATGTCGATTACCCCAAAACCAACTAAAACAGCTGCGGGTAAAAACCATTTATTTTGTGTGTTTTCAGATTGTTTTCTCAGGATAAATAAAAGGGCAAGAAAACCAACAACAATTCCCACTACTTTATAAGAATTAAACTCTTCCTTAAAAATCAGCCAGGCAGCTAATATTGGTATAAATAGAGATAAACGCTGGGCTGCATCTGTTTTTACGATTCCCATGTGCTTTATTGATGCTACTAAAACCAATAAAATAAAAGGTAATAAAACGCCAATTGCAATATAGATGTTCCAAGGTGCATTTGCGTCCACTTCTGCCAGATTTGGACTAAAAGTAAAATAGCAAAGTGCTAAAGCTGTCAAATAATTAATTGCTACAATCTGAATTGGATTGCCATTGTATTTTCTGGTAATTTTGAAAATTACGCCCACAATTACACTACAAAGAATACTTAAAACAAGGAACAACATAGGATTAAATTTTGGGTACAAAAATAGTACTTAAACTCCTTTTGTTTTATTTTTTTTACCGCAAAGTCAGCAAAGTTTTTTTTTAATTAAGCAGTTTTAATAAAACACAAAGTTCCAAAAGCTTTTTGCTGAAGCTGTCTTGAGAACTTTGCTGTAAAATTTCCATTTTTTAGGTCTTTAAAAAAGTTTAATCACTCTTTAACCAACCTGTAATACTCATTCTTGTGTTTTGGGTAACCAAAACTTCATGAACCAGTTCATTACTTTTAAAGAAAACTGTCTTGCCCTGAGTTGGTGAGATTTTTTGATTATTATTTTCCTGATGGATCATTAGTTCTCCTCCATCGCTTTCCTGCCAATTGCTATTAAGATAGGTAATCATGGAATACTTACGGCTTGGATTATTTTTAAACTGATCTAAATGCTTTAGGTAAAAATCTCCTTTTTCATATAGCGAATAATGAAATTCATAACCGGTAATTCCGGTGAAGCAACTTTCATTGAGATACTGTACAAAAGCATCTATTTTATCAAAAAACTCATTTTCAAAAACATTATCATGCTTTTTATCCAACCAATATATCGAATCACTCCTGATAGCTCCATCATAAGACAGTTTCTCTGAGTTTCCGATTCCTGCTGCCTGCAGTAAGCTTTTTTGATTTAAATCAAGTAAATTTTGTTTTAAATGATTGGCTAATTCCGGGCTAAGAAAATATTCTGCAATACCTACTTTATTCTCTATATAAGAAGCAATTAAATCTTCGAAACTATCATCCATTTTGATTTTGGGAAAAACTGCAAATACAGTCAACGGAGCAAGGTAGAATAATAAAAAATGGTAATGGCATTTTTAAAAATAATAAACTTAACTGGCTTTACATAAGTAAGCTTAGTATTACAATTCACTTCTGTAACCGCAAAAATAAACCCGACAGGTTTTTTGAACCTGGCGGGTTTGACTAACAAAACGTTGAGTTACAATTTACTGATATAACTTCCGTACATATCCTTAAACTGATGTCCTTGTGCAAAACGATCTTTGCTTAATTTTTTATATTCTACCAATCCCCACAAAATAAATTCTTTCATAAAATATTGGTCTTTTTTATCTAATTGTGGCTGATATTTTTTCAATAAAGTATCCAAAGGCGTTACTTCATCTAAAATTGCCTGATAATCCTTATCTGAAGCATCATCTAATAATTCGAAACCACTTTCAGCAAAGAACCATTCAATCAAATCTGAATATGGCGTTTTTTCTCCTGGTTTTTCTAATTTTTCAATCTTAGGCAAAAGCGTTGGGAATAAAGTTCTGATCGCCGATCCAATTAAATTTTGCGCTACTGCAGCCGCTCCCTCCTGCTCTCCTTCATATACCAATTCTACTTTTCCGGTAATCGCAGGAATAATTCCAATGAAATCAGACAAACGCAAAGTAGTTTTATCTACTCCTGCTTTTAGTGCGCGACGTTCTGCCGTACTCATTAAATTCTCGAAAGCCGTGATACTCATTCTAGCACTTACACCACTTTTATTGTCGATGTATTCGCTGTCACGAGCTTCAAAACTTATTTGTTCCAAGATATCTTTGGCTAAACTTGGCACATAAACTAATTTGTGTTGGGTTTCGTCTAACTTCGCTTCTTGTTGTGTAATTGTTCTGGCAATAGCAACACTTTCCGGATAATGTGTCAGGATTTGAGAACCAATTCTATCTTTTAACGGCGTAACAATACTTCCTCTATTGGTATAATCTTCAGGATTGGCCGTAAATATAAATTGCAAATCAAGCGGCATTCTTAATTTAAATCCTCTAATCTGGATATCTCCTTCCTGCAAAATATTGAACAAAGCTACCTGAATTCTTGCCTGTAAATCTGGCAACTCATTAATAACGAAAATGCAGCGATTCGCTCTTGGGATCATCCCAAAGTGAATTACGCGATCATCAGCATATGATAATTTAAGATTTGCGGCTTTTATCGGGTCAACATCTCCAATTAAATCGGCTACGGTAACATCCGGTGTTGCTAGTTTTTCAGAGAAACGTTCGCTTCTGTGCAACCACGAAATTGGCGTTTCATCTCCTTTTTCATCAATTAGGTCTTTTGCAAAACGCGAAATTGGATTCAACGGATCATCATTGATTTCTGAACCTGCCACAAACGGAATGTATTCGTCTAACAATTCGACCATTTTACGCGCCAAACGTGTTTTTGCCTGACCACGAAGTCCTAATAAATTTATATTATGACGAGATAGAATAGCACGTTCTAATTCCGGGATTACAGTATTTTCGAAACCATGAACACCTTCAAAAACCGGTTTCCCTGATTTTATTTTCTCACGAAGATTATTTCGCAATTCGTCTTTGATACTTATGCTTTGATATCCTGCGGCTTTTAATTGTCCTAATGTGTTTATATTTTTTATTTCCATTTTTATTGAAATATGTATTTTGTTATTTATTGTTTTTGTGAAAAGAATTGTGTCTTCACTTTGAGGAGATACAGTGCTGTGCGCCTCTACGTATATTCGTTGTGCGCTTCGACTCCGCTCAGTGTGACAATTAGAAACCTTTTTCACTTTGCTTCTTTGAACCTCTGAACCTTTGTAACTTTGAACCTATTTAACGAACTCTCTTCTTCCTATTTGTTTCATAATCTTCAAAAATCATTTCTCCCAAACCTTTTAGTCCGGTGTAAAATGCTTTTCCCTGATTGGCTTCGGTAAATTGATTGACAAAACGCTGTAAATACGGATCGTTTGCAATCATAAATGTTGTAATTGGTATGTGTAACTTTCTAGCCTGCTGTGCTTGTGTGTAACATTTGTCTACGATGTATTCGTCAAGTCCGTTACTATTCATATAATACGAACCATCACGTTCGCGCACGCAACTTGGCTTTCCGTCAGTAATCATAAAAATTTGTTTATTGGTATTTCGCTTTCTTCGCAAAATATCCATTGCCAATTGCAAACCTGCAACTGTATTAGTATGATAAGGACCAACTTGTAAATACGGTAAATCTTTGATTGGAATTGTCCAGGCATCGTTTCCAAAAACCAAAATATCAAGTGTATCTTTTGGATAACGGGTTGTGATTAATTCGGCTAAAGCCATTGCTACTTTCTTGGCTGGCGTAATTCTGTCTTCACCATACAAAATCATACTATGGCTGATGTCGATCATCAAAACCGTACTCATCTGGGCTTTGTATTGCGTTTCTTCTACTACCAAATCATTTTCAGTCAGCATGAAACTTTCGACGCCATTATTAATTTGGGCATTTCGCAAACTTTCTGTCAGTGAAATTCGTTCTAAACCATCGCCAAAATTAAATTCGCGGAATTCTCCGGTATGCTCATCGCCATTTCCGGCATGTTTGGTTTTGTGATTTCCTGTTCCGGAACGCTTCAAATTTCCGAAAATCTGATCTAATGCTTGTTGTCGAATGGCGCGTTCTGTTTTAGCAGTGATTCCAAAACCACCTGTTCCATCCTCTTTAACCTCGTCTTTTATGTAACCTTTCTTTTTTAAATCTTCGATAAAATCATCGATTGTGTAGTTTTCATCAGTCAGTTTATATTCTTTGTCCAACTCCCGAAGCCAGTCTATAGCTTCATCAAAATCGCCCGAAGTATGGGTGATTAACTCTTTGAAAATGCCAAAAAGTTTTTCAAACGGAGACTGAAATGGGGCTTCGTACGTCTTAAAATAAAAACCTTTTTTAAATTCGTTTTTCATAATTCTAAAATTACGCTATTTTAGAATTATGAAAAAAGAAACGTTTACTAATTTTTAGTTAAAGTATTTCAATAAAATTAGCCGAAATTGGCAAGAAGTATATTAATTATTCAAACTTTCCATCGACATAATACCAAGCACCATTTTCGAATCTGAAGGTCGAAAATTCATAATGCACCTGAGGATGATTATTTGAATCAAGAAAATAAGCTTTGAATTCGACTGTGTTTTCAGTAGAACTCAAAATTTCCAGTTTTTGCCATTTATTGGCGGTTGCCCAATTTAGGATTTCTGTTTTTGAGTAATGCTTTCTTTCAGAAATATAAGTAGTTTCTAAAAGATAATCGGCATTATGAGTTGCATACGCCGAATACCTAGATCGCATTAAAGCTAAAGCCGTTGGTGCTTTTTGATTGTTTTCAAGATACAATTCGCAACAATCTTTAAACAATAAACCAGTATCGCAGAAACATTTATACTCCATCAACTTGCTCTTCGCCGTTAATCTTTACATGCAGCTGATTCAATAATACCTGATATCTGCTGATTTCTCTTAAATCTTCGTCTTCTTCTGCATGATCTAACATTTCGTCTAAAGTTTCATTTACTTCAAGTAATTTGTTGTTTGCTTCTCTATTATTTTTTGCAGCAATTAAATCAATAATTTCCTGTACGCTTGCTTTTAAATCTTCGAATTTCATATTTATGTGTGTTTTTTGTTTCAGGTTTCTTTTGTTTCAAGTTCTAGCAAAGTAACTTGAAACAAGGAAAATTTGAAACTTTTTTATTCTTCCTTTTTATCTTCGTTGAACTTTTTGATAATCTCTTTTAGTTTTTCCTTACGTGCAATTTCAGCCTGTTTTACTTTGTTTTGGGCTTTGTGCAATTTGTCATTGTGCTTTTTAATATTTCTTTCGTTGTTGCGTCCCATTATATTTCTCTTTTAATTTCGTCTAAAGTTTTCTCTGTGTAAATTAATTCGTTGATAATTTGCTTTCGTAAATCATCGATATCATCATAATCAAAATGTTTTGCCCATGATGTTAGTTGCTGCAAATTCCTGATTTGTTTAATGCGTTTCGTGGTTTCAAAACTGGTTCTCAGAATGGCTTTACTATTATATTTTGGATTCTTTTTATGCTGATAGGTTACTGCATTTTTATCAAAATCAGCTTCTATATAATAGAGCTTTTCTTCGGCATTATCAGGATAAAACTCATTCCATGCAGCAAAACCTATTTTAGTTTTTGATTCGGTTTCAGGTTCACGCGCTATCAAACGCCATTTACTGTTGGCTAATCTTCCCCAATGATTTGAAATGCGATACATTCCGGTTTCAGTGTAATAATAAGTACTTCCGGCTTTGCTTTCAAACTGTTTCTTTAAACCTTCGATTTCGCTTGAAAGCACTTCGTGAAAAACACAAAAGGTATTTTTGAACGAATTAGGATGTGGCTTGAAGTTTTTTTGCATGTGCAAATATACTCAGATTGACCAAAACTCCCTAAAACAAACATAAATTGATTAACTTTGTACCTTTAATTTTAAAATAAAAAAGTCATGTCTAAGGATTCACAAGAAAAAATGTTGCAAAAAGGAGTTTATACTGGCATCATGGAGAAAGATGAAAACAACAATTATTTTTGTGGTGAATATCTTTTAGATTATAAAATCGCACATGCTAATCATGCTATTGGCGATTTGATTACTATTAAATCTGTTATCGAAAATCCAAGCGATATTAGTTATGATAAATATCCAAAGAAATCAAAAAACTTCCATAAAGCGAATCAGAAACCTGAGGATAAGTAAAAATTTGTTTTTTTAGTTTAAGGTTTTCTTTGTTTCAGGTTTGAAATGAGAGTTTAACCGCTAAGAGCGCTAAGTTTTTCATTCTATTGTAGAATGTTTAAAAAATATAAAGTTCGCAAAGCTGGCTGAATACCTGGTTTTGCGAACTTTGCGTTTTAATAGAATTCATAAAAAAACTTTGCGTCTTTGCGTGATTAAATTTTAAGCATTGTTAAACTTAATTGAGAATTCACGCAAAGGCGCAAAGCTAGATTAACACAATCCCGATAGGTATCGGGCAATGTCATTAAGGAGGAATCTATTAAATTACTTAACAGTTTAATCAGAAAAGTAATTAGAAAATCCGTTTTTATCAGCGTTTTCGCTTTAGCGAATCAGTAAAATCAGCGTCTAATTTTGACGCGGATAAAACAGATTTACTTCGTAAAAACGCGGATAAAAACGGATTTGATTTGCAATATATTTTTTTTTAAAAGCGTAACTTAATAACATTGAGCTATTTGTATTGCACTTTGCGTTTCTATAAAATTGCTTGATAAAAAACTTTGTGTTCTCTGTGGTAAAAACAACCTCTTTCAAACTTTTGAAAACTAAACATTTTATGAAACCTAATGCCCTAGCCCCGATAGAAGTGAAAATCCTTTTGTGGCGGGGTTCGCCACAAAAGATTGGAACGTATAGCGGGAAATAGCTCCTCATTATAATTAAGCAAACAAGAAACCTACTTCTGCCCGTTCACAATGAATATTTTAGATATTTTTCGAATATTTTTTGCTTCAAAAGTAAAAAGTTAAAAAAAAGTGTACCTTTGCAAAAAATTTGTCTTTTGAACAATTAATTTCAATTTCAAACTAATAGACAAGTAGTTACCTTATTTATGAAAAAAATAGTTGAATACCGCAAGTTACTAAACGTAGACAAAACTGCAGAGTTAAAAGATTTAAAAACAATCTACCGTAATGCAATGAAAGAATCTCATCCTGATAAATTTCAAGGTGATGATGCTGGATTGAAAGATGCAGAAGAAAAAAGTAAAGCTATCATTGAAGCTTATCACTTTTTGGTAAGCATTAATCCTGAGACAATTAAAGCAAATTTACCTGAATATACTGAAACTATCGCAACTTCGGCAATTACTGATTATAAATTTGTTGAAGGTCGTTTGATTATCGATTTTTCTAACGGAAGTGTTTACGAATACATTAGTGTTCCTAAAGCAACTTACGTGAAAATGGTAAATGCTGATTCTCCTGGAAGATTCGCAAAAAGACACATTTTGAACTCTTTTACATGGAGAAAGAAAACTAATCAAGAATAGTTTTACACCAAAATATTTACAAAAGCACTCCCTAACAAGAGTGCTTTTTTTATGCACAAAAATCAAAAAATTATCTATTTAGATTCATAATAATAATATAATTAAGAGTTTAAAATGAAATTAAGCCCGCAAACACCCTGATTATATGCGAATTAAACCTGAAAAAACTATAACAAAATTTTAGGTTACAAAATTCTGTATGTTTTATAATTTTAGATACTTTTGTTGCACAAATCAATTAACTAATTAATTTTTTATAATGAAAAAAATACTTTTTTTACTAACCGCTTCTGTAGCGATTATTTCATGCAGCAAAGTTAAAGACGGAGAATACCTAATTACTGGAACTGCAACAGGAATTGAAAACGGAAAAACAATCATTCTTCAAGGTCAGGATCCTACTACTAAGATGGCAGTATCTCTTGATACAGTAAAAGTTGAAAACGGAAAATTCGAAATAAAAGGAAAAGTAACTGAACCAGCTTTCCATACTTTAATAGTACAAGGTGCAAACGGACCAGTTCCTTTTATATTAGAAACAGGAGAAATCACTATTGCAATTGACAAAGACAGTATTCATAAATCTAAAGTTTCTGGAACTTACAACAATGATGAGTACGTAAAATTCAACGAGGATTTGACTAAAACTCAAAAAAGTTTAATCGACTTCCAGAAAAAGAATACTCAAAAAATGCAACAAGCTCAACAAGCTCAGGATACAGCTACTGTTAATGGTTTGATGAAACAATACATGACTCTTCAAACTGAAGTACAAGCTAATTCTAAAAAGAAATATTTAGCTTACGCTGAAAGTCATCCTAAAGCTTACATCTCTGCTTTGATTATTCAAAGTATGATTTCTGATCCAAGCGCTGACATAAAAAAAACAGAAAGTTTATACAATGCTTTAGATGAGTCTGTAAAAAATACAACTCCTGGAAAAGAAATTAAAACAAAACTAGGTCAAGCAAAAATGCCTGCAGTTGGTGCGTCAGCAGCTCCTGTTGGTAGCCCTAACTGAAGATCAGATTTTTCAGCTCCTAATCCAGAAGGAAAAGTAGTTTCGCTTAAAGAAAGTTTAGGAAAAGTTACTATTGTTGATTTTTGGGCTTCATGGTGTGGACCATGCAGAAAGGAAAATCCGAATGTTGTAGCAATCTATAAAGAACTACACTCTAAAGGATTAAATATTATTGGTGTTTCTCTTGATAAAGAAGCAGCAGCATGGAAAGAAGCAATTGCTAAAGATGGTTTGACATGGACTCAGGTTTCTAATCTGAAGTTTTGGGAAGAACCAATTGCAAAACAATACGGAGTAGAATCTATTCCGGCAACTTTTATTCTTGATGCATCAGGAAAAGTGGTTGCTCAAGACTTAAGAGGTCCTGAATTAAAAGCAAAAATCTTAGAGCTTTTAGCTAAATAATACCGATATTAAGAATACAACAAAAAATCTCCCTAGTGGAGATTTTTTTTGTTTTATTGAATACCATTGAATAAAAAAAATTTAAACTAAATTATGTCAGACAGATGTATGAACTTTTAGATATAACCTGTTTGCATTAACAAACCCAATTTTCTAATCGATTTAAAGATCGTTTTGTTTAAAATCATACTTTGTTCTGCTTTTAATTAAACAAAGCAGAATAAGCTTTAAAATGAGCTAGCATAAAAAAGCTTTTTATCAGGATCGCTTTTCTATCTAAAATTTTAAAAGATGTATTTTCTAAAATTTAGAAAACAGAAATATTTAGATAATTTTATTCTTAATTCATCAGGAAAAGTAATCGCTCATAGCCTAAAAAGTTTAAAATTAAAATCAGATACAGCATAAATACACCTACGAAAATTCCTATATTTAAAAACAAATCAAAAAAAAGTTTCGATTTGATATTTTTTATTTTATTCAATTTCAACGAATTAAAAAATAACTTTAAAATTGCTTAAAATTAAGTTCCTTTTTTGTTTGTAAACATTAAAAACGTTCTTATATTTGCAACCGCTTAGCAAAACAAAGCGCATCAATACAAGCTTCGGGGAGATACTCAAGCGGCCAACGAGGGCAGACTGTAAATCTGCTGTGTGAACTTCGCAGGTTCGAATCCTGCTCTCCCCACGGAAAGGCCAAAAAGGCGGAAAACTTAAAGTTTTCAATCTTTTCAAAAAGCCTCAAAAAATGTCTGAAGACCTGCAAATTCAAGGATTTGCAGGTTTTTTTTATTTTAGGCCTGTTTTCAATATTTATAAATCCTCACAAAATTAAAGGGGATGAAGCGCAAAGCTTGGGGAGGAAATGTCAAAATAAAATAAGAACTTTGTAATCTAAGAATTTTATATGACCCCTATAGAACTTTTGAAGTTTATGCTTCCTGATTTT
>NZ_JAMZNK010000063.1 GCF_027980145.1 Flavobacterium azizsancarii | reverse complement strand
AAGTTTATAGAAGACCATTTTAGCCCAAATTTACATTTTTCAAGAAACACTCTGTAAATCTACTAGTATAATAAAAGAAAGAGGTCGTCTTTTCAGACAACCTCATTTTTTATATGATTATTTTATACTTAAAAAAATTATACAATTTTAATCCCGCTATTTCTGTATGAGTTTAATTTAGAATCAGTACTGGGAAGTTCTGTGATTAATACCGCTACTTCATCCATAGAACAAATTCGAAAAGTCTCTGATGTATTTAGTTTTTCTTCCACAGCAAGAGCCAGCGTTTTTTTTGCAAATTTATGCATGGCTGTTTTTACATCAGCATCACCAGGAAAAGTTGCAGTAACACCAAATGTACTGTCAATTGCGCAGGTTCCCAGAAAATAGCTGTCTGCAATATAAGTACTGATTTCATTACAGGCTTTTGCACCTTCGGTAGTATGAGTTTGAGTATTATATAAACCTCCTAAAAGTATGATTTTTATATTTTTATGGTTTTCTAAGACCGGAATAAGTGATGTATTATTGGTTATAATAGTAAGTTTTGATTTAATGGGCAGTTTTGCCGCAATACTGCAGTTGGTAGTTCCTCCATCCATAAATATGGTTTGGCCATCCTCAATAAACTGCTGTGCTTTTAATGCAATAACTTCTTTCTTGCCTGTTACATAAGCAGCTCTGTCTACAAAACTCAAAGGGTTTTTGATCACCGGAATAGCGCCTCCGCGAACCTTAGAAAGAAGCCCGTTATTATGCAGTGCTTCAATATCTCTGCGAATCGTATCTTCAGAGACTTCCAATAATATTGCGAGAGCATCAAAGTGAACCCTGCCATCTTTTGAGAGTGTTTCCAGAATCTTTGCAAAACGTTCTTCTTTCAACATAAATGATAATATATGACTGCAAAGATACATTTTTTACCTAAACGATATATTCTATAGAAAGCCCTGTATACCGATCAGATTGATACAGTAGTGCAATAAAATATCTCTTTGGTATAACGTATGCTTTGTACGATTCTTTTTTTAAGTTATCTTCGCCTCTTATATATTTTTGAGTACATATTTACTCAGTTAAAATTCTAATTTGTGAAAAAAAACCATGAAGACGTAGAAGAGAATCAGCTTAAACGTGGGCTGACTAACCGTCACATTCAGTTAATTGCCTTAGGCGGATCAATAGGAACAGGTCTTTTTCTGGGCATTGGTCCAGCGGCTGTATTAGCAGGGCCATCTGTTATTTTAGGATATGCTGTTGCCGGAATTATCGCTTTTTTTATTATGAGACAACTTGGCGAAATGGTTGTCGAAGAGCCTGTATCAGGAAGCTTTAGTCACTTTGCCTATAAATATTGTGGTTCTTTTGCAGGTTTTGCATCTGGTTGGAATTATTGGATATTATATATTTTAGTTTCTATGGCTGAGCTTACAGCCATTGGTGTTTATGTACAGTTTTGGTGGCCTGAAATTCCGCTTTGGGCATCCAGTTTATTTTTCTTCCTGATTGTTAATGCTTTAAATTTTGCCTCGGTAAAAGTGTACGGAGAAACTGAATTTTGGTTTTCGATCATAAAAGTGGTTGCAATTATTGCAATGATCCTCTTTGGTACTTACTTGCTAATAAGTGGTACAGGAGGTGAACACGCTACAATTCATAATTTATATAACGATGGAGGATTTTTTCCTAAAGGTTTCTTCGAAAAAACTACAACTGGTAATTTTCAGGGTTTATTAGCTGCAATGGCGCTAATTATGTTTTCCTTTGGTGGTTTAGAACTAATTGGTATTACAGCTGCCGAAGCAGAAAACCCGGAAAAAAACATTCCAAAAGCAACCAATCAGGTCATCTATAGAATCCTTATCTTTTATGTTGGTGCATTGGTAATTTTATTTGCTTTGTCGCCATGGCAACTAATTACAACAGATAGTAGTCCGTTTGTAATGGTTTTTCAAAACTTAAACGGAATGGAATTTGAGTTGTTTGGCAAAAAAATATTTTTCACAAGCCTTATTGCTAATGTGCTTAATTTAATTGTATTAACTGCAGCTTTATCAGTTTATAATAGTAGCGTATACAGCAACTCCCGTATGTTATATGGTTTAGCAGATCAGGGCAATGCGCCTAAGTTTTTAATGAAGCTAAACAAACAATCAGTACCAATTAATGCCATTTTAATATCTTCCTGTTTTGCAGCGATTTGTATTTTAATAAATAAGATAATTCCAAAAGAGGCTTTTAGTATTTTAATGTCTTTAGTAGTGTCTTGTCTAGTTATTAACTGGGTTATGATTTCTTATACGCATCTAAAATTTAGGCGCGCGAAAGACAAGGAAAACACAAAAACTAAATTTCCTTCGATATTTTATCCACTAAGTAATTACATCTGTTTCCTGTTTTTGTTGGGTATTTTATGCATCATGTGGATCACTAATATGAAGTTATCCGTAGAATTAATTCCTATTTGGCTGGGTATTCTTTTTGTATGTTATAAAGTTTTAAAAACAAAAAAATAACTGGATTTTACTGCATCGTTCTATTTTATAACCCGTTGCGTGTAATTAATTCAAGTTGCTGTTTGTTTGGTATCAAGAGCAAATGTTTTGGAGAAAACGAATTTTTAACGCAGATTTTGATGATTATGCAGATTTAATTTTGATTATAAATAAATCCGCGTACATATCTAAAATCTTTTAAAATCTGCTTGAAACAAAACTAAGCTCTTCTAAATTTGAAGGTTTTCAGCTTATTAAATCCGCAACTTGAATTAATAAAAAATCGTTTAACACATAGAAATATAGAATATAACTTCTCGAAAAAAGGCTTTTTACTTAGTTAAAATACATCGCGAAGCTTCGGGGAAATGGCACTAAGTTATCGAATTAGTAAATAGATAAATAAGTAACCACAAAGTTTGTCATCTCGATGCTGGAGAGATCACACTAGTATTTTAGTTCAAATATTTGCTAATCTTGGTCGAGTTCTTATGTGATCTCTCCTGCGTCGAGATGATAAGATTACAGATTCTGATAGCGTTACTGATACAACAAGTTAATCCACATTCAAAAAACGCTTAATTTAATGACATTGAGCTTCGGGACTTGCTATGTGAGAGAAATGGGTTTCTATGTGTTTAAAAAATAATTTACAATTAATCGTTTATTACATAATTTTGTAAAACATGAAGCAAGTCGCTTCTTACTATTATACTATGAGCAATACATTTTCTGACAACAGCCAAATAGGAGTGGTAGCTACTTTCTCTGATCTTATACATACCAGTTTCAAGGAAGAAATGAATGCACTGTGTTGGTTCAGAAATTTAGATGGCGATTTTAATGAGATTGTATCTCAATTATCATTAAAAGAAAACATAACCGAAGTTTTTCCTGAAGATCTACTCGCACTAAAACTATCAGAAAAGGGAAATATTGCAAGGGAAACAATCCTAAATGATGTACAATTATTAACTGATTTTGGTGCTTCTCCGGCTCTTAATTTATTGAAGTGTTATGATCGTGATGATGAATTTGATTTCATCTCGACAGATGTGTATTCGTTTCATGTTGATCGTTCGCCCATTGCAACAGATACTTTTTTATGTACGTATCACGGAGCGGCAAGTGATATTATTGCTAATTCGCAAGCCGAGCAAAAAATCCTGATTCCGGAAATCCGAGCCAAGCTAAAAGACCTGCATGAAGGACCAGAAGAAGAATTCGAAGACTTTCTGAAGGAAAATTATTTTGATTTGCATTATCAGGTAAATCCCGATGCAAAACCTGTTAATCTAGGATTAGGACATCTGTGGCGCCTTGCCGTAGATCATCCAAAACAACAAGTATTGCCTTGTATTCATAGAGCACCAATAGAAAATGAAGGCGAATATAGGTTGTTGCTGATTTGTTGAGTGTAAAGAAGTTAATCTAGTTGCAGATAACTTTGTTATTTACCAAAATTAGCCCTTTTAAACTTATTGTACTTTCATCAGAACTTGAATTTAAAAAGATATACCCCTCGTTATTCAAAAGTAGTAAAGCATCTAATACTCTTGCTTGTTTTTCCTTCTCATGAGATATAGTGTCTCTCGCTGGCGTATAAGCATTAAAAACAGTAGTTAAGAGACTTGTCAGTTCTTCTAAAGTGCAACTCATGCCATATCTTTCGGCAAGCACCTGCAAAATTTTTATAAGAAATATTGGTAATGTTTCCATGACAGCAGCTTTTACTTATATATACGAAAACAGACTCAAAATAGATTTTGTAAAAGATTTAAATTGTTATAAGTGTTTGATTAATAATATTTACTAATTGATCTCCCGCTGTGCGAATAATTTTCATGAGAAGCTGTGCAAATGTTTGTGACTTTGCGCAATTTTTTTGTTCCTTAGAAATTATAAACCTGATAGAAGTCTCTCGACTCTTTATCAGATGAACAAAAAGAATTCTGTTTTATGGAAAGTCGTAATTTTTATGTTTTTTTTTGCGTAGTATTGTTAAATATTATTTTACATTATGTAGCGCATATCCTCGCTGGCGCGAGCGCAATGTCATTAAGTTAAGCTTTTTTAAGGACAATTATGGCTAAAAAAATTCGCGCAAAGTCGCAAAGAAAACGGATGTAAACTTGGCGGCTTTGCGACTTTGCGCGAGATCAATTAGACAAAAGCATTATAGATTTTCCTTAACTTAATGACATTGCGCTCGCGCCAGCGTGGGAAAATTATTTCGACTTGCATTATCAGGTTTATCCGGATACAGCGCCTGTTAATTTAGGGTTGGGCCATCTTTGGCGACTGGCTGTAGATCATCCAAAACAGCAAGTATTGCCATGTATTCACAGAGCGCCAATAGAAAATGAAGGCGAATATAGATTGCTGCTGATTTGTTAAGGAATTTTTCGCAAGATTAACTTAGCAGAACATACAAATCACTCATATTAGAATAGTGTATAAAGTTTGAATTAGATAATAATTATATAGCTATAAAATCAATACTTTTATAAAAAAATATTCGATAATCTAATCAATTCCACATAAAAAAAACAACCGTTTAAAACTATGAAAAATAGATTCCTTTTAATTCTTTTATTATCCTCTATCTTTTGCCTGGCTCAGAGCTCACAAGCAGAAACCATTAATATTAAAACCTTAATCGATAGTGCAGCAAATAGAATGATTAAAAAACCTTTAATTCATTCTACTTCAATCGCAATAGTTTATCAGGGAAAAGAATTCATAGGTCATTATGGAGAATTAGAAGAAGGAAAAAATAATTGCCCTGATAATGAAACAATTTATGAAATAGGTTCTTTAAGTAAAACATTTGCAGGAACACTTGCAGCAAAAGCAGTCTGCGAAAAGAAATTGAATATTGCAGATGAAGTCCAGAAGTATTTACCGGAAAATTATCCAAATCTAAAGTATGGAAAACAGCCTATTCTTATAAAACACTTGCTTTCACATACAAGCGGATTTTCAAATATGCTGCCATTTGAAGCAAATATAATTCTGCAGAATTTCATAAATCACGATACTCCTGCAAAAATCAATGAACTTTATAAAAACTATGAACAAAAAGATTTTTTAAGAGATCTTCATAAAGTCAAAATTGATACCGTTCCAGGGTATAAATATTCTTATTCGAGTGCAGGCAGCGAACTTATAGCTTTTATTTTAGAGAAAGTTTATAAAAAAAAGTATGAAAAACTATTAACAGATTACTTGACTAAAAACATTGCAATGCAGAACACAAAAATCACCCTTTCTAATCAGGAAGCCAAAAAGCTTGCAGTAGGTTATCACAGTGATAATAGTGTAATCACGCCGCCAATGCCGAAACTGCCTTGGGGGGGCATCCGGTAATATGAAATCAATAATACCAGATATGGTTAAGTATATTAAGTTTCAGTTGAAAAATAATGAAATCGTTGCTGAATCACATAAAACAATTGTAAAATTTGACAATGAGTTTAGTATTGGTTATTTTTGGAATATCGCTACAGATGATAAAAAGTTGGGCACTTTTTATATACATCACGGTGGAGTGCCACGTTCTCAATGTTATATTTATATAGTTCCAAAATACGATCTAGGTGCGTTTATTATTACTAATCAAAGTGGCACGGATACAGCCAAAGTTATGGAAGATGCACTAAATGAAATATTCGAAAAAATAACAATACTTTAAAAAAGGGACTAAAATTGTTACTGTCTTAAGCCATAATAGATTAAAACTTTTTGTTTCAATGTAGTTGTAACCCACGAAGAATCTTTTTATGCTATTTAACCACTTAAGCAGAAAATTAAACTATAAATTATGACAATGAAATATTTAACCATTATTTTATTTTTTGCATTACTCGGGTGTAAAAGTCCTCAGCAAATCAATAAACAAAATGTTGAAAACGCGATTACAAAAAATGCTCTTCAATTATTAGAAGACAAAAGATTTCATTCGGTTTCGGTTGTAGTGTTTAAAGATGGAGAATCTACAATAAAACATTTTGGAGAATTAACTATTGAACAAGGAAACAAACCAAACGATTCTACACTTTATGAATTAGCTTCTGTAACCAAAACTTTTACAGGTTATGTAGCCGCTAAAGCAGTACTTGATAAAAAAATAAATTTAGATGATGATATTAGAATCTATCTTGACGAACCTTATCCCAATTTAGAATTTAAGGGCGAACCTATTAAAATCAAACACCTCATTACACATACAAGTGGATTCCCTAATTTTCCTATAAAAAGTGAAAATAAAAAGGCCTTTTTTGAAGGATTAAAACTAATCAAAATCGAAACGAAACCGGGAGAAATATATTCCTATTCAAACACAGCTCCGGAGTTGACAGCTTATATACTTGAAAAAGTGTATGAAAAACCTTTTGAAGAATTGGTAATTGAATTTGTTTTGAAGCCAAATAAAATGAACCAAACTAAGTTTACACTAAATGAAAATGATAAAACAAAATTGGTAAAAGGCTATAACGATAAAAATGAGTTAATGCCTAATTTCAATAGAACTTTATGGGGTGGAATTTCAGGATTGCACTCTACAACTACAGATTTAGTGAAATATATGAAATTGCAACTTGACAAGTCAAATCCTGTTGTAAAAGAATCTCATAAAAAATTATATAAAGAAGGTTCTGATTTTTGGGAAGGCTATCATTGGTATATAATAGAAAATGATAACGAATTAATTTACAGACATCACGGAGGTATATACGGAATGCAGAATTGGTTTGTGATTTATCCTAAACAAAATATGGGGATATCGATATTGACAAACACGAGCTTTAATGAAACAGGAGAAATTTTAGAAAAAGTAGTTGATAACTTGTATGATGATATAAACAGGAATAACAAATAAAGCCGATCATCGATGAGTTCTTGTAGAAAGCTGTTGCTAATATCTTCTGACTTCGCGTCCAAAGTCAAAAAGAACATATAAAAATCCCATTTCGTTAGAAATGGGATTTTGATTTTGTGAACTCGAAAGTATAAGTTTTACCTATCGAATAGCAAACCTTAACTTAAGACCATAAGAAACCAATGTCATTTTATTTGTATTGGCAGCATTAAGAACGGTATTGTATTGCAATTTCACAGGTAAAATTTCGTTGTTATATTGAATAATGTTCTGATCTTTTTTATCATAAATATTATTCAGTCCATAATCAAAATAAGCACCAAGATATAAAGCACTTTTTTTGCCAATAAGCTGTTTTACACCAGTTTCAAAGGTAGCGGAGTAAGATATTTTGGTATCAAGATCCTGTTTGTTTTCTTTGACATTGTCTGCGCTTGCAAATCCTGCAAATGCAGGAGTGGGTAATTCGATATTATATTGCGGATAATAACCTGTTGTAGTAAGATTACCAATTTTAGCTTCATAAGATCCGCTGGCTGCAAATCCTATTTTGGCGCCGGCAGCAAGGTATAGTTTTGTCGTTCCTGGAGTTTCGAATTGAATTGCAATGGGAATATTAATATAGGCTATTTTTTGTTCCTCTCTCAAGTCTGTTGCTCTGTATTTAAATTCAAATGATTCATCTTCAATATCAGTAGTTGTATATTGACCTGAAACAGATTCAAAAGAAACGGCAGATTTATACAATTGATATTCGGCACCAATGCCAAGACTCAATCCTTCATTTAAATAATAAGAATAACGTATTCCTGCACTAAATCCATTTCCCGGGGTTAGTTGCCCTGCAGGTAAATCGTACTGCATAAAAGAAGATACGCCACCAAGTACAAAAGAAAATTCATGTTTTCTTTCCTGACTATAACTACTAAGGCTTAGCCCTAAAAATGTTACAATAAAAGGTATAGATGCTATAGAATTGGTTATATGTTTTTTCATCTTTAATTTTATTTAATGCCAGTATTATTTAAGGATAATACTGGCAGTTTTTTATTTTTATTTATTTACAATTACTTTGAATGATTTCTTAGTATCGCTAGTTTCGAGAATCACAATATAGGTTCCGTTTTGTAAGGAAGGAGGTAATTGCATTTGAGTTTTTGCAGTAGATGACTCTATTGTTTGTATTAAACTTCCTGAAATAGAGTAGATGCTTATGTGCATTTTTTCCAATTCCTGTACAGAATAATCGGCATCAATAGTGATAGTTTGTCCTGCCTGAATTGGATTTGGATAAAGTTTGGCCTGAAATGAATTAAGTTTTTGAATTACAGCACTGCAGGTTTGCAGTACCAATCCGTCTTTAGTAGTCATTTTTACGCTATAATTAGCCGTAGCATCGAGAGTATCGGTAATATTATTTCCTGCAGAGTAAGACTGACCTGTACTTATCAATTGACCGTCTTTAAACCATTTGTAGGAAACAAACTCATATCCGCCATTTGTTTGTGGATTGTTGTTTACAAGGAGCACATTATTGAATTTCTGTTGAACAATATCAAAGAAATTAAAACGTCTTTCTACAATTATTACATAATTCTTGCTAATCGTCCCGTCTTGCGAAGTAACCGTTACATCTTGTTTGTAAACCCCAACTTTGGGAGTTTGAATCGTGAATGTACTAGCAGGAAAAACAAGAGATGAATTGTTTTCTGTCTGGATAGTAATAGTTGGATTGCTTTGTCCGCAATCCAGTAAATGATTTATTTGCTGTTGTGGATTTTCAAAGCTTTGATTACCAATCGTAATTTGTGCTATTGAGGCACTACCGTTTGTAATTACAAGAATTTGAGAAACAGTATTGGCAGACAGATAATTATCATTACCATCCTGATGCGCCACAATCGTAATTTCTCCTGACTGAAGTAGCGTTACCAATCCTGAAGAAGAAATAGTTGCAGGAGCAAGGGCAGAGGTATAATTAAAAGTATAAGATACAGGAAGGCCTGAATTTGATTTTCCTTCTAATTGAAAACTATTGTCTTTGCCTATATTTTTAGTGGGCAAATCGTCAAAAGTAATTTGCTGAGCAGCTTTATTAATCTTAATCTCTGCAGTAAGAACTATTGGAGTACAATTAGACATTTGCCAAGCAGGCGTTATCGTAGCAGTAACGGTATAAGTACCACTATTTGTTGCACTATTAGCACTTCCTGTTGCAGGAGTTGTGGTATAAGTTACGGTTGCTCCAGCAGGAAGATTGTCTATTTGAATGGCATGCGGGTTTCCGTCATAGCTAAATTCTTTATTACTAAAGCTAACTTGTTTAAGGGGCGAAGCAATTACATTTATGGTTTGAGTTTGTGTAGTGTTATTATTGCTGGCATCGGTATACTTCCAGGTAATTGTATAACTGCCTTCTGTAGTATAGCTTAAGGGATCATTTGTTGTAGCATTGATTACTCCGTTACAATTATCAGTAGCAGTAGGAATAGCGATATCAGTTGCTAAAACCGCACAATAATTAGTAATATTTGGTAAATTTGTTACATCAGGAACCGGTACAATTACATCAGTAATCGTTGTTATAGTTACAGATCGCGTAATTGTACATAAGTTGGCATCGGTAATAGTTACTGTGTATATACCGTCAGTTAAACCTGTTGCTGTTGCACCTGTACCTCCGGCGGGCAACCATAGATAGGTATAATCTCCTGTGCCACCTGTTACGTTTACAGTAGCCGAACCATTGTTACCTCCATTGCAGGAAACATTATTTTGGGTTGTTGTAGCGCTAAGTGCAAATAATGGCTGAGATATTGTAAAATCCTGTTTAGTTGTACAAAGATTAGCATCTTGAACAGTCACAACATAATTACCTATAGAAAGACCAGTTGCTGTAGCTTCATTACCTCCTGATGGCGACCAAGTATAAGTGTATGGAGAAACTCCACCTGTTATATGTACTGTTGCAGATCCATTGGTTCCCCCATTACAAGAAACATCTATTTGTGAACCAGCTGTAGCAACTAGTGCAGAAGGTTCGCTTATAAGAATATCTTCTAAAGTAAAAGTACAGTTATTATTATCGGTAACCTCTACGCTGTAAGTACCCCCGGCAAGTCCTGATATTCTTTGTGTTGTAGCATCTCCGGCATTTTTGGACCATTTGTAGGTGTATGGAAAAGCACCACCTGCTGCATTAACTGTAACAGATCCATTAGCTGCTCCGGCACAAGATATGTTTTCTTTTGTAGCCACTTTAATTGTTAAAGCTTCTGGCTCTTCAATATGAATATCTGATACAGAACTAGTACACCCATTACTATCTGTAACGGTTACCTCATATGTTCCGGCCGTTAGCCCCGTTGCCGTAGCATTTGTTCCGCCAGAGGGTAACCATGAGTATTTATAGTCTCCCGTACCGCCTGTTACGTTTACAGAAGCCGAACCATTTGTTCCTGCATTACAAGATACATTGGTTTTGGGACCAGCTGTTACAACTAGTGGAGAGGTAGGTTGTGTTATCGTAAAGTTTTCTGTAATTGTACAATCTTTTGCATCTTTTACAACTACGCTATAATCACCCTCAGTTAGTCCTGTTGCCGTAGCTTCTGTTCCGCCAGATGGCAACCATGAATAAGTATAATCTCCTGTACCGCCAGTTACGCTTACTGTAGCCGTACCGGTAGCATCTCCGTAGCACAATACTTCTGTTTGCGTTTTTGTCGCTTTTAAAGCGTCTGGCCCTGTTATCACAAACGATTTTGTGACTTGATTACCATTATCATCTGTCACTTTAACAGTATAAGTGCCTTTTGCAAGTCCAGAGACTTTATCTGATTGATCTTCATCTGAATCATTATCGTTTGATGACCATTCGTAGTAAAGAGATTCATGATCTCCTGTTACTCTCACAGTTGCTGATCCATTATGATCACCAAAACAAGATACATTTTCCTGATCGACAGTTACAACCATGTTATATTGCATTACAGTCAATTTATTTTCTTTTGTAGCATCTGCATATGCCATAAAAGGTATACCAAACTCCGAAACAACCAAAGTAGGAAAAGAGGTCGCGCCTTCTGAGAAACTACTGCTACCTACATTTTCCCAGTTTCCGTTAATAAGTCTCTTAACTGTCGTTTTAAGATTGTCGTTATAATCATTATACCCAATAAAAGGAGTACCGGATCTGTCAAGTACAAAAGAAAGCTGCTGAATTTTGGCTGCCGGAAGAGTATTTCCTACATTTTCCCAGATTGTACCATTCAATCTTTTTACATTAATTTTCGGATTATTATTAGAGTCGCTATCTTGGTACACCACATAAGGTATACTTGCAGCATCGATTGCTAATGAAATATTATCAGCTTTATTATCTGAAAAACCGGAGTTTCCAACGTCTGTCCAATTTGTTCCATCAAATTTTTTCACTGTAATTTTTCCATCATTATCGGCATCTTGATACGCAACGGATGGAATGCCCCCAGCATCAATAGCCAAAGAAATATTTTTTACTTCATTATTGGTAAAACCTGAATCACCTATTCTTTCCCAACTTGATCCATTAAACTTTTTAATAGTTACTTTGTTACCATTACTTGAATCTGCGTAGGCAACAAAAGGAACGCCATTAGAACCAACCGCAGATGTAATAGAACTAATTGCTCCGTTTGAGAAACCGGCATCACCTACATTTTTCCAACTTGTACCATCGTATTTTACGACTGAAGCTTTATTTCCTAAAACTACATCTTGATAAGCCATATAAGGTTTACCAAATAAGTCAGATTTTATACTGGGAAAATTGGCATGACTTGTAGCAGTTGTTTCTCCCAGAGTCTCCCAAGTTGTATTTTCAAATTTTTGAACTAAAATTTTGCCTCCGGCATTAAGATCTGCATATCCTACAATAAGACTGCCCGATAACCCGAAAGTCATTGATGGTGCATCGTTTAATGATGCATTCGAGAAACCTTGAGTACCTACAACGTGCCATTCTCGGGTAGTATTATATTCGGGTGATTCAACATTTAGAACAACAGCTTTTGAGATTACTTCGATTCCATTATTTGCAACTAATCTATATTGATAATTATTCATAGAAACCGGAGCATTATTAATATACATTCTTGCTTTTGTAACATCTCTGTATGTAGCACCATCAACTATAGATGTAAATGTATTTCCGCCATCTGTACTCACTTGCCATTGGTAAGTAAGAGAACTTCCCGTTACAGTAGCACTAAAGCTTGCGGCCTGACCGCCTGTAACCATGCTATTAAGAGGCTGAGAGGTTATAACGGGAATATCAAGATCATATTTCACGACATGAGCCTTGCCTGTTGTTCTGTCATCATAGACTATATAAGGCATTCCCTCTGGATTAAAGGCAAGTGAACCATTTGAAAGAGATAAAATATTATCTGTTTTAATTTTTTGCCAATCTGTACCATCAAATTTAAATAGTAAGTTTTTAAAATCTGAAGTATAGGCATGTATATACGGTGTACCTGTCGGGTCTAAAACTAAACGAGAATATTGCGTTACAATATCAGAAACAAATGCAGCACCTACTGGTATCCAGTCTGTACCATTAAACTTTACTACTTTTATCTTATTACCATTTACTTCATCTCTATAAGACAAGTAAACAGTATTTGCCGCATCAATCGCAACAGTAGTAGAGTGAACAATGCCTACAGAAATTTCTGGTGTACCCACATTTTGCCAGTTTGTACCATTAAATTTTATTACTCTTGCTTTACCACCATTACCTCCATCTCGATATGCAACGTATTCTGTATTAAATGAATCAAATGCGGTAGAAAAATAGATTGCACTACCATTTGAGAAAATAGGAGATCCAACCTGAACCCAACTTGTACCATTAAATTTCTTGGCAGTTCCGTTAAAATTCAATTGAGTATCATAATATACGGCATGAGGCGTATCAAAATTATCAAAAGAAAAGGATATAAAACCTGCTTCTCCTCCTGAAAAACTAGCATTTCCTAATGTTTCCCAATCTACACCATTAAATTTTTTTACAATTCCTCTATAACCTAAGAGATTAGAATAGGAAAGATAAGGCACGCCTGAAGAATTAGTAGCTATAACAGGTTGATTTACCCAATCTGTTGTTAAGCCATCTGTAGGCAGAGTTTCCCAAGTTGTGCCGTTAAATTTCTTTACGACAGCAAAATATTGCTGGTATTCATTTCTTCTATATGATATGTATGGGGTACCTGCAGGATCTATAGCAATAGAGGTAGATTGAACTCCAAGCTCAGAAATGTTTGCTGCTCCAACAAATTTCCAATCACGATTGCCTTCAAGAGAAGGTACACTAACTGCTAACGTTGCAGTGTTTGATAGTTCTATACCAATACTTGCACCAGATAATAGTACCTTATACTGATAACCGTTCATTGAGACAGGAGCTTTACTGATGTTTAAAGTCGCTGTGTTTACCCCACTGTAAACCCCACCATTTGATAACGCAGTAAATGAATTTCCGCCATTGGTTGAAACTTGCCAAAAGTAGCTAAATGAGCCGTTACCAAGCGTCGTAATACTAAAACTGGTAGGCTTTCCTGCGCTAACCGTATGAGATATGGGCTGAGTCCCGATGACTTGCGCTACGGCCGGAACTGCCGTAAAACACAAAAAGAGCAGCATAAGTCCCGTTTTAAAATAAGTTAGTAAGTAATTGTTTTTCATAATTCCTAAAATTGGATTAAAAATGAGTTATAATTTTCATTACAAAACTGAACTATAATAAACCAAAATCATACAGGGGGAAACCCTCATATTTTAGGATATGCTTTTTTATCTCATATAAAAAGATACTTTTGTTCAAAAGAAAAATCCATGTCAGTAAAAAAATATATAATACAATTTCGTATCCTTTTCTTCTTATGTTTATTGATTTTGGGAGCATGTAATAAGCAAAAAGAGGAGACAATTATATATAAAAAACCACTGAAGCTAAATTTTGATGCTACCTGCACCTGGTTAAATGATGTAGAGAATTACAATAAAAAAAATTATCTCTCTGTCTTTTATACATATTATAACCAAAAAATTAAGGAAGGAAAATTTATTGAAGCCAGCAGGGCGATGGAAATTGTAAGCTTAAAAAAATCTTCGCATGTTTCATTTGACAAGCCGTTTATGAATACCATTAACTTTTATTCTAAAAATTATAGAAATAAGGTTCCTGCAATCAATGCTTCTTTTGTAGAAAGCTATTTAGGGGATTATTATACTGATAAAGGCGAATTTGCAAAGGCAATTAGCTATTATACTAAGAATACACTTATTCCGGTTAACGATTATAAAAGCTGTTATAAAAAAGGAGATGCCTATAGTACTATTAGTTGGTGTTATCAATGTATTGGAGATCAAAAATCTGCTTTGGCAGCTAATTATAAGGCATTAGATTATTTTAAACAGACAGATCAAACCAATATTCTACAGACACTTTATGACAATTTTGGAGGAATTTATGAAGCGATGCATGATTATGATAATGCTTTAAAAAATAACAGTCTGGCGATTAAGTATACCAGAGGAGAGAAATACTCGAATGTTTACACCTATTTGTTTAACAGAATCAATATTTACGATCATGCCGGGCAGTATGATAAGATGTATGCATTGAGCGATTCTACCTATCATTCTTTTAAAAAAAGTGGTGAAGTCAATACCTGGATTGAAGTTCCTTTAACACAATATTATATCAAAAAACTCTACCATGAAGGTAAATTCGAAGAATCAAAAAATTTACTGGATGAATTGAAACCTGAGGTAATAGCGCTAAATTCTAATATCACGAATTTAGAATACGATGTTTTAGTAGCTGAATATGAAATAAAAAAGAATAAAGGAATAAAAGACACCAAATTGATTAAAAAAAGTATTCCGATACTTTTGGAGAATCGTCATTTTGGAAAATTACGAGATTGTTATAGCGTCTTATTAGACGATGCTGTTGCAAAAAAAGATTATAAAAATGCTCATTTGTATGCAGTAGAAGGGGCAAAAATCCAGGATAGTATAGCCAGTATGGAAATGGCAAATGCCGTAATTGAATTTGATGTAAAATATAAAACGAAGAAAAAAGAACAGCAAATAGCACTTCAGGAAAATACGATACAAAATAAAAACACCACAATAGCTTTACTGGTTTCGGTTTTAATTGGGCTTGGACTTATTGGTGTGGCACTTGTACTTTTGCAAAAGCAGAGAAAATTAAAAAAAGAAAAACAAAACACACAATTATATACCAAGCAGCTCTTAGAAAAAACAGAAGAAGAACGCAAACGTATTGCAAGTGATTTGCATGATAGTGTGAGCCATGAGTTGTTGAGTTTGAAAAATACTTTTGAAGAAAATGCAGAAAGTACCAATAAGAAAATAGACGGTATTATTAATGATATTCGAAGTATTAGCCGAAATCTTCATCCTATAATGTTTGATAAAGTGGGATTGAAAGCGACTATTAATCAAATGGTAGAACGAACTCAGAATGTTAATGATTTTATGGTTACTGCCGAAATAGATTATAAGGGTTCTTTGAGCTCTGTGGTCGAATTGCAAATCTATCGTATCATACAAGAAGCATTGTCTAATATCATTAAATATGCTGATGCAGTTGCAGCAAGAATTAGTGTGATTGAGTATAAAAGTACTATTGTCATTGAAATAAAAGACAACGGAAAAGGGTTTAATGTTCAGGAAACCTTAAACAATAATCATTCATTTGGTCTGCACAACATTATCGAAAGGAGCAGGGCAATAGGAGGAGAGGCAAAAATTGTTTCAGACCCTAATGGAACAATTATAACTATTGAAATAAAAAAACACCTATGAATGTATTAATAGCCGACGATCATCCCTTTACCTTACAAGGCACCAAAAGTTTTGTAGAAGCATATGGTTATAAAGTAGCAGATACTTGTTCAAACGGAGTGGCAGCCTTAAATTTAATCAAATTGCACCATCCGGATATTGCCATTTTAGATATTAATATGCCGGGTCTCGATGGCTTAGATGTGAGCCTGAAAGTGCAGGAAAGTAAATTAAGGACTAAAATTATTTTACTCACGATGCACAAAGAAATGACTATTTATAAAAAAGCTATAGAATACGGTATTTATGGATATATCTTAAAAGAGCATGCACAAACAGAACTGGAAAAATGTCTTGAGGAAGTTGCAAAAGGAAACCGTTATGTTAGTACTTTTTTAGAAGATGATTTGTTTCAGGATCATTCAAACGATGATAATCTGTTATCTAAATTAACATTATCTGAAAGAAAAATTATTGAACTTATAGCACAACAAAAAACAAGCAAACAAATAGCAGGATTATTATTCCTGTCTGAAAAAACTGTGGAAGGACATCGAAGTAATATCATTGAAAAACTAGGATTGCCAAAAGAAAAAAATATTTTGTTAAAATGGGTTATTCTAAATAGAATATAGATTCCTGAAATATGTAATTAGGCTGAACAATTAGTTTTAGGACAATCTGCCAGCTGAAAAGATGCGGAGTGCAATAGGTACGAGTAGGGAAGCAGAGAGCAACCATTATACAGGCTGCACAGCCAACAGTTTACAATTAATTTTTATATTTGAGGATTAAATAAATAAAATGAGCGAAAAAACGAAACCATATGCCTTAATAACTGGCGCCAGCAAAGGCATTGGAAAATCTATTGCTTATGAAATGGCGAAACTAGGTTATTCGCTATTGCTTGTTGCAAGAAGCGAAGAGGAATTAAAAGCACTATCTGATGATCTTCAAGCTAAATACGTTATCAATGCTGCTATTTTATCGATTGATCTTTCGATAAATAGTGCATCGCTAAAAGTAACCGATTGGATAAAAACGAATAATTATCGAGTTGGCTTTTTAGTTAACAATGCCGGTTATGGTGTGTGGGGCAATTTCAGCCAGTCTTCTCTAACAGATCAGCTTGGCATGATGCAACTTAACATGAATGTAGTGGTAGAACTTTCGCATTTATTAGTACCCATACTTTCACAAGAAAAACAAGCCTACATTTTAAACATATCGAGTACAGCTGCCTACCAGGCTGTACCTACACTAGCCGTTTATTCAGCCACAAAGGCTTTTGTTTTATCGTTTACACGGGCCTTGCGTTTCGAACTTGCCCCAACTTCAATTTCTGTAACCTGTTTTAGTCCGGGGCCGGTTGATACTGGTTTTGCTGAAAGAGCTGGTTTAAACACTTTTAGCAAAATGGCAGAAAAGTTTAATATGCAACCTGATGAAGTTGCAAAAATGGCAGTAAAAGCCATGTTCAGCAAAAAATCTGAAGTGATTCCGGGTTTTACAAATATCATTTCGGTTTATGCTAACCGCATACTACCAAAGGCTTTTATCGAAAAAACTGCCGCCGGAATCTATAAAATTTAATTTTTTCGAAAAAAAAATAAAAAAATATCCTTTGCAAAAGAGAAATTATATTACATTTGTTTTAATATCTACTAATACTATAGAGTATGTCAAATAAAAGAAATAAGTTTAATTTTCCTAAAGACCAAATGCACGCCAATATGCGAATGTGTTGTTGCTGTTGTTGCTGCTAATCTTTTAGATAAAATTATTAAACTTTATTATTTCATTTATTAAATCTATATTATCATGATATCTTCTTATAAAACTTTTACCCTTACTGAGCAATTAACTGCCGAGCAAATTGACTTTTTTAACCAATATGGCTTTATCCATTTCAAAAAATTTATAAATCCTGAAACTGTTTCATCCATCATTGATGCCTCGAAACAAGTACAGCAAAAATGGATTGACAATGACCTTCAAAAAATAAATGGTGTTCCTATTAAATATGGAAAAGATTTAGATGGTTCTCCTATTGTACAGCGTTTTGCTTTTATCAATCAACATCATCAAACCTTAAGCGGCCTTTTACTTGATCCAAGATTTAATAGTTTATTACCATTGGCAGGCGATGAGGCTAGATTAGGCACTGAAGAAAAAGACGGAATGGTTTTCAATCATTATATCAATGGGCCAGAAAGTAAGTTTACTAAAATGGGATGGCATACAGATGGTTTGAGAGATATTTTTTATGGTGCAAAATTAAACCCTATGCTAAATGTGGGTATCCATTTAAGCACTTTACAACCTGAAAATGGCGGTCTTAAGATCATTCCGGGTACTCACAAGCAAAATATTTATCAAATGCTTTTCCGTAAAAAATACTTTTTAGACAATAAAGCTGATCCAGAAGAAGTTTCCATAAATCCGGAGGCCGGAGATTTAACCATTCACGATGGCCGTTTGTGGCACAGAGTGGCAGAATCCTCTATCCGTGGCGAAGAAAGTAGAAGAAGAGTTATTTATATTCCGATTATAGCAGGAAAATATGCTCCTAAAAACGAGAACAGTCCAACGGTTTTCTATCAACGTTTTGCGGGAATTGTTAAATAATATGCTGATTGCCCTCGCATTTAGTTATCTGATCAGATCAGGTAAGCTAAAAAGAACCACTGATTTTTTTAAAAATACCCATAGAAAAATAAAATTAAAGCTAGAATTGGCTATACTATCAGGCTTGCAAATATTGCGTTATTGATGGGACAAGAAACACAAATTGAAGGTTATAGTGCAATTGTGCAAAGAACATTTTCAGACCGTAAGCGAACTAATATTCTAAAAAGGGCAGAACAGTTAACGATTGTATTTTTGCTTCCAAAAGTGCCTAAATTCATTTCGCCAAACGTACTCACTTTAATTGGTACACTTGGCTCAGGATTAGTTTTTTTAGCTTTTGTTTTAGGTACTTACATAGCAAATTGGTATTTGCTTTTGGGTATTATCGGTTTGGTTATAAATTGGTTAGGCGATTCTTTAGATGGAAGATTGGCGTATTATAGAAATATTCAACGCCGTTGGTATGGTTTTGCACTCGATATTATTGCCGATTGGATTGGTATTGTACTCATAGGTTTTGGCTACTACATTTATGCTAAAAATGGCACACAAATAATAGCCTTTACTTTTGTCGCATTGTATGGTTGGTCTATCATCATCAGCCAGTTACGCTACAAAATTACAAATGAATATCGTATAGATTCTGGCTTTGTTGGACCAACAGAACTTAGATTTATTATTGCCTTAATTTTAATTATTGAAGTTTTATTTCAGGGATCAATTGCATATTTGGCTGGTTTAATTACTATTATATTGCTTATAATCAATACTGCTGATAGCTTGAAACTTTTAAAGTTGGGCGATTTAAAGGATAAAACCCACGACTGATATGTTTAGGAAAAAATCCATTATTACTTTTCTGCGAGCACAAGTTGCAGCATTTTTGGGTGGTATTACAGATTATGGCTTGATGATTTTATTGACAGAAGTATTCAAATTGCATTTTACCTTTTCTATTTTAATCTCCGGGACCGTTGGCGCAATTATCAATTTCAGTATCAATAGATTTTGGGTATTTAAAAATCAATCTGGTTATAGCAGCCACATTAATAGTCAGCTTTTTAAATTTGCGTTGGTGGTTTTGGGAAGCATCTCCTTAAAATCATGTGGTACGCTTATTTTGCAAAAAGTATTTCAAATCGATTATAGAATAGGAAGATTAATCACAGATACTTTTGTTTCTTATGGATTTAATTATCCGCTGATTAAATATTGGGTTTTTAGGGCAAACAAAAAACAGATTAATCCAGAAAGTAATTAGGGAAATCCGTTTTTATCAGCGTTTTTGCTTTAGCGAATCAGTAAAATCAGCGTCTAATTTTGACGCGGATAAAACAGATTTACTTCGTAAAAACGCGGATAAAAACGGATTTGATCTGTAATAATTTAAAAGCTTAACTTAATGAGATTGCACGATCCTATCCCGATCCCGAAACTTCGGGACGGGATAGATTTTATGTGTAAAAGAAGAAAACAAAAAGAAACTTAGTTTACATAGCCAACTATGTTTGTTTTAAACAAGTGAAACGCCTTTCTTAAGCGTCCTAAAGCTATGTTTCTATGTGTTAGAATAATTATACCCCAAAGGTTATATAAAAATTTCATTTATGAATAAACTACCATTTAAAAATTTCACAAAATCACTAATCATTATAACGATCTTCGTAAATATGTGTTCTGAAAACCTATTGGCACAATCCAAAGATCCATCGCCATTAAATTTTCCAACGCCCAAAAATATAGATAATATGCTGTTTTATATTCAGCGGGACCCAAATGTAAACACGGCGATATATGCTATAAACTACCAGGAAGATGGAAAAATAGACAAAAGCAATCCCATAAAAGCGTACTGGATTCGATATGCAGAGAAGGGAGAAAAAAAAGATTTAACTTATATGCAACGTAAATTTGCATACGGAATAGAAAGTAAAACGGTAAATAATGAGGAGTTTGAGCTTCAATTTGTATCGTACAAAAAGTTATCCTTAACCTTAAAAAAGATAGATTCAGATCAAAAATACCATGTTTTTGTAAATGTAAATCAGAAAAAAATTCAGGTAGAAAAAATATTTGTGCGCATTGAAGGCGGTTCTTTCTGGTTACCAAATGTAAAGTATGCCGAAGTCACCGGAATTGATGCTTCTTCAAATAAAACAATCACGGAAAGAATGGTATTATAATAAGATATCGGAACAACTATTTATATTTAAATGTAAGTACTTATAAATAACATAGAATAGACATAAAAAAAATCCCATTTCTTAACGAAATGGGATTTTAATTTTGTGACCATTAAGGAAAAAAATTTCAGATATTTTACGGAAAACTTAAAAAAGATTGCCTTGCTATAAGTAGTGGCTGTCTTTGTATGTCTTCAGCATTTTGGTTTGGACGGTGCTTTTAGGGATTAAAGGAAATAGTTCTTTGATTGCAAGCAAAAGTTATGGAATAATTTATTCGAAATAGAACAAACCGCCATAACTTTTTGCACAAAATTTGAAATCGACTCCAGACTGAAGTTTTTTTTTAACCAAATTATCATTTTTAATAGATTTTAGTTGTATCCCAAAAAAGAGTAAAACATTAAAAAAATCTTTTTTTTATGCACTTGATTTTGGTGTATACTAATTAGCCAAGAAACGCAATAGCAATTAAAAAAAAGGGCTCTCTGTATTTTAATATCAGCTATAAGGCTGAATTTGTTAGTGTTTTGCTTCAAAATGTCCCCCAATTTGTCCCCCCTTCTTTTTTTCGGAGGGGTTAATTAAGTACTATTTTTGGCACTTTAGGGATCACATACTTAAAATTAACTTTAAGTTAGAAATATCTAAGATGTCTTTCCAAAGTAGTAATCCTAATTAACCTATTTACGAAACTAGATTTTTCCTTAACTATTATATCCTGACGACAAATAAAAGTTTTAGAGCCATTAATATCAAATTAACTTTATGAAAAAAATTCTACTATTATTTTTTTATTTATCCTTTTATACTTTATACGCTCAAATTCATATTGGTGCATCGGGAGGCACTAGTACCGATTTTGTATTTCCTTGTTATGATGGGTTAGGCTATAGTTATACACAACAAATTGTTCTGGCAAGTGAATATCAGGCAGAGGATGGAACAACTGGACCCATCACGCAAATTAAATGGAAAATTACTGGCGGAGCTGTAAACGCATCTAATTTTAATAATTGGTCGGTTTATTTAGGTCATACAAACAAAACATCATTTTCTTCAGCTTCTGATTTTATTCCTGTAGCTGATCTTACGTCAGTTTATTCTGGAATAGTGACTATTACACAAGATAATCAATGGATAACCATTGATTTACCTACAAGTTTTAATTACAATACCTCTGACAATTTGGTCGTTGCTGTTTTACAAAATGCAGCAGGATCATCGACCCCTTATTTTTCAGCTTATACACCCACAACTATAGGAAACAGGGGAATATTGGCTTATGGTGCTGCGACAGTGAATATTAACAATTTGACAGCTAGTAATATTATTCTTATGCAAACAATTGCTCAAATTCAGTTTACCGGGGCGCTAAAAGATTGCCATAAACCTCAAAATCTAATAGTATCAAATAGTATAAATGGAAATGTAACTTTAAACTGGAGTAACCAACAAAATGCTTTAGATGGTTATTTATATGAATTACGGACTTCAGGGTTACCTGGGAACGGCGGCTCCGGTTTGGTAGAATCCGGAAACATTGCTGCGGGAGTTGTAAGTAAAACATGCAGCAATCCTCCTTTGAATACGAAATTAACCTATTACATTAAGGCTTTGTGTAGTACTAATGAGGAAAGTAATTGGAGTAAAGTTGTCTTTACAATAATTGCACCTCCACAAGCAGCAGCTAATCAAGATTTTTGTATCAATTTTAATGTTAGGTTAAACAATCTTTCTGTACAAGGGGAAAATATAAAGTGGTATGGTGCTGCAACAGGCGGAAATGCTTTGATAAATACAACTGTTTTGACCAATAATACTACTTATTACGCAAGTCAAACCGTAAATGGAGTAGAAAGTATTGAAAGAGTTCCTGTTCAGGTTACATTAAATACTCTTCCTAATTCACCTGTAATTGCTTCACCGTACGTTTATACCAATATAAATGCAACTTTAGCCACCTTAATAACAAGTGCCGCTAATCCTAAATGGTATGTCAGTAATAGTGCTGCTTTTCCTTTATCATCCGGCACCGTCTTAAACAATGGGCAAACCTATTATGTAAGTGAAAACGATGGTGTGTGCGAATCACCACGAACAGCCGTAAAGGTTCAGCTGGATCCAAATAATAATCCGTGTGCTAATTGGGGTACCGGTCCTAATCAGGATTATGATTGTGATGGCGTAATTAACAGCGTCGATTTAGACAATGATAATGATGGTATTTTAGACGATGAAGAACGCGATGTATCTACAACCGCTACTGTATTTAATTTATTCGCACCACCAGCTGAAGATGGTATGATAAAACAATGGAACATTAACATTTCTGGGGCTGCAGGTACAGAGATTAATTTCAGAAATAATTTTTATACAATACCAAATTCTGGTGCATTAACGATTAATGTACCACAAACAGGAATTCCTATAATGCAATTGAATACAGTAGAAAATAATAAAAGTTATATATTGAGCGCAACAGGACCAGTGACTATTGTTCAGGAGTTAACAACCAGTCGTCCTGCAAGTGATTCTTGGATCGTCCTACCAGAAAAGCTTTGGGGAACCGAATACAGATTGTTTACAGATACACAAAGAGGTAATTATCAATACGCAGCTATTTATAGTAATATTGATAATAATCAGATTATAATAAAAAATAAGGAAGGACTCCTTCAAAAAACTTTTACTCTAAATATTGGACAAACTTATTTGCAAGGAGGTAATAAATTGGATATGACTGGTTGGACTATCAGTTCAACCCAACCTTTAGGAGTTATTATGGGAGTCGATGTTGCCTGGACCCCATCTGGTGGAGGTGAGAACCTGAACATAATGTTGTTGCCAACTAATCAGTTAGGTACAAAACATTACATCCCAAATAATAATCCGAATACTACTTACGTAATGGCTGAAGAGCCCAATACTGAGGTAAGAATCGATGGTGTTTTGATTAAAACATTGCTAGATGCGGGTGATGTTTATAATTTTAACGTAGCTCTTACTGATCTTAAAATACTTGAAACAAGTAAAAAAGTTACTGTTTGGCAAGTAACACCCAATAATAATGACCCTTCATGGTTAAATGTTTTGGATGCAAATAAAGCAGTTACCAGCTTTAATTTTACTACACCAAGTTCTATGATTTATTCAAATGTTTTAGCTTTAATAGTAAATACAGCGAGTACTTCTTTAATTCGTGTCAATGGAGCAGCGATTACAGGTTGGGTACCTTTTCCTTCTGATCCATCATCGTCTCTTGTAAAAATAACAAATATCGTCGCAGGTCAATCAATAACGGTTAATTCAACTACGAATCAAGTGCCTATTTTGTCTGCATATACTGGTATAGGAGATGTTATATCCAATGCAACATCACCATCAATAGGTAATTTTAATATTGAGACGGGAAGTTTAGTTATTGAAAATTCATTGGACACTGATAATGATGGAATACCAGATTATTTGGATCTTGATAGTGATAACGACGGCTGTAGCGATGCCAATGAAGCATATAATAGTAAAACTGCCGAAGGCTCAGATGGAAATATGATGTATGGTGACGGAAATCCTCCAGCAGTTGATTCAGACGGAAAGGTAATTGGGGCTAATTATTCAGGAACGAATCCAAATGTTAGAAAACCAGGAAAGAGTAGTAGTATTACGGCACAACCCGAAGATGCTGTTTCAGATGTATCAGGAAGTGTAAGTTATAATGTAAGTATAATGGCTGGTTCTGGCACAACTTTATACCAATGGCAATATAGTGCTGACAAAGGAATTACCTGGAATGATTTAGTCGACACACCAGTCTATTCAGGTACAACAACGCCAACTTTAGTCTTAACTAATATCCCTTCATCTCATCATAATTACGGTTATCGTATAGTGATTAACCAGTCTGATTTTATTTGTGGTGAAGTTTTTTCTGATGCAGCTAATTTATGTCTTGTAACTACATCTCAAGCTCAAATTGTTAATGATAAGTGTGCCATTATAGAAATTGCAGGAAATATTCCTGTACTAGGTACCGGAAGTTGGAGTATTGTAAGTGGTTCTGGAGGGACAATTACTAATGTTAATGAGGCAGAAACTTTCTTTAGCGGAATTCCAGGAACTACCTATGTGCTAAGATGGACAATAACAAACGGAAGTTGTAGCAATTCTAGTGATGTAACAATATCTAATATTCAAACAGCATTAAACAGTGTTCCAACACAGGCAGATGCATTATGTCAAGGTTCAGCAACTGGTTCAGCAACAGCAACTATTACAGGCGGTGTAGCTCCCTACAGTTTTGTCTGGAACAATGGTATTACATCAACAACCAATGAAGCGGTTAATCTAAATGAAGGAACCTATGAAGTAACTGCAACCGATGATAATGGATGTGTCATTAAACAAAAATTTATAATTGTAGTAGCACCAGATATCATCAGCCCAACAGTTGTGACTCAAAATATAGCGGTTCAGTTAGACGCCACAGGAAAAGCAGTTATTATAGCTTCTCAAATCGATAATGGTTCTACTGATAATTGTACTATTGCTACAATAGCTTTAGATAAAACCACTTTTGATTGCACGAATATTGGCGGCAATTCAGTGATATTGAAAATAACAGATGCCTCAGGAAATTCGGATACAGCTACTGCCACAGTTACTGTCGAAGATAAAATTAATCCAACAGCTGTGGCTCAAAATATAACGGTTCAGTTAGACACCACAGGAAAAGCAGTTATAACGGCTTCTCAAATCGATAATACTTCTACTGATAATTGTGCTATTGCTACAATAGCTTTAGATAAAACCACTTTTGATTGCACAAATATTGGCAACAATTCAGTAATACTGACAGTAACGGATGCCTCAGGCAATTCGGATACAGCCACTGCCACAGTTACTGTCGAAGATAAAATCAAACCAACTGTTGTAGCTCAGGATATTACCGTTCAGTTGGATGTCACAGGAAAAGCAGTTATTATAGCTTCTCAAATTGATAATGGTTCTACTGATAATTGTGCTATTGCTACAATGACTTTAGATAAAACCACTTTTGATTGCACGAATATTGGCGGCAATTCAGTGATATTGAAAATAACAGATGCCTCAGGAAATTCGGATACAGCGACTGCCACAGTTACTGTCGAAGATAAAATTAATCCAACAGCTGTGGCTCAAAATATAACGGTTCAGTTAGACACCACAGGAAAAGCAGTTATAACGGCTTCTCAAATCGATAATACTTCTACTGATAATTGTGCTATTGCTACAATAGCTTTAGATAAAACCACTTTTGATTGCACGAATATTGGTAGCAATTCAGTAATACTGACAGTAACGGATGCCTCAGGAAATTCGGATACAGTGACTGCCACAGTTACTATCGAAGATAAAATCAAACCAACTGTTGTAGCTCAGGATATTACCGTTCAGTTGGATGTCACAGGAAAAGCAGCTATTATAGCTTCTCAAATTGATAATGGTTCTACTGATAATTGTGCTATTGCTACAATGACTATAGACAAAACCACTTTTAATTGCACGAATATTGGCAACAATTCAGTGACACTCACAGTAACGGATGTTAATGGAAATTCAGATACAGCGACTGCCACAGTTACTATCGAAGATAAAATTAAACCAGCAGTTGTAACAAAAAATATAACGGTTCAATTAGACGCCACAGGAAAAGCAGTTATTATAGCTTCTCAAATCGATAATGGTTCTACTGATAATTGCGCTATTGCTACAATGACTTTAGATAAAACTACTTTTGATTGCACGAATATTGGTAGCAATTCAGTGATACTGACAGTAACAGATGTTAATGGGAATTCAGATACAGCCACTGCCACAGTTACTGTCGAAGATAAAATGAAACCAACAGTTCTAATAAAAAATATA
>NZ_JAMZNK010000062.1 GCF_027980145.1 Flavobacterium azizsancarii | reverse complement strand
TTGCCTGATTATACCTCGAAGACACGAAGATTCTTTTGCTTTACCTTTGAATAAGGCACTAAGATTTGCTCCCATACCTATATACACTATATTTCTAATTAAGAACAACTGGCCTTGCCCCGATAGAAATGGAAATCCTTTTGCTTTTTTCTTTAAAAAGTAAAAGATTGAAATGCATAGCGAGATGAAGCTCCTAATTCATATTTCAAAACCAGAATCTCACTTACTACAACTAAATAAGACACTCCTTATATACACCTAAAATTCATCCCGTATATTAAACACAAAGACAACAAGCCTGACAGTTTCCTAACACTATCAGGTTCACCCTAAAACCACTCTTATATATAGGTAAAAAAATCACAATACGAATACACATAAACCTAAACCCACACAACCGGGCTTCATTTTTACTGAGAAAAAATTAAGCGCACAAAAAAAGCCTTGAATTTCTTCAAGGCTTTAAATTTCTGGGTGGCTGACCGGGTTCGAACCGGCGACCCTCGGCACCACAAACCAATACTCTAACCAGCTGAGCTACAACCACCATTTTTCTTTGCGGTTGCAAATATACAACAAAGGTTTACTTCTACAAAGAAAAAAGATTTAAAACCGCAAATACAAAATACGAAAATGCTTTTTCCGAAATAAAATGATACATAAACCAAACCATAACAACCAATAAACCTATACTTAAACGCCATCCTTTTTCAACTTACAAAAAAGCATACATATAATTATTGCAGGGATTTAGAATTTAGATCTATTAAAACCTAAAATTATAGGCACAAAAAAAGCCCTGAATTTCTTCAAGGCTTTAAATTTCTGGGTGGCTGACCGGGTTCGAACCGGCGACCCTCGGCACCACAAACCAATACTCTAACCAGCTGAGCTACAACCACCATTTTTCTTTGCGGTTGCAAATATACGACAAAGGTTTACTTCTCCAAAGAAAAAAATGAAAAATTTTCATCAAAATTACATCAAATTTCCTAAGCTATTGACTGCCAAACACCTTTCAACAGTGAACCCTTCAGCAAAATCTTTACCAACTAGTCTCCCTAAGTCTTGGGCACGATAATTTAGACTTTCAAAAAAGTTCTTACTCGTAATTGGCGTTACAGGTTCTTTTGAATTTGGGTCATAAAACTGGGTTTTATACGCCATAATTGCTTCTACTTTTTTCTCTTCAAAACCAGTAATATCAACTACAAAGTCAGGTTGGATATTTTTCCACTGAATATAATGATACACTACTCTTGGTCTCCAGGCTTCTTGGTTTTCTCCATCAACCGAAGTTTCAATTTTCATCAAACCTGATAAAAAGCAAGCATCAGAAACTAATTTACTTCCTTTACCGTGATCAATATGGCGGTCATCAATTGCATTACACAATACAATTTCAGGCTTATACTTTCGAATCATTTTAATAACTTCCAACTGATGTTTTTCGTCGTTCACAAAAAAACCATCTCTTAAACCTAGATTCTCACGTACTAAAACCCCTAAAATTGCAGCTGCATCATTCGCTTCCTTATCTCTGGTTTCTGCCGTTCCGCGCGTTCCTAATTCGCCACGTGTTAAATCAACGATACCTACTTTTTTGCCAAGAGATATTTCTTTTAAAATTGTTCCCGCACAACCCAATTCTACATCATCCGGATGTGCCCCAAAGGCTAATATATCTAATTTCATGTTTTTTGTTTGTTTTGTTTCAAGTTTTAGGTTTCACGTTCTGTCGGCAACTTGAAACCTAAAACTTAAAACCTTTTTTTAACTATTTTGAGTTCAACACTCTTTTCATCGTCATTGATTTATTGACGCTTTCCTCCCATTCGTTTTCAGGTATGCTTTCTTTTGTAATGCCACAACCCATATATAGAATGGCTTTGTTTTCCTGAATTTGCATACTGCGTAAATTTACAAATAAATCAGAACTAATGTCATTATTCGCAAAACTGCTGTTTAATTCACCGAGAAAACCAGAATAAAAAGTCCTGTCGTAATTTTCGTTTTCTATAATAAATGCTTTCGCCTTTTTCTTTGGCAAACCACAAACTGCAGGCGTTGGATGCAAAGTATCAATCACCTCTTCAAGCGTAGAATTGCCATTCAATACTCCTGAAATATCCGTTTTAATATGCCAGATTGATCCTGCCCTCAGACTATAAGGTTCTGCAACATTAACCGAAGCGGCAACTTCACGTAATCTTTTTACAATAAAATCAGTTACATATTGCTGTTCGTCTTTTTCTTTTTGCTGCCAGAGAATTTCAGTTTCAGTAGTTGCTTTTTGAGTTCCTGCCAAAGCCGTAGTTTCAAAAACATTTCCGTTCGCTTTTAATAATTGTTCCGGTGTTGCCCCCATCCAAAATCCAATTTCAGGATGAAAAAAGCAATATGTAAAAGTCGTTGGATACAATTCGATCAAATGCTGAAAAGTTTCGACAAAATCAAATGCTACCAAATCAACCTTTTCGCTTCTGGACAAAACTACTTTCTTGAATTCTTCGTTTTTGATCGCTGCAATTCCTTTCGAAACTAAATCTTCATATTGGGTTTTAGCATCCTCATCAAAGCTTAAATCTTCAATTTCGATAGCTTCAAAAGAAAGATCTTCCTGTTCTGTTGTTATAATTTCAGATTCATTCTCCGGAATCAAAACCAATTGTTTTTCATCAAAAGAAGCAAAAACAAAACCTTTTTCTTTATAATTGGAGATTTTATATAAAGTATCATTTTGCTGTAAAAGCCCAAAAACACTTCTAGAATTAGGTTTAGAATACATCACAAAAGGCAAATGCTTGTTGTAATGATTTTTTATTTTAGAAAAAAAGTCATTCATGATCTATTCTGTTTTCTTTTTTTTCCAAAACCATATTTGTTAGTTTGCAAAGCGAAATAAGATTTCCAGCTTCATCCGTGATTTTAATTTCCCAAAGATGAATACTTCTTCCCTTATGAATAATTCTTGCTGTACCAAAAACCCAGCCTTCACGAATACTTTTTAAGTGATTTGCCGAAATTTCAATTCCGCGCACTTCTTGTTCCTTTGGATCAATAAAAAAAAACGATGCCGCACTTCCTACACTTTCTGCCAAAGCTACAGAAGCACCTCCGTGCAAAAGCCCCATTGGTTGGTGAACAGACGGATTTACCGGCATTTTAGCGGTTAGAAAATCTTCACCGGCATCAATATATTCTATTTTTAGCGTTTCCATTAGCGTGTTTTTCGAAAATTCATTGCAACGCGCTAAGATTTGCTCCTTTGTATAATTCATTAAAATGGAATTTAAAATCGTAAAATTAAAGAAAAGAAGAGATACAAATTGGAAAATGCAATTCTAAATTAAAAATCAACTTTAATCATGTAAGTTTTTTGTTATTTTTACACAAACAATCAAGATCAATCTAAGGCTGAAATGCAATATCTTTTTACTACAGATTATACACATAGCTACGGATTAAATTTACACAAAAAGTGTAAAAAAACTATTTTAAATGCGTCAATACTTTATATTTTTCATTTTCGGAATACTTTTAACAACCAGCTCTTGCAGAACTGATTTTTATACTGTTGCCAGTTCCGGAAATTTAAAGTTTTCAAAAGATACTGTTTATTTAGATACTATTTTTAAAAATATTGGCTCGGCTACGTATCAACTTAAAGTATACAATAAAAGCAAAGATGACATTTCGATTCCAACGATTCAGCTTAAAAATGGTTTAAACTCTAAATACCGAATGACGGTTGACGGAATGAGCGGAAACAACGGTAAAATTTTTAAAGATGTAACACTTTTAGCTAAAGACAGTTTGTACATTTTTATAGAAACCACCGCCGATATTACAGATGCCAACCCAACTGATTTTTTATACACAGATCAGATTCAATTTGATAGCGGAGCTAATCTTCAGGAAGTTGCTTTAGTAACTTTAATTCAGGATGCTGTTTTCCTTTATCCAAAAATTAACTCTGATGGAACTAAAGAAAAAATTCAAATCGACGGTAAAAGTTTTGATGGTTTTTACCTGGATGAAAACGATCCTATTAACGGCAATGAATTACTATTTACAAATAAGAAACCTTATGTAATTTATGGATTCGCAGGAGTTCCCGTAGACAAAACAGTTACTTTTCAAGCAGGAACACGCATATTTTTCCATGCTAATTCCGGACTTTATGTAGATAATAAGGCATCCCTACAAATTAACGGAACTATATCTACAACAGATAAATTAGAAAATGAAATTATTTTTGAGGGAGATCGGCTAGAATCTCTTTATGCCAATATTCCCGGACAATGGAATTCTGTTATTCTCGCAAATGGAAGCAAAAATCATTCAATCAACCATCTTACTTTAAAAAATGCCATTTCGGGTTTAAACATAAAAAGCCCTGACAACGCCACGATTCAAATCAAAAATACACAAATTTACAATTGTGCCGAATATGGAATCTTAGCTAAAAATGCGAATATTAACGGAGAAAACATAGTAATAAACTATGCCGGCTTATCAAGTTTATCCTGCATTTATGGCGGAAATTATGTTTTCACACATTGTACTTTCAATAATAACTGGCAGAACACTTCTCATTTCGCCGTTAATCTAAGCAACATTTTAGTCGGTGCTAATCCTGAAACTAACCCGCTAACACAAGCAACTTTTAACAATTGTATTATTTACGGATCCAGTACAAACGAATTCAATTTGAATAAAAGCACAAATGCTGCGTTTGTTTACCAGCTGAATAATTGTTTATTGAAATTTAGCAATTCTACTACCAATCCAGATTATCAGTTTAAAACTGATGCGGTTCATTATAATCAGATTATTCTAAATGAAAACCCTAAGTTCTTTAATGTTTCACAGAACAAGTTTAACATTGACAATGCTTCTGCTGCTTTCGCGAAAGGAAATCAGATATATGTTATTCCGATAGATATTATCGGAAAAAACAGAACTTTCCATCCGGATCTAGGAGCTTATCAGAGTGCAGCTTTCACTAAATAACTTTGTTTTTCCATCATATAAGTAATATAGTTAATTTAAGTTTTTTTGAACGCAGATTACGTGCTATTTGTAATTTCAACGAAGGAGAAATCACACTAGTTGATCTATAACGATTGTCGATATTCTTTGATGAGTTTCGTGTGCGATTTCTTGTTCCTCAAAATGATAAACTTAGCAGTAAAAAACCTTTGCGTCTTAGTGCCTTTGTGGCAAAAACCACCCGTAAGAAAATTTTTCTAAAATTAAACATCACTTAACGTAGCATATCCCTAAAAGTAGTATTTTTGATACAATAATAAATTAAAAACCTATATTTCAATTTATTAACAACCCAAATCTTAAACTACTATTTATGAAAAAAAATTACTCATTACTCTTATTGCTATTTGTTACGGTTGGTTTTTCGCAAATTCCTTCCGGTTATTACAATACAGCAACCGGAACTGGTTACACTTTAAAAACCCAATTGTACAACATCATAAAAGGACATACTGATAACGGATATGCAGGATTGTACACCACATATCAAACCTCTGATGTTGATAATTTTTATGAAAATGATGGAACTGTTTTAGACATGTATTCAGAGAATC
The DNA here is from genome assembly GCF_027980145.1 of Flavobacterium azizsancarii. Lineage (GTDB taxonomy): Bacteria > Bacteroidota > Bacteroidia > Flavobacteriales > Flavobacteriaceae > Flavobacterium > Flavobacterium azizsancarii. The sequence continues at coordinate 21,694 of NZ_JAMZNK010000062.1, read as the reverse complement.
CATCAGGAACAGATCCTTACAATTACTCTACCGGAAGCACACAACGATGTGGGAATTATTCTGCAGAAGGCGATTGTTATAATAGAGAACACATTATTCCGCAATCGGTATTTAATGAGCAATCTCCAATGGTTGCAGACGCTCATTTTATCACTCCAACTGATGGAAAAGTAAACGGAATGCGCTCTAATTATCCACATGGAACTGTTAGTTCAGCAACTTATACTTCTCAAAACGGAAGCAAATTAGGATCAAGTTCTGTATCTGGATATTCAGGAACTGTTTTCGAACCTGTAAATGAATTTAAAGGAGATATTGCCCGAATGTATTTCTACTTTGCAACCCGTTATGAAAATACGGTTGCAGGATATACGTATGCTATGTTTGATGGCTCAGGCAACAAAGTTTTTACAACGGCATTTTTGAATATTCTTTTGGCCTGGAATGCGCAAGATCCGGTAAGTGCGAGAGAAATTGCAAGAAACAATGCAATCTACGCCCGCCAAAATAACCGAAATCCGTATATTGATCATCCGGAATATATCAATCAAATTTGGGGTGGTACTGCTCCTTCCGGAGATACTCAGGCGCCAACTGCTCCAACGAGTTTAGCTTCAACAGCAACAACAGCAAGTTCTATTTCGGTTAGCTGGAATGCTTCAACAGATAATGTAGGTGTTACAGGTTACGATGTTTATGTCAACAGCGTTTTAAAAACTACTGTTTCTGGCATAACTGCTACAATTACCGGATTAACAGCTTCAACGAGTTATTCTATTTATGTAAAAGCAAAAGATGCAGCCGGAAATATTTCTTCGTCAAGCAACATTGTTTCTCCCACAACAAATGCAAGTGGCGGAACCGGAGGAACAGCAACAGAATTACTTTTCTCTGAATATGTTGAAGGATCAGGAAATAATAAAGCTTTAGAAATTGCTAATAATACAGGAAGTTCAGTGAGTTTATCAACGTACACCGTAAAAAAACAAACGAATGGCGACGGATCTTGGAGCACTGGTCTAGTTTTAAACGGAACATTAACATCAGGAAGTAAATTTACGATTGTAAACAGTTCAATGGCTGCAAGTTGTTATGCGACAACTTCAGCCAATATTTCTACGACCGCAACGGAACTGACTTTTAACGGAAATGATGCCGTAGGTTTATTCAAAAATGGAGTTTTAATTGACATCATCGGAACTTTCAACGGCGGAACTGCCAACTTTGCTGCTGATGTTACTTTAAGACGAAAATCAACTGTTACTTCTCCATCGACAACATTCAATATAAGTTCACAATGGGATTCATTTTCCGCAGACACTTGTTCAAATTTAGGAGCTAAAAAAGCTAAAGTTGAGTCTATCGAGACGGAAGAAGAGACGTTTACTGGATTAAACGGATTGGTTTTATATCCAAATCCAACCAACGGAAACTTCAACATTTACTTTGATATTATTAATTCACCTTATTCTATCGAGATAATTTCAATTTTAGGTCAAAAGGTATTTGAGAAATCGAATATTACTGATTCATTATCGACGATAAATAATTTGCCAAAAGGCATCTACATTGTTCGTATTAATAGCGGTTCTGAAACTTTTAATAAAAAGATCATTATCAACTAATTAAAAACGAGTGCTTACTACATTTAAAAGCGGCAATATTGCCGCTTTTTTTGTTTATATGTCATAAACACATAAGGATTTTTCCAGCCACGAAGACGCTAAGTCGCAAATTTATTCTCATTTTAATTCATTTCAAAAAAGGAGTCCCGAGTGGTCGCGAACAGGCGAAGCAAATCTCCGCAAGTAACTCCATAACGAAAGTCCAATCTTTGTCCAGCTTCGCGCGGAGATTTCTCCTGCGTCGAAAAATGACAAACAATACGATTAATCATTACTTTAATTAAAACTTTGTGCCTTTCTATCTTTGTGGCAAAAAGTTCAAAAGACTTTGTTTTCAAATTTGCGCTTGCTATTTATTTACACTAAATTTGCACCTCAATACAACAAACTACACAAAACAATGATCCATTTCTTTGAAAACCAAAGCAAAACTGTTTTTGCCGTACAAACGCAAAACGAAATTTCGGCTCAAGACATTTCAAAACTAAACTGGCTTTTTGCCAACTCTAATAAGATCGAAAAATCCGCAATGACGGATTTTTTTGTTGGTCCTCGTGCCACTATGATCACACCTTGGAGTACAAATGCTGTAGAAATCACTCAGAACATGGGTATTCCGGGCATTATCAGAATTGAAGAATTTCATCCCGCAACGGAAGATTTTACTGATTTTGATCCAATGCTTTCACAAAAATTTAATCAATTAGATCAGGAGATTTTCACTATCAATGTACAACCGGAACCAATTCTGGAAATCGATGATATTGCCACTTATAATAAAGTAGAAGGTTTGGCTTTAAGCCAGGAAGAAGTAGATTATTTAGATAATCTGGCTGTAAAACTGGGCAGAAAGTTAACCGATTCTGAAATTTTTGCTTTCTCACAAGCGAATTCAGAACACTGCCGTCACAAGATTTTCAACGGAACTTTTGTAATTGACGGTGAAGAGAAAGAAACTTCTCTTTTTAAATTAATCAAAAAAACATCACAGGAAAACCCTAACGATATCGTATCTGCTTACAAAGACAATGTTGCTTTTGTAAAAGGACCAAAAGTACAGCAATTTGCACCTAAATCAGCTGACAAACCTGATTATTACGAGGTAAAAGATTTTGATTCGGTTTTATCTCTAAAAGCAGAAACCCACAATTTTCCAACAACTGTAGAGCCTTTCAACGGAGCTGCAACAGGATCAGGAGGAGAAATTCGTGACCGTCTTGCAGGTGGTCAAGGTTCTTTGCCATTAGCAGGAACTGCAGTTTATATGACTTCTTACTCTCGTTTGAACGACGATAGAAAATGGGAAAATGCTGTTGAAGAAAGAAAATGGCTGTACCAAACTCCAATGGATATTTTGATCAAAGCTTCAAACGGAGCTTCTGATTTTGGAAATAAATTTGGTCAACCGCTTATTACAGGTTCGGTTTTAACTTTCGAACATTCAGAAAACGATCGCAAAATTGGTTATGATAAAGTAATCATGCAAGCGGGCGGAATTGGTTATGGAAAACTGGATCAGGCAATTAAAAAGAAACCACAAGAAGGTGATAAAATCGTAATTCTTGGTGGAGAAAATTATAGAATCGGGATGGGTGGAGCTGCGGTATCCTCTGCAGATACAGGAGCTTTTGGTTCAGGAATTGAATTAAACGCGATTCAACGTTCGAATCCTGAAATGCAAAAACGTGCTGCTAATGCCATTCGTGGTTTGGTAGAAAGCGATCATAACCCAATTGTTTCGATTCACGATCACGGAGCTGGAGGACATTTAAACTGTCTTTCTGAACTAGTTGAAGAAACTGGCGGATTAATCGACCTTGATAAATTGCCTGTTGGAGATCCTACACTTTCTGCAAAAGAAATTATTGGTAACGAATCTCAGGAAAGAATGGGATTGGTTATTGGTCAGAAAGATATTGCTATTTTGCAAAGAATCGCTGACAGAGAGCGTTCGCCAATGTATCAGGTTGGAGATGTTACGGGAGATCACCGTTTTACTTTTCAATCAAAATCAAATGGTTCAAAACCGATGGATTATGCTTTAGAAGATTTCTTCGGAAGTTCTCCTAAAACGGTTATGACAGATAAAACTATCGACAGAAAATATGCTGATATAACGTATTCAGCTAATGATTTTGAAAAATATTTACAAGACGTTTTACGTTTAGAAGCTGTTGGTTCAAAAGACTGGTTAACGAACAAAGTTGACCGTTGTGTGGGTGGAAAAGTAGCCAAACAACAAAACGCAGGACCTTTGCAATTGCCATTGAATAATGTTGGGGTTATGGCTCTGGATTATTTAGGTAAAGAAGGAATCGCAACTTCTATTGGCCACGCTCCTATCGCTGCTTTGATTGATCCGGTTGCAGGAAGCAGAAATGCTATTGCAGAATCGTTATCAAACATTGTTTGGGCACCAATTAAAGATGGTTTAAAAGGTATTTCATTATCTGCAAACTGGATGTGGGCTTGTAAAAACGAAGGTGAAGACGCTCGTTTGTACGCTGCTGTTGAAGGTTGTTCGGAATTTGCAATCGAATTGGGAATCAATATTCCAACAGGAAAAGATTCGCTTTCGATGAAACAAAAATATCCAAATGACGAAGTAATCGCACCGGGAACGGTTATTATTTCGGCTGGAGGAAACTGTACCGATATTAAAAAAGTGGTAGAACCTGTTTTACAGAAAAACGGAGATTCTATTTATTATATCAACTTATCTCAGGATGATTTCAAATTAGGAGGTTCTTCTTTTGCACAAATCAGAAATGTAATCGGAAAAGAAACTTCTACTATAAAAGATGCTTCTTTCTTCAAAAATGCATTTAATACCATTCAGGAATTAATTGGTAAAAACCAAATACTTGCAGGTCACGATATCGGAAGCGGTGGTTTAATCACTACTTTATTAGAATTGTGTTTTGCTGATGTAAACCTTGGAGCAAAAATTGATTTTAGCGCTTTCGCGGAAAAAGACTTATTAAAAATCCTTTTCGCTGAAAACATCGGAATCGTTTTTCAGGCTAAATCTGATGCAGCTGTTGAAGCTAAATTAAAAGCTAATAATATCGAATTCTTCAAAATTGGTTCAGTACAAGAAACTGCAAGTTTGGAATTTGGAATTTATAATTTGGATATTGCGAAGTATAGAGATATCTGGTTTGAAACTTCTTATTTATTAGATCAGAAACAATCTAAAAACGGAACTGCTAAAGCTCGTTTCGAAAACTATAAAAATCAGCCATTAGATTATACATTTCCAACTCATTTTACAGGAGAAAAACCAGTAATTGACGCTTCGAAGCCAAAACCTAAAGCAGCGATTATTCGTGAAAAAGGAAGTAATTCTGAGCGTGAAATGGCAAATGCTATGTATTTAGCCGGATTTGATGTAAAAGATGTTCACATGACGGATTTAATTTCTGGTCGTGAAACACTTGAAGACATTCAGTTTATTGGTGCTGTTGGAGGATTCTCTAACTCTGATGTTTTAGGTTCTGCAAAAGGTTGGGCCGGAGCATTTTTATACAACGAAAAAGCAAAAACAGCTTTGGATAATTTCTTTAAAAGAGAAGATACTTTATCTGTAGGTATTTGTAATGGTTGCCAATTGTTCATGGAACTTGAAGTAATTAATCCGGAGCATGAAGTACACGGAAAAATGCTGCATAATACAAGTCAGAAACACGAAAGTATTTTTACATCTGTAAAAGTTCAGGAGAATAATTCGGTTATGTTATCTACTTTAGCCGGAACTACTTTAGGAGTTTGGGTATCTCACGGAGAAGGAAAATTCAATTTACCAATGGCCGAAGAGAGTTATAACATCGTTTCTAAATATGGTTACGAAGGTTATCCTGCAAATCCTAATGGTTCACATTACGACGTAGCGATGATGTGTGATAAAACCGGAAGACATTTAGTGACTATGCCTCACATTGAGCGTTCGACTTTCCAATGGAACTGGGCACATTATCCAAAAGACAGAAACGACGAGGTTACGCCTTGGCACGAAGCTTTTGTTAACGCAAGAAAATGGATTGAGAAAATCTAAAAAATATATTTATTTATTACTAAAAACGCTCGAATTATTCGAGCGTTTTTTTGTTTTTTTATTGCCACTAATTTCACGAATTTTCGCGAATTATTTTTTTAATTGTTTGCTAATTGCAAACAATTAAGTTACATTTAAAATCATTTTAATTTCTTAATCTGTGGCTAATTTTAAAATTACAAATTAATTAATTCGTGAAAATTCGTGAAATTAGTGGCAAAAAAAACCTCAGCGAAAACCTTTACTTAATCAGCTCTAAGACTAATTTAATGATATCTTAAGGCACTTTTAGAAGCCTTTTTTGCTCGTATAAATATCTTTGTCTCATGAAAAAATGCAGACAAAATCTATCGCTTTTAATTCTCTTATTATCTATATGTCAATTTTCATTTGGACAAAACTCTTCTGTAAAAGGAATTGTTTCTGATGGAAAACTTCCTGTTGAATTTGTCGATGTTATTTTAAAGAATGCAAATGATTCTACAAAAGTTGTTGCATATTCTGTAACAGACGTTGCCGGAAATTTCTCTTTAGACAATGTAATTTCTGGCGATTATCAATTGCAATTCAAATTAATAGGTTTTAAAACTTTCACTCAAAAAATAAAAGTTACAACTGTTCCCATTACTATTGGAACTATAACTTTACAAAACGACACTAACTTACTGAATGCCGTTGTTGTCAATTCTCAGAGAAAACAAATTCAAAAAACTGATGAAGGCTTTGTTTTTAATGCGGTTTCGAATATCTCGCAATCCGGCGGAACTGCTACAGACATGCTAAAAAGTATTCCAACAGTTGCCGTTGATGCTGACGGAGGAATAACCCTGAGAGGGAAATCGCCAATGATTTTAATTAACGGAAAAAACTCTGCGATTACCAATATGGATCAAATCGCAGCAAGCAGTATCGAAAGTATTGAGGTAATTAGTAACCCTACTGCAAAATATGATGCGAATGCAGAAAGCGGAATCATCAATATTAAACTAAAGAAAAACAATCAGAGCGGGATTAATGGCGCTGTAGTTTTAGGCAGCGGATTTGGTGCAAAAGGAAGATTGAACAGCTCGGTACTTTTGAATCAGAAAACCGAAAAATGGAATTTCGGTTTAGCTTATGACAATCGTTTCGCCGGAAGAACAAAAAAAATAAAAGGCGAAAGAACCAATAATTTTATTGATGATGAACATTTTATCAATCAAAATAGAAACGACGAACGAACTGAAGGATTACAAAATCTAAAATTTAATATTGATTTTTCTCCAAATGAAAGAAACAGTTTTTCATTTGAAGCTTTAGGAAATTTGGAAAGTCAGGATAATGATGAGACTTTGTACACACAAGTAAACACAAGTGCCAATCAGTTTTTCTCGAATAACAGGAGACATTCTCTGGAATTGGAACGTTCAAAAGTAGGCGAATTAGCTTTTAGTTATGACAGAAAATTTGCTGATGATCGCAAAAATCTGAATGCAAGTATTACTTCTTCTTTTAATAAACACAGAGAAAATACAGATATCGACACTTTTAACTATGATCAGTATAATACAAAAATTGGTGATGCTTTTTTGCAAAGAACACACAATTATGAGCAAGAAAACATTTCGAATGCTATTGTAAATTATGTCATTCCGGTTTCTGAAAAATCAGTTATAGAAACGGGATACAAAGGAACTTTCCGATTTTTTAATTCAGATTTTCAAAGTGCTGACATGACTAATGGCGAATATGTTATAAATCCTTTAGCCAGTAATGGTTTTAAATATAACGAACAAATCAATGCTGTTTACGGAATGCTAAACTCCTATATAGGCGATACAGAAAATCCAAAATGGAAATATAATCTGGGCGTGCGCGCAGAACAAGTTTCAAACAATGGAAAAACACAAAACAACAGTGATAATTTCTCTAATCATTACCTGAAATTTTTTCCGTCTGCATCATTACAAAGAAATTTAACCGCTGATGAATTTATAAAAATTGGTTATAGCAAACGGATCAATCGCCCGGATTTAGACGATTTGAATCCTTTTATAGATATTACAGACGCCTTGAATCCTCATGGCGGAAATCCGTATTTGAAACCTGAAATTATTCATATTGCCGAGATGAGTTATAATAAAGAGTGGTCGAAATATTCGTTTTCTACCAATGCTTTTTATAGAAATGCGACTGATGCCATTAGACAATATGCAGAACTACAAGACAATGGAGTTATCTTCCTGCAACCCCGAAATATAGGAACTACTGTAACTTATGGCTTAGAAACTATTTTTAGCCTGAAACCTATTGGTTTTTATGATGCAAATATTAGCGTAACAGCTTTTCAGCAACATATTGATGCTTCAAACTTGGTTCAAAACACAGTCAATAATGCTTTTAGCTGGTACGGAAAAATCATTAATAATTTTGTTCCCTGGAAAGGCGGAAAACTACAAATTATTGGCAATTACAATTCGGCCTTGGCTACCGCACAAGGAAAAAGGATTCCAATCTATAATGTCGATATGGGTTTTCAGCAAAAATTAGGTAAAGGAAATGCCCGTTTAGGAATGGTGGTTACAGATATGTTCAACACCCTGGAAAGCGGTTATAAAAACAACACATTACTTTTTACCAATAACCGAACTTCTAAGTCAGATACCCGTGCGTTGATGATTACTTTTGCCTATACTTTTAAATCTGATTTTAAAGAAAAACTATTGGAAAACCAATTTTCAACAGAGTAATATTTGATAAAAATAAAAACAATAAAAAAACACATTCTTGTAATTTGGATTCATTTTTCTATGGAAATTTTGAACTATATTCGCCAAAAAAATCGTCCCTGATTTTTTTGCCTCCAAAAATAATTAAACCTACATAGAATGAAATTTGTACATTTATTACTCACTACGTTATTTTTTGTTTTTACACAATCCTACTCCCAAGTTCACGTCGATCAGATTACATATAATGGCCGTGATCACTATATTACCACCACTATTGGTTACCCAGTTCCCGGAACTTATATTCCTACAGGACAAAAAGCACCAACTACAATTTTAAATCCTGATGGTAGCGGCGTTATTCAGGCCGACGATTTAAGCAAAAATAAGATCAACTGGGGAATTGAGTGCACAGATGAAGGAATTCCTGTTTTTAAGGAAGGATTTAATAGTGCATCATATACATTCTGGTTCAGATCAAATGATAGTGAAGCCTGGAGTTATTCTCAATTTTCTATTCACTTCGCCAAGAAAAAAATGTTTCTAATGGGAGAAAGAGTAAAAGAGTATGTTGACTATAACGTTCAATAATTTTATCCTAAAATTTCTATTATAATATAAATTTTTCTCGGTATTTCGAAAAATTACTACAAAAAAGAAAACGTTTTCGTAGATTTTCTATTGTACCTATAATTTTTCCCATAAAATTGTATAAAATTAAAAATCATACCTTATTTTTAATTAATTTGCGGTAAAATTCAATATATTAAACATGGTTTCAATCACACGCCTTTTTGATTTTCCTTATTATCAACAAGAAACTTATAACCTTCAGGTTGCTTTAGCAACTAAAAAAAATGGAGTCTGGGAAAAAACATCTAGCCAGGAATATATTGCAAAAGCTAATGCTGTTTCGAGAGCATTATTACGTTTGGGCATTCAGAAAGATGACAAAATTGCCCTGATTACATCGAACAATCGTACGGAATGGAATATCATGGATATTGGTATTTTACAAACCGGTGCACAAAATGTTCCTGTTTATCCAACAATTTCAGAAGAAGATTACGAATATATATTAAACCATAGTGGCAGTATGTACTGCTTTGTTTCTGACAAGGAAGTACTTGACAAGGTAAATGCCATAAAAGCAAATGTACCAACCTTAAAAGAGATCTATTCGTTTGATGAAATCGAAGGTTGTAAACATTGGACTGATTTATTGGCCCTTGGCGAAGATGACAGTAATCAGAACGAAGTTGAAGCCAGAAAAGACAGTATTCATACAGACGATTTAGCTACAATTATTTATACTTCAGGAACCACCGGAAGACCTAAAGGTGTTATGCTATCGCACCAAAATATTGTATCGAATGTTTTAGACAGCGCACCAAGAATTCCGTTTGATCCGGGAAAAAGTACCGCTTTGAGTTTCTTGCCTATTTGCCATATTTTTGAAAGAATGATTTTGTATATCTATCAATTTTATGGTGTTTCTGTTTATTTTGGAGAATCAATTGACAAAATCAGCGATAACTTAAAAGAAGTGCGTCCTACCGTTATTACAGCTGTACCAAGGCTTTTAGAAAAAGTTTACGATAAAATTTATGCAAAAGGTGGCGAATTAACCGGCATCAAGAAAAAACTATTTTTCTGGGCTATTGATTTAGGCCTAAAATATGAACCATACGGTGCCAATGGCTTCTGGTATGAATTTCAGTTAAAAATTGCCCGAAAACTTATTTTTAGTAAATGGAAAGAAGGTTTGGGAGGAAATCTTGAATTAATGGTTTCCGGAAGTGCCGCTTTGCAACCCCGTTTGACAAGAGTTTTTGCTGCTGCCGAAATTCCGGTTATGGAAGGTTACGGTTTATCTGAAACATCTCCGGTAATTGCTGTGAACGACCAAAGAAATAAAGGTTTCAAGATTGGAACTGTTGGTAAACCAATTCGCAACGTCGAAGTTAAAATTGCACAGGACGGAGAAATTCTTTGCAAAGGACCAAACGTAATGTTAGGTTATTTTAAAGACCCTGAAAAAACTGCTGAAGCATTACAAGACGGATATTTCCACACCGGAGATATTGGTGAAATTGACAGCGAAGGTTTCCTTAAAATTACAGATCGTAAAAAAGAAATGTTCAAGACTTCTGGCGGAAAATATATTGCTCCCCAACTTATTGAAAATGCAATGAAACAATCTCGTTTTATTGAACAAATCATGGTTATTGGTGATGGAGAAAAAATGCCTGCTGCTTTTATTCAGCCTAATTTTGAATTTGTAAAAGAATGGGCAAAACTGCATAAAATAACTTTAGGAAGTACGGATGCATCGATTAGCGAAAATGCTGATGTGATTAAACGTATTGACGAGGAAGTGGAGAAAATCAATGAAAAATTTGGCCACTGGGAAAAAATCAAACGTTTTGAATTAACTCCGGATGTCTGGTCTATTGATGGTGGACAATTAACTCCTACTTTAAAATTGAAACGTAAAATTATCAAAGAAATTTATAAAGATCTTTATCTTAAAATCTACGATCATAATTAATCAAAATAATATAACCAAATGAAAATGGCTGTCTTTTTAAGACAGCCATTTTTTATTTGACGAAGATTTCCTTCAATTGAACAATAGAGTGCTAGCCACTCGAAAACCGGATTCTTTTTTCCGGATATCCCTTCTGATCTCCTTTTTTAGAAAATAGAGTGGTGAAATTAGAAAAAAGACTTCTTTGTCTAGAATGCTCTCCTGGCTTTTCGTTTTCTATAAAACTAGCGGTTTCTCTAGTCTTTTTCTCTGTTTTAACAGTTGCCGTAGCTTTATAACTGCTTTCAATTTGTTTTGCATCTTCCATTCTACACATTTTATTAAAGTTTTTGAAAGGACGTGGTTGAAAATCAACCATAACTGCTGCTAAATTTATTGCATCAATATTAGACGGATCTGTTTCTCCTTTAAAGAAAGTTTCGATAGGTCTAAACTTATCTTTTTGTTCTTTAAATTTTTTCTTTTTGGTATGATCAAAATCTATAGAAAATAAATTTCTAAAAACATTTAAGTCATCCTGCGTTGCGCCATTCTCGAAAATAAGCCAGCAAAAATCACGTAACTTTCCACGAGAAGGACTGTACAAATAATCAAAGTATTCGCCCTCTTTTTCTATCTCGTATTTATTTCTAATCGCTTTTTTGTATTTATCTAATGTATTGTTGTTCATAATATTTTGTTTTATTTTATTAATTTTTAATTTGCTGCTAAGTCGCTAAACTTGCCACTAAGGCGCTAATGCACAAAGTTTTATTTTTATTCTTTTAATCATTCTTTTTTTTGCGTTATCAGCCTGCCGCAAAGGCATAAGTACGTTAAGTTTTTTACTTTGAGCCTTTGCGCCTATACGACTTTGCGCGAAAATCATTTCATACTTATCTTTTATATACTTTGTCAATCTCTCGCAAAGACGCCAAGTCGCCAAGTTTTTTTACTTTGAGCTTTTGCGCCTCTGCAACTTTGCGCGAAAATCATTTTACTCATTACTTTTTCAGTCTGCTACTAAGTCACTAATCTTTTAATTCAATTCTTTATAAAAAAATCTTTGTGTCTTCGCGCCTTTATGGCAAACCTAAATTTTAGGGCACAAAAAAAGCACCCGATTAAAGGTGCTTCATGAGATTCAATAAGACATATCTATCCTACTGCCGTTCATGCACCTGTATTGTAAAACATCCCGAAACGAATCCTGGGGCGTGTAATTCTGAGTTATATGAGTTATATTTAAAATCCATTTTATTTATTGTATTGTATTTTTAAATCATTATTGTTTGAAATTCAATCTTCAAATTTCTTCGACAAAGATATAGTGTAAAAGATCAATTATGCAAGTCATTTTTAATATTTATTTTCCTAACAATCAAATAGTTACCTCTAAATAAAATCATAAAAATGGCTGTCCGCATAATTGTGCAGATATTTCATTTTATCAAATGACTGTCTATCATCAGATTACTTTTCAAGAGTATATTTTGTTATTTAGTATTATCATGTTACATTTGGTCAATTATTTTTTTGATTCTTTTTGTCAAAATTCTTTTTCTGTCATACTGAACGAATTATAAGAACATTTTCTGTCATAATGAGTATCCTAAATTATCAAACTTAGACTTTGCTAAGTCAGACAAAAACAAAAAAAGCGCCCCGAAAAGGACGCTTTTATATATTTATGTTGAGTTTGTAACTACAATTTACACTTCAATTCATTAAAATACATATTCCATCCTGAACCTTTAGCCAGAACAAATCCTGCTAAACGATCGCTATATGCTATTGCCGATAGACTGATATATATGCTTTTCTTTTCCATTTCAGGTACAAATGTACGTGTTTTCAGGAATATAATTTAACATTTACATACAATAATCCTGAAATATTTATAATTGAGATAAAAATTTTAACCTAAATTTTCCCTTAAAAATCCCATAGCTTTTTTGTATAAAAACAAAATCGCCCTGATATTCAGGGCGATTTTTAATTTTTGAGGTTTATAAATTTTAAGCGTAAGTTTTATCAATCTGACTTAAAATTGTTGGATCTTGTATTTCATTGTCTTTTGCAAACAACAATACTTTTGACATTACCTCAGCCGATTTTGGATCATCGTCTGCAAATGGCAGGAACAAACGTCCTCTATGTTGTGAGTGAATTGGCAGCACTGATAAATATTTACCAGGCATCTGATGTACTACTGCGCTTCCTAAATGTACGCTATAATCTGCCAGTTGCCCTTTTATTATGGCATGATTTTCTTTAATCTCTACATTTTTAACTTTAAACAAGCGTAACGTTTCTCTCAATAAAACAGCTCTCATTTCGATTGAAGAATGACTGGCTTCAGGATCAACACCTCCAACATGGGCAACACTTACAACCAAATCAATGTCGCGCATTACTTCTGAGAAAATCCTTGGATTAACATCTTCAAATGCTATGTTTTTATAATCCTTTAAAGAATGAAATTCAATTGTTTCCAATGTTGGACTTTCTACATCTGCCGGAGAGAACCAGTCTGCCATCGCATACATTTTTACCTGATAGCCTTCTTTATGAAAAACTTTCTGTAATCCTTCTTCATAATCTACCTTCCATCCTCTGGTTTTTAATAAAGCCAAAGTCTGGTTGGGTTGTACCTGATGTCCGGCATAACGTCTTGAAACCGATTTCTCTTTTAATTCATCCGGAGTTGGAACATACAATTCCCTGAATACTTGTTTAAAAGGCTGTTGCAATTTATTGTCAAAACAATATGTTTGATAATCTGTCCAGACATTATTTTTATGAAGGTCATAACAATGCGCAATTCTAAAAGTCTGCTTTTCGTTGAGCGAGATCACTTCTCCTAAAGCAGTTACCAGATTTCCACCAATATAAAAACCAATCTTATCATCATTAGATATAAAAACTAATTTTTCAAGATGCTTCGAAATTATCGGATGCTCAAAAAGATTCTGCATTTCGGCATAAAGAAACTCATCACCACGAATCATGCTTTCTTCCAGTCCTTTTCTCGAACGCGTCCATTGTTCGCGCATGGTTTTGCGATAATTGGTTAATTCCAGAATTGCTTTGTCCTTTTTATACTTTGCCGGAATTGCTTTTATTTCTTTATCGCCTTTAAAAGTTACTAAATCTGCTTTTCCTTCTTTATTAATTACAAGGCTTATTGTTACGTCATCGAGAGTAACTTCTGTTTCTTTTGATAAAATATTCTGAACTTGCTTGGTTTCCATCGCCCAGGTTAAGCGAACCGGATCCGGATAACCAGCATTTCGGGCTAAATTTTCGAGCGCAACACGAATTGCCAAAGCTTCGCTGGCTTGCTTCATAGAACCAAATTCCTTGCTTTCTTTTTTAAACTGCTGCAAATATTCATAACGTGACAAAATATCTTTTTCAGGACTTGCTTTACTTAAAGGCACTAATCCGTAAACCCTTAAATAATCCTGATCTCTTTTATCCTTTACTTTGGCTGTAACTTCCCTGATTTTCAAATCTCCTGTGATCGTATCTGCATACAATCGCGCACGTCTGTGTCCGTTTCCATCCGTTACATATTTGGCAGATTCGTATAAAAGTTCCCATTTGGCTTTGCCTAATTTTTTATAAGCAGATATAAACCAGTCTTTGTCAACTGCACCATCTTTAAAATCCTGTAAATCTATTGACGAAAATTTAGCCATTTCGCTTTCCAGTTCTGAATTTACTGCGCTGTAGCTTGCCGTTTTTGTATGCGCATGAAACCACCAGATTCCTTCGTCTAAACCATCCCAGTCTAAATAATTACTAATTAACTTTTGCCATTGCGGTGCATAAATAGCGGTTTGAATTAACCTTTCTTCTGATATCTTCGCTTTTTTAATCGCTTCATTAAAAACTTCCTGCGTATCTGAAGGCAAAGGATAACATCTTTTTAATAGATAACTGAACAACTTTTGTTTGGTTAACTCTGTATAACTCCACGAATAGATATAGCCTTTGTATAAACTCGATTTGCCCAACGCTACAAGCATTTCGACCAAACGGTTAATACCAAATATCTTTTGAAAACTCTGAACCAAATGTGTAACAGACGTATTCGAATCTCCTCTTTTTACTTCTATATCTAAGAATGTTTCGCGGATTTTATTTATCATCGGAACAAAAAATGGAAATGTCTTGATTAACTCATCGCTTCCAAAATGTCTGTAATGTTTTGCCTCGCCTGTTAAAACAGAGATTCTTTCACTTTCTAAAATACCTTCATACAACTCTCCTTCTGTAATTAAGTTTTTATCAAATGCCGTAGCATAAAAGTAAATAGGCGGTTTATTTAGCGATTTATTTCTTTCTAATCCGTTTAGTTGTCTCCATCTGTACAAATTCCAGATTTTATTATTTTGCTCGTCTGTTAAATCAACTAAACTAATTTTGTTCAGATAGATATCGAAAAAATTCTGATTTTGCCAGCCATTTCCCTGATCTGAATTATAGTAATATTCATCTTTTGACGGTTTGTACTCAAATTCTAATACAGATTCCGGAAGATCAGCATACAAAGTGCTACACGCATCAATCAGGAAATCTGTTTTTTCTTTAAAGGTATATTTTAATTGCAAAGCGTTCAAAATACCCAAAATAGTATTATCCCAGTCGTAACCTCTTTTGTTTTGATGCGGTAATAATTCTTTAAAATAAAAAATATGTTTCTCCAGAAAATCGCGCCATACTTTTCGGTCACAACTGCTGATAAGAGTTAGCAAAAATAAATCTCTTTCGGCTAAACCTGAATTTTCAAACCAGCCGGACCAAATTTCATATAACGGATAATTAATAGCCACTGCTTCCGGATCTTTTTCGTCTTTCAGGTTTTTTACGCTTCTAAAAGTATTTCCCAATAAAACAGTTGATTTACTATTGTCATAGTTTTCGATTTCATACTCGTAATTTCGATTTTCTTCATACAATTGATACAATTTCGAAATTTCGGTTTTAATATGCGACATCGGTTTTGAGAAACCATATTGTTCCGCTTTTATTGCTTTGGCATACAAAGAATCTGCATCGGGTTTTGGCAATGCATAAGCCGAAATTTCGTTTGGAGTATAAAAACCAAATCCGTTTTCGGCACTCAGAATGTTCTTCTTTTTTGATGGTTCTAACTGCTCTAGAAATTTAGTTTCTTTCTCCGTAATTTTTGGCCTTGCCGAATATTCTTTGACCCAATCATTTACTTTTTCAGTCAGCTTATTATTTTTCTGAAGCTGCAGCATCAAATCCAAAATAGACATACGCTGTTCCAGATCGCCTTTTTCTAAAGTTTTATCTACAAACGATGTTATTTTTTCATCTCCCTGTTTTAGTAAAATTGCTGTTAGGTTTTTCTTTAAATTAGAATTTTTACGTTTGAATAATTCCTGAAAAATCGCAAGTTCTTCTTCGGTTAAATTTAAATTATTTAAAGTAGAAATAGCCGAAGCGACAAGAGATTCACCTCTGTCTTTTAAAATTCGTAAGGCAAAATTTCTTTGAAAATCCGTAGGTATCTCCTTTTCTTTGCCACTATTGCTTTTATAGCTGTAGAAAGAATAACAATAATGATCGCCTAAAATTTGTCTGGTTAGTTTCTCTCTTAAATTGATCGAAAATCCTTCGAAATGATTTAAAACACGCTCTAATCTTTCGTCATTATCACCAACCAGATTAATCGCAGCCGAATAAAGCGTATCTCTTTCGAACTTTATATTTAGCCATGAAAACACTTTGCCTTCAAACGTTTTTTCTTTTACAGTTAAAGTTTGCGCCAGATGGTATACTTTTTCGAAGAAATCAGGATAGTCTTCATTCTCAACATAAAACTTAGATTTTGCATTAGCATCCAGCATCGCATTCAATCTGGGGAGGGCAAATGCCAAAACTTGTAGGTTTTCGTCGTTTAAAGCTTTAAAATAAAGTGGCATTTCGATATATGGATCTTCGGTTTCTCCGGCAAATTTCAACGCCAGTGATTTTTTTTCAATAGAACCTTTATCCAGTAATTCATGCAGATACGGAACCGTTTTTTCTACATCAAAAACACCCTGAACCCAAAGCGCCATATAAGCTTCATTATTATTCTTACTTTGAATTCCGGCCGGAATCGTTTCGGGATTCGAAAAATAACCTGAAGCCAATTGAATGATATTTCGAACCGTTGTTTCTTTTTCAGCATCCCAACCCAAACCGGTCCAGGTGTCTATTGAACGTACAACCGATGAAAAACGGGTTAGTTTATTATCAACAATCACCTTAATCATGTATTGCAAAGCGCCAATACTGGTTTCGTCAAGTGCCTCTAAAACCGTCTGGCGCAAACCTTCCTGACGTTGTGCTGCCAGCAATAATTTTTCGACCAGTTCCCAACTTTCTTTTTTCTCGGTGTTTAAAAGTGCTTTGATAATGTTGCGGGAAACTTTTCCTCTTGGGTCTTTGTTGAAAATAATATCTTCGAACAATTGAAACAGATTTTCTTTATCTAAATCTATCGCTGCGGACCAAAGCATAAACTGATTGGTTGGATTCGAAATCTCGGTATCAAAACGAATTTGATCTTCGATACTCAAATCATAATAAAAGGTACTACTATCCTGATAATTATAAATTTGCGGGCTGTGAACTAAAGATCGTAAGAAGTTGACCTGATTTACAAGCAAATATTTTTTATTATTGGGAGCTCTAAAAGAACGTCTTGTGTAACCGTACTGATACATTTTTTGTGGCAGCCTGTTCCATGCTTCTTTTACATAAAGAGCATTTTCTTCTCCAAAAAAGTAAATCAGCAGATCGTAGTAATTTTTATCTTCCCAGATCCCGTCTTTTACCCATTTTTCGAATTCTTTGACTTCTGTCGAACCCAAAGAAACATAAGTACCATAATAATTATCTTTCAGTTTTAATAACTGCAAACCAAATTCGGCAACTTCTTTTGTAAGCTTTGTTTTTAATAATAATTTAGAAACTATATTGCTGTTTACAACTTCTTCCAGTTGCTTTTTAAATCTCGTAATTGGATTTTCAATTATCTTACTCTTCAAGAGATCTTCGATCGTCATAATATTTCTATTTATAAGTTATGGTAAAAATTTTGGCTGTATACTGTAAATATAATCCAACGGTAAACAGCACAAACTGATTTTAATTTGATTTGACATTTTCGTTGAAATTGTCATTGAATTTTGAATTTTGAAAACTACCAATAGCTTCCTGCTAAAAAGGTAAGTCTGATAAATGTGATGGATTTGTTTTGGGATAAATCAATTTCTTCCGTTAAAGTTTCGAGTTGGTCATCGCCATAAAAAATGGCATATAAACCATCTTCAAAAGCTAGAATAGCATTTTCCTGTGCCGTAACAACATTTACTTTGTTGTGATTGTAAATAGCACCAAAACCTACCTTGCCGGTATCTGTAAGAATTGGCAAATAGTTTTCTTTTGGCAGATGAATCGTGTCTTCATCTTCCCACTCAAATGATGCCGAATGAAACAATTCGACCTGATGTTTTACGATTAATTCTAAGAAATTACGAACAGAAAGGATTGAAGTAGTATTATCTAAACTGATGATTGTTTCCTGAAGTATAGGGTGCTTTTTCCCTAATTGCTTGACAGATATGGTAATATTCATTACTAAACAGTGGCTTAAATTAAAGTTCCTAAATTAGTAAATAAAAAGCTACAGACAAGTTGAACTTTGATTTTTTAATAAAAAATTAACCGACATATAATATGTGCCAAATTTCAATTAATTTTTAGTCTGTTTTGTTAGTCTTTTTTTTGATTGAATTGATTTTGAGTAATCATTTTCAGTTGAAGTGTTGAATTTTAGACGCAGATTATACGGATTCGCTTTCGCGAACACGCGGATTTAGTCGGATTTTTGAATTATTGTTTTTAATGATTTTCGCTTAGCATAACTTTGTTTTTATTAGCGCTCTTTCTTCACTTTTGATGTACTTGCCTCTTTAAGTCGTTTTGCTTGCGCTCTTGCTTGTTCTAAAGTTACAGGTCTTTGTTTTGCAAGTATTTCCATGCCTAACTCAGCTCTTTCTTTAAATGTTAATTTACAATTCATACGTTTTTATATTTAGGCTACTAAATTACAAAACATTTATTGTAGTCTTTACCTGTAAAATACTGTTCTGATTAAAGTAAGAAAAAGCATATATTTACAGACACAAAAAAACAACGGAAATTGTATTTTACCAAATTGATCTTGTTTTTTACCGATGAGTATTTTTTTAAAGAATTTTAAATACCTTTGAATTATGAGCACAGCAACTAAACCAAAACACATTGGCAGAAATATTAGCCGAATCAGAGAGCTTCGTGGAATGAAACAAGAAGCGCTTGCAGAAGCAATTGGCCTAAGTCAACAAACTGTTTCGAGTATTGAAACCAGCGAAACTGTCGATTTCGAAAAATTGGTACAAATTGCAAAAGTACTTGGTGTTACGGTTGAAGCAATTGAAAATTTTACAGAAGAATCTGTTTTTAATTTCTTTAATAACTTTTATGACAATAGTGCTAATAATGGTGCTCAAGGAAATACAACTAATAATCATTGTAATTTCAATCCTCTTGATAAAGTTGTGGAGCTTTATGAACGTTTGGTTCAGTCTGAAAAAGAAAAGGTTGAGTATTTAGAAAAATTGATGAACGGGAAATAGGATTTCTTTTTCTTTATATATAAAATGCGCAATGGGAGTTGCGCATTTTTTTGGTTTTAATCCCAATTAAAGTTAGTTTATATCTTCTTATTTTAGATTATTTCTTATTTTATTAATAACTTACTGAATAAAAAATTGTTTACCTTACTTTTTTGTAGTATTTTTACTTCTATAACATTCCGTTTTACAAGAAAAAAAATAAGAAATACTTTATTCTACAATTACACAAAGATTAGTACAAACCAATAATTTTTATTATGTTTAGAGATAGATTAGGGAGAAATAAAAATCCATTTGATAGTGATGACATCTGGGAAAAAAGAGATGCTATAGGAGAAATGCTGGAAGCTAGAAAAATTAATAATCGCCATGAGAATCTCTTTTCTTTTGATCATAATTTCTTTACTGATGGTCCAAATAGAATAGCTTCTGAAGGAGAACTTTATTTCGAGAGTAAGAACAATACAATTTATCGAGGAAACAAAGACGGTACTTGGACAAAAGCAACACAACTGAGTGAGGTTGTGGTTCAAAATTTAATAGCAAAAGTAAGTACAAGCGATGGAATAAGAGTTTTTGGATATGGTGGAGACCCTATTGCCGGAAGTGGAAATCTAGGGAACGACAGAGGTTCCGGATCTTTTGATGCTCCAGGACATAACTTTAATACTTATTTTGATTTAGGTTATTTTTTGGGGAAATTATTCCCTAATTCATCAACGATGAATCCATGGCTTTTGGAGTTTGAAATGAGATTAAAATACGGTACCCCAATAAGCAACCCCCAGTTTCAAAAAATGCAACTATATCTGATCCTGAAATGATTCTAATGCCATTGTATAATTATAAATCTACCGATGTTTTTGGAGGAAATCTTTCAGTAGTTCATGAAAAAAAAGTAAAAGATACACTTGTGCCTCCTTCTCAAAAAGATGTCATTGATATAATTAATGATGGTAAACGTAAAGAAGTGGAGAAAGAAGTGGAATATAAAAATAGAGGGGTTCAAAAAAAATTAGATCACTTCAAAGATTAATTAATGAAAATCACCCGTTTTTTAACTTTAATTATAAGACAACCTAATTAAACAAATAGAAAATTGAAAAAATATATTTTATTATCAGTATTAGTTTGCTTACTATTTTCTTGTGGTAAGAAGAAAACAACAATTGAAAATGAATTAAGTGCAATAGGAATTAATAAAGCAAATTATAATGTAATAGACACATTTTTTTATAAAAGTAAAAAGATAAAAACTTTGCGCTTTTTCAAAGAAAAATCAGATTATATTATGGTTGGGTTTTACGAATCAGGAAAAAAGAAATCAATTGCCAACATCAAAAATACCAATCAATGTTTTGATAAATTTATTGATTGGTATGAAAGTGGAAAACCTAAATGGGTTCGTCAATATGATAATCATGGGAAACAAATTGGAAAAAACATAAATTTTAGAGAAAATGGAACCTTCGAGCAAGAGTATGATAATGACACAAAAGAATCGACTGATTATTGGCTAAATGGAAAGCCAAAATTTAAATACATAGAAAACGTATCGCAAAGTTATCATTACGATAATGGCAGCTTAATGGAAAAATATACACAAAAAATAAAAGGTGAATCTTACGTAGAATATTTTAATGAAAATGGCGATTTGGTTTTTTCAGGACTTTATAAAAAAAGGATTCTTTTTAAAGACAATTTAAGATATAACGGAAAAATCATTTGCTATTTCAACAATGGAAAAATTTCACACTTTGAGAATATTGTAAATGGAATTCCGAATGGAAAATTTTACGCTTACTATGGTAATGGAAATCTAAAATATGAAAGTGAAGTAAAAAATGACGAAGAGATTTATTATAAGGCGTATTACGAAAATGGAAAAGTTAATCTTATCCGAGACAGAATAAAAAATACATTTACACAATGGGATGAAAAAGGAAAACTAATAGAACAAGTGGATATTTCGGTTCGATTTGTGCCAGTGATTTCGGTCGGACCGTGCCACCCATTTCGGTGAATTTGTGCCACTATTTCGGTTTGAATAGTGCCACTATTTCGGTTCAATT
>NZ_JAMZNK010000061.1 GCF_027980145.1 Flavobacterium azizsancarii | reverse complement strand
CAAGAGTTTGCCTACTGCTTCCTTCAGATTCCACTAACGCAATGGACACCCTTGCATTCAGCTAACACTTCCCACTGTAAAGGCGTGTTCGGGACTTACACCCTAGAGTTACCGCCCATGCTGGGCACACAACAATAAACCCAACAGGTTTTTCAACCTGTCGGGTTTGCTTATAAATTATCTAATTAAAAAATTAATTCCTTCTGCTTCCTGAATAAATCGAGATATAGTACAACAACGTTGCAATCGATCCTATAGCAGCTACCAAATAGGTTCTTGCTGCCCATTTTAGCGCATCTTTTGCTCCTGCCTGCTCTTCTTGTGTCAGCATATGTTTGTTCTCTAACCAGGCCAGCGCTCTGTTACTCGCATCATATTCTACAGGCAAAGTCACTATCGAGAATAATGTCGTCACTGCAAAAATGATAATTCCTATTAGTAACAAACCCGGAAAAACTCTAATCATAAGAATCCCTGCCAATAAAATCCACTGCATATAATTTGATGCAATATCTACGATTGGCACTAATTTAGAACGCATTGTCAGCCATTCATATCCTATCGCGTGCTGCACAGCATGACCACATTCGTGCGCTGCAACAGCTGCCGCTGCAGCATTACGATGATTATAAACTGCTTCGCTTAAATTGACTGTTTTATCTGTAGGGTTATAATGATCTGTTAGCTGCCCCGGAGTCGAGATAACACGAACATCAGTAATCCCGTTATCAGCCAACATTTTCTTAGCGATTTCAGCACCACTCATTCCGTTTCTTAATTGTATTCTCGAGTATAATTCAAATTTACTTTTGAGCTTTGAACTCACCATCCAGCTGAAAAGCATAATTGCTCCGGCCAGAATTAAATATCCACTTCCCATATTTTTATTTTTATTTGATTGATTATTAAAGTTACAAAACAAATTGCAAATTCTGAACCAATTTCAAAAAATGTCATTTTGGCACACCCTTCTTCTCAACTTAACAGATTGTTCTTCAATAGAAAAGCCATCAATTCAGCTACATTTTTGGTTTTATACTTTTGCAGGATGTTGCGCCTGTGTGTTTGAACAGTTAGAAAACTCAAAAACAATTCATCGGCTATTTCCTGGGTCGATTTACCTTTTGACAGCAATAAAGTAATATCTTTTTCTCTCCTACTAAGACTCGGGATATGATCTAAACCATCAGATGAGGGCTGGCTAATGATAGTTTTGACTTCATCGCTAAATACAATTTCCCCCTCAATGGCTTTATTAATACATCTTTTAAACTCATCAAACGAAGCGCTCTTTAGAACATATCCATTTCCGCCATTTTGAATAAATTGCATCACCAGACTCCGTTCAGACTGACTACTCATTCCGATAATAATTATTCGGGGATATTTCTGCTTAACTGTCTTGCAAAGATCAACCCCATTTATCACAGGTAAAAAGATATCCATCAAAATCAAGTCAACCTGATTCTCCTCGATATAATCAACTAGTTTAACCCCGGATTCTAATTTACCGACAATTTCAACTGTCTCCAGATCCGACAATAATCCTGAAATTCCTGAAATCACAATTGGGTGATCATCTACAATTACTGTTTTATATACCTTATCCATTTAATGTTTCATTTTTTACTTTTAATTCAATGTATGTAGACGTTCCTTTATGCAGAACACTTTCTATTTCTAATTTTCCTTTAAGAATCTCAACACGGTTCTTAATATTTCTTAAACCCATTCCGTTACTTTTTACAAAAACATCAAACCCAATTCCATTATCTTCAACTGTAATAAAAAAAGTATCTTTATTTTGAGAACAAGAAACTAAAATTTGTGATGCATCGGCATATTTCAAAGCATTAATCAATAATTCCTGAATAATTCTATAAATCACAATTTCATAATTTTTGGGTAAATTTGGTTTTTGCACCAAATATTGAAATTCAATTTCTGTTTTTGCATTTGAATTTGCCATACACAAATCTCTCAATGCATGTTCTAAACTTAATTTCAACAAACTCTCCGGCATTAAATTTTGCGAAATATTTCTCAATTCCTTAATCGAATTATCCAACAAAGTATTAATTTCTGCAGGACTGAGCGCATTTTCTTTCTCCGCGAGTTTTAAATGAATTTTTAAACCGGAAAGCATACTCCCAAGTCCGTCATGTAAATCTCTGGCGATTCTTTTCCTTTCCACCTCTTCTCCTTCAATCAGAGCATTAGAAACCGATAATTTTTGCTGGTTCTCCAGTGCACTCAATTCCTGCTCATGATTAATTTCTTTCTGAATACTTAGTTTTTTCTGATTTTTATTTAATATCCATAAAAACAAAACAATAAGAAACAAGAGTACCGATAACACCGCAAAAAGAATAGAATTCAACCGATTATTATTGACCAGCAGTGCTGTTTTTTCGTTTTGTGATTGTAGCAATGTTATTTTTTTTTCATTTTCAGCCTTTTTATACTTTGCTTCGAGTTCTACAATTTCACTTTTAAATTTCGTATCATTTAAACTGTCATTGATTACATTGTATTTATGAGAATAAAAATAAGCTTTATCATAATTTTTAGTAGCATTATAAACTTTCGACAACTCATTATAATAATTTTTTTGATCTACAATAAAAGGAGTTTTCTCAAGAAGATATTCCAGATTAGCTTTGGCTTTATCAAAGTTTTTTAATTTAAAAAGCACTTCGTATTCCGCAAATTTCAATCTATTTAAAGCAATTTGATTCTGATGCTTTACTGCTGACTTTATACCTTTTTCAAAACTCTCTAAAGCTTTATCGTTTTTATTTTGTTTTCCATAATACAAACCTTCAGAATAAAAATAAGAATCATTTAAATTCGACTCCGGATGATTTTGTAATTTATCATATGCTTTATCCAGAACCTTTTTCGCATCATAGAATCTTTTTAACTCTACTAAATTTTCAGCATTAATAATGTACGTTTCCATCTTAGACTCAATAAGAGTGGGTGACTTTTTAGTAGTAACTTCGATATAATATTGAGCATCACGCAAATATTCACTTGCTTTTTCGCGATCGTTATTATTCATAAAAATTATAGCAACCGCTTTGTACAAACCACTTATTAACTCAGAATCACCACTTTTTTTAGCAGCAGGAATTGCTTCATGAACTAATATTTTCATATAGCCTTTTTCATTATTCTTTCTTTGCTGCATGACACCGTAATTTTGAAGCGCAACAGCACGTATTTTGTAAGCTTCGGTATGAGTGTATTTCTTTAGTTTATTATTTGCTTCAAGCAAAGCATTCTCGAATCCGTCAACATCACCTTTTTCTAAAAAACTATATGAATTATAGAAAATTGCTACATCATTTAAAAAAGGAAATTTAGTTTTTAACCTATTCCCTTGCTGTAAATATTCTTTTGATTTCTGAACATCCTGTATCATCAAATACAATTTTGACAATTTAAAGCTATAAATACTTTTTACACTATCAGAATGAGCATTTTTAGTAATCGCAGCAATACTATCTATATAAGTTCTATCATCATCTAACGAAAGGATCACTTGTGAATATGAAGTGGCAGAAAAAAGCAGAAAAATCAGAAAGAGGTAAATTTTCTTCATAAAGTGGTATTTTCTCAAATTTATTAAAATTTAAAATATTCCAAAAAAAACCACCTCTTTTTACCTGATATCAGGTAATACAAAATACACTTTATCAGGTATTGCCCTTTCATTTTCAAGCATCTAATTTTGTTAGACACTATTATTAATATTAAAAAAAATTATGAAATCTATTTTAAAAACTTTAGCGATTGTACTGACTCTTGCTTTTACAGTAGCTTCTTGCAGCAGCGATAACGATAACAATTCAGGATCAGGCTCAAGAGACATTAAATATGAAGTAACCGGAAATTATACCGGAAAACTTAGTACAGTTTATACCGAATCTGGTAATGGCGGACAAAACGCTGATATCAATTCATTACCATGGACTAAGGAATTTACAGCTGGCGCAGACACTTATGGAGCGGGAATAACAGTAAGTGGTTTTGGCGGTGTTGTTGACCAAACAATAACTGTAAAAATCATTGTTGGCGGAAAAGTAGAAAAAGAAACAACTGCAAAGGCAACAAGCGACGGGATTATTGTAGCAGCTCCGGGTTCTTTTGTATTTGTGAAATAATACTCAATAAGAATAAAAAAAAGGAAAGCTTCGTGATTACGAAGCTTTTTTTACATCTAATTATCACTACAAATTAACACGAATCTTATTTGTGTTAACTTCGGGTAATTTGCGGCAAAAAAGCCAACGAAGTTTCACAATATTATCTTCCTGAATAACGAAGGATTGCACGCTTAGTTCAACAAAGACTTTCGATTTTACTTGTTGAATTTCTTATGTGATCCTTCGTTCCTCATGATGACAAAATAGACGCAAAAAAAATCCCAAACCCCAACAAAGTTGGAATTTGGAATTTTAATCCCGATAGCTATCGGGATGGAATTTATTTTGGTTAACCAACCAAATTAATAATTTTCCCCGGAACAATAATTACTTTATTTGGTGTTTTACCATCTAGCTGTTTCAATGTTCTTTCGTCTTTCATGATGATTTCTTCGATTTGTTCTTTGGTTAAATCCAAAGGCAATTCGATTGTGAAACGCATTTTTCCGTTAAAAGAAACCGGATATTCTTTGTTTGTCTCCACTAAATATTTTGCTTCAAAAACAGGAAAAGCAACTTCAGAAATTGAAGTTGTATGACCCAATTGCGACCATAATTCCTCAGCAATATGTGGCGCATAAGGCGAAACTAAAATCGCTAACGGTTCTAAGATTGCTCTTGAATGACAATTTTGTGTCGACAATTCGTTCACACAAATCATAAACTGAGAAACTGAAGTATTAAAAGAGAAACTCTCAATATCTTCTGCTACTTTTTTGATCGTTTTATGCAACGATTTTAAATTGTCTTTTGTTGGTTCGTCGTTATTTACAACCAAACCATTATGCTCATCAAAATACAATTTCCATAATTTTTTCAGGAAACCAAAAACTCCTGAGATTCCGGCAGTATTCCACGGTTTAGCTTGCTCTAAAGGACCTAAAAACATTTCGTACAAACGCAATGTATCAGCACCATATTCATTACAAATATCATCCGGAGTCACTACATTATAATATGATTTCGACATTTTTTCGACTTCACGACCAACAATGTATTTTCCGTTTTCATCAAAAATAAATTCGGCAGTTTTAAAATCCTCTCTCCAATTTTTGAACTTTTCGATATTTAATTCATCAGAAGAATTTACGAAATTCACGTCGACACGAATTGGCTGAACATTTTGATCTGTAATTTTATTTTTAGACACAAAAGTATTTGTTCCTTCCAATCTGTAAACATATGCAGTGGTTCCTAAAATCATTCCCTGATTGATCAGTTTTTTGAATGGTTCTTCGGTTGGAGCAAAACCTTTGTCTTTTAAGAATTTGTTCCAGAAACGAGAATATAGTAAATGTCCGGTTGCATGCTCGCTTCCTCCAATATATAAATCTACACTTTCCCAATATGCCAATGCTTCTTTGCTGGCAAATTCAGTTTCGTTATGAGCATCCATATAACGCATCCAATACCATGAACTTCCTGCCCAACCTGGCATAGTATTCAATTCTAATGGAAAAATCGTTGCATGATCTACTAAATCTGTATTGACAACTTTATTATTTTTAGTATCCCAAGCCCAAACAGCTGCATTTCCTAACGGAGGCAAACCATCTTCGGTTGGCAAATATTTTTCTACTTCCGGCAAGATAATTGGCAAATGCTGCGCATCGATCATCTTTGGTAAACCATTTACATAATACACCGGGAAAGGTTCTCCCCAATAACGCTGACGAGAGAAAACAGCATCACGCAAACGGTAATTTGTTTTTCCTGTTCCTTGTCCTATTTTTTCTAATTCAGCAATTGCTTTTTGAGTTGCTGCTTTATAATTTAATCCGTTTAAGAAATCAGAATTGGCAATTTCAACATTGTCTTTAGAACCGTAAGCCTCTTTAGAGATATCAACATTCGCAAAGATATTCTTGATTTCCTGCATACCGTTTTGACCTTTAAAGAAATTAGCAAAAGCATAATCTCTTTCGTCTCCACAAGGAACCGCCATTACAGCACCAGTTCCGTAACCTGCCAATACATAATCTCCTATCCAAACCGGAATTGCTTCTTTTGTAAAAGGATGCTCTGCATAAGCTCCTGTAAATACACCTGAAATTGTTTTTACATCGGCCATACGCTCACGCTCTGAACGTTTAGCTGTTTTTTCGATATAAGCCTCAATTTCTCCTCTTTGTTCTTCAGTAACTATTTTAGAAACTAAAGGATGTTCTGGCGCCAAAGTCATAAAAGTAACCCCGAAAATTGTATCAGGTCTTGTAGTGAATACATCAATAACTTCGTCATGATTTTTTACATGGAACGAAACCATCGCACCTACAGATTTCCCTATCCAGTTTCTTTGTGATTCTTTGATAGATTCACTCCAGTCAATATCATTTAAACCTTGCAACAAACGTTCTGCATAAGCCGAAATTCGCATGCTCCATTGTGTCATTTTTTTACGAATAACAGGATATCCCCCACGTTCCGAAACTCCGTTTATAATTTCATCATTTGCTAAAACAGTTCCTAAACCAGGACACCAGTTTACTTCGGTTTCAGCTAAATAAGTCATTCTGTATTGCAACAAGATTTTTTCTTTCTGATCATCAGAATACGAATTCCATTCTGTTGCTGTAAAAATTGCAACATTATCATCGCAAACTGCCTCAACCAAAACATTACCCTCCTCTTCAAAAACTTTTACAAGCTCTGAAATATCAAATGCCTTACCTTGTTTTTTGCAATACCATGAATTAAACAACTGGATAAAAATCCATTGTGTATGTTTATAGTAATCAGGATTCGAAGTACGCACTTCACGACTCCAGTCAAACGAAAATCCTATTTTATCTAATTGTTTTCTATATCCGGCAATTTGTTTTCCTTCTTTATCTACTCCACCGTCAATATTTACGCGTGTTGTATCTTCCGGACGTTGTCCCGTTTGTATTGCATATTGTTCTGCAGGCAATCCAAAACTATCGTATCCCATTGGGTGCAAAACATTGAAACCCTGATGTCTTTTAAAACGAGAATAAACATCTGAAGCGATATAACCCAGCGGATGCCCAACGTGTAATCCCGCTCCTGAAGGATAAGGAAACATGTCCAAAACATAATGCTTCGGTTTGTCAGAATTGTTTTTTGCTGCAAAAGTTTGGTTTTCTGCCCAAAATTTTTGCCATTTAGCGTCTATTTCGATCGGATTGTATTTCATCTTAAAAGGTTCAAAGGTTCAGAATGATAAAGATTAAAGCTTTATCACTTTAATGAATTAAGGCGCAAATTTACATTTATTACAGATTGTACCAAAGCTATTTCACTGACAAACAAATAAAATAATAAAATACTTATTTTTAATTAAGTAAAAACACCTGTGTTTGTGTTTTTACTACGTAGTTATTATTCTTTTTTTACTTTAATTTTAAACTATTAAGAGAATCGACTTACGTAAAACAGTCCCTTTTACAAATAACTAAGAACCAGATGAGCACCGATAAAAAACATTCAGTTGAAGTCCTGCTTTGGATTGAGGAAACTGATGAACCTTTTTAGGAATGGGCAAAATCCGGCTTTTAGAAAATATTCGAAAAACAAGTTCAATTACAAATGCTGCTAAATGAGTTCTTAAGAAAAGAAAAAAACTAAAAACTAAAGGTTATTATTGTAAATTGAAGAAGTCTTACGGTTTTCCTGCAATTAATTAATAAGTTGGTATATTTACATTTATTGTACGAAAGTTAAAACTTTGGTCGTTATTAACTTCAAATAAAGAAATACTTTATTATTTTTACCACATAATTTAAGCAAACTATGAGTTCTAACTTTGATAAATTTCAAAAGCGCAGGTTAATTTCCTCTTATTTTTCGGTTGTACTAAGTGTATTTCTGGTTTTATTCCTTTTAGGAGTACTGGGATTATTCATTATCAATTCTAAAAAACTGGCTAATGATTTTAAAGAAAAAATCGCCATGACGGTTTTCTTTAAAAATGAAGCTAATGATAGTGTAATAAAAGCATTCGATACTGAATTAAAAAGGGCTCCTTTCGCAAGATCATATGTTTATGTTACTAAAGATAAAGCGGCAAAAGAACATACCGATATTATTGGAGAAGATTTCCTTACATTTTTGGGCGAAAATCCTTTATTGAATTCATACGACATTCACCTGAAAGCAGACTATGTAGAAAGAGACAGTATCTTAAAAATCGAAAGTAAATTGCGTAAAAACGCAATGATCGAAGATATAGTTTACGACAAACAATTGGTAAACCTGGTTAATGACAACATCAAAAAAGTGAGTATGTGGATTTTGATTATCAGTGGTTTCCTTGCGATTATCGCTGTTTTATTAATCAATAGTTCACTACGTTTATCCATACATTCAAACCGTTTTATCATTAAGACCATGCAAATGGTTGGTGCAACAAAATCGTTTATCCGTAAACCATTTGTAATGCGTAGTGTAAAACTAGGAATGCTTGGTGCAGGATTGGCTATTATTGCATTGATTGGGGTTTTATTGTATGTAGAAACTAATTTCCCGGGATTAGGGATTTTAGAAGACAAAGTATTAATTGGATTCGTATTATTGGCCGTTTTCGGATTAGGTGTTTTAATTACTTGGGTAAGTACACATTTTGCAACACAACGATTCTTAAACTTAAGAACTGACGATCTGTACTAAGAAAGTATTCGGTCACGGTTTTTAGTTTACAAAAAAACAAACAGTCTTCGACTTGACTCAGGTTGACAAATAAATAAAATACTCTAAACTTTGATTAGGGTTACAAAAAAACAAAAATGAAAAATATAAACAATACAGAACAACAGCCACAAAAACAAGAATTCCTTTTTGATGGTATTAACTATAAAATTTTATTAATAGGAATTGGTGTTATTGCATTAGGTTTTATCTTAATGTCAGGCGGAGGAAGCAAGGATCCAAATATCTTTAATGAAGATGTTTTTAACTTTAGACGTATTCGTTTAGCTCCAACAACTGTTTTAATTGGTTTTGGTATCACGATTTATTCTATTTTCAAAAAATCTAAGTAGACTTTTTTTAGACCGCTTAGACAACTTAGATCTTTAGGTTATTAGATTAATCTTTTAAAAAAATCTGACATCTGAGAAGTCTGACAATCTAACAATTAAAATTCAATGAATACATTACAAGCTATTGTTCTTGCCATAATTGAAGGAATTACAGAATTTTTACCTGTTTCTTCAACTGGCCACATGATTATTGCCTCTTCTTTTTTTGGAATTGCTCACGAAGATTTTACCAAACTTTTTACAATTGTTATTCAGCTTGGAGCTATACTTTCTGTAGTAGTTTTATATTTCAAACGTTTCTTTCAGACACTTGATTTTTATTTTAAACTTTTAGTTGCGTTTATTCCTGCCGTTGTTTTAGGATTATTATTAAGTGATTTTATCGACGGATTATTAGAAAACCCAATTACGGTTGCCGTTTCACTTTTGATAGGAGGAATCATCTTACTGAAAGTCGACGACTGGTTCAACAATCCAAATACTGCCGAAACATCTCAGGAAATAACCTATCTGCAAGCTTTTAAAATTGGAATGTTTCAATGTTTGGCAATGATTCCGGGAGTTTCACGAAGCGGAGCGAGTATTGTGGGAGGTATGTCCCAAAAACTGTCCAGAACAACAGCTGCTGAGTTTTCATTCTTTTTAGCGGTGCCCACTATGTTAGGTGCAACTGCAAAAAAATGTTACGATTACTACAAAGCCGGATTCGAATTATCTCATGATCAAATCAATTTATTAGTTATTGGTAATGTTGTCGCATTTATTGTAGCACTTTTGGCTATTAAAACTTTCATTGGATTTTTGACTAAAAATGGCTTTAAAGTTTTTGGTTATTACCGCATCATCGCAGGAATCACTTTACTATTGATTCACTTTTTATTTCATCCTCTTACCATACTATAATGACGCCTGAAGATTATTTAAACGGACAAATTTTATTGATAGACAAACCTTTAAAATGGAGTTCGTTTCAAGCTGTCAATAAACTAAAATACCTATTGATCAATAAAGTTGGACTTCCTAAAAAGTTCAAAATTGGTCATGCCGGAACATTAGATCCTCTGGCAACCGGATTATTATTGATTTGTACAGGAAAATTCACCAAAAGAATTACTGAATTACAAGGTCAGGCTAAAGAATATACAGGGACTTTTTATATTGGGGCCACTACTCCATCGTATGATCTGGAAACAGAAATTGACGAAACTTTTCCAACTTCACATATTGACGAAGCTTTGATTCATGAAACAGTAAAACAGTTTTTGGGCGAAATCGATCAAAAACCACCTATTTTCTCTGCGATCAAAAAAGATGGTGTTCGCTTATACGAACACGCACGTGCCGGAGAAACTGTAGAAATTGCAAGTAGAAAAACTACCATTCACGAATTTGAGATTATACGAATTGCTTTGCCGAAAATCGATTTTAGAGTCGTTTGCAGTAAAGGAACTTATATCCGTTCACTGGCTTTTGATTTTGGGAAAGCAATGAATTCAGGTTCTCATTTAACTGCTTTACGCCGAACAAAAATTGGCGATTACGATGTTACAAATGCCATCGATGTTACATTATTCGAGGAAAGTTTACAGTAAAAAAAACTTTTTATCTATCAAAATTTATCTTTTATACCCTATACTAATTATCTCGATTTTTTAAATATCTTTCACAAAATAATTTTGCTAATTCTAAGCTTTTTGAAATAAAATATTTCAGAGCAAAGACAGGCCTAAATCAATTTTATGAAATATTGTTTATTAACGATTTTTACTTTTTTCTACATCACCACGACGATTTACGCACAGGAAAGAAAATTTACTTACATTCAATTTGAAGTTAATGCTTCAATAACAGGAAATCCTGATTACGGTGACGCTCCTAAATATGAAGGCGACAAACAACCTTGGCTCATGCCAGATGGCTTGGGTTCAAAACTAGGTTACGGCATTCATTATAATCAATGGGTAACTCTGGGGATTCATAGTGGCCTTGACTGGAAATGGAATGAAAAGTTAGTAGCTGTTCCGGTTTATCTTAATTTTGGATTAAGCCCTAAAATTGCAGAAAGCACCAGAATTACCATGCAAGTAGGTTACGGGAAAAGTTTTGCTCTGGGCCGGGGTGATCTGAGCGGCACATACAAAAAAGCCAGAATTGGCCTTACAGGAGATGATAAAACATTATTTATAGAACTAGCCGATTTTGGTTACCCTCTTTATGACTATAAAACTGTAGGCAGTTTCAGTTTTGGTATTTCTGTAATTAGCTTTTAAGATTCCCTGAGCGGTTTTTAAAGAGCAACTATTCAAGTCTGATAATAAAAAAAGCACATTACAATTAAACAATAGTAATGTGCCAACTTCTAAAATAAAGTAGTTTTATTGCATAACGTGTCTTTTTTTTTCGGAGCAGTTAATAATGAGATACATTTTTCCCTCCAAACAACAAACCTGAAATAAAATCATAAAACCTTTCGAATAACTTTTTCATAATAGTGTGTTTTAAATTGTTAGACATTCAATAAACACCAATAAAAAGAGCAAATCGGAAAGTAAATAATAGAAGTGGGATTATATTACTAAGTTACAAAAATATTTAAGGTAAAAAAAATATTCAATACATTTTTAGAACATACCATATTTACAACCAACACATTACCACAAAACAAACAGATCGTATTATTTTTTTATTACAAAAACTATAATCGACCGTATTGAATGTTTTCGACTATTTCCGTGAGTTCTTCCTGAACTGATATTCCTTTATCTGCTAAATACCACAATTGCAAATCAGTTTTGATTTTTTCATCAAGTACACCAAATTCTTTTTTATAATTTGCGATTAATTCAGATGCTCCTCTTGGTCTTGGTCCCCAATCTGCACGAACAATCCCGGCCTCTTTACAAATAATTATCACCTTAGGGATTGCTCTTGCACCGTTTGTTAGATATTCATTCATTAACCCTTCATTTTCATCTCGCAGTACAATTCGAAGATCTATTTTTTTATGCGATGCCAAAGCCATTTTATTAATAACCGGAAGGATCTGAGCCGCATCTCCGCACCAGCCTTCAGAAATTACAAGCCAAATATATTTGTGCTCCAGTTTTTCTATTCTCGAAATAATAGCATCGGTAATTTTTACCGTTTTGTCCAGCCTATTCATTCTGGCGTCATTTAACTTACTATAATTGGTTAAACTTTCAGATTGTTCGTTCCCGGTTGATTTTCCATCCAATAATAAATCAGCTACTAATTTTCGATATTCCGGATACGTATGACTCCTAAATAATGCTTTGGCGATACTACTTTTCATATTTGTTTGATTTTTGAATTGCATAAAAATACGAATTTCAAGGAGACTCAAAGAATGACTTTTATCACATTCAAAAAATCCTTTAAAAAATCACTATAAATTTATAACTAAAAGAACAATTAATTTTTTGAAAACATTATTTTTAAAAATCAGAATATGTCTATATTTGCACAAATTAACGCAACAACACATGAAATATAAAAGAATTCTTCTTAAACTGAGTGGAGAAGCCTTGATGGGTGATTTACAATACGGAATTGACCCTAAAAGATTAGCCGAATATGCTGAAGAAATTAAGCAAATTCACAGCAAAGGAGTCGAAATTGCTATTGTTATTGGAGGAGGAAATATTTTTAGAGGCGTTGCTGGTGCAAGTGCCGGTATGGATAGAGTACAAGGTGATTATATGGGAATGCTTGCTACGGTTATAAACGGAATGGCATTGCAAGGGGCTCTTGAAGAAAACGGAATGAAAACCCGTTTGCAGACTGCCTTAAAAATGGAATCTATTGCAGAGCCTTATATTAAAAGAAGAGCAGATCGTCATCTTGAGAAAGGAAGAATTGTAATTTTTGGTGCAGGAACAGGAAATCCATATTTTACAACTGATACTGCTGCCGTTTTAAGAGGTATTGAGATTAATGCAGATGTAATTTTAAAAGGAACCCGCGTTGATGGTGTTTACGATTCTGATCCTGAAAAAAATGCATCAGCAGTAAAATTCGATTTTATTTCGTTTGAAGATGTCCTTAAAAAAGGATTAAACGTAATGGATACAACCGCGTTTACATTAAGTCAGGAAAACAAATTGCCAATCGTTGTTTTTGATATGAACAAAATTGGAAATTTATTGAAAATTTGTGAAGGCGATAACATAGGAACCGTAGTTAATATATAGTCATCAGTAACTGTTTACTGTCGCAATTGCCGACATGAAATGAAAACTGAGAATGAAAACTGAAAACTTAAAGATAATGACTGAAGAAATAGAATTTATATTAGATAGTACTGAAGAATCAATGAATGGTTCGATTGCGCATTTAGAGAAAGAATTTCTTAACATTCGTGCAGGAAAAGCTTCTCCGGCAATGCTGGGAAGTGTTTTTGTAGATTATTACGGATCAGCAACACCGCTTTCGCAAGTAGCAAAAATAAGTGTTCCGGATGCCAGAACAATTACTTTGCAGCCTTTCGAGAAAAACATGCTGCAAACTATCGAAAAAGCAATTATGGTGGCTAATATTGGTTTTAACCCAATGAATAATGGTGACCTAATTATCATCAGCGTTCCGCCTTTGACAGAGGAGCGTCGTAGAGATTTAGCAAAACAAGCAAAAACAGAGGCCGAAGATGCAAAAATTGGTGTGCGTAATGTACGTAAAGATGCTAATTCAGACATTAAAAAATTAGAAAAAGAGGGAACTTCTGAAGACATTTGTAAATCTGCAGAAGAGCAGGTACAGACCCTAACGAATACTTATATCAAAAAAATAGATGAATTATTGGCAACAAAAGAAGCCGAAATCATGAAAGTGTAATCGTTCGAACACAAAACAAAATCCGTTTAGTTAAATTATTACTAAGCGGATTTTTTTATTCCTATTTTTGCATACCAAAATCATATTCTTTTCGTTTTCGAAACTATAACATTCTGTATGAAGCTATTTTGTTTATTGTCTTTGTTTTTCACGCTATCTATTCAAGCGCAATTTCAAATAAACGGAATTGTAACTGATTCCAACAATAAACCGCTTCCTTTTGCTACGATCACAACATCAGACAACATCAATACAATTACAGATGTCGACGGAAAATTTATTTTTAAACCTTCTGCTAACGCAAGTAGTTTTTCTGTATCTTATATTGGTTTTCAAACAAAAAATATTGCCATTACCAACAAAAGGTATTATTCGATTCTGCTTTCTCAAAAAACAGATGATCTAAAAGAAGTCGTTATTTCTAATGAAAATCCTGCCTTAACGATTATAAAAAAAGTAATCGAAAATAAAAACAAAAACAATCCACAAAAAAGGCTCAGCAGTTTTGAATACAAAAGCTACAACAAACTTATCGTAACGGCTAATCCGGATTCTATCGATGGCAGAATTGATTCTACAGCAGCTTATAAAGATTTCGATAAAAAACGTGTTAATGTAGACTCTTCAGATTATAAATTTAAAGAGATCATTATCAAGCAGCATTTGTTTCAAACCGAAAAAGTATCCCAATATCAGTTTGGAAACAACAAGCTTAAGGAAACCATCCTGGGAACAAAAATGGCCGGATTCAAAAATCCCATCTATGAGGTTATTGCTTTCAATCTGCAGTCAATATCTATTTATGATAATAAATACGAACTGTTTGAAACCAAATATGAAAATCCCATTTCGAACGGTGCCCCAACAAATTACAACTATAAAATACTTGACACTGTAAACATAAAAGGCCGCGAAACTTATATGATTTACTTTAAAAACAAGCAAAAAAGGAAATCATCCGGCTTAGAAGGTGTCTTATATATAGATCAGGAAAATTTTGCTGTAGCGAAAGCCGTAATGCGCATAAAAGGGGTTCTGGACATTAGCGGAATTCACGAATTTGAATATGTACCAAGCGAAAAAGTATGGTTTCAGAGCAATACGACATTCAAAATTGTAAAAGGAAAGAATGACGATGATATTAAAATTCTGGGCGGAACAATTCAGTTTGATGGTGATGTCGAAGACAATTTTGAGCCTAGAAAAAAATCAGCATCAGATTTTACCTATCTGCTATCAGAAAGTAATAATTTCGACATTCACTACAACACAAATACACCTATAAAGAATCCGGCACTTTATATGGAAATTAAGGACGATGCCAATAAAAAACCGGAAGAATTCTGGAATCAATACCGAAAAGAAAGCCTGGACTTAAAAAGCCAGAAAACATATCAATTGATCGATAGTCTTTCGATGAAGAAAAGAATCGAAAGCCGTTTAGGATTTGGACGAAAAATAATCAATGGTTATATCCCGATTGGCCCTATTGATCTTGATCTGAAAAAAATTGTAAGTTACAATAACTACGAAGGTTTTAGACTGGGACTTGGCGGCATCACAAATGATCGTTTTTCTAAAAATTTCAGAATCGAAGGATATTCTGCTTACGGAACAAAAGATGGCGAAGTCAAATACAGTTTAGGAACGGGAGTTTTACTGGATAAAAGCAGCAATACCTGGGTAAACGGATATTACACAGATGATGTCAGGGAAATTGCAAGTACTGTTTTTGCAGTTGATAAACGTGTTTTCAAAATTTATGATCCGCGCCCAATCAACATTAGTACTTTTTATAAATATGTCGCATGGAAAGCAAATGTTCAGTCTAAAATTATTCCAAAAACCGAAGCTGTTTTCGAATTAGCCAGAACTTATGTCGAACCTCAATTTGACTATCTTTTTAATTACGACGGAAAATTGTATTCTGATTACGTAATGACAACGGCAATGGTTTCGATTGTATGGGCGCCATTTAGCGATTTTATGCAAACTCCAACCGGAAGAACCGAGTCAGACAAAAGATTTCCAAGATTTACCTTTCAGTACACACAATCCTTACCTAATGTTTTAGGAAATGATTTTACATTTGGCAAAGTGGATTTTAAAACCGAATATGAAAAGAAATACTTAAACGGTCAAAAAACAAGTTTGCTATTGCAAGGAGGATATGCAATGGGCGACGTACCACTTACCCATTTATACAACACGATGCCAAATAACCTAACAAAAGAAACCGTGGTTCAGCGTATTACTTTTGCAGGCAGAAACAGTTTTGAAACCATGTATTTTAATGAGTTTTTCTCGAGTCAATATATCTTTTTCCAGATCAAACATGGATTTGACCGAATCAGAATCCTCAAAAAAGTCCGCCCTTCATTAGTATTAGTAACCAGAATGGCCTGGGGAAATATGAAAAATCCTGAGCAGCATGTTGGACCAACTTACAAAACTCTTGACAGGGGCTTCTTTGAATCCGGAATCGAACTAAACAAAATCTACAAAGGTTTTGGTTTAGGAGGTTTCTATCGATACGGACCAAATCAGCTATTGAAATTGGAAGACAATATTGCCGTTAAGATTTCTTATGTATTAGATTTGGGACTTTAGGTTTGAAATTTCAATATTTTAAGTTTATTTAGAATCTTCAGGAGCTATTCCTGCTATACACTTGTATCTTTTCCTTTAAAGAAGCAAGTAAAAGAATACCGCTTCTATCAGGGCCAGGATATTCTTTTTCAGAATATCGGCAATCTTTGTCGATCTGCGAGTGTGATCTCTCCCTCCGGTCGAGATGACAAAAAACACGAATAACACAACAGAAGAAATCCGCGTAAATCCGTGCTTTCGTATTAGCAAATCCGTATCATCCGCGTGCCATCTCGCAATCCAAATGACAATATTTAATATCAAACAACCTTGTCAAAGTTTTGAACTTTGACAAGGTTTCTACAATATCACGTTATACCAGCAAAAAACCGCAACAAAAAAAATCCCAAACCCCAATCATAAAATTGGAATTTGGAATTTTAAAATATTGTAATTTAAAACCTTTATGGTTTCAAAATCAAAACCGAAGGTGTATTATTCAACCATGTACTTTGAGATTCTATTAGTTTTTTCCAACTGTCTAAACTAATAATCATCAAATTCTGATTTTCCAAAAACTCTTTCTTAATTGTTCTGTCGTGCATAATCATGATATGATTGGGTGCAATTTGCTCGATCGAACGAATCGTTTCCTGAATATCCCTGGTGTTTTTTACTTCGCCACTTGCATCCAGAACCGTAATCTGAGAACCATTATTATTGATTAGTTTTTTAGCATATTCAATAAGAAAAGAATCTTCTTTACTAAAAATCGGCATAAAAACCTGATTCACTTCTTCTAAATCCTTATCGATAAAAATACCAACCGGCATTTTGCTTTTTGCAATGATATGACGTGTTCTTTCATCAAAAGGAGAATTCTCGAACAAACCTTCTTTTCCGGTAAACTTATCGATCAAACGGTCCGGATTTACGATTCGGGTTGTAAAACCAAGAATCTTTCCAAGCAACGTTCCGTCAAAAATAGATTGTCCCAGACTCACTAACAATAAATCATATTCGCCTTGGTTCGCAGTATCTATAATATCAGTATCAATATCATTTGTCACCTTAAAAACACTCACCATGTTTTGATTTAAACGCTCTGATTCTTCTATTATAGGAACTAACATTTTACGTTCATGATCTTTTATATCAAATGAATGTATCTCTGTACTTAATGACAAATGCATTGCTGTTATAATCGAATTATCACCTTGTTTCTTAACCAGACTATTAGCGATTTTCAATAATACTTTACCTTTTTCAGGAGTTGCAAACGAAAGCAAAATCTTGTATTTGCTTTTATTCCCAATTTCTTCCGGAACCGCAGGTATTTTATCCTTAAAAATAAAACCTATAAAATCTAAAGCCGGACCAGTCATAAATGTCGTCACTAAAGCCATAATTACCATCATGGTAAAAATCTCTGTAGAAAGAACTCCCAAATCATAACCAATATTCAAAACCACCAGTTCCATTAAACCACGGGTATTCATTAAAGCTCCAATCGCCAAACTATCTTTCCAGCTTTGCCCCACGAATTTCGCAGCAAAAGCACTTCCTAAGAATTTCCCTGCTACTGCAACAGCAATAATTACAGCAGTAACTTTCCATAAATAAGGATCATTTAGCAAACCTATTTGCGTACGTAAACCTGTAAACACAAAGAACAATGGTAATAGAACAATGATAGCAACATCTTCAACCTTTTCGATAAAAATATTTCTGAATTTGTTGTTTTCCGGCATAATTGCTCCTGCAAGGAAAGCGCCAAATAAAGCATGAATTCCAATTAATTCTGATGCATAAGAAGAGAACAGAAGTGTTATAAAGAAAATAGCAACTACGGGTTTATTCAGACTTTCGCGAGTTGAATTTAAATCTCCAACTCGTTTCAGGAACGGGCGAACTATTTTTAGCATGACAATTACATACAAAATAGCCAAACCTATTACATACAAAGAACTTGTAAATGAACCTGCTTTTACAATTGCAATTACCACTGCCAAAATACACCAAGCCGTAATATCATCTGCCGCAGCACAAGTTATGGCAATGGTTCCCAGTTTTGTTTTTTGCATGCCCCGCTCCTGCACGATTCTCGCTAACACCGGAAATGCAGTAATACTCATGGCAATCCCCATAAACAAACCAAACGATGCAAACTCAACTCCAACCGGAGCAAAAGTATGATAGATGAAATAAGCTAATGACAGACCCAGGGCAAAAGGGATTACAATACTTGCGTGACTTATAACTACAGCATCGTGTGCTTTGTTTTTTAATACTTTCAAATCCAATTCCATTCCAATCACGAACATGAAAAGGATTAAACCAATTTGGCTTAAGAATTGTAAATTCCCTAAAGATTCTTTTGGAAACAATGCCGCTGAAAATTCCGGAAAATACATTCCAACTAAAGAGGGCCCTAAAACAATACCTGCAATCATTTCTCCAATTACAGATGGCTGTCCTATTTTTCTAAAAACCCATCCAAACAAACGCGCTACCAAAATAATAGTCACAATTTGCGCCAATAAAATAGCCAGAGGATGCTGCAGATTCTCTACCATCGAATTTAAAAAATCATTCCAATGATTGCCTACTATTTTTTTCTGAACGATTCCTCGCCCCACTTCAAGTGCAGCACCTTTTGAGATTACCCAATATATCAAAGCGGTAAAACCACCAATAACAGTAACGTAAAATAAGGAGTTTTTAATGTTATTCATAACTCGTTTTTTTGATTTTAATGGTGCAAATATCAGAAGTGAGAATTAAGTGAAAAAGAAATTTTAAATCTAATTTTCAATGTATGTAACAAGTAGGAAAAACTTTGTAATAAGTTATAATAATTGGCAATAAACTACTGTCATTCTGAGTAAAATCAAAGGTTTTTATCGCAAAAAGGGCTTCGACTCCGCTCAGCCTGACATCAATGTTCTCAAAATATCGTTTAAAAAAAACAATTTACAATTTCACCTTCTTCAAAAAGTCAGAACGATAGGTTTCGCTTAGAATTAAGGTAGTATTCTTGTCATTTTTCTCTACATGATGCAAGACAATTTCGTTATGATTAAAAAACTTGATGGCTTTTACTGCTACAATTTCTTTTTTGTTTACACGACAGAAATCAGCATCAGGCAATTCGCTTAAAAGAGTATCGAATTTCACATTTTTTAAATTCAGAAAACTTCCATCGGCCAAAAGAACCGTTTTATCACGACTATCACTAACTGCAGTTTTGATATACTGAATCTGATTAAAATACAATAACGTCTTTCCCTTATCTGTATTTAACTGAATGAACTTTTTTGTCGCATCCGGTTTATGAAAACGTTCGAAAGCTTTTGAGATCGCTTTTTGCAGACGTTCCAGTTTTACCGGTTTTGTAATATAATCTACCGCATCAATATTAAAAGCATCGGCAGCATATTCTTTATAGGCCGTACAAAAAATCACCAATTTATTGTCCAGCATTTCTGCCAGATGCAAACCATCAATTCCGGGCATTTCGATATCTGATATTAGCAAATCAAAATCGAGATTGGGAATATCAGCAAGGAGTTTTTCAGGATTATTAAACGTTTTTACGATTTCTACTTCAGGAATTTGTTCGCAAAGCATTTTCAGGTACGTTAATCCCGGCAACTCATCGTCCAGCAGCAAGCATTTCAGTTTTGTATTCAAGTAAATCTATTTTAAGATGAGCAATATAAACGTCATTTTCTACAAACTTATCGAGTTTGAAGTTATTTTTATAAATAATACGCAATCGGTGCTCCAGTGTTGTATGACCAAAACCGCCGCGTTCTTTTTTCAATACTTTTTTATCTGATATCTTATTTGAAACTGTCATAAAAAAAGCATTGTCCCTAAACTCAAAAACAACCGAAATAAAGGCATCGGCGCTT
This sequence comes from Flavobacterium azizsancarii, assembly GCF_027980145.1. GTDB lineage: Bacteria > Bacteroidota > Bacteroidia > Flavobacteriales > Flavobacteriaceae > Flavobacterium > Flavobacterium azizsancarii. Next base: position 7,412 of record NZ_JAMZNK010000061.1, on the reverse strand, counting down.
TGCAAATCAGCATGTTTAAAAGCATTTTCGATTAAATCTATCGAAATCAAAGGCGCTAATAAAGGCTGATCGTATAGTTTATCTTCTTTATTAATATTAGTCTTGATCTTCAACTCAAAAAGAGGACTGATTTTGATTTTATTGATTTCAATCAAGTTCAGAGCAAAATCAATTTCTTCTTTTGCCGTGACAAATTTCTTTTTGCTTTCGTATAAGATATAATCCAGAACATTCGCCAGTTTATCTAATGCAAAATAGGTTTGATACGCGTGCGACTGAATCGAATTCAAAATATTCTTAAACAAATGCGGATTAAGCTTTGATTCTAACGTTTCTAACTGCAAATCGTTCACTTTGATTTCGAGTGCATAAAAACTTTTCTCAGCATTGTCTTTTGCTTTTTTGAATTGCGTTAATTGATAGATCAAAAAGCAAATGAGAACAATTAGCAATAGAAGAATCGCCAGAAATATAAAAGTGATGGTATTGTTTTCCTGCATAGTTATGTAAAGTTAAAAAGTTTTTTTTGCCCACGGGTTTTACGGATGAAACGGGTTGACGCGGGTTTTCTTTTTTATCGTATTTACTCTATTTGTATTTCATTAAATAAAAGTATCTGATGAAATTTGCTTCTTGTTTTTTTGCCACAGATTAAAAGATTAAAAAGATTTTTTCTAAGAATCAAAAAGATAATCTGTGAGAATCTGTGTAATCTGTGGCATATTTTTTCCAGTATTCAGTAAAAAAATCCGTACAAACCCGTTTAATCCGTAAAATCTGTGGTCCAATATTCTTTAATGACTAGAAACAAACTTCAACCCAATGATCGAAGCAATTAGAGTCGAAAGGAAAAATATTCTCCAGAAAGTTGCCGGTTCTTTAAAAACTAAAATCCCTACCAAAACAGTTCCTACGGCTCCAATTCCTGTCCAAACAGCATATGCGGTTCCTATTGGCAAAACTTGAGTGGCTTTATACAACAATAACATACTGATCGAAAGACAAACAAAAAAACCAGCCATCCAGTAGGTTGAAATTATGCCTGTGGTTTCCTTTGCTTTGCCTAAGCAAGATGCAAATCCAACTTCAAAAAGTCCTGCTATTACTAATAAAATCCAATTCATATTCTTTTCGCTTTTAAATTAAGTACAAATATGAGAAAAGCTAACGTAGAATTGTACAAAACAGCTAATTTTTCCTAAATATTGTAATATCATTTATGTTAACAAACAGTAAAAACCGAACTGATTATTTATGATTTAGAGCACTTTTCACTACATTTGCATCCATTTTAAAGAATTTATGAAAAACGCAGTACAAGTTGGATTTTGGGAAAAACTAGCCCGAATCATACTTAAGAACAGAATAGTAATACTAGTAATCCTATCTGCTTTAACGATTTTCCTTGGCTACCAATGGAAAAACCTTTCTATGACTTATACCGAAGCCAACTTGCTTCCTAAAGATCATATCGTAAACAGACAGTACCAACAGTTTTTGGATAAATTTGGCGAAGAAGGAAATCTAGTGGTAATTGGGTTTCAGGATCCTAAATTTTTTACGCCAAAAAACTACGCTGCCTGGAATGAATTGATGACGGGTTTAAAAAATTCTAAAGAAGTAGATTTAGTAGTTTCATTAAATGATTTAAAGAAATTAGAGAAAGATACGGTTAACGAAAAATTTATTCTGACTCCTTTTATCGATCAAAAGAAAGCACTTGATCCTGAATATTTAAAAAAGGTACAATATGATTTGTTTCACAATTTGCCTTTTTACGAAGGTTTATTGTTCAACAAGCAAAGCGGCAGCATTCGATCAGCGATTTACATCAACAAGGCACTTGTAAACACGCCGGAAAGAAAGACATTTATCCTTGAAAATCTGGTTCCGAAAATTGACAAATTCGAAAAAACAACTGGAGTTGATTTGAAAGTTTCCGGAATGCCATACATCAGAACGATCAACGCCGATAATATGAAAGGTGAAATCGGGCTCTTTATTGGTGCGGCTTTATTTACGGTTTCCCTTATTTTCTTTTTCTTTTTCCGTTCGTTCAGAGCTACTTTTATCTCGATTTGTATTTTGATCATTGGTGTAATCTGGTCTTTTGGAACACTTGGATTATTTCATTATAAAATCACGATCCTTACCGCTATTATCCCGCCATTAATTATCGTTATCGGGATTACCAATTGCATTTTCCTTATCAATAAATACCAGCAGGAAATTAAACTGCACAACAATCAGGCAAAAGCTTTGCAGCGTATTATTTCTAAAATTGGAGTTTCGACTCTGATGACGAATTTAACTACGGCAATAGGTTTTGCAACATTTATGATTACAGGCAATGATTTGCTTTTCGAATTTGGTTTGGTTACTTCAATCAATGTGATTTCAGTTTATTTATTGACGCTTTTAATTGTGCCAATTGTATACAGTTTCATGTCGATTCCTGGAGAAAGACATTTATACCATTTGAATAAAACTTACATTTCTACTTTATTGGATTTTGTTGAAAATGTGGTAAAAAACAAACGAAAAGTTATTTACACCATTTATGGTTTGCTTTTGGTTTTTAGCGTTATTGGACTTACCCAAATGAAAGTTTCGGGAAGTTTGATTGGAGAAATGCCTAAAAGCGCGTCATTTTATAAAGACATTTTATTCTACGAAAAAGAATTCAACGGTGTTATGCCCCTTGAAATAATGATTAACACCAAACATAAAAAAGGTGTTATGAAATTATCAACGATGAAAAAAATGGATGAATTGCAAAATACAATTGCAGAACTTCCTGAATTATCGAAACCGGTTTCTATCGTGAATTTGGTTAAATATTCGAAACAGGCTTTCTATAACGGAAATCCGGAATATTACCAATTGCCGACCTCACAGGAACAGACTTTTATTTTATCTTATGCTAAGAATGCAACGAAAAACAGCAAAGACAACTTAATGAAATCGTACGTAGATTCGACGGGACAATATGCGCGAATCACGACTTTCATGAAAGATATTGGAACGCAAGAAATGGCAAGAGTAGAGAAAAAATTACGCTCAAAAATTGCTGAAATTTTCCCTGCAGACCGTTACGAAGTGACTTTGACCGGAAAAGCATTGGTTTTCCAGAAAGGAACATCCTATTTGGTTGACAACTTAATAGAATCATTGATTTTCGCTATTTTAGTAATCGCAGGATTGATGTTGTATTTGTTCAGATCGTTTAAAATGGTAATGGCGTCTGTAATTACAAATGTTTTACCGCTTTGTATCACATCCGGATTAATGGGGTATTTTGGGATTCCGTTAAAACCATCGACAATTTTAGTATTTAGTATTGCGTTTGGAATTTCGGTCGATAACGCGATTCAGTTTATGGCGAAGTACAAACATGATTTAATTCAAAGCAACGGAAAGGTTAAAAAATCTGTTTTTAGCGCTTTGAGAGAAACAGGAATCAGTACTTTTTATACTTCGGTAGTTTTGATTTTAGGGTTTGCTACTTTCACACTTTCAAGTTTCAGCGGAACAATCGCTCTTGGTGGATTAATTTCATGTACATTGGCATTTGCTATGTTTGCGAATTTATTGGTTTTACCGGCTTTGGTTTTGACTTTTGAGAAGAAGAAAGCTAAGAAAGAGGATTTGGAGAATTTGGAGGGGTAGATTTTTTTTGCCACAAATTTCACTAATTAGCACGAATTAACGACTTGGACCTTTGTCAAAGTTTTGAACTTTGACAAAGGTTGACGCATAAACTTGTCATTTCGACGAAGGAGAAATCACACACGTAACTCCACAAAAATTAATTGCTTTTGTTTGCGTAATCTCTTGTGTGATTTCTCCCTTCGGTCGAAATGACAAAAATGAGATGTAATAACATCTTTTAAAAACCGGAGCCCTAGCCCCGATCGCAGCGACATCCTTTGTGTTTTTTCTTTAAAAACATAAAGATACAGCGGAGAGCGGGAAACAGCTTCTAATTTTAATAATTATCGTTTATATTTGCAGTTATTACACAACAAATAATTTAATTTCAATATTATATATAAAATGAAACACACAAAAGTTAAAGACTTATTAAACAGTACGACGACGCTTCAGGAGGTTAATGCAAAAGGATGGGTGAGAACTTTTAGAAATAATCAGTTCATCGCTCTTAATGACGGTTCTACCATTAATAATATACAATGTGTTGTTGATTTTGAAAATACACCTGATGAAACTTTAAAAAGAGTTACAACTGGAGCTGCAATATCAGTAACGGGAACTTTGATTGAAAGTAAAGGTGCGGGTCAGAAATATGAAATTCAGGTGAACAAACTTGAAATCTTAGGTGATTCTGATGCTGAGAAATTCCCAATACAGCCAAAGAACAGACCTAGTTTAGATTTCTTGCGTGAAAATGCGCATTTACGTGTTCGTACCAATATGTTTGGAGCCATTATGCGTGTGCGTTCTGTATTGTCATTTGCAGTTCACAACTATTTTCAACAAAAAGGTTTTGTGTATGTAAATACGCCAATTATTACAGGTTCTGATGCTGAAGGTGCAGGAGAAATGTTTAAAGTTACAGCTTTACCTTTTGACAACACGCCAAGAACTGAAGACGGAAAAGTAAATTATAAAGAAGATTTCTTCGAAAAAGAAACCAACTTAACGGTTTCAGGACAATTAGAAGGAGAAACTTATGCAATGGCTTTGGGGCAGATTTATACTTTTGGACCAACTTTTAGAGCAGAAAACTCTAATACTTCCCGTCACCTTGCAGAGTTTTGGATGATTGAGCCAGAAGTTGCTTTCAACGATCTGGATGATAACATGGATTTGGCTGAAGATTTTATTCAGTACGTAATCAAGTATGCTTTAGACAATTGTCAGGATGATTTGAAATTTTTAGAAGGAAGACTTTTAGATGAAGAAAAATCAAAACCTCAGGCAGAAAGAAGCGAAATGGCTTTGTTAGAGAAATTGAACTTCGTTTTGGAGAACAACTTCAAACGTGTTTCTTATACTGAAGCAATTGACATTTTGAGAGATTCAACTCCAAACAAAAAGAAAAAATTTCAATATATCATCAACGAATGGGGAGCTGATTTACAATCAGAACACGAGCGTTATTTGGTTGAAAAACACTTTAAATGTCCGGTAATCTTGTTTGATTACCCGGCAAATATTAAAGCGTTTTACATGCGTTTGAATGATAATACTGAACCAGGAAGAGAAACGGTTCGTGCAATGGATATCCTTTTCCCTGGAATTGGAGAAATCGTTGGTGGTTCTGAAAGAGAAGAGCGTTACGATGTTTTGATCGAAAAGATGAAGGCCTTAGAAATCGATGAAGAAGAATTATCATGGTATTTAGATACCAGAAGATTTGGTTCTGCAACTCACGCAGGTTTCGGACTTGGATTTGAGCGTTTGGTATTGTTTGTTACAGGAATGACAAACATTAGAGACGTAATTCCTTTCCCGAGAACTCCTGGAAATGCGGAATTCTAAAAAATAATTAAATTTGTTTCAAGTTTCAAGTTTCAGGTTGTTGATCGTTCTTCAACCTGAAACTTGAAACTTGAAACTTTTAACAAATATCAATGCTAAAGCAATTTTTAAATTTAAAATTATCCCAAAAATTATCTCCACAGCAAATTCAGCTGATGAAGTTAATTCAATTGCCTACGCAAGCTTTTGAACAACGTTTATTAGAAGAAATGAACGAAAATCCGGCTCTGGAAGCTGGAAAAGAAGACGAATACGAAGCGGATGAATTCGCAAATGAAGACTACGACGATTATGATGATGCTGAAGGCGACAGAATCGAAGCGGATGATATTAACATAGACGAATATTTAAGCGACGACGATACTCCGGACTATAAAACTCAGGTGAACAATTATAGTGAAGACGAAGAAAGAGAAACACCTTTTGCTTCGCCAATTAGTTTTCATCAGGATTTAATCAATCAGTTGAATACTTTTATTCTAAATGATGAAGAACGCGAAATCGCTGAATTCCTTGTTGGAAGTATTGATGATATGGGTTACATCAGAAGAAGCGTTGCAGATATTGTAGATGACATGGCTTTTACTCAGGGTATTTATACCGATGAAGCAATGGTCGAGAAAATGCTTCAGGTTATTCACGAACTAGAACCTTCAGGTGTTGGAGCGCGAGATTTACAGGAATGTTTATTACTACAACTAAAGCACAAAACACCAACTGAATCTATTGATTTAGCGATTGACATTATCGAAAATCAGTTTGATGCTTTTACCAAAAAACATTACGATAAACTGCTTCAAAAATATGGCGTTTCTAATGAACAGCTTAAAAAAGCAATTCACGAAATCGAAAGACTGAATCCAAAACCGGGAGGATCCTACACAGGAAACAATAAAGTAACTGAGAATGTAGTTCCTGATTTCGCAATCAGAATCGTTGACGGAGAACTTGAACTGACCTTAAACGGAAGAAATGCTCCTTCCCTGCATGTTTCTAAGGATTATCAGGAAATGATGCAAACGTATAAAGATTCTCGTGATAAATCATCTGCTCAAAAAGATGCAGTTCAATTTATCAAACAGAAACTGGATTCGGCCAAATGGTTTATTGATGCGATCAGACAACGTCAGGAAACTCTTTTTGTAACGATGAATGCCATTATGCATTATCAGGAAGAATATTTCTTAGATGGCGACGAAACCAAACTAAAACCAATGATCCTAAAAGACATTGCAGATATGGTTGGCTTGGATATTTCGACAATTTCGCGTGTTGCCAACAGTAAATATGTTGAAACTCCATACGGAACAAAACTGATTAAAGAATTTTTCTCTGAAGCAATGAAAAATGATCAGGGAGAAGATGTTTCGACTTTAGAAATCAAAAAAATCCTTAAGAATACAATTGAAGAAGAAGACAAAAAGAAACCTTTACCAGACGATCAATTAGCTGAAATTCTAAAAGAAAAAGGCTACCCGATTGCACGTAGAACAATTGCAAAATATCGTGAACAACTTGATATTCCGGTGGCAAGAATGAGAAAGAAAATATAAATTCCAAACATTTAAATTTATTTTTTTACCATTAAGAGATTAAAAAAAATTAAGCTTTACACATACAGCAAACCCGACAGGTTGAAAAAAACCTGTCGGGTTTATTTTTTACATATCATAACGGATTAAACTCCGGTCCTACAATATACATCCGAGCCAAAGTCTCTAATAATTCCGAAGGAACAAAATATATTGGAGAGCTGGACTTTAGTCCAGTTTAAACAAAGGAATATCATTTTACGCAATCGGATAGGAGCCTAGGGATTAATTCCCTAGGCGACCTTCCACACCACCCGGCATACGGATCCGTACCAAGGCGGTTCTTAATTTACGATACATTTTAAGATAGATACC
>NZ_JAMZNK010000060.1 GCF_027980145.1 Flavobacterium azizsancarii | reverse complement strand
AAAATAAAGAATACTTCCTGCAAAAAACACAAAAAATATCTGCAAATTAAAATAAGCCAAAACACCTCCCATAACAAACATATTGATTACAGAAAACAAAACGTTTAATGATGATGTAGTCAGAATTTTTTCGATTCTGCGATGATCATTAATACGCTGCATAATATCTCCGGTCATCCTTACATCAAAAAATGAAATAGGTAAATTCATCAATTTAATAAAAAAATCTGAAATCAGCGAAATATTAATTCGGGTAGAAAGATGAAGTAATATCCAACTCCTGATAAGCTCTAAACCTGTTCTTCCTGCAAAAAGAAATAATTGTGCAAAAAGAATGAGATAAATAAAATGAATATTCTGATTTTGAATACCAACATCAACAATACTTTGCGTTAAAAAAGGAAAAATTAGCTGTATCAAACTACTGGCCAACAAACCTATACTTAATTGGGTTAAAAATGATTTATATCGCAATACATATTTTGACAACAATTTAAACCCTAATCCGCTATTTTCTTCTTTATCAAATTCAGACTGAAAAAACTTTGGTGAAGCCTCCATTAACAAAGCAACGCCTTCTTGTGTTGAATCATCAGCATTATTTCCAATCCAGAATTTAAGAAAATCCTGTTTATTATATTCGATTAGACCAAAAGCCGGATCTGAAATATAATAGACTCCTTTTTTAATTTTATAAAGTACTACATAATGATTTTTATTCCAGTGCAAGACACAAGGCAATGGTGCTTCTTCTAATCTTTCGAGATTTAATTTTACCCCTAAAGTTCGAAAACCAATTCTCTCAGCCGCATCACTTAAAAAAAGTAAATTACTTCCTTCACGAGTTGTTTCGCTAATATCTCTCAACTCCTGAATGTTGATTGTTTTCCCGTAATGTTTAGCAATTATCTTTAAACATGTAGGTCCACAATCTTTATAATCAGCTTGCTTATAATGGGTGAATTTTTTCAAGTTATATTTTTTATTCCAAAGCAATTTAAGATTAAATTTCTTTATTTAACATAAAAAAACAGAGAAGATTAATATCTTCTCTGTCAAGTATTTAAAAACATATTTATTAGAAATACAATTTCTGTAGGACATGGCACCGGCTAACCCTAACCAAATAAAAATCAAACCAGTGACCAATTTTCCTAAAGAATCCCAACACCAATCATCAATGTGGGGAAAATTGCTCAATGTTCCACGATCGAGCGCCTACAAATTAAAAAAAACATGACTAAATTCTAAAAAAGGCTGTATTGTATTTCTCTTAAAACGTTAAAAATTAACAACAAAGGCGACTTGTATCACAAATACCTGGCAACGTATTTACAGGACAAGTTTCGCCTACGGATATTAAAACGCACCCAGCTTCAATAGCATTTACCCAACATTCAGGAATTCCTCCTTTTATTGTTTTTTGCTCATTCTTGCTTATATGCTGCGCATTTTCTAAATTCAGAATTTTCTTTAACATCTTAATCTTCTACAATAAATATTGTTGTTCACAATCTAATTAAACTTATTATAACTTTTAATACACAATTAACACGGAGCCATTAATATTGAGCATTGATTTGGTCCTATATAAGCTGGTCTTAAGTTATATGGATAAGCTAAACATTGAGCTTCCGTAGCACGGAATACAACAAACTCATTACACTGACCATCTGGTGGAATACTTCCTCCTTTAATATTTTTTTGTTCACTTACAACTAACGTTTCAGCACCTTGTAAGTTTAATATTTTTTCTAACATGATATTTTGTTTTAAGTTATATGCAAATCCCGAATTTTATTCAAATAAAAACCTACGATTTCTAATATTTAGATAATTGATTTTCAGTTTAAGTACAGAGAAGCTTTTTAATTACACTTCTCTGATACTTGTAATTTTAATATCTGAATTAATCAGCATCTTTCTCCCAACATTTTTTACCATAAGGCTGATTTGGAGGACAAGGACCTCCACTACCACCTTCAATTGTCTTTTTTTCTTCTGTTGTTAATTTTTTTGTTCCTTCTTGATTTAAAATCTTTTCTAACATAATTGCTTAATTTATTTGTGAGTTTATACTTCAATCTTTTAAAGACATTTGAAGCCTCTGTCTATCCATTATATTCAAGAACATTCTCTAACATTTACTTACTATGCCGTCTTTTTTTCAAAAACTTCGATTTCTTCACTAAAATCATTTAAAAAATATTTCAATTCACTCAGTTCATATTCATTTGGAAATACTCTTTCGTTTACAATTTTAACTGGTGTATAATTAAAATTATTCTTAGAGCACCACTCATATTGTTTTTGTATTTCCTGAGTGATCATCATACTAACTGAATCAACATTCCATTTTTTCAACCATTTTTTCAGACCTGTTTTTTTAATATGCCAGTCTGAGATCGCTTCAACCGTTTTTCCCGGAGTGACCCTGTTTATAGTTAAAAGTCTTTCTACAACTGATTTATATGGATTCTCTCCATTTTCAGGATTAATATTGAACAAAATGTTTAGAAAAATTTTGTCCGGAAATCTTAAAACCAAATCAAATGCTTCCTGAAATGTTTTATGACAATGCTCGCAACTTGGGCTTATAATAATCGAAAGCTTTACTGCTGCATTTCTGTTTCCAAAAGTCAAACCTCTTAAATCATCGAATCCATTTGTATAAGGAACTTTTTTTGACAAGAAGTTTAATAATGAATAATTTCTTTTAAATTTTTTCATCTCTTTAAGGGAATTCTCACTACCCAAAACATTTTTTATCATCCCTTTTAATACTGTCCAAATAGGAATAAGAAGCACTACAGAGAATAAAAATGGAAATACATCATTGAAACTAAAACTCAACGTAAACAAATCTGATGCAAACCATATAACACTTTGTATAAAAATTAAAGCCGAAATCGCTAAGCACATTACGCACCATTTTTGAATTTCAAACTTTTGAATCCATATTGAGGATACAATTATCGGAATCGCCAATAAACTTAAAAATCCTATAAAAATGGCTGATTCTAATGGCTGAACCAATATGGCAATTAAACTTGAACCAAAGAAAATAAGCGGTAAATCTGAAAAATTAAGCCATTTATTTTCACTTCCTTCTTTAGAATTAATAACTGAATCACAAGATGAACTTGAACTAAGGTTACAAAATTTTGAAATAATACTGTTTTTAAAGCCCAATTTCTCCTGAATAATAAAAACACTCACCATAAATCCCAATACCGATGTCGTTAAAAAAACAAGACTAAAAGGATTATAGACATTATAGAAAACAGACAACCCAACTAAAAGTAAAAGAGGCAAAAAATATTTTAACCAACCAAACTCTATTTTTAAATTCTCTCTGGCAATAACATTATTAGGTTCTATTGCAACTATTACTCCATTCCAATCCAAAAGAAACTTTTCATACGACATTTTTAAACTTCCTTTTTTGATCGTATTAATACGAACGAAGTTTTTAGCCTTTTCTACCAATATAAGTTCGTCTTTAAAATATGCCAAAAAATTCGATGGCAAATCTACTATTTGTTCTTTCGAAACTCTTACCGCAGCATTCTCTACAGACAATAAATCTAAGGAGTCTGTTATGGCAAACAAACTAGGATAATTTGGATGAGAAAGAAACAAATCTTTAAACTCATTTTTAATTTCCGAGTATCTATTTATTTGTAGAAATTTTTGGACAAGTTTTAACATCTTTTCGAATCTTTAAAATCATAATTACACTGCAAATATTGTTGTTTTTACCGAGAAAAAAACCTCAACTACAGACATTTTATCAATTATACTACATACAATTTATAAATTATAGCAGTCTGAATAAAACACACAATCAACTGCTTAGCAACTAATTAGATCAATAAATCTTCATTCAAAAGCTTCAAAACCCTATTCTCGACTAAGCGTTTTGCTTTTTGTCTAGTTTTGATAAATCATTAACCCTAACACATAAAAACATGAAAAATCAAGCACTAAAATTCGAAGATTTTGAGAGCGAAAAATTATCTAAAAATCAACAAAAAACAATTAAGGGAGGTGAACCAGTTGATCCACTTAGAGGAACAGGAAATGGAAGTTTATAATCATTAACTGCCTATAAAAACACTAAAAAAACGAGTGATTAATTGGGAATTTTATACTCAAAAAAAACATATAAAAAATTACTTATGGCGAAAATAATTTTCCCCTGATCTGTACATCAAAAATATTTATATAACACTAAAAAAATAATAAATCATGACAACTACAAAACTAACATTCAAAGATTTCGAAATAGAAAAATTATCCAAAAATGAGCAAAAAACAGTTCGTGGTGGAGAAGATTCAGACCCATTAAGAGGAAACGGAAAAGGAAGTTTATAACAATTAAAAAAAATAAATCATGACAACTACAAAACTAACATTTGGAGATTTCGAAATAGAACAATTATCAAAAAATGAACAAAAAACAGTTCGTGGCGGAGACGACCGTTCAGAGCCTGTAGATCCGTTAAGAGGAAACGGAAAAGGAAGTTTATAACAATTAAAAAAAATAAATCATGACAACTACAAAACTAACATTTGGAGATTTCGAAATAGAACAATTATCAAAAAATGAACAAAAAACAGTTCGTGGCGGAGACGACCGTTCAGAGCCTGTAGATCCGCTAAGAGGAAACGGAAAAGGAAGCTTGTAACAACTTACAAATACATGAGAGAAATATCTACATGTATAAGTAATAATAAAACTCAAAACACTCAAAACAGAAGATAGTTTCTACGAAACTTGCTTTAAATATTATTCGCAAATTGAGCTGGAGATACTCCAGTTCTTTTGCGAAATGATTTTGCAAATGATACTGCGTTTTTAAACCCAACACTTTCGGCAATAGCCTGGGTAGAATATTTACGATACATATGATTGGTAATCATCTCATTAATAACATAATTAATCTTCAGTTCGTTGGAGTATTCACCAAAAGACTTTCCAAATCGTTTATTTACAACATACGATAAATAAGTTGTGTTTGTTTTTATTTTTTTAGCTACATAAGGCAAAGTAAAGTCGGCATTTAAGTATTCGAGTTTACTTTCCAGAGCTAGCAGTTTCTCTACTATCTTATTTTCTTTTGCTTCATCAATACTTAAATTGACATTTTCTTTCTTAAAATGAATCTCTTCAGGCTCCGGCTCTAAGACGACTTCCTCATTTTCAGCTAAACTTTTCTTCTCAAGGTTGGCTTTGAATTCTTCAATTAAGGCGTTCATCTTTTTATGTGCCTTATTTTTATCTCTTATGTTTTTAATCAGCAAAAATACAATAGCCACAAATAAAACAACGTAAAAAACTTTCAGCGCCTTATTCAAAAAAACATCATATTTATATTTCTCCTGAATAGTAACCATTTCATTGGTCAAATCTCCTACACCTAATTTATAGTTTACTTCTAAAATTTGATCATTTAATTTTGATTCTGATTTTTCATAATTATCCAGATAATTTTTTGAATGTTTGTAAGCGAGTTCAGGCTCTTTAAGTATATTATAAATCTTTGCCTGATAGTAATTTGATCTCAAATATTCACCTTCGTTAGTCTTTGTATTAGCTCCAATTGAATCAGATTTTTTAAAGAAAACTAATGCTTTATCATATTTTTTTGTCGTATAATAAAGGTCTCCCAAATTATAATTTGCAGTACATAATATATCTGGCATATTATTTTGGTGAGCAAGGAATATAATATCATAATATGTCTTCTCGGCATTTTTAAATTCTCTTAGTAAACTATATATATTACCTAAACTTAATTTTGCTACAATTTTATTATCCGGAAAATTTTGAGAATAACTAACCGTCTTTTTATAAAAATACTCAGCTGAATCCAGTAAAACTCTTTTCTGATCATCCTTCAAATAATAGGTTTCGTATGATCCTGCCAGACTAAGATTGATGTTACTCTTATTATTTAGATACTGTTCTCTTGTATAAACACTTTCATTTTTATCAACAAAATCATTAAGCTGCCTTAAATCTTTAATTGCCAAGCGATAATTACCTACTGCAATATTTATTGATGCTATATTGTTCTTAAATTTTACAATTTGAATAATATCCCTAATCTGTTGAGAAAGCTTAATACCCTGCTGATAACTTTCTATTGCTGCACTAAAATCATCTCTTTTCCATTCTGATAATCCGTTATAATTGTATAAAACAGATCTGAGTTGTGTTTTATCCTGACCGTCCGGCATTTTGTTCAGGTAAGTTAATGCCAGTTGATATTTTTCTTTAGATTTAGCTGAATTTCCTTTTAATTGTATTAGATAAGATAACACCCCATTTCCAAAAGCTAAATGTTTATTGTTATTTGACTTCACCATCTGATTAGCAAATACAATAGCACTATCTACATTAGCATTCGCCGTGAGACGAATTTTATCTTGTAATACTAAATACTCTTGTTCTGTCAAAGCATCTTTCTGTTGAGAAATTGCGGTATTCAGAACAAAAAAGAATAAAAAAGAGATGATCAGCCTCATTCATTTTGTTTTTTGAATCTCAAAAATAGCGCATATATTTTCAATAAACTAAAATAAATTACTGTTTATATTATTTTTCTTCTTTATCCGTTGTGTAAATATAACATTTTAACATTGTTTTGTTATATTTTTATTACGTAAATTTGTTTTTGTAAAACTATCAAAAAATGAAACCAGACTTATTTCAAGCTCCAGATTATTATAACCTAGATGATTTGTTGACAGACGAACATAAATTAGTTCGCGAATCAGCACGCGCATGGGTAAAAAGAGAAGTTTCTCCTATTATAGAAGAATATGCTCAAAAGGCTGAATTTCCAAAACAGATTATAAAAGGACTTGGAGAAATTGGAGGTTTCGGACCTTATATTCCAGTTGAATATGGTGGTGCGGGTTTAGACCAAATTTCATACGGTTTAATCATGCAGGAAATCGAACGTGGTGATTCTGGTGTCAGATCTACCTCATCTGTTCAATCCTCATTGGTAATGTATCCTATTTGGAAATATGGAAATGAAGAACAGCGAATGAAATATTTACCAAAACTGGCTACAGGAGAATTCATGGGCTGTTTTGGTTTGACTGAACCTGATCATGGTTCTGATCCCGGAAGCATGATTACCAATTTTAAGGACAAAGGGGATCATTATCTTTTGAATGGTGCTAAAATGTGGATTTCGAATGCTCCTTTTGCTGATATTGCTGTAGTTTGGGCAAAAGATGAAACAGGAAGAATTCACGGATTAATTGTTGAGCGTGGTATGGAGGGTTTTACAACTCCCGAAACACACAATAAATGGTCACTTCGCGCATCATCTACAGGAGAATTGATTTTTGATAATGTAAAAGTTCCTAAAGAAAATCTTTTACCTAACAAATCCGGTTTAGGTGCGCCACTTGGATGCTTAGATTCAGCACGATACGGGATTGCCTGGGGAGCAATTGGTGCAGCGATGGATTGTTATGATACTGCCTTAAGATATGCCAAAGAAAGAATTCAGTTTGGGAAACCAATTGGAGGAACTCAACTGCAACAAAAAAAATTAGCCGAAATGATTACTGAAATCACAAAAGCGCAATTATTAACCTGGCGTTTAGGCGTTTTGAGAAACGAAGGAAAAGCCACAACGGCACAAATCTCAATGGCAAAACGTAATAATGTAGATATGGCAATTCATATTGCCCGCGAAGCGAGACAAATGTTAGGCGGAATGGGTATTACTGGCGAATATTCGATTATGCGCCATATGATGAACCTCGAAAGTGTTATTACTTATGAAGGAACTCATGACATTCATTTATTGATAACAGGAATGGATGTTACTGGAATTCCAGCTTTTAAATAGTAAACAACTATTAAAATATATACAAAATCAATACAAAAAGCTTCTTGTAACCGAGAAGCTTTTTATATTTGCACAAAATTTACTAAAATGAATATTGAAACTATACACAATAGCATTCAACCTCAAAAAGATCAACTTTTACAACATTCTTTATACAATAAAATCCAGAATATTGATGATTTACATAGTTTCTTAGAAAGTCACGTCTTTGCTGTTTGGGATTTTATGTCGCTTTTAAAAGCTTTGCAATCTAAACTTACTTGTACAACAACTCCTTGGTTTGCAACAAAAAACCCGGAAACAAGATACTTAATCAATGAAATTGTTCTTGCCGAAGAAACAGATTTAAGTATTGACGGAAGAAGACTAAGTCACTACGAAATGTACATTGAAGCAATGGAGGATTGTGGTGCGGATATCAATGGAATTAACGCATTTTTATCTGAAGTAAATTCACTTCATAACATATTTGTTGCCATAAAACAGAGCTCATTACATCCTAATACTAAAGCATTTCTGGACTTTACTTTTAGAGTTATCGAAGAAGGAAAACCTCATGAAATTGCCGCTGCATTTACTTTTGGAAGAGAAGATTTGATACCAAGTATGTTTACTGCGATCCTGAAAAACTTCCAAAAAAACTTACCCGAAGTCGATTTGAGCAAATTGCTTTACTATTTTGAAAGACATATAGAATTGGATGCTGATGAACACGGGCCAATGGCAATGCAAATGATCTCAGACTTATGTGAAGATGATGCTCAAAAATGGAAAGAAGTGGAAGAAATTTCGATCCTGGCATTAGAAAAACGCATTGGACTCTGGAATGCTATCGAAGAAGAAATTGTGATGAAAACAGAAATGGCATAAAAACCAAGACAAGTTATTTAACGTAACTATTTGTTTAAAATGATCCGAAACTTAATTTATCTAAATTATGAAAACGCATTTCAAACAAATAGTTATCTTTATTCTCTCTATATTTCTCTTAAGCTGTAACTCTGAAGATACAGCTCCAAAAATTGCCGTTACCCCACCACAATCTTATCTACCTCCCGTAACACAAGTTCCCACTACTCCAATTTCTGGTTCTATAAAGTATCTGGCTTTAGGCGACAGTTATACTATTGGTCAAAGTGTTTGCGAAACCTGTCGTTTTCCGGAACAGCTAAAAGCGAGTCTGAAAACGATTTATTCTCAAACTGATTTTTCATTAAAAGTAATTGCACGAACAGGCTGGATCACGTCGAACTTAATTTCAGCCATAAATAACGAAAATCCAGATCCTAATTATGATTTGGTAACATTATTAATAGGTGTCAACAATCAATATCAAGGCATCGATTTTTCTGTTTATCAAAAAGAGTTTCCTGTTTTATTAAACAAAGCCATAGCACTGGCGAAAGGCGATAAAAAAAATGTAATTGTGCTGTCAATTCCTGACTATGCCTATACTCCATTTGCTTCTACTTATAGTGCGGGAAACCGAATGAAAATTTCTACTGAACTAGACCAATACAATACTTTTGCTGAGAACACGTGCATAAGCAATGGGGTAAGCTTTATTTCGATAACAGATATTACGCGCCAAGGTCTTAGCAATCGTAATTTAGTTGCCTCAGACGGCCTACATCCTTCAGAAACAGCTTATAAAATGTTTACAGATCGCATTATTCCTAAAGTAAAAATGATTTTACAGGATTAATTGAAAAATGAATATAGAAAAAATATTGCTTAATTTTGTAGAAAGTTGATTCATTCGTGGTTCAAACTCTAAAAACAGAATTAAAAAAATGTTATGCAATTAACGGCTCAGGAACTAATAGTAATCATTGATCCACAAAAAGATTTTACTGATCTTGAAGGCGCTTATGCAAAAAATCATAGCATTACTCAAATACAAGAAGTTAAGGCAAGAATAAACATATTAACGAAAAGACTAGACAAGAATAGATTTGTAATTATTTATTCAAATTATCAAAAAGATCAATTCGGAGACGGAATTTTGATGTGTCTGAAAAGTACAAAAGGTCATGATATTGACATTGCTTTTGATGATGCTGCCCGGTTAATTTCAAAAATACAACACAGCAGTTTTTCATCAGAGGAATTTAAAACTTATCTAAAAGACAATCGCATTCGCACTCTTATATTATGTGGCTTTTTAGCAGAATATTGTATCAGGCAAACTGCAATTGATGCTCTGGAAAACGGATATGATGTAAAGCTTCTAAAAGAATTTATAGGAACAGGAGATGATGTGCAACACAGGAAACAAGCGATGTTGTACGACTTAGAAAACAAAGGAGCAACAACAATCAACGGTATTTTCGATTGTGAATAATAATTAATCATGCAAGTTTCACCACCAAAAGAATTAGCGCCTTATATCAAACATTATCTTTTTTTAGATAATGCAGCAACTGATATCCAAAAGCTTCGCTTATTTTCTGATGGCAATACTGGTATCGTATTTTCTTTAAAAAGTAAGCTTATTTCGGGATTTAGTGATTATAATGTAAAAGATTATTTACCTGATTCTTTTTTATACGGACAACTCAATGGCTTTAAAGACATTTATTCTGACAATGCAATCAAGTTGATAATTGTTGTTTTGCAACCCAACGGAATACATCAATTATTAGGCATTCCTGCCAATGAATTTCAGGATTCTATTATTGACATTGATAATGTATTTGGTCAAAAAGGTTTAGATCTTCAGGAAAAATTATCTGAAGAAATTAATAATCAGGCAAGGATTGAATTTTTAAATCATTTTTTCAGGAATCTTATTGCTAAAAAACCACAATCTGACCAAAAGATTATAAAAAGTTCATTAGATTTTATAATTGCTCATAAAGGATATTTTTCCCTAAAACAATTAGTCGATTATACAGGTTATACTGAAAGACATCTTGAAAGGAAATTTAAGGAATGCATTGGACTGAACCCGAAAAAATTTGGCAACGTTATACGACTACATCATTTTCTAAAACTCTTAAAAGACAAATCTGAAGATACTACTCTTACTACAATTTGTTACGATGCCGGATTTTCAGATCAGTCGCATCTGATTAAAGAATTCAGGAAACATACGGGAATATCGCCAAGAGAGTATTTATATAGTACTGGAAAATTAACCAACAATCTTATAAAAACTTTTCCTCCGGTTATTGTTTAAAATGTCGGTTTTATACAATTTAGAAAATATTATCAATGCTACTTTTGACTTTAATAAATAGCATACGATATGAAAAATCTAAAAATAGCCACAGCACAGTTTGAAAATAAAAGCGGTGACAAAAAATACAACTTATCTGTAATTGAGAAACTTTCGAAAAAAGCTGCCAACGAAGGTTGCGATGTAATTTCGTTTCATGAATGTTCTATCACCGGATATACTTTTGCCAGACATTTATCGAAAGAACAAATGCTGGAAATAGCCGAAATTATCCCAAGTGGAGAAAGCATTCTTAAACTTACGGAGATTGCTAAAAACAATGACATCGTAATTCTGGCAGGATTATTTGAAAAGGATGAAAACAGCAATCTTTTCAAAGCTTACGTTTGTGTGGATAAAAATGGTTTAGTAGCCAAATACAGAAAACTACATCCGTTTATTAATCCATATCTGACGCCTGGAGATCGTTATTGTATCTTTGAAATTAAGGGTTGGAAGTGCGGAATCCTCATTTGTTATGACAATAACATTATCGAAAACGTTCGTGCGACGAAACTTCTCGGTGCTGATATTATTTTTATGCCTCATGTTACGATGTGTACACCTTCTACCCGACCTGGCGCTGGTTTTGTTGCACCTGAACTTTGGGTAAACCGCGAAGCTGATCCCACTTCTTTACGATTAGAATTTGACGGAATGAAAGGCAGAGACTGGCTTATGAAGTGGCTTCCGGCAAGAGCATATGACAATGCAATTTATGCGGTATTTTCTAACCCAATTGGCATGGATAATGACCAGCTAAAAAATGGCTGTTCTATAATTGTAGATCCCTTTGGAGATATTTTGACTGAATGCCGTTCTTTTGATGACTCTTTTGCAACTGCAGTAATTACACCCGAAAAATGCATTCAGGCTGGAGGGAATCGTTATATAAAAGCGAGAAGACCAGAATTATACCGCGATATTATTGGGCAAGATCATAAATCTGAACAAAATGTCGTTTGGTTAAACGCTGACGAAAAAAGTTAAAACTAACAATTTATCAGACTTTAAGCAAATGAAAGATTTACCTTTGCAGGATTCATTAATCTACAGTATACCCTTTAATAATGGAATTTTTTAAAACTACAAATGAAGATATCGACGCCGTTTTCGATATTTACAATCAAGCTACATCTTATCAAAAAACGGTCAATAATAAAAGCTGGAGAGGTTTTGAGAGAGCACTTATAGAAAAAGAAATCGCCGAGGATCGTCATTTTATCATCAAAGAAAGTGAAGAAGTTGCCTGTACATTTGTACTTACTTTTAATGATTTGATTATCTGGAAAGAAGCCAGTAAAGATTCGGCCGTATATCTTCATAGAATTGCTACAAACCCAAAATTCAGAGGACAATCGTATGTCAAAAAAATCATCGAATGGGTTAAAACATATGCTAAAGAAAATAATAAGGAATACATTCGTCTTGACACACATAGTGGCAACGAGAGAATAAACCAATATTATACAAGTTGCGGTTTTGACTATAAAGGTATCAGCACTATAGAATGGACTAGCGAATTACCGGAACATTATAAAGAAGGCTCTTTTAGTTTGTTTGAGATTAAGCTGTAAGCCTTTAATTAAAAAACCTAAAATGAGCGAACAAGATTATTTAACAAAAAATGTTTTCATTGGACTTAAAAATCTTAATAATGGATTTGATGCTGAATCTATATATTATTTCTCTGAAAACGATTTTGAAATAGTTCTTGACAGGGCCGAAAAAATTGGCATTCAAATTTTAGGAATTGAACCTTGGCAAAACGGAGAATTTTACGATGTTGTTACAGCAGAAGATTTTACCTCTGATCCTGAGTGGTATCGAAAAGCATTCTTTAAATTTAAAGAAAGGGAAGAAAATCTTCAGTATTCTGCTAGTTACAAAATACCTTTTACGCTGCCAAAGAAATAAAAACTGATTTTTTCTATACAACAAAGCCCTTGTGAATATATTTCTACAAGGGTTTTCTATTTTATATATCATAAGAAAAATCCTAAATTTAAAATGATGTGGTTTTGAGTATTCACGTTGTTTTTATATTATAATTTCACTTATTATATTTAAACCAAAGACATTAAATTCAGTTAGTTTATATTTGGATAAATGCGTGCGAAAACATGAGTGAAAAAAAGATAATTCTGCCTGATTCTGTGATTTTTCCAGAACGAAACAAAGCAAATCATAATGATGAATTGCTGCTTGTTAACAAAAGGCTTGCTCAACAAATCGAAGAGCGAAAAAAACGTGCTGCAGAATTAATCATTGCCAATACTGAATTGGCTTTCCAAAACAAAGAAAAAGAAAAACGTGCCGCTGAATTGGTTATCGCCAATGCTGAATTAGCGTATCAAAATCAGGAAAAGGAAGATCGCGCTGCTGAACTTGTTATTGCAAATACTGAATTAGCGTATCAAAATAAAGAGAAACAAAAACGCGCAGATGAATTAAGCATCGCTAATTCTGAACTACTTTTTCAGAACAAGGAAAAAGAAAAACGTGCTGCTGAACTTGTTATTGCAAATGCTGAACTGGCTTATCAAAACCAGGAAAAAGAGGATCGTGCTGCTGAACTTGTTATTGCGAATAAGGAATTGACTTTTCAAAATAAAGAAAAAGAAAAACGTGCCGCTGAACTTGTTATTGCAAACACGGAACTAGCCTATCAAAATAAAGAGAAACAAAAACGGGCAGATGAATTGAGCATTGCCAACTCTGAACTTCTATATCAGAACAAGGAAAAAGAAAAACGTGCCGCTGAATTGGTTATTGCAAATGCAGAACTGGCGTATCAAAATCAGGAAAAAGAAGATCGCGCTGCTGAACTTGTTATTGCAAATAAGGAACTGACTTTTCAAAATAAAGAAAAAGAAAAACGCGCTGCTGAACTTGTTATTGCAAATACAGAACTGGCGTATCAGAATAAAGAAAAAGAGAAGCGTGCTGCCGAGCTTCTAATCGCAAATGCTGAACTTACTTTTCAGAACAATGAAAAAGAAAAACGCGCCGCCGAACTAATTCTCGCCAATAACGAACTTGAAGCTTTTACTTATATTTCAAGTCATCACTTGCAGGAGCCTTTAAGGAAAATACAGGTTTTTTCAGACCGAATCTCTACAGATGAGCATCACAATTTAACTGATAAGGGAAAATATTATTTTGAGCGAATAGAAGTTGCCGCTTTTCATATGCAGGCGCTCATAAACGATTTATTGACTTATTCGAGAACTAGTGTAACTGAAAAGAAATTTGAAAACTTAAATCTTAATACTATTATAAATAAAGTACAAGAAGATTTAAAAGAAGAAATAATAGCAAAGAAAGCAATTATCGAAATATTCGGAGATTGTAATGCCTTTATAATTCCGTCCCAGTTTCAGCAGTTGGTTTATAATTTATTGAGTAACTCACTTAAATTTTCAAAAAAAGCAGAAATCCCACATATTGTTATAAAAAGTTTTTACACAAAACCTAAAACAAAAAAACTTCAGTCAACGAATTACTGCCATATTACGATTAGCGATAATGGTATTGGATTTGACTCACAATTTGAAAGTCGGGTTTTCGAAATGTTTCAGCAACTTAATAATAAAGCAGATTATAAAGGAACGGGAATTGGTCTTGCGATTGTAAAAAAGATTGTAGAAAACCATAACGGAATTATTACGGCGACCGGTAAACTTGATCACGGTGCCAAATTCGATATTTATATTCCTGTCGTATAAATAAAAAAAACTTTTACATAGAGAATAGCTTTATTTCTTCACTAAAATTGACTTGCATAAATGGCTGGATAGTCCCTTTGAGAAACATTTACAGCCTCCCGTCAAAAAACACTCAACGGCTTTTTTCTAAAAAAAACTTCTTTCAATCGCTCAACTAGACGAAACGGCCTGATTTTGTGGCTAAAAAAAAATTAAAGAGCCTCATTTATCCCAAAATTTTTGTTAAAAATCACTTTTTAAAGTAAGTTATTAAGTACTAATTATTAATTAGTAAGTACTTAAAATGTAGTTTGTCGATTATAATTACATCTTGTCTGAAACTTGATAATTTGTATATTAAATGTGAAATTACATTCTACATTTGCACTGAAAATAAACAAAATAACAAATTTAATTTTAGTAAAATTCCCAATGAAAAAAATAATTTTAGCCTCTATTCTTATGTTAGGCCTTGTTACAGTAAATGCTCAAAATGTTACATTAAATGTAAACTTAAAACCTATCCAGACCTTAGTGGTTAGTCCTTCACTAAAAGTTGTAAATCTTACTTATGCAACTACAGATGATTACAAAAATGGTGTGTCTTCAATAAATACAGATCAATTAAGTATTTACAGTACCGGAGGTTTTCAGGTAAGAGTAAAAAGCGCAAGTGCTACAATGCTAAACGGAGGTAAGATAATAGATGCTAATACTATTCAAATTAAAGCAACTGCCGGTTCTGATGCTATAAACGGTGCTCAATATACTCAAAACGTTCAATTATCAAACACTGATGCTACTTTGGTAACTTCTACAAAAGGTGGAGTAGACAAAAAGATTAGTATTGAGTATAAAGGTGCAGGTGCTAATACTTATATTGACAACTATGTTCCAGGACAAAATCCTACAGTTTATACTACTGAACTTACCTATACTATTGTAAGTCAATAATAACATAAGGTGAAATAAATAAAAAAAATGTCACAAGAAATTGTGGCATTTTTTATTTAGTTAACTTTGCTTTACTTCAATTAATCTCCCAACAGATTTTTTTAACCTACTTAAAATGAATAAACTTGCTTTAATTTTCTGTTTTTTAGTTTTTCAGGTACACGCACAAACTGGTATTTCTGTATCACCTCCAAGAATTTATTTTGAGTCGAAACCAGGAACCAGTAGTACTCAAAAAGTAACGGTAACAAATGTTAGCGCAAAGAATACTTTGGATCTTGCTGTGAGTCTTGGCGATTGGGAGTATGACGAAAAAGGTGAAAATATGATGTACCCTTCGAATACTTTAAAAAACTCTTGTGCAAGCTGGATTTCTGTCAAAAATAGTGATAATTATTTTTCGCTAGCTCCCGGAGAAAGAAAAGAACTGGAGGTAACTATTACACCTGTAAAGATTGCTAATGATAGTCTGCCCACTCATACAGCTGTTTTATATGTAAGTCAAATGAATCCTGTGGATGATTATGATAGCAAAGGAGCAAATATTAAGGTGAGCATTCGTTCCGGAATCAAAATTTTTCACACCCTTTCGAATAGTCTTACCAAAAAAATTGAAATTGAAGATTTAAAATTTGATCAATCCACGAATAACCTAAACTTAAAATTTAAAAATCAATCTCAAATTTGGGTAGATGGTAAAATTTCAACCGAAATTATTAACATTAAAACGGGTAAAAAAGTGGTAGTAAATGATATCGTTTTTTATACACTGCCGGGAAATTTACGTAAATTAAGTATTCCTGTTACTGAAGCTTTAGAAAAGGGATCTTACAACGCATCTGTAATTATTGATTATGGTGATTCGTCTCAATTGGAAATGGCTGAATTAAATTTTAATTATGAATAGATATATTCTTATTATTCTCTTTTGTACTCCTTTTTTTGGCACTGCTCAGATTTCTGTTACATCTTGGATAAATTCCTATTTACAAATTAACTCTTATAATGGGAATACCAATCCTGATGCCTATACGGTTACATTTGCCGGAAATGGTAATCTGAATATTCCTCATTGGAAACTTTCTGCACGATTGAAACGAAATATTATATCTGAAGATGGTAAATTTACCATCCCTTCTAATAAAATTTCTTTTCAACCCATTTCTACAACTGGTCAGGCGTATCCAAATCCAGTTCCGACTTTTTCACAAATTGGCGCTCCATTAAATGTTTTTTTACAAGATAATAGTGAATCTTTTCTAATCCCCAATTCTAATGCCCCTATTTATAACAATCCACAAGCGCCAAATGGTTATTATAACCTTCAGCTAAAATATGCACTTACCCTTCTTGGTGGTTCCTATTTAGGAAGTTTCCCTGCCTGGACAAAATTTATTGCTTCTGTCGAGTTTACTGCATACGATCAGAATAATGCCGTAATTGGTAAGATGAATCATGATTTTCAATTTCAAATTGGAAATATTACTGATGCACCGCCTCCTGCAGACATCCTTTCTTTAAAAATAAATATGAATGCTGCAAATGGGCTTTTAGAATTTAAAACCATGCAGGATTATACTAATGGAACTAGTGTGACTTATACAGATGGACTATCAGTAACCACTAACAGTAACTTTCAGATTAAGGTAAGATCCCTTCAAAGCAATTTACAATCTGCTGCCGGAAATTCGATTCCTGTTAATGTTATTAATTTAACGTTAGGAACAACAACTTCTAACGCCAATCAACGTATTTTTCCAATTGTACTTAGTGCTGCCAATCAAACTCTGGTACAAGGCAATAGTACTAATAACACACCTTACCGCTTCGATATCAAATACTTCACACTACCACAGGACGTTCGTTTGATTGATGCAAAATCAGATAATTATACAACTACTTTACAATATGAGATTACCCCTCAATAATTACTAAAAGATGCGTTCTTGTAACTTTAAACTTTTATCACTCTTTTTCTTGTTTTTTATTCTGGTAAACCATTTGAATGCTCAACAGATTCAGAATGCGGTTACTATGGAGATAGAAAAAGATGCTTCTTTTCAAAAAGGTTCTTTAGTGAGTGTAGTAGTAGTTATTAAAAATACAACACCAGATAAAATAAATGGAAAAATCTATTTTACTTTACCTAAAGGATATAGAAACCTGGGATCTCAAGGTCTGGAAATTGCAATGCTTCCTGATGAAACCCGCCACATTCCTGTTAAATTTATAATTGACGAAGACGCTTTTGCCGGATCTTCCTTAATTATCTGTAAATTGATGGATTCTTCGGGAAAATTACTTGCAGAACAAAGTACCAATAATGTAATCGAGATCAACAATACACTTATTATTACTCCTTTAGAAACTTCTATTTACAGATCATCCAACAATGAACCTATAAAGGTAAAAGTAAAGGTCAGCAATAAAGGGAATGTTAAGCAAAACATTACTTTAGTCTGTAAGTTTCCGGACCCGACAAATGGCAATTTATTTCTGGAACAAAATGCTGAAATTGCTGTAAAAAAAGATTCCATTTTCACTTTCACTTATCTTCCTTCAAAAGAGTTAGCCAAACAATCCAACTATTCGATCCGCATATCCGGATTCAGGAATCCAAGTAAAGAAATGTTTGGTAATACTATGGTAGAAGTTCAAAATATTGCCAGCGTGCAACAATATCAAGGTGACTCATTTATTAATTTTCTGGACGAAGCACAAAACCAAATTACGTCTAGCTACAGAAGATTTGGTGGCGGAATCGATTTTTATCAGCTAAGAGGATCCGGTGGAGTAAATATTCCTACAGGGTATCTTTTTATGCAAGGGAATATTGCTTTAACAAATGGCCAGGAAATTCCTTTAATAACCAATACCAATTTAGTATATCGTCAGGAAAAAAATGAATATACAATTGGAAATATTAATAAACTACTTGAAATGACCCTGGTAGGACGAGGTGCAGAATACAGTCACACGTTCGAAAAAAATCAAAAAGTTGAAGTAGGTTTTGTCGATCAAAATTATAATTTGATAGAACCGGACAGTTGGCTCAAAAATGGTTACGGTTTCTTTGCCAAAGGAATGCTTAACTCTAATAACAGCTCGCGTAATGCTTCGGCTAGCTATTTGTATCGCTATGATCCATTTGAAAAAGCAAAACATAGTATTCTGGGAACAGAAGTTAATTATGATTTTAATCCGGTCTGGAGACTGAACGCAAAAGTAAACGGCGCAATGAGTATTTATGAAATACAGGATTTCATCAAACCTTCTTTTGCAGGAGAAACCAATTATTCCGGAAAAATTAAAAACTTCAATATCAACGGAAATTATTATTTAAGCTCTGATTATTATCCCGGAAACCGACGAGGAAGTATGCAGCTGCAACAGAATATTAGTACCAATATAAAAAATTACAACCTTCATGCAAATGTAATTCTTTCTGATTTTTCGCCTAAATTCTATTCGTTTGAAACACAACAGAAATCAACAAATAACAGAATAGAAATAGGAAACCGATTTCCTAAATTCAGAGATTTCACTCTTAGTGTATTGTATCAATATCAGGACGAAAGCTCTAATAGCTACAATCGCCTTTTAGGGGATTTAGATATTACTACGGCACAAAAAATGTATGCGAATCGTATCGTTGAGCAATTATCATGGGTTAATAATTCATCACGACAATCAGCTGTTTTAGGACTTGAAACCGGTATTGTAAGGTATCCTATGCAAACTGATAATCAGTTTCAGATGAAAATAAATGCGAATTACAGTTATAGAAATTTTAATATTAATTCAAATTTTCAATCGGGCAGTTATTATTTATCTGAATATGCTTTTTCTAACGTTGCCGGCAATAGTGTAAATTATGAGAAGCTTGCAGTATCTTTATTTTACACCAATAACTTTGTAAACGACAAAGTAAACCTGAATACCGGAGTTTCGTATATAAAGGATATTGTATATGGAAAATCGCCCTCTGCATTTATCAATGCTAAATATAACGGAAAAGCATTCAGTACTTTTTTTAATTCATCCTGGTATAATTATTCTTCTGGATCTCTTACCAATAATACCTTCACTTTTGAAATTGGTGTCACGGTAAATTTACAGAAAACCATATTAAATCCAGATCAAAAAAGTACTATCAAAGCACTGTTATATTACGATATTAACAATAATAATCAGTATGATCCGGGCGAAAAATACGCCGCAAATTATATGATTAACATCAATAAAATTGCCTTGCAGACAAATAAAGACGGAATGGCAATTTATAAAAGGGTACCATACGGCACTTATTCTTTAAAGCAATTTACACAGGATGGCTGGTATTATGATGATGCTACTTTTGAGGTTGACCGACATTCGTACAGCATTTCGATCCCACTTCACCAAAGCGGAAAAATGCAAGGAAAAGTTTCCTTTGCGTACAATACTACAACAGCTGTTACTTTTGATCATCGTGCTTCCGGCATCTCTTTTAACATCATGAAAGACAATCAACTGGTCAAAAAAATATATACTGATGACGATGGCAAGTACATATCATTTCTTCCAATTGGTAATTACGTCATCACGATTGATGAAAAATCGCTTCCTGCCAATACATTTTGCGAAACAACAAGCTATGACATAGCTCTAAAAGCAGGAGAAATAGTAGTCGTACCTGAATTTATTATAAAAGTAAAAGAAAAGAAAGTCAATACTAAAAAGTTCTCTAATTAATGTTTTTGTAAAAAGCCTTTTTTAAAACCTCTTTAGAAATTTTTCTCAAAAATTAATCCATAAAAAAACCCAATGCTACATCTGGATGTAGCATTGGGTTTTATTTTACAAATACTCAATAATAAGTATTACTTGCATAAAGGATGGGATTCGAACGCACGATAGCGTTACCCATATACTAGCTTTTCAGGCTATCTCCTTCAAACTCATGAAATCGTAATCCTGACTGTACAGTTTGTATTGTAGTCATTAGTTTCGTTTGTTTTTGAGTCTATTTTCTAATTCTTTCAATTCTTCGAGATCCTCCTCGTCTGCTTTTTTGGCTTCTAGCTGTTTACGTTGTTTATGGAAGTCTTCATAAATAGAATCTACTTTTTCTTCCATCTGCAGATGAGTGATTTTTCCATTGTGAGTCAGAACTTCTTTATCATTAAACTCTATAATTCTGTCAACATTTGTTTTCCAGAAATTCATTGCAATATCTTTTCTGTTTTTTGCTCTCAATTCCGCAGTTTCAAGAAACACTACTACAAAACGATTTAAGGTATCTATTTCATCAGAAGTAAGATAATTTTTTGCTGTATAAATATCCTGCTTGCGTACAATGCTTCCTTTCCAACTAGTAAGTGCCATATTCGATGCATTGGCATTGGCACGGGAAACGATAATTTCAGCAGCAGTTTGTCCTGTAATAGCATAGAGCAATTTATTTTGTGTCTCAGCAAAAAACATTTGAGTAGCTTTATCTGTTGCATCGTAGTCACTGCTTAAAGCAAATAAGTCACGAACTTTTTGATAAAATCTTTTTTCAGAAGCCCGAATATCCCTAATTCGTTCGAGTAATTCATCAAAGTAATCTGATCTTTCGTTTGGGTTTTTAAGACGTTCATCATCCATAACAAAACCCTTAATCATATAATCCTGCAGGTTTTGGTTTGCCCATTGTCTAAACTGGGTTCCTCTTTTACTTCGCACTCTAAAACCAATTGCTAAAATCATAGCCAAAGAATAAAATGCAACATTATATTTTTTACCATCAGAGGCAGTTGTCAAGTAATCCTTTACAACTGAATCCTCATCTAATTCCTTCTCTTTTAAGACATTTATAATATGTAGACTTATGTTTTGCTTAGAGGTGTCAAAAAGTTCCGCCAGTTGATTTTGATTCATCCAGACATCTCCATCTCTAGCAAGAAGAGCTACATTAGATTTTCCATCAACAGTATTGTAAAAAATAA
Organism: Flavobacterium azizsancarii; assembly: GCF_027980145.1. Taxonomy (GTDB): domain Bacteria; phylum Bacteroidota; class Bacteroidia; order Flavobacteriales; family Flavobacteriaceae; genus Flavobacterium; species Flavobacterium azizsancarii. The sequence continues at coordinate 6,725 of NZ_JAMZNK010000060.1, read as the reverse complement.
ATTCTTGTTTTTCCATCTTAAAAATAAGTTTTTACGTTTGGATCATTACAACAGAAACAACAGATTTAGTAATTGAGAAAGTTAATAAAAAAACCCCGAAATACAGATTTCGGGGTTTGGTATTATTTAAGTCAAAATTTGCAGAGAGGATGGGATTCGAACCCACGATACAGTTACCCATATACTAGCTTTCCAGGCTAGCTCCTTCAACCACTCGGACACCTCTCTAATTAGGTTTGCAAATAACTTAAAAAAAACTGAGTTAGAAAAACAAAATCAACATTAGTTTAGAAGACTTTTGATTGTATTGGTAAATTTTATTTTTTGTCACGAATTTCACGAATTTTTAATACACAAATAAAAACAGAAAACTTATAATTCGTGGAAATTCGGGAAATTCGTGGCCAACTTTTATTTTTTATTCTGAATTACATACTTTTTCTAAATTCTTCCATAAATAGTTTTACAGCCTTTTTTTGATACGCTCCTTCGATCGTTAACATGAACGAATCTCTTTGAGTTGCAACTCCTGTAATATTGATCGCTTTTATATTGCTCCAGCCTTGTAAAGCTTTCTCTGTTACAATTGTAGCCCAATAATCACTGTCGCCAACCAATCGCAATAAGGCATGTACCGCGTTTAATTCTATAGAAACTTTTGGCTTCATGTTGTTTTTCAGGAACAATTCATCCAGAAACTCTCTGGAATTAAATCCTTTTACGGGTAAAATAAGTGGAAGATCCTCTATTTTTTTAAACGAAATTTTATCTAAAGCCGCCAATGGATGCTCTTTTGAAACCGCCAAAACTAATTTTGACCGAAACAAAGGCACCTTTTGAAAAGGAAGTTCGATTTCGTTTGAGGAAATAACCAAAACCAAATCTAATTCATTATTTAATAATTTAAGTTCTAAAGGTTCAGTGGTGCCATATTCAACAACAATTTTTAAATTGGGATAGGTTTTAGCAAACAAATTCACGACCGGCAAAACCAAAAGCCCAAAAATATAGGTTACACCAATGCGTAATTCTCCGCCAATCATTTGGTTCAAATCATCAATAGCCTGTTTACCACTTTGCACATTTTCGATAACTTGTTTGGCGTGAATCAGGAAAACAGATCCAGCTTCGGTAAGCTGAACTTTTTTTCCAATCCTTACAAACAAAGGCATCCCGAGTTCTTCTTCTAATTTTTTTATTTGTTGCGACAAGCCGGATTGCGTTACAAAACACAACTCTGCTGCTTTTGTAAAATGCAGTACTTCAGCAGTTTTAATGAAATATTGTAGTTGATAAATCTCCATATCGATAAGTTTTAATACTCATTATCAGTAAAATTATTAATTTTTCTAATGAAATACTAATTCCGAACTTTGTAAAAAATATCAGGCATCATGTTTAAAGCGTTAAAATCAAAAAACTTCAAGTTATTCTTTTACGGACAATCAGTTTCAGTAATTGGAACCTGGCTTCAGAAAACAGCCGTAAGTTGGATGGTTTACAGCGTTACAGGTTCAGTTTTCTTACTTGGATTAGCTACTTTTTTAAGTATGATTCCGTCATTGTTTCTGGCACCTTTGGCCGGAAGTATCATTGGGCGTTACGACAGACATAAAGCCATGATCTTATTGCAATCTTTGGCAATGCTTCAGGCTGGAGCTTTGGCTTTAATGATTTACTTAAAAATTTACAACATCAACTTTATATTGGCTTTAAGTTTAATTCAGGGAATTATCAATTCCTTTGATATGACCTGCAGACAAACGATGATGATTGAAATTGTCGACAATAAAGAAGATTTACCAAATGCCGTTGCATTAAACTCAACTCTAAACAATTTTGCCCGAATTGCGGGTCCTGCTTTGGCCGGAATCATTCTTCATAATTATGGTGAAGACATTTGTTTTATTGGAAACTTCCTGAGCTATATTCCTGTTTTGATTTCTTTATTGATGATGAAAATCACACCACACATTAAAGCAACCGAAAAAATGAAAATGTTCGATGATTTCGTCGAAGGATTAGATTACGTGAAAAAAGAAACCGAAATGGCCAAAATGCTCCTAATGTTAATGTGCAGTAGTTTGTTCGTGATTTCTTTTAATACTTTAATGCCTGTTTTTGCCAAAGATCTCTTCAACGGAAACGCCCAGACTTTTAGTTGGTTCGAAAGTGCCGCCGGAATCGGGTCTATTGTATCTGCTATTTATCTTGCTAATCTTAAAAAAGCAGATAATATGGGCAAAATAATGATCGCTGCGAGTTTATTATTAGGTTTTAGCATTATTATACTTGCTTACTCTAATAGCCTTTCTGTTGCGCTTATTTGCATGGCGTTGAGCGGTGTGGGTATGATGGCACAAACCTCATCAATCAACATTTACATTCAGACGCAAAGTACTGTGAATATGCGTTCAAGAAGTATTAGTTATTATTTAATGGCTTATCAAGGGATGATTCCTGTGGGAAGTTTGATTATTGGCTACGTTTCACACATCATAGGAACCAGAAATACGGTCGCTATCCAGGGAATCATTTGTATAATTTCTGTAATTGTGTATGTTTATTATAAAAGACATAGCATTGAGGAAGAATTTGAAACTTGCGAAGTTCAATACAAGGATTAAATTTTAAATTCCAATATTTTAAAATTCCAAATTCCAAGGGAAGGCTCATTTAGAACCATATAAGTGATATAAGAAATTATAAGTCTTGTTTAAATTTCAATTGTATACGAACTTGCAATGGAAATTCCAATTGTCTACTCATGATCTTATCATTTCGACAGAGGAGACCCGAGCGATAACGAACAGGCGAAGCAAATTACACTAGAAATTTCGCAAACAAAATCGCCAATCTTTGTAGAGTTCCTTATGTGATTTCTCCCTTTGGTCGAAATGACAAGATTGTGATCAAATCTTGTCGAAATGAAATATTAAACGAAAACAGTCTTATGAAAATGATTGCCCTAGCCCCGATAGAAGTGGAAATCCTTTTGTTCCGGGCTTCGGAACAAAAGATTGGAGCGGATAGCGGGATTAGCTCCTAAAAAAAAAGATTTGGTTTTATCATAGAAATCGAAATGACAAATATTGTGGTTATTTTGTGTTTCTATCTTTGTCAAAGTTTTAAACTTGACAAAGATTTCGCTATCTAAAATGAACTTATATCACTTATATGGTGAAAAACTTTAAAACGAAAAAAGAAACACCAATTACTAAAAAATTCCAAATTCTAATCTTGAGATTTATTTCTCACGTTTTGGAATTTGGAATTTTTAATATTGGAATTTTTCTATTTACAACGAAATCTCCCCACGTAATGCCGTTTCAAAAATGGTTTTAAATTCCGCTTGAGGGATATTATGTCCCAACAAATACATAAGTTTAGTAATGGCGGCTTCTGTAGTAATGTCTTTTCCTGAAATAACGCCAAGTGATTTTAAGGCTGTACTGGTTTCGTATTGTCCCATATTTACACTTCCGGCTGAACATTGCGTTACGTTGACGATATGTAAACCGGATTGAATCGCTTTCTGAATCAAATTCAAAAACCAATCTTCGGTTGGGGCATTTCCGGAACCGTATGTTTCGAGAACAATTCCTCTTAAGCCTTTTATCGCCAGAATCGAGGATAAAACGACTTCGCTCATTCCGGGAAACATTTTTATGATTGCTACATGATTGTCTAAATTTTTATGCACAATTAATTTAGCATCTGTTTTTACAGGAAGAAATAAATGGGAGTTTAGTTTAAGATGAACACCCGATTCTACCAATTCAGGATAATTAGGCGCTGTAAATGCTTTAAAGTGTTCTGCATTTACTTTTGAAGTTCGGTTTCCTCGATATAATTTGTATTCAAAATACAAACAAACTTCGTTGATGACCGGTTTTCCGTTTTCCTGAAGAGAAGCAATCTGAATTGCTGTAATCAGGTTTTCTTTTGCATCTGTACGCAAATCACCAATTGGCAATTGAGAACCGGTAAACACTACTGGTTTTGCTAAATTCTCCAGCATAAAACTCAATGCCGACGCTGAATACGACATTGTATCTGAACCGTGAAGTACTACAAAACCATCAAAGGAAGTATATTTTTCTTCGATGATTTCAGCAATTTTCGTCCACATTTCAGGATTCATATTTGATGAATCTATTGGGTCTTCAAATGAAAACGTTTCAATCTCGCAATCTAATTGTTTGATCTCAGGAATTTTTTGCAATAATTTACCAAAGTTGAACGCTTTGAGTGCGCCTGTCTCAAAATCTTTGCTCATACCAATGGTTCCACCAGTATAAATCAATAATATTTTAGCTTTAGATGACATCCTGGTATTTTAATTTATTGACTACAGGATTTGCATACATGGCCAGAAATCCTTGTCTTGCTACTGGATTATCCGTATTCCCGATACGCATTTCTAAACGACGTTCAAACAAAGATTTCTCGCTCTCTTTATATAAATGAGAAAATCTATCCGTTCCGTTCAAAATATCGTAAGCAATAAAATTGGTTGGCCATAAATGATAATTCTTTAAAACCGAATCATCAATGACTTGTGCCAAAGCCTGAATCTGTTTATTGGCATTGTCGTTTTCAGCAACAATCTGATCAATTTCAGTATCCAGAACATCTCCAACAGAAATGTGTATTCTTTTTTTAGTTCCCATGATACCACTTAAGATGGTCATGAAATCTTCATTTTTTTCTTTAACATAAACCTCGTTATTTGCTTCTGCCATTAATTGTGGCATTTTCAGCACATCTGTAGGATCGTATTCGTAGGAGATAGAAACGGGAACAATTTTTAGTTTCTTAAAATAGTCCATTAGATTAGGCTCATCAGAACCCATTCCAATCATTTTTAGAACACCCGGATTGGTTTCGTCATTTCCGTCTTTAGTACGTCCTTCTCTTTGTGCAATCCAAACCGAACGGTTTTCGCGAAGCAATAATTGTCCAATATACTCAGCAAGCAATTTAGAGCTTTGCAGCATTTCTCTTGGCGTCAGACCTCTTAGAACTAAAAAATTCCTATTTAGTTTTGCCAATGTATTCAAAAATGCTTTTTTTACCAGATTATCCCCAATTGCAGATGCTGTCATGACTAAACCATGTTCGAAAAGGCAAACGTTTAATAATGTTGTATCTAATAGGATATCTCTGTGATTAGAAATAAACAAGTAAGACGTATTTTTTTCCAGTTTCTCAAATCCTGAAGTTGTAAGTCCTTCAGAACTTTTCTCTAAAACCCTTTGTATTGTATTATAAATAAAGTTGCATTGAAAATCACGTATAGAATGTGTTTTCTTCAATTGTTCTTTCCAAACCTCATCTTCTACTTCCGGAAAAGTAAAGTTCATCATGGCTTTCATCATCGGATGATTGGCAACACCATGAAGTGCTTCATTTATTTCAGAATCATAAAACGGTCGAATGGCATCAAATCTCTGCATTATTTATATAGGTTTTAAGTGGGCAAAAGAACAAAAAAAAAATTAAACTATTGTAAGGTATAAATTAAATCCCAAAAACGTTTATAGAATTTTGTGTTGTTCGTTGTGCAATTTCCTCTTCAGAAACGTCATATATATCTGCCAATTTGCTAATAACATTTACCAAATAACTGCTTTCATTACGTTTTCCGCGATACGGAATTGGCGCTAAATAAGGTGAATCGGTCTCTAATACGATATGTTCAAGCGCAATCTGATTTAAAAACTGATCGATTTTTCCGTTTTTAAAGGTTACTACACCTCCAATTCCTAACTTCATATTGTAAGAAATCGCCTGAAGTGCCTGTTCGTAGGTTCCGGAAAAACAATGAAAAATTCCGAACAAATCAGCTGACTTTTCTTCTTCCAGTACTTCAAATATCTCATCAAAAGCTTCACGACAATGAATTACGATGGGTAACTTATATTGTTTGGCTAATTGTATCTGTCTCTTAAAAGCAATTTGCTGTTCTTTAAGATGTGTTTTATCCCAATACAAATCGATTCCTATTTCACCAACGGCATAAAATTTTCTTTTTGCCAGTTCTGTTTCAACATGTTTCAATTCTTCTTCATAATTATCTTTGACATAAGTGGGATGCAAACCCATCATCAGGAATACGTAATCGGGATAATTTTGTTCCAGATCGTACATTGATTGTGTCGCAGCGGCATCGATAGCAGGAATAAAAAAGCGTGTTACTCCGGCATCTATTGCTCTTTGCATCATCTCGTCGCGATCCTGATCAAACTCTTCAGAATATAAATGGGTATGTGTATCAGTAATTATTGGTGTCAAAATTGAATCTTATTATTTTTAAAGGTTCAAAATTACGATAATATTAAAGACTTTCCAATTTGAATGGAATGATGGTAAAATGGCACGCAGATGACGCGGATTCACTCCGTGAAAGCGCTGATGAATGCAGATTTTTTCTTGTTTTGATTTTCTTTGTTAGATTGGAGCGAAGTTGAAGTCAATGGCACGCGGATGACGCGGATTCACTTCGTGAAAGCGCGGATGAATGCAGATTTTTTCTTGTTTTGGTTTTCTTTTAATCATGAAAACCTTTGTCAAAGTTTTGAACCAAGAGTGTAAGGAACTTTATTTTATGTATTGAATGTCTCTATTTTAGCAGGATCCCCACCACAATGTATTACTATTTGTTGAATGATTTCATTTTGTAATTGATTACAAAATGAAATTTTGGGGATCTTATATCCTTT